>JAENZL010000063.1:5395-12279 GCA_016841265.1 Methanobacteriota archaeon | reverse complement strand
GCAGGAAGCCCCTTCCTCGCTTTCATCAGAAAGCAGGTGGGGGTAGTTCACCCATGTTAACCCATATTTTACCCACTTTCCGACTAGCAGAACTTTCATCCGGAGTTTACGACCTTCTTTCAAGAGATAGTTCCATAATGGATAAATCAGACAACAATTAATATAGAGTAGTAATATAATATACTCAACATATAATTATTTTAAGCCGGGATGCGCGTAGATTAATCTCACTTATTCACTTGAAAGAAAAAGCCGACTGTGCCGGGGGAAAGTTTATTGAAGCGGGAATCCCGGACATAGGACTGACGGCGAACTTAAAAGGGGAGTTTGGTATGGAAACCGGAAAATATAATAGGGTAATGATAGCAACCGACGGTTCGGAACTGGGCAGGAAAGCTGTCCACAATGGAATTGAAATTGCAAGACTGGCCGGGGCAAAAGTCTATGCTGTTTATGTGGTAACTTCGAAAGGCCGTTCCTCAATACCCAGGGATTCGGGCTGGGAAAATGCAATGAATGAACACCTCAAGACCGAAGGGGAAGACGCAATAAGCTTCATTGAAGAAAAAGGCAAAGCTGCCGGTGTCGAGGTGAAATCCGTAATCCTCGAAGGGAACCCCGGAGAAGAGCTTGTCAAATTTGCAGACAAGAACGACATCGACCTGGTCGTGATGGGGACGCAGGGGAAATCCGGAGTCCAGCGCTTCCTCCTTGGAAGTGTGGCTGAAAACGTGGTCAGGCACTCAAAGAAAGCGGTGCTCGTCGTGAGGGGAGAGAAAACCGAAGAAAGTTGAAACTATCAAAGCAGAAAGCAAAGCTGAAAATAGCAAAGCTGAAAAAAGCAAAGCTGAAAAAAGCAAAGCTGAAAAAAGCAAAGCTGAAAAAAGCAAAGCTGAAAATAGCAAAGCTGAAAATAGCAAAGCAGAAAAAAGCCGAAAACAAAAACTAAAAAATGTAAAAGTTTTCGGGCAGCTTCTCCGGAATTCTCGGGATAAATTGATGTACCTGTCCGACTCTAATAACTGCCGATGATAGGACTTTTCCTTCAGGTACTGGACTTTGCCCTCCCCATACTTTTTATGATTTTTATAGGGCTTGTCGGGACTGCCGTGCTTGTGGAAATGGGCCTCATGCAGAAGTTTTCCAGACTTACGAGCCCTATTTTTGCCCATACGAACCTGCCTGAGACCTGTTCATCGGCCTTTTTGGTGTCCATAGGGTCTACTGTGGCCGCAAACAGTATGCTCCTGCAGGAAAAGGAAAATGGCTGCCTGGATGACAGGGAGGTCACCCTCTGTTCCATTATGAACAGCACTCCTGCCTATGTCCGGGAACTCTTCACCTACCAGGTCCCGATCGTACTTCCTGCCCTGGGATTCGTCGTGGGAGGGTTCTACGCTTTCGTATTCATATTCACTGCAATATTCAAGATCCTGGCAGTGGCCATCGCAAGCAAAATATTTCTCAAAGGCAATTCCTGCAAGCCTCCCGAGAGAAAATTCAACGGGAAAGTATCCCTGAAAACAGCTGTTAAAAGGGCCGTCAGGAAGGAATTTAAAGTCTTTTTGAAAATTGCCAGAGTCTACCTGATCGCCACGACCATCGTATTCTTTCTCAGGGAACAGGGAGCTTTTGAAATATTCACCGTGCTCCCCCTGGCCGAACTCTTCAAAATCCCCCCCGAAGCCATTGTCCCCCTGACAAGTTATGTGGCAAGCCCGATCCTGGGGATTTCTCTGCTCGGTCCAATGATCCATGCCGGAGAGGTCACACAGCTCCAGGCAATGATCGTGCTTATGCTGGGCAGCATGTTCATGCTCCCTATCTTTGCCCTCCGGAGCCAGATCCCCAAGAAAGTGGCAATCTTCGGCCCCCGACTGGGTTTCCGGATCGTTGCCTACTCCACGGGGATGAGCATCCTGGTAAGGTTCGTAATCCTTATGGGACTGCTCAGCATCTCCCCTTGAAAGGAAAAATGAGAGAAGAAAGGCAAAAGAAAGGAAACAGAGAAGGAAGGAAAACGGAAAGGGATGGAAAGAGGGAAAAAGGAAAGAAAGAAAGGAAAAAGAAAGAAAAACTGAAAAAGAAAAACTCAAGTTTACTTGAATATACAGAAGAAATATATTAAAAACAAAGGGGTGAACGGGGGTTTTTGGGGGAGGTTAAAATATGTTGGATTTGATTGTTGTAAAATGTATTTGATGTTGAGCGATACCCGTTCACAGTTCACAGTGAAGACAACGCCATATATAAATATTTTGGCAGCGAAATAAAGAACAACCTTTTTGTGTCAAAATTGAATAAAATATTCCAGATTGTCAGAAGTGTTTTTCCATATGAGACTAATAAAAAATAAATCCATTGTGAATAAAGTTCCTTGAAATCAGTTATTTGCTTCTTCAAGAGCTATTCACACCTTGGTCCATTTTCCTGCTTTTGAGCTCAAGTTCCGGTATCAATAATTCCTTCATCAACTATTCCTTCATCAACTATTCCTTCATCAACTATTCCTTCATCAACTATTCCTTCATCAGATATTTTCGGGATCAGGGGTCGTGGAAATGAAAAGTAATCCGGTCTGCCATTATTTTATGAAAAAGCCATATATATAATAATTAATATAGTAAAATAAGGAGCAAGCATGCACCATGTAGAGCAAATATGCCCCTGACTGCATGCACGCACCGATAAAAGGGCGGGTCTGTGCAGGGAAATGTTTCAGGAAACTGAAGCTGGACACAGGGCCGATAAGGAATATAATTGAGGGATTTAATATGAGAGAGGGAACTTACAAAAAAATAATGGTTGCAACCGACGGTTCACAACTCTGCAAAAAAGCGGTTGAAACAGGAATCGATATTTCAAAGATGAGCGGAGCTAAACTCTACGCCGTATACGTGATCGTCCCCACGACCCATTCCGCCAGGGACTTTGGCTGGGAAAAGGCTGCTATGGAGCACTTCAGGGCCGAAGGTGAGAAAGCCACGGGATTTGTGGAAGATGCCGCCAGAGCTGCCGGGGTCGAGGTGGAATCCTTACTCCTGGAAGGACACCCCGCAGACAAAATCGTAGAGTTTGCAGAACAGAATGACCTCGATATGATCGTGATGGGAACACTCGGCAAATCCGGACTTGACAGGTTCCTGCTCGGAAGCGTTGCCGAAAACGTGGTAAGGCATTCAAAGACCCCGGTGCTTGTGGTAAGAGGTTAAACCCCAAAATGAAGCTAAACTGAAAATAAGAAGGTTAAAGCTGAAAACAAAAAAACGGAAGCTGAAAATAAGAAGGTTAAAGCTGAAAACAAAAAAACGGAAGCTGAAAATAAGAAGGTTAAAGCTGAAAACAAAAAAAACGGAAGCTGAAAACGGTTCTATAGAAATCCCTTACAAATGGCACGCCTTAGTTGAACCGGTACCCGGAGTTCCGGATTCAAGCACCCAACTCAAACCGAACAAAGTTTGAATTAACAGGATTTCTATAAAGCCCTGAACCTTAAGCTGGAAACAAAAACGAAGGATTATTCAGAACCCTGTTCCCGAAATTTTTCAGCATTTAGATACCCGCCCGACCCAATAATTACCGATGATAGAACACCGGGATTGGACTTACCTTCCGGATACCGGATTTTGTTCCTCCGGAATTATACTTTTTTTGAAAAATGTTATTGACCAGAATACCTGCAAAAATATTGGGCAGTTTTAAGAAGAAAAAAGGGATGCAGGTTTTAGCCGACCCATTTTAACCGACTAAAACCACAACTTTCACTCTTTATAGGCCAACTTTTGAAGCCAACTTAAAAAGCCACATTCTCAGCCGATCACGCTCATGTCCGAGACCCGGATCGACGGCGAAATGAAGCCGCCTACTTTTCGAACATCGGTGCCTGCACCTGTGATGTTTTTCAGAAGGTCAAAGGAGTTGCCCGAAATCATGAGGGACTTGATTGGCTTATCGAGAGCCCCGTCCTTGATTGTGAAGGCGTTCCTGGCCTCTACGGAGAAGTCTCCGGAAATAGAGTTTGCAGTATGAGCACCGATCACCGTGTTTACGAAAACGCCAGAATCGGTATCGGCAATAAGGTCTGTTTGCGGATAATCGATAATGAAGTTCCGGAGCCCCACAGCAGGCGGGCTTGTGTAGGAGCCGCGAGCAGCGTTGCCGGTGCTCTTTGTCCCCTCTTTTCCAGCAGTGTAACTGTCGTAGAGGTAGCTATTGAGGACTCCCTTTTCAAGCACGGTAGTGCGCTGGGAAGGAACACCTTCGTCGTCCGAAACTGAGGACTCTATGCCCGCCTCGACCAGCCCGTCATCATAGATGGAAAGTTCAGGGGCTGCAAGTTCTTCCCCGAGTTTCCCGATCAGGCCGGACCTTCCCTTCTGCACGTTATCAGCGTCAAGAGACGGGGCAAAAGCGGCTTCCAGGATGTCCGAAAAAGCGAAGGGATGGAAAACAACATTTGTCTTCTGTGCTTCGATAGTTATCCCGTTGCCCGAGCTGAGAGCAAGTTCCGAGGCATGCTTTCCGATAGCGCGGAAATCAATACCAAGAGAGCGGGATACGTCAAAGTCATATGCGGTGGAAGTGTCCCCGTTTACGGTGATCACGTCCACGAAACCGGAAATTGCGGTGGATTCTTCTTCGATTTCCACACCGTTCGTGTTCAGGATAAGCTGCCTGCTCATTCCCCGGGTAAAAGCACCGGAAGTGGGCAGGGTCCCTGGAACTTCTTTTGTGCCTTCGACAAGTTCCATGGCATACCCGATGCACTCCTCGAGTTTCATGGCTTCGATTCTCTTATCGAAAATCCCGGCAACCGTCGGATATTTCCCATTTGAGGGGAGAGCCACCCAGTCAGGGTCGTTTTCCCGGACCCGGGCTTCGGCAACTGCAATCCTGATCGTGTTTTCGAGGTCTTTTGCCGAATTCGTGCTGGCAAAGCCCACTGCCCCGTTCACTATTGCACGGACCCCGATCCCTTCCGAGAAGCGGTCCTTGGCACTTTCCAGGGCATCCTTTTTGAAGTTCACGCTGGTGGAATGATTTGAAACGTAATAGATTTCGGCTTCTTCTGCCCCAGCTTTTTCGGCAATATCCAGGGCTTTTTTTGCAAGTTCGTACATCTTCAGGCACCTCCAACCAGAGCCCGGGAAATGGCAAGATGGGGAGAACCGTCGGAAACAGGCGCAAGTTGCCCACCTTTCCCACACCTACCGGCAGTCATTTTCAGGTCGTTCCCTACCCCGGTTACGTGGTTCAGGATCTCAAGAGTCTTTCCCGAAAGAGACACATCCCGGACAAGTTCTGTAAGTTCACCGTTCTTGATCAGGTAACCCTTTTCGGCGTTGAACTGGAATATCCCTTCCCCGGTGTTTACCTGCCCGCCCCGGGACCCTATAAGATACATCCCGTCCCGGACAGATTCGAGCATCTCCTCAAACTTCGAGTCCCCATTATCGATGAAAGTGTTGCTCATCCGGACAACGGGCATGGAATAGCCCTGAGCCCTCGAATTTCCAGGAGTCCCGGTTTCTTCCCCGAGCTTCCCTGCGGTTTCCCGGGAATGGAGGTAAGAATTAAGGACCCCGGCTCTGATGATCTCGGTCCGGCTGGACTCGACCCCTTCGGCGTCAAAGGGATAGTACCCGAACTCATGCAGGGTAGGGTCATCAATGATCGTAACAAGCGGAGAAGCAATCTGTTCCCCGATCCGGTTTGCAAGGATGGAGTCTCCTTCAAGCACCAGGTCCGCTTCCGAGGCATGCCCTACGGCTTCATGGGCAAAGACGCCTGCAAGCTCCTGGTCAAGGAGCACGGGCATTGTCCCTCCTTTGGGAGTTTTTGCACCCAGAAGTTCGATTGCGGTCTTTCCTGCCTTTTCCGCAAGCCCCAGGACGTCTACATTCTCAAAAACTTCGTAGCCGTAGCCGAAACGGCTTTCCCGACCTGCCTGATAAACCCCGTTTTCGGTCGCAACCGCAGAAACCGCAAACCCTGTGTTCAAAAGCTCGTACTCGCATTCCACATCTTCGGAATTCCGGTACATGATCTTGAATTCAGACTCAGAGAACATCACTTTCGTGCTGTGGACGCCCTCTACCCTGGCCCGGGACTCAATGTTTTTCAAAAGCTCGACTTTTTCCTCGATTGGGACGTCCCTGGGATCGACCTTTATCCGGGGGAGATTCTTTACCACAGGAGGAGCCACGGCTGCAAGTTCGACTTCTTCTTTCGGAGTGTTTTCGTCCATTGCAAAAGCAAGTTTTGACGCGTCCAAAACTCCCCTGTCAAGGTCCAGTTCCCCTTCCACAGCCGTGTAACCCCACGAACCCCCGCAAAGGGCCCTTATGCCTGCTCCCCTCATGAAGTTCCTGGAAATTTCCTCGATCTTTCCGTTGTCCAGAATGACCGAACTTGAACTGCCCTCAATCACCCGGCAGTCATAAAATTTGATGTTCTGCATAATTTCGTTCATAAAACCTCAGCAGGAAACCCCTGAGTGTTTAGCTCAGGGGAGGAATGCGTAAACTCCACTCCTGATTTTTTGAATAAGGTTTAATTGGGGTTCAAGCCCCATAACGAAAGCCAATAATAAGCTTCCCTCCTGCCAGAGCAGGGTAATGTGTATCCAGGTTTGTGAACTTCCGCTTTGATAAGTGGAAGTGTTGCAGCAAAGCCGCAAAAGAGCCAATCCCGGAATCCGTCTTTCTCTCGATCAGATATGGAAAGGTTTTGTACGATGCAAGCACCGTCCCTATCTCTCAGGACTGTTTAACCGGCCATCCTTAAAGCCTGAAAATGAGGCAACGTTTTAGGTGACCAGGTATTGTTTTCGAGCTTACCGATTATCGAGCTTACCGATTATCGAGCTTACCGATTATCGAGCT
>JAENZL010000063.1:0-5385 GCA_016841265.1 Methanobacteriota archaeon | reverse complement strand
TCGAGCTTACCGATTATCGAGCTTACCGATTATCGAGCTTACCGATTATCGAGCTTACCGATTATCGAGCTTACCGACCCCACAAATTTCCCAAAGTTCCTGACCGGAGATCCGGTCAACCAGGGCTTGTAAGACAAACCCCTGAGTGTTTAACCCAGGGGTTAGTTGACGGTCAGTTCCCGTATCCTAAACAGTTCCTGGCCTGTACGGACGCAGCCTGGGCAACGTCCGGCACATCGAAACTCAGTTTCGTGATGTTCTTGAGTTTCTCTACAATACCGTTCTTCTTCGGGCCTACAAGGCTGTGTTCCAGGACCTCCGCAATCGAAGAGACCGGGATGATCTGGATCTTGTCCCTGTACCTCTTTTCAATCAGAACATCCGCCTCATTGGCTTTCGGAATGATGACTTTTTTGATGCCTGCCTTGGCCGCAGCTTCGATCTTGTAGGTGACTCCGCCCACAGGCAGGACGTCTCCACGTACCGAAAGAGACCCGGTCATCGCCACGCTCTGGTCGATAGGAATCTTCTCCAGGGCCGAGATAACGGCAGTAGCAATGGAAACCGATGCGCTGTCCCCTTCCACGCCTTCATAAGTCCCGATAAACTGGATATGGACGTCGTGGTTTGCTATGTCGGCTCCGGTCATGTTTTTGATCACCGCGGACACGTTCAGTACCGCTTCTTTTGCAATGGCTTTGAGCCTACCGGTTGCTATAATACGCCCTTCGCCCCCTGACATTGCGGGGGTTACTTCGGATACGATGGGTAGCACGATCCCGGAGTCTCCTCCCATCACAGCAAGCCCGTTGACCCTGCCAACGGCTACGCCGCTTCTCAGGAAAGACGAGTAGTCCTGCTTCTGTTCCAGGTAGCGGTCGGCAAGCTGCTGTTCGATGGACCTGGCGATCCGCTTTGCGGCAAGCACGTGATCGGTTTTCGTAACGGGGGCTTCTTCGGAGCGGGCGATATCTCCTGCCACACGGACAAGCCCACCGAGGTCACGAAGTTTCAGGGTAAGGTGACCTTTCCGGCCTGCCCTTCTCCGGGCTTCCCGGATAATTTCCTTTACGGCACCCTCGTCAAAGTGAGGGATATGCCCGTCCCGGACAACTTCCTGGGCTACGAAGCGGACCAGTTTCTTCCGGTTCTCAGCGGTGTCTTCCATGGACTCCCGCATGTAGATTTCGTACCCGTAACCTTTTATTCTGGAACGAAGAGCAGGGTGCATTTTCTGAACCGCATCAAGGTTTCCTGCAGAGATCATGATGAAGTCACAGGGCACGGGTTCGGTCTTAACAAGGGCTCCGGAACTCCGTTCGGACTGCCCGGTAATCGGGTACTCCTTTTCCTGCAGCGCGGTCAGCAGGCTCTGCTGGGATTCAAGCCTGAGGGTGTTGATTTCGTCGATGAAAAGCACCCCTTTATGGCCTTTGTGGATATCGCCGGCTTCCACACGGTCGTGGGCCGGGGTCTCAAGCCCTCCGGACTGGAAGGGGTCGTGCCTGACATCCCCGAGGAGAGCCCCAGCGTGGGCTCCGGTTGAGTCAATGTAAGGTGCGTGTTCCTTGTCATAGTTGGAAACCGCCAGTTTCGGGATCATCATTTCCTCTTTTGGCAGGAACTGGCGGGTCAGCATGAGAATCATGATGCCGGCAATGATTCCCCAGAGTAATTGTCCGACAAAATAAGAGTAAATAATAATGCCCACCACGAAGAGCATCATGAGCATGTTCCGGGCCTGGGCTTTCTTTCTTGCTTCCATTTTGTGAGCCATGACGATTTCTCTGCCCTTCCCGGCCGGAACTTCCCTGATCTTCGGGTTGTTCAGGTCTTCCATGTTCGGGTACACAAGGATGTCCTTGAGTTCCTCTTTAGGAAGGAGCTCCGCCATCGCTTTTGCAAGGAGAGACTTACCCGTACCCGGGGTCCCGATCATCATGATATGCCGCCTCTGGCTGGCTGCTTTTTTCACGACTTCAACCGCATGCTCCTGCCCGAGCACCTGGTCAATCAGGAGTTTCGGGACGTCGATATTCGAAGTTTCCTCAAAGTGGAAATCGAGATCGACATCATCGTCTTGAAGGTCGGACTCCTCTAAATGCGTAGCCTCGGGCTTGTCCGTGTTCTGGTCAGACTCGCCCACCTTCTGGTTTACTTCCGGCTCATTCACCTCCGGATTATTCACTTTCCGGTTGGCTTCAGACTCGTCCAGTTCCAGGCTAACGTCGTCTCGCTCGTCCATTTTATGAAGAGACTCGTCCACCCTCTCTTTAGACTCGTCCATGTTCTGATTAACATTATTCTCCATGGTTAGCTCACATATTATAACGTTATTAAATAGACGTTTCCATTTTAATATATACCTGACGCTTTCGAAAAAATAACAAACTCAATGACAAAATAATGATCAGAAAGCTGGATCTTACGGTAACCGGATCTCAAATAGTTACTGTAATCCCAATTGTACTCCGAGCGATTATATTTACATATGGTATATATAATTAACCTGCGCTTGTATTACAATATATACATTATATACGTTATATACCCATCATTTATTATATACTATTTGATAATTGCGTCTCAGCCCGGAAAAAATGCCCGGACGGATAATTTAACGGAATTTCAGGTACGAATTTTCCGCAAAGACGATATCGACAGTTATTTAAAAAAATAAAAGGGAACTTCCTCTATGGCCAGAAGTAAAGTAAAAAACCTCCTCCTCCTCAAACAGATTCACAAAGCTGTGGGCCAGATCAAGAAAGGCAACCTGAACAAAGCCCTTGAGACCCTCGACCGGGCCGAGAAGTCCGCCCGATCCTCAAACTCCACGGATGCCCTTTACTACATCCTCTTCACCCGCGGCGGAATCCTCTACTCCGCAAAGAAGTACGACGAAGCCCTCGAAACCTACGAAAAAGCCCTCGAAGTCGGCAGCATCCTCCTCGAAAAAGACCCAGAAAACTCCGACTACCAGCACTATATGGGCACAACCCTGAGCAGCATGGGAAACCTCCTGAAAAGCAAAGGAGACAGCCCCCGAGCCGCCGAATCCTACGCCCTCTCCCGCGAAATCTACGCCAAACTCCTCACCCGGGACCCCGAAAACTCCGTATTCCGCTCCTCTGCCGGTGAAATCCTCAACAACTACGGCGCCCTCCTCAACGAAACCGCTTCCTATGACAACGCCGAAGAAGTCCTGAAAGCCGCAATCGAAATTTACACCAAATTCCTCGAAGAAAAACCCGACAACCCCGGCTACCAGGCAGAACTCTCCACCACCCTCAGCCAGCTAGGAAACTGTCTCAAACAGATGAGCCCCGAAAGAGCCGAAGAAGCAAAACAAAACCTCGAAAAAGCCCTCGAAATGCAGGAAGCCCTCCTCAACGAACAGCCCGAAAACGAAAAAATCAAAGAAGCCATCACCTTAACCCGGGAACGCCTGGAAGGTCTCTGAGCTCCGGAGCAACCTTTTCCATCTTTTTTTCATTCCGGCTTCATTGAAGGCTGGAACCTTCCAGAATCTTCTTTTTTCCAACCTCTTTTCCATCCCGATTTTCATTCAGAAGGAAACCAATTTCCCAACCCAAATTTTCACAAACAAGGATTCTCTTTAAACCCCATACAACCACCGATTTTAGATTCCATGCCCACCCACGTTCGCCGAAGGCGAACGGCTTTTCCCATAAAATGGAATAAAAGAAGAAGTGTAATTTCAACCAGCTTAGCGACTTCTAACTTTCAGACCTATGATTCACAGCACCTGAAAATCAACGCAAAAACTAATCCACTTTAACCGAACCCCGTACCATCAGGTTCTCAGCGATTAGAAACGCCGCCTCCCATCATCTCAAAGCCCAGCAAACCTCATTTTTCACTTTTTTTCCATCCCGACACCCGAACACCCGAATATCAGCACCTTAACCACGCAAGCCCCTGCTTCAGAGATTATCTCCCGAAAAGAGCAGCATGTGCATATAGAGCAGGATCATCAGCCCGCCAACAATTCCCCAGATAAGCTGGTAAGTAAAATACGAATAGATGACCAGCCCTAGCACGAACAACGTGAGCATGATGTTTACCACCCTGACCTTCCGCTTCATCCGGGGGTCATGCGGGACCCCAGCTTCGTCTTCGTTAAGGTCGCACTCCCGGAAATAGCGCCTTTCCTGCCTCATAAGGAAGAACAGCCTCAGGATGAGGATGTCGGTAATTATGCCCCAGAGGAGCTGGCCTATGTAGAAGGTGTAGAGGAGGATGGCTCCAAGGAAGATAGCCACAAGTAGACGATACGGTTTTTCGTATCTGCTTTTTCTGGAAGGTTCCTTTCTGCCCTTTTCCGGAATGTCTTCCTCACTTTTCGTCCCTTCTTCGATTTCCATTTCCTGTTCTACTTCCTGCTCCACGCTGGATTTCCCTCTCCCCGGATATTTTTCCCAAATATAGATTGAAGTGGCAATGTCAAGAAACGCAGGTTAAAAGAAAGATATGGAACTCTGCCCATCTATAATTTAGCTTTTAATAATATAAAAGGGAGTTGGGGGAGGAAGGGAGAAGGGAAGGAGATGAAAACACAACCTATAAAACATTACAAACCCATTTTTTTAGCATGTCAAGGCGTTTGAGAGATTCGGCTGAAAGAAATTTCAAAAAAACCTTACAATTGATACAAAAGGAGCGTTACGAAAAAGCCCTTGAAACTCTCCAGAAAGCCGAAGAAGCTGGAAAACTCCTTTTAAAAGACCCGGAAAACGAATATTTCCAATCAAATCTTCAAATAAACTTTAAAAACGTCATCGGTCTTGGAGATTTTTTACAAAATATGGGACGCTTTCCTCAAGCACAAATTTTCTACGAATTGTCACTCTTAATCTCTCAAAAACTCCTCAAAAATGACCCCGAAAACGTGGCGTACCAATCATACGTAGGAGGCACACTCAACAATCTTGGAAACTTGCTTAAAAATATGGGGCGAATAGAAGAAGCAAAACAAAGGTACGAAAAAGCGCTCGAAATTCATGAAAAACTCCTCAAAACTGACCCCGAAAACGTCACGTACCAATCAAATGTAGGAATCACACTCAACAATCTTGGAAGCTTGCTTAGAAATATGGGCCGCATAGAAGAAGCAAAACAAAGGTATGAAAGGGCACTCGAAATTTATGAAAAACTTCTCAAAACTGATCTCGAAAACGTCACATACCAATCATACGTAGGAAGTACACTCAACAATCTCGGACTCTTGCTTTCTGATATGGGGCGCATAGGAGAAGCAAAACAAAGGTACGAAAAAGCACTCGAAATGAGAGAAAAACTACTACAAAATGACCCCGAAAACGTCACGTACCAATCAAATGTAGGAACCACACTCAACAATCTAGG
>JAENZL010000009.1:69297-100890 GCA_016841265.1 Methanobacteriota archaeon | reverse complement strand
ATATTCAAGCCCCTTCCTCGGCTCCGAAGGAGACAGGGAGGGGTAGTTGACTATCGTTTCCAACATTGATGCAGACATGCCTATATAACTTAAAATCAATTGTTCATTGAAACATATTTATAGTCCCGAACGTAAATATTTGCACTTACTTTATAACCACGGAATACACGGAAAGCACGGAAGGATTGAGCACCGATTTCCTTTTTTCCGTGCTTTTTGTGCTTTTCGTGCATTTTGTGCTTTCTGTGGTTAAACTTTCACTTGAGATTGGGGGAGAAATTTGGGTCATTGACTATAATTGGCAGCTCATTTGCAAATGCCTTAAAAGTAAAGTATTTCCCAAGCTCACTTTGTTCAAAAATAATGTAAATTTTCAAAAAAAACAATCTCAAAGTAAATAATATCAGGAGATCTGTTATGCGATTTCCCAATAGAATTTCCGGGATTAAATTTGCAGGATTATTAGCCATTATTATTTTAGTTGTTTCGACTCTGGGGTGTACGAGTTCAGGTTCGGATAATAACAATTCAAGCTCCAGTCCGGATGCAGAGGTGATACCTCCAACGCCTGAATCGAATAAGAACAATTCAAGTCCAGGTCCGGATGCAGAGGTGATACCTCCAACGCCTGAAGCAAATATTACGTTTGTTACTACTGGTTCATCATTTTCACCAATCATCACAGTTACGGGTAACCCTGAAATTCAATGGGTATTTGGGGATGGCTCAACATCCGATTCTGCGTCTCCTGCTGTAAATTTTGCTTCAAAGGGGAAAAGAGCAAACACTCTGGTAGTAACGCCCTGGAGTGCAGTAACTAAGATCAATATAGGTTATGATGGTTCGGATGGCGGGGTAAGTCCGGGTCCCGGTACAATAGAAAATTTGGAACAACAGAATGTAATAACTGTTACCGGTTTGGAAAATGTCGCACCGTACCTCCAGGTGTGGGCTTCGAGTTATAATCCGATAGTTGAGCTGGATTTCAGTGACTTTACGGCACTGCATACGATTGAGTGTTTTTCTTGTGCATCATTGGCTACCATCAGGCTCAATAACGTTCCATCTCTGACCAGGCTTTGCCTCGAAAATTGCAAGATTTCTTATCTTGATCTATCAGAGGCTCCTGCTCTGGCTGATCTTCGCGGAGCGTCCCAGAGAAGTTCAACATATACAATAAATTGGGGTACTACAGGGGCTAATATATGGCATGTATGTATTGGAGCTAACCCGCAGATGACCGGCCCATTACCATCCACCCAGTTCCCGGTTTTGAAAGATTTTTTTGTTTGGAAAGGGAATCAAAACGGGACTTTACACTTAACTTCAACAAGTTTGAAAAAAGTCCGGGCATATGAAAATCATTATAGTGCTGCTGTTCTTTCCGGCTGTTTCCCTGCTGGTAGAAGAGCTGTTGTGCAAATTTATAATAATGAGCTCACAAGTCTGGATATTTCCAATGACCCCGGTTTAATTCATTTAAATGCCAGTAGTAATTCACTGGACCAAACAGCAATAGATGGGATACTCCAAACCCTGGATTCTTATAATACTAATGGCGGGTATCTGGATCTAAGCGGAAATGCTGTCCCATCAAGTGCAGGAATAGCCCATGTAAATAACTTAATTGCCAGGGGATGGGAGGTCCAGAACTCATAAAATATCCCCCGCCTGCAAATTTAATCTGCATTCTGGATGCCTGCAAAATACGGAAACAACTTTACTCAAAAACACCGATTGAATAATTCAGGAAGCCGGGTTCTGTAGAAATCCTATCCATGACTCGAAATGACCCCGGTTTTTTGTGACAGGGTTCACTGATGGTCCCGGTTATGGGAGTTTCCTTTCCGGTATCGATAACAGGGGTTCTCACCGCCCGCAAAGCGGGAGGCCCTTTCCGAATTTGCTGGGAGAAAGGATTTTCAAAATGAATTGCAATTATCGGGTTTTACTTTTATTCAACCCACTTTGCGCCAACATTTTGCCTTTATCTCTAGTTTTTATATTTTCGAAATAAATTAAGCTAATTGAAGGTTTCTACATCTGAAACCTCAAAAGTTATATTTCCCAGAAAAAATAAAGCTCACCTATAGATAACATGGCTGAAGTCAACAAATCCAAAGAATCCAAAGAATCCAAAGAAACCCTCGTCCGAAGCAAAAGGAAAAACCAGACAAAGGAACTTGAGCGCTGCAAGTCGATCTATGGGGAAGAAAACGCCGTAACAATCGACCGTACAACGAAATGGGGCAGCCCCTTTGCAATTGGCAAGGACGGGACCAGGGAAGAAGTAATGCAAAAGCACCGGGCCTACCTGAGAAAGAGGCCGGACCTCCTGAGAGCAATCCCCGGGGAATTGTCTGGCAAAGTTCTCGTCTGCTGGTGCTGGCCTGACCCATGCCATGGGGACATACTGGCATATCTGGCTAACAACCCGGACAGGATCGAAGAATTCAGGCAGGGGAATAACCCGATGAAGGGGAAGGTTCAGGCGACTTTTGGGAGTTTTGAATGAGGGAGGGGAGAGGGGAGAGGGGGAAGGAGTGGTCTTTTTTGTGTGATAATATTTTGTTATGTTTCTTCTTCCATCCTTTTTACTCTTCAACAACCAGGCTCCAGATCCTCTTCAACGGCAACTCCGCCTTCAACTCATCATCAAATTTTTCGTAATACTTGAATATCTCATGAAGTATATTCCCCTGGTCCCATAAGCGTATAGTGAAAAATGCGTCTTTAGCTTCTTTCCTCGCTTCCGAATTATAGCCGCTCCATGAAACGAAAAGACCCTGTTCAGCTCTTACCTTTGACATCACACCCTGCAGTTCTCTCAGGACCTTGACATCTGCAGGCGTGCTTTCTCTTTTCCATCCTGATTGCTTTGTCTTTCCGCCGCCCGTCCCTGCCTTATTTTTTGCAACAATCAGTCTTGACTCTTTGGAGCCTGTTTAGTGATTTTTGGGGGATTGGATTAAAGGGGGACGGGTACTATGAGAAGGGGATTGTTCGGCTATTCGAAGAGTGCAGCGATATCGCCTGTTGTTACAGTCCAATTGGGTTATAGTTTACTCTTTTACTGGTGTTTTATCAGGATTTAAAGGGGGAGATTGGAAACTAAAAGAGTTTGATGGGGGGAAATTATGTGTAGATATATGGAAAAATTAAACACCCTTTAACGCAACTTAAGTTCATTTTAATGACAAGAAATTAGAAAGGTTTATTATCTCTTCTTTTAAATATTCAGTAAAATTGGATTGGATGAAAAATATGCAGCTTGAAAAGCGCCTTGAGTTATTTAAAGAGAGAATAAAAACGACCGATTTCCTGGAGTGTAAGGGCCTGGGAAACGAAATTCCATACTGGATATTTGACTTTGAGCCTGAAAAAGAGCTGCTTGTAAGAGAAACCGTTGAAAAGATAGTCTCAACCTTTGAAAGCAGACATTCAATCAAGATAATCGAAATTAACCTGTACGAGCTTTGCTTGGAGCTACTTGCCCGGAAGCTTTCTGACGAGAAAATAAGCCAGTTTGAAGAGAAAAAGGGTTCAGATACCTTACTCGAAAAAATCAGGCTAATCCTCAAACCGGATGTTATAAAGAAGGAAATTGCCGGAATACTGCAGGACGATTACAATATTGTATTCTTGACCGGGGTTGGCACTGCGTGGCCTATAATCAGGGCTCACTCCGTACTTAATAACCTCCATTCCGTGACCGGAAAGAAGCCTCTGGTAATTTTTTACCCGGGGAAATTCAGTGGGCTTGACCTCAGTTTATTTGGGGTATTCAAAAACAAGAACTATTACAGAGCTTTCCCGCTCATGCCTGATGTAAAATGATTTGGGGAACGCGGGTCTGAAAAAACGCGGGTCTGAAAAAGATTGGGAACTTTACTCAGAGTGTTAAACATGACAGCGGCAGATTTAAAAATAGAAGATTTATTCGAGAAAGACATCAGGCGAGACATTGACGGGGTAATAAAGGTCGATAAAGAGGACGAATACAGTGTTTACACCGAGCTTGATGAGTATGTTGTGACAAAAGAGTCCTTGAAACATTTTGATAGATTTTTTAGCAATTATGCAGCAGCCCAGCAGGAGCCCACGGACAGGATAGGGGTCTGGGTATCCGGCTTTTTCGGTTCCGGTAAATCGCATTTTATAAAAATTATCTCTTATTTGCTGGAAAACAGGGCAGTTAAGGGAAAGACTGCCCTTGACTTTTTCAGGGAAAAAATACCTGACCCTGAAATGCTCGCAAGCATGGAAAAAGCTGTGAATACCGGCTCAAGGGACGTTATTCTATTCAATATCGATTCCAAGGCAAACACCGCAAGCAAGGGAGACGAACAGATAGTAAACATCTTCATGCGGGCCTTCAATGAAATGCGCGGGTATCAGGGAGATGTTTTCTGGATCGCGGACCTTGAAGAGGATCTTGAGGACAGGGGACTTTACGATGGTTTCAAAAATGAGTTCAAGCGCATAAACGGAGAGACCTGGGAAGAGAGAAGAGATGCTTACAGCTTTGAGCAGGACGACGTTGTAGAAGCCCTTGCAAGTTGCGGGTCCATGAGCAAGGATTCTGCTGCCAGGTTGTTTGAGAGTGACGGGACCACATACACCCTGAGTGTGGAGAAATTTGCAAAGAAGCTCGAAAAATACTGTAAATCAAAAGGCAAGGGCCACCAGGTTATCTTCCTTGTGGACGAAATGGGACAGTACATAGGGAAAAACAGCGAGCTGATGCTTAACCTCCAGACCATTGTCGAGGAACTTGGGACAAAACTCAGGGGGAAAGCCTGGGTCGTTGTGACCTCCCAGGCAGATATCGATACAGTTACCAGGGAACACGTGAAAGGGAACGACTTTTCCAAGATCCAGGGGCGTTTTAATACCCGGCTGAACCTTTCGAGCGCTAACGTGGATGAAGTCATCAAGGAAAGGATCCTGAAAAAGAAAAAAGAACACGAGGAAGACCTTTCAGCTTACTATTCCGAAAAGCAGACAATCCTTCGAAACCTGCTTGCTTTTTCAAACACGACCGAGATGAAGGTGTACAAGGGAGATGAGGACTTTGTCAGGGTGTATCCCTTTGTCCCCTACCAGTTCAATCTCGTTCAAAAGGTCCTTGACGGGATCAGGGAAACCGGGTTTACAGGAAAGCACCTGGCAAAGGGAGAAAGGTCCATGCTCGGGGCTTTCATGGAATCGACCCAGAAGCACTGTGAGGAAAATATAGGGAAATTGATTCCTTTCCATGCATTTTATGAAACGATTGCAGGTTTCCTTGACCCTATTATCTCAAGGACCATTTCCCAGGCAAGGGGAAACGACTTACTTAACGAAGAGGACTGCGAACTTCTGGAAATCCTGTTTATGATCAGGAACCTCGGGGAAATTGAGCCAAACCTGGACAACCTGACTGTGCTTTCCATTTCCTCGGTTGATGAAGACAAAATCAAATTGAGGCAGAGAGTTGCAGATTCCCTCAGGAAGCTCGAAGACCAGACCCTGATCAGCAAATCCGAGGACAGGTATTACTTCCTGACAGATGAAGAACAGGAAATCAACAAGGATATTAAAAGAACGGAAATTGAAGAGTACCAGGTCCTTGACGAAGTCTATGAAGCTCTTTATGACCAGAAAGGAATATGCCCTCCGGCTCATAAGGTCTACAAATTCAATAAGTCGGTTGACGACAAGGTAAAAACAGCCTCAAACGCCGACCTTACAGTAAAGTTCCTGACCCATCTTTCCGAGGAGTATTTTAAGAAAGGCGGACAGCAGCAATCCCTCTATGGATCTAATTTGAGTAACATCGATTCGACCGATACCCTCCTCTTCGTGTTCCAGGAAGACGATTTCATTGACAAAATCAGGTCCTATCTCAAAATAGAAAAATACCTCAAACAGAACAGTTCAAACAACTCCGAAATCAGGAGTATCCTCGCAGCAAAAGACCAGGACGCCAGGCGTGCGAAAGTAAAAGCCAGGGAATTGATCGAGAAAGGCATCTCCGATGCAAAAGTGTTCGTTGACAACAAAGAGGTTGAAATCGGCAGGTCAAACCCGAAAGAGCGCATGAAAGAAGGGATCGAACTCCTGATTTCAAACGTCTACAACAAAGCCGGATACGTCACCAAGGACTATGAAAGCGAAAGTAACTTGCTCCAGGTCCTGCGCTCGGATGACCTGGAAAAATGGGGAAATGTAGATAGCGATACCAATAAGCGGGCCCTGAATGAAATGCTCGAGTACATCAGCTTAAAACATGAAAAGGGAGTACGAGTCCTTTTAAAAGACCTGAATGAACGTTACACGAAAAAGCCCTACGGCTGGAAGGAAATGACAATTTCAGGCCTCGTGGCTGTCCTTTACAGCAGGGAAGAGGTCAAGCTCCGCTACCAGTCAGAGTACCTTGTCAATGATGCGGAAAGCACGGCAAAGCACCTTAAGAGTAGCGATGAGGCTGACAAGCTGGTTATCGAAATAAGGGAAAAAACCGGAGAAGAAGACCTCAAAACGGTTAAATCTATCCTCAAGGACCTCTTCGAGAAAATCAACCTGCCGGAAAAGGAGGGAGAGCTTTACGATTCTGTCAGGGAAATCCTCACGGAAGAACACGCCGAGCTCCAAAATTTCGAAGGCAGGTATAACGAAGAAAAACGCTTCCCGGGCAAACCGCAAATCGATGCCTACAGGTTATTCCTGAAAGAAATCCTGGAAACCAAAGACTCTTCAGCCTTTTTCAGAAACGTGGCCTCCCGCAAAACCGAGTTTGAAGCCCTTCACGCTAAAGCAACCCCTGTAAAGATTTTCTTTGGAGGAGCCCAGGTGGACATTTTCAGGAGGCTTGCAAAGAAATACAACGCCTTCACCAGAAATGTCCAGTTCCTCGATGATGAAGCAAAAGCCGCCCTTGAAGAAGTAAACAGGATTTTGAACCTGGAAGAACCCTATTCCGAGATCAGAAAGCTCCGGGCACTTGAAACGAATATTGAAGCTTCAGTTAAGATCGCCCTCTCTTCCCAGAAAGAAAAGGTCCGGGAAAAACTCTCCAGTGTCAGGGAAGAAATCGAAAGAGCCCTTTCAGAAGGAAACTTCCCCGCCGAGTTCAACGAATCCGTGCTGGCTCCTTTCAACGAAGTTGAGAAAATCACAGAAGGAGCCGAAGACTGTGCCCTTGTTCAGAGCCAGATTTCAATAATTAGTTCTCTTCGCAGAGAAGCTCTGGAAAAAATCGACCGTGAGAGACAGATAATCAGGCAGCGGCCAAAGAAAGCTCCTTATGGAAAAGAGCACGAGCCTGGAACCACAGATGGCCCAGGAACTTCTCCCGGAGATCAAAAGGGTGAGCCAGGCATTGAACCGGAGGTTCCTCCCTCGCCAGTTCCGATACAAAAAAACACCGAATTCATCACGGACATGTCGTTTTTCAGATCCGATAAGTTGATTGAAGGTGAAGAAGACGTCGATGCTTACGTTACGAATCTCAAGGGTAAACTGATGAAAATTCTCGAAGAGAAGAACATAAGGGTGTGAATTACACCCTTTCCTTAATTTTATAGATTTCAGGGTTCTTCTGGATTTCAGAGCACTTTTTGATTTCAGGGTTCTTCCTCTTCATCTACAGATCCTTCAATTTCCCATTTTTTCGTGAGGCGTTCTGTTATTTCATCAGCTTTTGCAGCATATTCTTCCGCTTCTTCTTTTCTGCCCAGGCTTGTGAGTAACTCTGAGTATTTTGCATATGTTACTGCCACCCCACCCATGTATAAGAAATTTTCAGGTTCCTCATCAAGCAGTATTGCGTTTATGGCGATACTTTTTTCAAAGGCCTCTTTTGATTTATCATACTCACCAGCCAAATGATACGCAATGCCTATCTGGGTCTGTAAAACACTCATCATTGACTGGTATTCAAGGTTATCGGGATCATACTCAAGATGTTCATTCAGGACCGGGAAGACTGATTCGTAGATTGGGATGGCTACATCGTAATTTCCCAGGGATTCATGTAAAATCCCGCTAAGGGTCCGAATTTCACAGACTGCCTTCCAGTTTTCCGGTTTTTCAGGGTCCTTTTCGTATAAGTCCTCACAGTAATCGCGGACAAGGGCCAGGTATTCTTTTGCAAGACCGTACTTTTTTTCATGGATGAATACAGTTGCCTGTCTCTGGAGTTCCATCACCAGAAGGTCTTTCGTAAGGGTTTCTTTGGTTTCATCTTGCAGGATATGCCTGAAAACATCGGCTGATTTTGAATATTGCTGTTTTGCAAGTTCCAGCTGTTCTGCTTTTTCATAAAATGTCCCGAGTTCCTTGTAGGAAAGGGCCAGTTCTTTTTTGTAGCTCAGGTCATCGGGGTTTTCGCTGGCAATCCGGAGGCTTAGTTCCGTAATGCGTTCACGGTACTCGATTGCGCTTTCATATTGTTCTTTCCTGACAGCTAAGGATTCAAGATTTTTCAGGGTATAGATGAGTTCTTCCATGTAATAGATATTTTCCGGGAAGAGCTTCACTGCCTTTTCGTTAATTTCGAGAGCTTTTTCATGGTATCCGGGAGCGGTTTCGGGTTCAAGCTCTGCATACAGTTCTCCGATGTAATTAAGGGAACTTGCGATACCTACTTCATGGTCGATATCTTCGGGATAGGCTTCAAACAGTTTTTCATAGGCTTCAAGGCCCTGCTCATAGTACTGTTTTGCAGTTTCCGTTTCTCCCTGCCCTGCATAGAGGTGTCCGATCTGGTCGAGGGTGGCGGCTATATTTGCTGGACTTACCTGGTCCTCCGGATCTCTTTCGTGTATGTTCCTGTAGATTTCGATTTCCTGCATGCGGCACTCTTTTGCACGCTCCATGTTCCCTCTGTCTCCAAACAGTTCTGCAAGTTCGGTGAAGTTGTCGGAAATCTCATACTGATAGAGTATGTCTTCCGGATTTTTCCCGGCCAATTCTTTGAATACCTCAAGGACTTTTTCAGCGTATTGAGAAGCTTTTTCAGCTTTCCCCTCTTCATAGAAGGCCCTGCTGAGCGTCTGGTAAATTTCTCCCTGCTTCCGGATGTAAGAAACATTTCCTGGTGATTTCCGGAGTTTTTCGTTCAGGAAATCGAGGGCCTGCAGGTAGGTTTCTTCAGTTTCCTCGATGCTTCCAAGTTTTTCGTACAGGTTCCCGGAGACTTCGTATAAGGAAAGAAGCTTATCCGAGACAATCATGTTGCCGGGTTCTCTTTTGAGGATTCTTTTATAGATTTCTTCTATCTGTCCAAAGACCCTGTTTGCGTCCTCAAATTTCCCGAATAAAAGACAATAATTTTTAAATTGTTCAGTCAGAACCTGCAGGTTATTAAAGAATTCCGGTTTTTCATACCCCAGTTCAAATATTTTCCCATAATATTGCACGATTTTTTCGGCAAGTTCGGATTCATTTTCAAGTATATGGGCCCTCAGATGATAGGTCCTGATATTTTCCAAAACTCTCAAGTAATTCTCTATGTACTCCGGGTTGTTCGGGACCCTGGCAATGAGCTCCTCATAAGTGGTAAAAATTTTACCGAAATATTTTTTATTCCTGTAAAAGGACTCCTCTACTTTTGAAATACTGTCTATCTCGGTGAGCGTTTTTATAGTAAAACCAAAGGAATTATAGACATAGTACTGGTGATCAGGATCCCCCGGGTTATCAAGGAAAAGAGACATGGCAAGTTCCATTAGCCTCTGGAACTCCTCAAGAGCCTCTTCGTTCTTTTGCTCCGCAAGCAAAGCTCTCCCCCTCAACATACGAACCGGGCAGAGGTATTCCGGCATTTTTGCCTTTTTGGAAAGCTTTTCGGCCTTTTCAAGGTTTTCAAGCGCCTTTTTAGTTTTCCCATTGTTAACTTGCACCAGAGCATTTTCGAGAATCCGGTGTATTGTATCCATAAGTTGCTTGGACATACAAGTAGATTGTAATTCAGGTAATAAAAGATATCGTCAGGCTTAACGTCCTGAAATAACTTTTATTCTTATTTGGAAGAAGTGATCATCCGGCCGAATAAGCTCTACAGATGGAACAGCCATTCAGACAAATCAGCCACCCGAGCCAAGCAACCTTTGTCCCCACATTCTTAACCCCACATACCTTTTTTAAGAGGCTTTTCAGGTACCGGCACTCTCACCGGCTGCGAAGCAGACGGCCTTTCCCAAAATTCCATTTGAAAATTAAATTCAAAAACCCCGGCATTTTTAAGATGCAGAGAACCATACACCAGAACAGGCAAGAACTCAAAAAACTTATAAACCCTTCAAATATTATTAGACATATAATATCTCAACCAATTTCTCAACCAATTTCTCAACCAATTTCTCAACCAGTTAAAAAATGAAATAGAGTTCCGGGACCATGGACAAGTCAGCGATAATCGAATTTTCAAACACGGTACGTGACAAGTTAAACGCAGAAATACAAAACCGGGCAGCCAACTACGGAATCTTCCCCCAAGAAATCCACACCGTAGAAGAACATGGCGATTCCGTAGTGATCAACGGCAAAGTCTTCAATGCCCACATCAAACACCAGCGTTCCCAGCTTGTAAAACAGGTCAAGGACAAAGGCTACGAGCAGCTCATGGACGAAGTGACCTACACCTGGTTCAACCGCCTGATAGCCCTCAAGTTCATGGAGATGAACGGCTGCCTCCCGGACCAGATCAGGGTCTTTACCTCAACAGACCCGAAAAAACCCGAACCCGACCTCCTGACAAACGCCCTGAACCTCGATTTCCTGAACCTTGACCGGGACTTCATCCTCGACCTCAAAGCCGAAAACCAGGACGAAGAACTCTACAAACATCTCATCCTCAAACTCTGCAACTACCTGAACGACACCATGCCCTTCCTCTTCGAAAAAATCGAAGACTATACAGAACTCCTTTTCCCTGACAAGCTCCTCCATACCGGCTCTGTCCTCCAGGACCTGAACTCAAAAATCCCTGACGAGGACTGGCACGAAGTAGAAATCATAGGCTGGATCTACCAGGACTACATAGCTCCAAAGAAGGACAAAGTCTTTGCCGACCTGAAGAAAAACATCAAGATCAGCAAGGAAAATATCCCTGCCGTTACCCAGCTTTTCACCCCCCACTGGATTGTCCGCTACCTTGTGGAAAATTCCCTGGGCCGCCTCTGGATGCTCAACCGTCCGGAATCCCGCCTTGTTGACCGGATGGAGTATTATATAGAGCCGGAAAAACCAGAAACCGATTTCCTGAAAATCAACTCCCCCGAAGAGCTCAAAATCTGCGACCCTGCCTGCGGTTCCGGCCACATGCTGGTCTACGCCTTTGACCTCCTCTATGCCATCTACGAAGAGGAAGGCTACCTCCCCTCCGAGATCCCGGAACTGATCCTGACCCACAACCTTTTCGGGATCGAGATCGATAGGCGTGCAGGAGAGCTTGCCGGCTTTGCACTGACCATGAAGGCAAGGGGCAAAGACCGCCACTTTTTCAGGAAGCAAGTTCAGCCCAACATTTGCATGCTGGAAAACGTCGCTTTTGAGGAAGGCGAACTCAACGCTTACATAGATTTCATTGGAACCTTTTCACCAATGACCATAGAGCTACTTTACTCCAGTTTGCCGAGGCAGATAACTTTGGTTCTCTTATCCGTCCGGCTGCAGAGGATGTATCGGCCCTCCGGAACCTTCTGGAATCGAAAAACCTTTCCGGAAACTTATCCCTTTTTTCAACTCATCCGAAAGTCCTGAAAGCTTTAAAGCAGGCCGACTACCTCAGCCCGAAATACCATGTGGTCATCGCAAACCCACCGTACATGGGTGGTAAAGGAATGAATAACAGGCTGAGAGCATTTGCTCAGGAGAATTATCCAGACAGCAAGTCCGATTTATTTTCCATGTTTATTGATCGGCTCATGGGTATCATATCCAAGGGTGGTTTCATAGGACTTATGACTCCATTTACGTGGATGTTTATTAGTTCATATGAAAAACTTCGCTCTCTCATTCTGAAAGAAAGTACCCTTACAAGTCTTGTCCGTCCGGAGTATCATGCATTTTTCGATTCGGCATATGTTCCAATATGTGGATTTACTCTATTTGCAAGACAGCAGCCTGAATATAAAGGTGCCTATATTGATCTCAGTGAATTTTATGGTGCAAATTTACAACCCTTAAAAACACTCGAAGCCATTCGAAATCCTAATTGTGGGTGGTTCTATTACGCTTCTTCCGCAGACTTCAAGAAAATCCCCGGCTCACCGATTGCTTATTGGGTGAGTAATCGTGTACGTGAAGTGTTTTCTGAGGGAAAAAAATTGAGTGAAATTGCCATTTCAGAAGGACAAAACATAACTGGAGATAATGAACGATTTATTAGATTTTTCTGGGAAGTATGCGAGCAAAAAACAGGAAAACATAATAAGTGGGTTTTGACAGCAAAGGGTGGTTCCTTTAGGCGATGGTATGGAAATATTGTAGATGTGATGGATTGGAGTGATTCCACCAGAGCTCATTATAAAAAAGATAAAATCGCCAGAATTCAGCCTAAACATCTTTGGTTCAGAAAAGGTATTACTTGGAATTTAATATCAAGTAGAGGTACCGGTTTTAGATTAATTTGCGAAAATAACTTGTTTAATAAAGCAGCGCCAAGTTTGCTTTTCAGTGAACAAAATGAAAATTTAATCAATTATTTATTAGCATTATTGAATAGTAAAATAACATTTGAATTATTAAAAATAATGAACCCAACTATGAGTACGAATATTGTAGAATTGCTTAATGTTCCTTTAATAATAAAAAATAAAGAACGAATTGACTCAGTATCAAAAAATAATATCTCTATTTCCAAATCCGACTGGGACTCCTACGAAACCTCCTGGGACTTCACCACCCTTCCCCTCCTTCAACCAGAATTCCGCCAGCCAACCCTCTATGAAACCTACACCAAACTCCGCGCCCACTGGAAAGAAACGACTCTTGAAATGCAGCGGCTGGAGGAAGAGAATAACCGCATCTTCATCGAAGCCTACGGCTTGCAGGATGAACTGACGCCAGATGTTCCTCTTTCTGAAATCACGCTGACGTGCAACCCATATTATCGCTACGGCAACAACAAAAGCGAGAAGGAACTGGAAAAGCTGCTGCTGACCGATACCGTAAAGGAACTGATTTCCTATTCTGTCGGCTGCATGTTCGGGCGCTACTCGCTTGATAAGGAAGGGCTGATTCTTGCAAACCAGGGAGAAAAGCTGGCTGACTTTAAAGAAAAAGTGCCTGTAGCTTCCTTCCTGCCGGATGAGGACAATATCATCCCGATTCTGGATGACGAATATTACCCTGATGATATTGTGAGCCGGTTTAAGGAATTTTTGAAGGTTGCTTTTGGAGAGGAGAAGCTTTCCGAGAACCTGGACTTTATTGCGGGGGCGCTTTCGAAGAAGGGAGAGGCTTCTGAGAAGGTTATCAGGGATTATTTCCTGAAAGATTTCTGCAAAGATCATTTGAAGAAGTACAAGAAAAGACCTATTTACTGGCTCTTCACTTCCTCAGACAAAGGGAAGGTGTTCAATGCGCTTGTGTACATGCACAGGTATGATAGGACTACTCTGGCGAAGATGAGGATTGATTATTTGCTGGATTTTGAGTCGAAGCTGGAAGCAAAGAGGGAGATGCTTCAAGAGGGGATCAATAAAAATGATAAGGATAATGGGAAGAAAGAAACCGAACTTGCAAAACTTAAAAAGAAAATTACTGAGCTCGTTAAGTATGACGAGGTTTTGAAGCATAAGGCGGATCAGTTGATTGAGATTGATCTGGATGATGGGGTCAAGGAGAATTATAAGAAGTTTGAAGGGCTGGTGGGGAAGATATGAACCTCCATTCTCTCATCAAATCCGGGGAATCCGAAACCCTCGAATTCAAGGAGAAATTCGATGAAAGGGCCGTGGAATCGGCCGTAGCTTTTGCCAATTCAAAAGGTGGCCTGAGTTCACGGCTTAAGATTGGGCAATGTTTTTTATATCGCAAGCTGATAATAGCTAATTAGGAAAGTTAATTGTATTCTATTGTAAATGCGGAGGAAACAATTGTGGCAAAACCAATTGAACTGGGTCTTGTCCTGGAAGGGGAGGATGCCAGGGAATTCTGGGAAAACGAGAAAAAGCCTGCAACCAAAGAACAAATAGAAATGTTTAAGCGGGCAAGGAAACTTGCAAGTACGATCAGGTTGTAAGCGTGCCGCATAAGATACCTGACCTGGAACTTGTTACTTATTCGCTCTCCAGGAAAAACGATGTCTCGGCTTTTTGCTGTGAAAACGCTGATCTTAACGATTTTTTAAAAAATGATGCCCTGGTAAATCAGGAACAGTTGATCAACAAGACCTATGTCTGTTATTATCAGGAACAGTTGGTAGGGTATTTCACTTTAACGACTGACACCATACAGGTAAAATCAGTCGATAACTCGGATTGTGTAGACGGATTTCCTTATTCAAGATATCCGGCCCTTAAACTTGCAAGATTGGCCACGCACGAAAGTTTTGCAGGAAGGGGGGTGGGGTCATACATGCTGCACATTGCAATATATTTGACTCAAAAAGTATCGAATATCACCGGATGCAGGTACATCACAGTTGACTCAAAACCACAATCTGTGGGCTTTTATATAAAACACGGTTTCAAACTCGTTGAAGGGTCAAGCAAGAAAGAATACCCCATGCTCTATTTAAATATGCAGCCAATTGTAGAAGAGCTTGAGCCAATCGAATCTCTGGACCCGTTCTTGTAAATGCTTTTTTATTACAACTCAATTTTCCTTTTTATATTTCTCTTCAAATTCATTTATCTCATAGGATTCTGGGAGTGGAAATTCTCGGAGAGGATTACAAAGTTAGCAAAATCTTTAAAAAATCAAAGAGTATTTTATAGATCGGTTAGCTAAATCTCGAAATCCCTAAATCTCATTCAACTCTTCAAGATAAACAGCAGGATATAGATTTCATGGTCAACACCTACGAACAAACGCGTCAATAACACAATTAAACAAATTAAGAAAGTATATACAACATATAATTTGGGTGGAATGAGCGTGAACCTTCAAGACCTTATCAAATTCGGGGAATCCGAAAACCTCGAATTCAAGGGGAAAATCGATGACAGGGCCGTGGAATTGGCCGTAGCTTTTGCCAACACTAAAGGCGGCCCGAGTTATGGCTAAAGTCCATATCGACCCAGTTACCGAACAAGTAACCGAACAAGTAAAATCGCAATAATTCCGCATTAATACCGCAAAAACCGCATTAAATCCGCACTAAAGCCGCACTAAAGCCGCACTAAAGCCGCACTAAAGCCGCACTAAAGCCGCACCAAAGCCGCAAAATTAGAAGATTGATAGGTTTGTGAAAAAGAGATAACAATTAAAACGGGACAATGGGGACATAAAGGGGACAAACACGCCATGATCACGCCATGATCACGCCAAATACTTCACAATCAAAGACTTCAAACAGCCATAATCAAGCCAAATGTACAAGAAACAGAGACGCCATCAAAATTCCCTAAAGATTCCACAGACAAGCCAATACCACCATTAGACAAACAGAAAATTCCCAAAGGAATGATTATAAATATAATGATTACAAAAATAATCACTATGCAATTCTACAACCGGCATAAAGAGCTTAAACTTATGGAACTGCTCGATCAGGGGAAACCATCTTTTCTCGTCATAACCGGGAAGAGAAGGGTGGGAAAAACCGAGCTGATAAAGCAGTTCACAAGGAACAAGAAAGCACTTTATCTTTTCGTTGACAGCAACAAGAGCATCGACATCCTGATGGACGAGTTCGACCGGCTTTTAAAGGAGAAACTGGACCTGCCGGATTACATAAAAGTCGATGAACCGGAGAATTTCCTTAAGTTCATTACCTCTCATGACAGGGACCTGATAATAGCGATTGATGAATTCCAGAGGTTCCAGAAAGTGTACCCATCTTTCATTACTCAGCTGCAGCGATATTGGGACATGAAACCAGACAATTGTAGGGTCTTTCTTATCGTGTCCGGATCTTCTATTGGCATGATAAAAAAAATATTCATTGAGGAACAGGCTCCACTCTTCAAACGTGCCGATAATATTCTGACTATAAAGCCCTTTACGGTCCTTGAGACATTTGAGATGCTCGATGGCATGGGTATAAAAGATCCGGAAGAAAAACTGAACCTATACTTCCTTTTCGGAGGGACAGTATATTATTATCGCCTGTTTGAAAAGTATCAGTGCACAGGATTTGATGATGCCCTTGAAAAGCTGATATTCAGCGAGTTTGCACCGCTTAAAAATGAAGTGAGGGACATTCTGATAGAGGAATTTGGGAAGGAGCACTCCACATATTACGAGATAATCTCAGCGATATCACAGGGAAGATGCTCGATGAGCGAGATCTCAGATATGACACATGTTTCTTCGAGCTCATTGTCATCTTATTTTTATGATCTCATAGACCTACTGGGAGTAGTGGAACACCGAATACCTGTCACGGACAATCCTAAAAAAAGCAAGAGAGGACGGTATTTCCTCAAGGATAATTTCTTCAGGTTCTATGGCCGCTTCGTATATCCTATGTACAGCCAGTATATGGCAGGCAATTATTCTCCCATGCTGGAAAAGGTTCGGAAAGAATGGCAGAGTTACACAGGCAAGTTATTCGAGGATATTGTTCGTGAACTGCTGGTTGAAAAGATGACCAGCGATTATCCAGAGATTGGGAGCTGGTGGAACCGGAAGGGGGATGAGATTGATATTCTTGGAGTCGATCACCAGGGAGGAAAAGCCCTGGCAATTGAGGTCAAGAATAAAGAACTGGGTGAGAGCGAGGCCAGAGAGATCCTGGAGTTAACACTCGATAAAACAAAATTAGTAAGAGGAATATCTGATCCAAAATTGAAAGTAGGGATAGTGGCCCGAAAGGTCAAAGGCAAAGAACACCTGGAAGGCGATGGATTCCTTGTATGGGAACTAGAAGAGCTTATTCCCTAATAAATTGAACAATGGGGCAGTGGCATTGAAAAGATTCTAAATTACTGCAAGGAAGCAGGGGTTCAGGAACCTGTTTTTGAAGAGTACCAAGGCTTTCGAGTGATCTTCAGGAAAGGGATTTTCGATGAAGAGTATCTCAGGGGACTCGGGTTGAATGACAGGCAGATTGAAGCATTCTTTTACGTTAAAGAAAAAGGTCAGATAAAATAAGGAATATCAAGAAATATCCAATACAAATAAGAGAACAGCTTCTCGGGACCTTGCAGAGTTAGTTTCTTTAAAAATATTTGAACAAATCGGCACTACAGGAAAAGGAACAGAATATGTTCTGTCAGGAACCACAGGCAAAAAAGAAGATACTGTCTAAAGGGGACAAAGGGGCCACAAAGGGGACAAAGACGCCATAATCACGCCAACTGTGCCAGAAACAAAGGGGCCACAAACACTCCAATACCGCAATTAAATAAATCGAAAAAGTACATAAAATATATCAATGAGGGTGGAAAAGCATGAACCTTCAAGAACTTATCAAAAAGGGAGAATCCAAAACCCTTGAATTCAAGGAGAAATTCGATGACAGGGCTGACCTGATGGAGGAACAATGACTTACTCAATTGCTCAACTGCTCTCCAGCCCCGAAGGCAAAATGCTGGAGTTCAAGCGGGACCTGTCCTCTCCAAAAAATATCCTTAAAACGCTGGTAGCTTTTGCCAACAGTTCGGGAGGGCGTTTGTTTATCGGGGTGGAGGATGGTTCAGGGGAGGTTCTGGGCGTTGAAAATCCCCTGGATGAGGAAGAACGTTTGTGCAGCCAGATCGCTGATAGTATCGAGCCTCGCCTGGTTCCCAATGTGGAGCTGATCGCTTTTGAGGATAAGACTTTGCTCGGGGTGGAAGTCTATCCGAGCGGCTCCCGCCCGCACTGGCTGAAGAAGGAAGGGCCGTCTGAGGGAGTTTATGTGCGGCTGGGTTCCACTAACAGAAAGGCGGATAGGGAGCTTATTGCAGAGCTCAGGCGGGGGGCTGAAGGGAAGTCCTTTGATGAACAGGCTCTTCCTGAAATGACGGTGGATGACCTGGATTTTGACGCTGCAGCGGCTTGCTTTGAACGGCAAAGGAAACTGGTGAAAAAGGACCTGGAATCCCTGCGCCTCGTCACCAAACACCAGGGTCATCTGGTCCCTACGGTTGGCGGGATGCTGCTGTTTGGAAAGAAAGAGGAAAAGGAAATGGTCTTTCCGGATGCCTGGGTCCAGTGCGGAAGGTTCGTAGGGAAGGACAAAGCCGACATTTTCGACCACATTGAGATCCATGAGCATCTGCCGGTAGCGGTTGAACGGGTAATGGAGTTTCTCAAAAAGCACGCCATGCGAGGGGCGGATTTTTCCGAGCTCAGGAGGAGGGACGTCTGGAGCATCCCTCTGACCATCCTGCGGGAGGCTGTGGTAAATGCCTTTGTCCATTCGGATTATTCCCAGATGGGAGCTCCTATCAGGGTTGCTTTTTTTGATGACCGGATTGAGATAGAAAACCCGGGAATCCTGCTTCCGGGCCTGACGGTTGAGGATATGCTGCAGGGCGTATCAAAGATACGAAATCGGGTTATTGCCCGTGTATTCAGGGAACTGGACCTTATCGAGCAGTGGGGAAGCGGTGTCCGGCGCATGTTTAAGGAAGCAGAGGCTCTCGGGCTTCCTGAACCGGAGATAGTTGAAGTGGGTATGAGGGTGAGGTTCATTGTCTATCTGGCGGAGTCCATTGCGGTTGAAACCACCGGTTCAGTTACAGGTGAAGTTGAACTGCGGCCTGAGTTACAGCCCGAGTTACGGCTAGAGTCACGGCTAGAGTCACGGCTAGAGTCACGGCTAGAGTCACGGCTAGAGTCACGACTTGCGGCTAAAGTGCTTATTCTTCTGACGAAAAATGATGCCGGAAAGGCTGGACTTGCTTCCGGGTTAGGTCACAGGACCGTTTCAGGGGAGCTTCACAAACAGATCAAGAGGCTTCTTGAACTTGGTTATATTGAAATGACCATCCCCGAGAAACCCACAAGCAGCAAGCAGAAATACCGCCTGACGGCCAAAGGTAAGGCATTCTTAGCAAAAGAGGGTCAGGAGGATGTTGAATGAGCACAGCGTTCCTTTCACCTTTTGAACAACTCCACAGCTATGCCTGGTATGAAGAATAATGAAAAAATGATGGTGACGTAAAGGGGACATAAAGACGCCAATGCCGCCACAAACACGCCATAAACACGCCATAAACCCAGAGGATACAGGGACGATCTAAAATAATAATAACAGGATATGGATTTTCATGGTCAATGTAGAAAAAACCAGCAGCAGTTTACTCAAAAAATTCGACCCCTCCAAACCGAAGGAGAGCTACGAAAAAAGGAAAATCGTTTTCTGGTACGATAGGGACAAAACCGGCTGGGATGAAGAAAAGCAGGCCCCCAGCGGAGAGCTGGAAGAGATCATAAAAATCCTGGATGAGGAAAACATCAAATTCCATCTACTGAATAACAACTATTTTGAAACAAAGAAGCTCCTTGAAATTGAAGACCCGGAATCAAACTACCTGGTCTACTCCCCGGAAGAGGAAAGGACACACGAGGAGAACTGGCTCTTTGATATCCAGCTTTATTCTTCGAAATTCGAGAACAGCCGGATATCGGATATCAAGAGTGAGTTTGAGATTGATGGGTACGAGCTGAACGACTTCTTTACCGAATACCAGAAGTTTTTTGCCAACCAGAAAGAAAGGGTCCAGCCATTAAAGAGGCTCTATCAGCCTGACTGGAGGGAAAGGGAGTTTCTGCTGGGCTTTTTTGCTGTTTTTTCAAAGACGCAGGCTCCTGAATTCAAGCAGATTGTAAGGGACATTCTGCTCAGGGGGTTGGAGGAAGGGGAGAACCCGGTCTGGGAGAATATTTCCAAGTTTGAGCTGGAAAAGGAATTCTGGGAACTGGCAAAAGAAGAATTCGGGTTTACGGCAAATAACCCCACCCTGAAGAAGCTTTTCCTGAGTTTCCTGATCACACACATCAAGCGTTATTCCGGGATTTCCCTGCAGGAGTATGAGCAGTATATTAACCGGAAGGAGAACGAAGGGCAGATCTTCTTAAAACACTGGATGGACAGCTCGCGGGATTCGGGGCAGTTTGAAGAATACGCCAAAAACGTGCTTGCAGAAAACGACAAAGACCTGGAAAAGAGCCTTCAGGCAACGCTTGAGAAAGCCGATGTAACAAGTTACACTGAAGCTGAAGTTGTGGAGACTTTTGATAAGGCCATAATCGTTCGAATCGTGAACGAACTGGCAAACCCCACCGGGCTTACAGTGGATGACTTCAAAACCTACCTTGCCTGGATCGAGGAGCGGAGGACCAGGCACTGGTACAGGGAATATGAAAACATCTACAACGCACTTGAATACGCGGTCAGGCTCTTCAGTTTTGCGAAAGAATACTACAATGACCCGAAGGCAGCGGATGAGCTGGAAAACATCCGGAGCCTCTATGAGCTGTCCAAAAAATACACAGAAAGCTACTACAGGATCGATTACTTCTACAGGAAATTCTACTATTATTTTGACAAAGAGCAGGAAAAGGACATCCTGAAAAAGAACCTCCGGCAGCAGGTCGAGGACCTGTACACCAACACACTGCTCAATAAATTCCTGCAGAAATGGGACAATCTGGTTGATTCCGAACTGGACGGGAAGTGGAAGCTTGAGCTTGCCGAGAGCCAGCAGGACTTCTATAAACATTATGTTCAGAGAATTCTGGGGAAAGACGATCGGAGCAGGGTTGCTGTTATTATTTCCGATGCAATGCGTTATGAAGTAGCTTCTGAACTCAAAGAGATCCTTAATAGGGACACCTGGGGACTTGTTGACCTCGAGTTTATGGCTGGTGCCTTGCCATCATATACAAAACTGGGAATGGCAAGTTTGCTACCTCATAATTCCCTGAAATACAGGGGAAAAGATATTTTTGTGGATGGAATCAGCTCGGAGGGACTTGAGAACAGAATAAAGATTATCCAGAACAATTGTCTTGAATCCCTCGCTATTCGCTATGAAGACTTCATGAAATATAGCCGGGAAGATGCAAGGGAGCTGGTCAGAGGGAAGCGGGTAATTTACATCTACCATGACAGGATAGATTCAACAGGTGATAAAAGTTCCTCCGAAAGTAGTGTATTCAATGCGGCTGAAGAAACGGTTTTTGAGATCAAGAAGCTGGTAAAGTACCTGAGCGACTATCAAAGCATAGCAAATATAATTGTCACAGCAGATCACGGATTCCTCTATAGAAGGGATAATCTGGAAAGTGTGGATAAAGTAGAAACCTCGGATTTTGACAAAACCTGCATAATTGATACCACAAAGAGGTTTATCCTCAGTGATCAGGAACTTGCCCTGAAAAATGTGCACAGCTTCGACATGAGTTACATCCTTGGGCAGGACCATGCACCCCTATATGCCTATGTCCCTAAAACCGACCTCAGGTTCAAACTCCAGGGAAGCGGGTTGAATTTTGTACACGGCGGAGCATCTCCACAGGAAATTGTGGTTCCTGTTTTAACTTACAACCACAGGCGTGACCAGAAGACCCTTGAAAAGAAAGGAATCGAATTCGGCAAAGTTGGTATCTCGGTCATAAATGAGCGTAAGAAGATCACCAGCAACAAGTTTAAAGTAAAGATTTTCCAGACTGAAAAAATAACCGATAAAAAGAAACCCCGCACTTTCAGAGTTTCGCTCTGGGACCTTGATGAAGGGCAAAAAAGAATGGTCAGTGACGAAATGACAGTCATCGCTGACAGCAAATCCGATGAACCCGCGAAAAGGCAGTACACCGTAATACTTACCCTCGGCAGTAACCTCGAAAATAAGACCTATTACCTGAGGCTGATTGACGAAGATACGGATGAAGTCAAAGACATTGCCAGAGAACCTTTCGAACTCAGTCTTCTTATCAGTGATTTTGATGATTTCTAAACAGCAAGGCTAAAACTAAGGCTATAAACGAAAGGGCGCAAAAAAACTGAAAAACAGATGCTGGAAACTGAAAACTGAAAACTGAAAAACAAACTGTAGATACACAAAAAAGGGCATAAGGGCAGATAAAATGACCGAAGAAACTCTCGAAACAGTAACCCTTGAAACCGACAGAAAACTTAACCAGTACTTTCCAGGCAGGGTTGTTCGAAAAGATCTTACAAAACTCTTGAAAGTAGGGCACAATGTCCCTGTCTATGTCCTGGAATACCTTCTCGGGTCCTACTGTGCCGACGATGATGAGGATGTCATTCAGGAAGGCATCCAGATGGTCAAGAATATCCTGTCCCAGAATTATGTGCGCCCTGACGAAGCCGAAATAATCAAGTCAAGGATCAGGGAAACCGGCTACTACACGATTATCGATAAAATCACGGTAAGACTGAATGAAAAGCGGGATATTTACGAAGCTGACTTTTCCAACCTTGGCATCACGAGAATTGAAATTGATTCGGATTATGTTTTAAGGTACAACAAACTGCTCGGAGGCGGGATCTGGTCCATGGTCAAGATGGAATATTCCACAGAAGCAGCCTCCTCTCCATTCATAATCTCCAACCTTAAGCCCATTCAGATCCCGAACATGAACATCCAGGAAATCCTTGAGGAAAGAAAAAATTTCACAAAGGACGAATGGATTGATGTCCTCTTAAGAAGCATCGGGATGGAGCCCACCCAGCTCGAAACCCCTGCGAAATGGCACCTGCTGGAAAGGCTTGTCCCTCTTGTGGAAAACAACTACAACCTCTGTGAACTCGGGCCGCGCAGTACCGGAAAATCCCACATCTACAAGGAAATCTCCCCTAACACCATCCTGATCTCAGGCGGGCAGACCACCGTTGCAAACCTTTTCTACAACATGGGCACCCGGCAGATCGGGCTTGTAGGGCTCTGGGACGTTGTTGCCTTTGACGAAGTGGCTGGCATCCATTTCAAGGACAAGGACGGAATCCAGATCCTCAAAGACTACATGGCCTCCGGCTCTTTTGCAAGAGGAAAAGAGCAGAAAAATGCAAACGCATCCATCGTGTTTGTAGGAAACGTAAATCAGAGCATCGACTCCCTCATAAAGACTTCCCATCTCTTCTCTCCCTTCCCGGATGCCATGAACAGCGACACCGCCTTTTTTGACCGGATGCACTATTACCTGCCGGGCTGGGAAATCCCGAAGTTCAGGCCTGAACACTTTACGGACAGGTACGGATTCATAGTTGACTACATTGCAGAATTCTTCCGGGAAATGCGGAAACGCTCCTATTCCGACCACATAAACCGTTACTTCAAGCTAGGAAACAACCTGAACCAGCGGGATGTAATTGCTGTAAAAAAGACCTTTTCCGGCCTTATGAAACTCATCTACCCTGACGAGGAAATCACCAAACAACAGGCCCGGGAAATCCTTGAATATGCTCTTGTCGGAAGAAGGCGCGTAAAAGAGCAGCTCAAAAAGATCGGAGGAATCGAGTTCTTTGATGTTAATTTCTCCTACATAGACAACGAAGACCTGAAAGAAGACTTCGTGCCTGTGCCCGAAAGCGGAGGAAACAAAATCATTCCCGCAGGAATCACAAAACCCGGGGAAGTTTATGCCGTTGCCTCTGCTAAATCGAATAAGATCGGGGTGTACAAATTTGAAGTCCAGGTCGTAACAGGGTCCGGAAAGTACGAGAAATCAGGTTTGGGCTCAAGTTCCCAGGCCAAGGAATCAATAAAAACCGCCTTTAATTTCTTCAAGGCTAACGCAAAATCCATCAGCCAGAGCATATCCGTAAAGGAGAAAGATTACTTCCTGCATGTCCAGGACCACTACGGGGTGGGCATGTCTGAAGACCTTGCCCTTGCAGCGTTTATCAGTCTCTGTTCCGGAGCAATAGAGAGGTCTGTACAGGAACAAACCGCAATTCTCGGGAGCATGACGATTGGTGGATCAGTGATTATAATTGAAGAACTCTCCGACCTTTTACAGGTATGTCTGGATGCCGGGGCAAAACGGGTTCTTATCCCGATTGCGTCTGCAGGCAAGATTGCGACAGTGCCCCCTGACCTGTTCAGCAAGTTCCAGATTTCGTTTTATGAAGATCCGATTGATGCGGTGTATAAGTCGATGGCACTGATTTGATTTGATTTGATTTGGGGTAGAGGAAAGCGGAGAGTGAGATAGTGGCTTTGCTAAATATAATAAAAAAGTTATATATCGGGGAATTTGGACCCCACTCTTCCCCTCCTCCCATTTCCTCAAAGAACTCTCCACTCACGGCCCCTCTCGCAAACGAATCTTCCCCAACACAAGACCAGGCACAACTTAAAATTCCCCGGTTCCACTCCGAGCTGCCTTTCAATCGATTTCTACTCCGGGCAGTCCGGAGAGCCAGGGGATAGGAATTGCTATGTGATAAGGACCGGAAAAGGCAATTTCATCATTTTTGATGAAAACATGCATGGAAAAACCTATTGTCAGGCATCTTTATTTCCGGCCTTTGCCCTGAAAAGGCAACCAATGACATCTTTACATCATTTCTTTTTCTTTATTCAGTGCATCTATTTTTGCCTGTATCTCATTCATTTCCTGTTTGTACCTAATTTTGATTTCTTTAACTTCTTTGTAGATAAGCAGGCTTTCATCACTGATTCCTTCCATTGACTCTATATGTATTACAAATTCATCGATGCCGTTATCCAGTCGTGGTTCTACTTTCTGCCATTCTGCATACTTAATATCCAATTCTTCTTTTCTTTTGTCTTCAAGCGTAAAGATCTCATCCCATAGGTCCATAATCTGGCTGTCGATCTCTTCTTTTGTAGGCATTATCTTCTCCCCCGTTCGTTGAACCCTTTTATAAGAGCGTTCCTATTAATTCCTTTCAGTAGCTTTTGTTCTGTCAGCTGTCAAGCCAGTTTTTTCAACCAGTGCTAGTGGAATCAATAGTACTTTTATTTGCACAAATGATAAATTTATCGTGGGGAAGATTTGCTTAAGAGCTTATCTGAAAAGTGTTGTGACCTGCTGCGGAGGTTGAAATTGGCAATATGCACAATCGGAACAGAATATGTTCTATCAGGAACTAAAGGTGAAAATGAAAATACTTTATAAGGGGACAAAGGGGGTATAAAAGGGACAAAGAATCCATAAACACGCCAGGCCTACCAGAATGAAAGAGCAGTGTCCGGGCGAAATATAATAATAAAGTTATACTCCTTGCGGGTCATAACAGGCAGAGTCAGTTCAAAAAGCGAGTGCTATATCGGGCCCAGGGGAAACAAGAACTCCGTTTTTGACGTGCATTTCAAAAGTGAGAATCAAAAAACACTCGCTCATTTCTATATGTTGCCAATAATGAAAACTGTTGTTCAACAGCCTCGCAAAACCACGTTCAAAAAATTCGCCTTAAGCATATCCCCAAAAAGTTATGTAAGTACTGCCATTCAAACCCACAAATTCCTTCGATAACAGATACCTCAAGAAAAGCATATATAACCAATCAAATCTATTTTTCACTACCTGATCTGCAAATCAAAAAAGGGGATTAAATCAAAACACTTTAAATGCATTTAACCATTAACCAGAGGTCAGGGACCGGACAGTTCACCCTAAATAACACTAAAGTTTTTCCAGAAGCTGCCCGGAATCTTATACCAGTTAAAAAATTGACTCTTCATTTCAGTCGAATACCCCGTGGCTTGCTACGGGGATTGGCATTTCCCCGCGAACCATTGATGATAACGCGATTTATCAAATCCATTTTTTGTTTGTTACTTCTGCTCGAACTAAACCGTACTATGTTTAATATCTCCTTTTATGGAATTTGAAGCGGTGGTGCGAACATACCCATTGCTTGCAGCGGGGTGAGCCCGCGCAATTTCGTTATTTTTAATGAAAACAGGTTCTGGATAGCTATTGAGGTGCGGGAGTGAGGCTTAAGGTTTGGGTTTTCTGGGGTTCGAGTTTTGGGGAGACGGTACTCGGGGAAGTTGGGGAGCAGTCCGCCGGCGAAATATAATAATAAAGTTATATCCGAACAGTCCCACAGGCAGTTTCCACGACTTCACTCTTTAATTACTTCCCAGTGTCCACCTCTGGCAGGTCCGACTCTTTTGAGGAAACGTTTTTTCTTTAATGTGTTCAGATTCTTTTGAACTGCAGATGGATTTATTCCAAGTTTATCGGCAAGTTCTATTTTTGAAATTGATGGATTTGTTTGTAGTAAAATCAGGATCTTACGTTGGTTTTCATTGAGTTCAGACCACCTTTCAGACCACCTTTCAGACCACCTTTCAGACCACCTTTCAGACCACCCTTCTACCTTCCTCTCTTCTACCTTTTCTTCACTTTCTTCACTTTCCTCAAAGTACTTTCTCTTAAAAGTGACAATAAACTGGGTCCCGACTTCTTTAAAATCAGAGTCTGGTTCCATTGAAAGGATCAGGCTTATTCCCCTGCCCCATTTTTCAATCCAGTGGATTTCGTGGAAGATCTCAGCTATCAATTCGTTCCTTCGCTCGGAGACCATTTCGGTTTTGATCTGTTCTATTGTGAGTCCGCCGTAAAGAAGTCCTTTGTTTCTTATTTCCACGCGGTTTTTGAAGATGGCTACATTTACGGAATCGTATTCGTAATAGTCCCTGTGGCAAAAGGCGTTTAATATCCTCCAAAAAGTTATGTAAGTACTGCCATTCAAACCCACAAATTCCTTCAGTACCAGATACCTCAAGAAAAGCATATATAACCAATCAAATCTATTTTTCACTACCTGATCTGCAAATCAAAAAAGGGGATTAAATCAAAACACTTTAAATGCATTTAACCATTAACCAGAGGTCAGGGACCGGACAGTTCACCCTAAATAACACTAAAGTTTTTCCAGAAGCTGCCCGGAATCTTATACCAGTTAAAAAATTGACTCTTCATAAATATCCTGAATGGGGTAGGATAGGATTAAACAGGACTGGATGATAAATGTCAAAAGCTAAAATTGCAGTAAACGGATACGGGACCATCGGTAAGAGAGTAACTGATGCTGTCCAGGCACAGGACGATATGGAGATCATCGGGGTTGCCAAGACCAGGCCTAACTATGAGGCTGCGGTGGCTGCCCAGCTCGGCTATGATATTTACACCCTTGCCGACAGGGTGGAGTCCTTTGAAAAGGCCGGGATTCCGGCAGCAGGGACTCTTGAGGACATGATCGGGAAGGCTGACCTGGTCGTGGACTGCACCCCCGGAGGGGTGGGGGAAAGTAACAAGGCAGTGTACGAAAAGGCAGGCGTCAAAGCTATCTGGCAGGGTGGGGAAGACCACGAACTTACCGGGTTTTCCTTTAATGCCGTCTCGAACTATGAAGGGGCTCTCGGGCGTGACTTTGTAAGAGTGGTTTCCTGTAACACCACCGGGCTTTGCAGGGTCATCTGCCCGATAGACAGGGCGTTCGGGGTAAAGAAGGCCAGGGTCACTCTGGTACGGAGGGCTACTGACCCCAATGATGCTAAGAAGGGGCCGATCAACGCAATTGTCCCGGACCCTATAAAGCTGCCTTCCCACCACGGGCCGGATGTAAAGAGTGTACTGCCGAATATCGACATAAGCACAATGGCCATGAAGGTCCCGACAACTCTCATGCACCTGCACACCATAAACATGGAACTTGAAAAGGACTGCAGTGCGGAAGACGTCAAAGAAGTGCTGGGAGCCCAGTCAAGGGTCCGCTTCGTTGGCCAGGGTATAGGTTCCACAGCCGAGATCATTGAAGTTGCAAGGGACCTGAAACGGCCCAGGAACGATATGTGGGAAAACTGTGTCTGGGACGAGTCCATCACCATATACGAAGGAGAACTCTACTTCTTCCAGGCAATCCACCAGGAATCCGATGTTGTCCCCGAAAACGTGGACGCAATCCGGTCTATGATGGAACTGGAAAGTGACGGCGCAAAGTCCATCGCGAAAACGAATAAGGCAATCGGACTCTGAGCCCTCTTCCGGGGCTCCTTTTTTCGGAACTCAAAACTCCGAATACAAAAGGTCTGACCCGGACATGAATCTGAGATATGAGTCCTGACAAATATGAATCCTGATTTCCATTTTTTAAAACTTTGCAGAGAAGCATTTAAAGCTGCTTCTGATGCCACTTCTGACCTTGCGGGAACCGAGGACGCAGGCAAGTATGTCTGCATGGGAGCTGACGGGACCCCCACCACGAAGATCGACATTGCGGCCGAGGACGCTATCGTGGAGGTTCTTAAAGCCGACGGCAGGTCCATGAGGATACTCAGCGAGGAACTGGGGGAGCTGATAATAGGGAAGTCTCCGGAATTTGCCCTTATCCTGGACCCCCTGGACGGGACGTACAACGCCTCGACCGGGATTCCCTTCTACAACGTTTCGATAGCTGTGGCTACCCCGGACCTTTCAAATATCAGCTTCGGGTATGTCAAGAACCTGGCAATTGATGAAGAATACTATGCCGAAGCCGGGAAAGGAGCATACCTGAACGGAAAACCTATCCGCGCCTCCGGGAACTCCGACCTGAAAAAGTCCTGCATCAGCGTTTACGGCTACCGGCAGAACTCGGAAAAGACCTTTAATCTCTACAGAAACGTCCGGAGGGTTAGGCTTCTGGGCAGTGTGGCGCTCGAACTCTGTTATGTGGCATCCGGAAAGCTGGATGCCTTTGTGGACGTCCGGCAGGCCCTGCGCCTGACTGATGTGGCTGCAGGGCAGCTCATTTTGACGGAAGCCGGGGGGCTTGTTACGGACGGATACGGAGAGGATTTAAATCTTCCGGACAATGTTATGAACAGGGTGGATATGGTCGCTTCCAACGGACATGTGCACGGGAAACTTTTAAAACTGATTTCAAGGGGATAATTTGTCTATCAAAAAAATAGGGGTTGCATCCCGTTGTGACAGGCCTGAAGTGCTGGAGATGGTCAGGAAAATCCTGGACCGTTTCAGCCATAAGGTGAAAATACTCGTCTCCACTGCCACTGCGGACGTCCTGGGGATTCCAGGGGTCTCGGTTGAAGATATGAGGGCCGAGGGAGTGGAACTGCTCATAAGCGTAGGGGGAGACGGGACCGTTCTCCGGAACATTGCCAGGATGAAAGACCCTTTGCCCGTCCTTGGAATCAATATGGGCACTCTAGGCTTTCTGGTGGACGTGGAACCCGAGGATGCGATTGAAGCTATAGAAGAAGTACTTTACGGTTTTTCCTATATCGAAAGAATGCGGGTTGACGTCTACCTGAACGGGGATATTCTCGATACCGCCACCAACGAAGTCGCAATCATGTCCGCAAAGCCCGCAAAGATCATCCAGTTCGAAGTAAACGTGGATGGATGTCCCCTGGGAGAAATGCGTGCGGACGGCGTGGTTTTTGCAACCCCTACCGGTTCCACCGCCTATGCCATGAGCGCCGGCGGCCCGATCGTAAACCCCAGGGTAAATGCCATCGTTGTCGTGCCCGTGGCTCCTTTTAAGCTTTCCTCCAGGCCCTGGGTCATCCCTTCGGACAGTGAGTTCACCGTGCACCTTATAGCCTCCAAGGAAGCTGTAGTCGCTATCGACGGGCAAAAGTCCTACAGGATCCGGCCGGAGGATGTGGTGAAAATGAAAAAATCGAAGTTTCCGGCACGTTTTGTGAAGGTCTCAGATACCTGCTTTTATGAGAGGGTACAGCGGAAACTATCCTGATAAGGCCTTTTTACTCCTTTTTGCTTCCTTTTTGCTTCCTTTTATTTCCTTTCATTTCCTTTCATTTCCTTTTATTTCCTTTTTACATCATAATGTATGTTTATGCTGTTAACTGGTCTGAAAAAGGTTATTTTTACTTCCTTTTCACTTCCTTTTCACTTCCTTATAACTTCTGAACGTACGTTTATGCTGTTACCGGAAATGACTTTCCCCTTGGGATAACGTTTATATACATGCAGGTTAAGCTATCCTTAATCTTACTAAAATATCACATTTTTTGCCTTTAAAAGAATTTTCCAGCCCTGAACGGTTTCCACTCAAGCATTAGGGCGATTGCAGGGGCAAATTGCGATCTATCATTAAAATTAATTAAATATAATCCTCACAAGCAGCAAAAACAAGCGCAGGAATCAGTACCATGTCAGAGAGCGAGCAGTACTCCAGAAACACGCTGATGGACTTCATCGATCACCGCCCCCTTGATATCGAAATCTGTGATGTTACCCTCCGCGATGGAGAGCAGACCCCGGGAGTCGTATTTGGCCGGGAGCAGAAACTGGCAATGGCCAGCGAGCTGAATTCGATGGGAATCGAGGTGATTGAAGCAGGTTTTCCCGTAGTTTCAGCCAACGAAAAGGAAATTGTAAAGGAAATTGCAAACCAGGGGTACGATTCAAGAATCTGCTGCCTCTCCAGGTCCGTAAAAGGGGATGTTGACGCTGCTCTGGAATGTGACGTTGACATTGTTAGCATTTTTATCGCTATGTCCGATATGCATCTCAAGCACAAGTACCACCGGAGTCTTGAGGAGATGCTGGGCTGTGCCAAAGAAACTATCGAATACGCAACCGACCATGGGCTGAAAGTGCGTTTTGCAGCCGAAGATGCTACCCGGACCCCCGTGGACCGGCTCAAACAGGCTTTCCTGGAAGTTGAAAAGGACTATAAGGTGGCTTACGTAAGCCTTGCCGATACCATAGGCATCCTGAACCCTTCCAGCACCAGCTACCTGGTAAGCGAGATTTTCAAGACGGTCAAAACCCCGATCTGCATCCACTGCCATGACGACCTGGGCATGGCCACCGCAAACACCCTTGCCGCCGCCGAAGCCGGGGCAAAACAGCTCCACACAACCGTTAACGGAATCGGGGAACGTGCGGGCAATGCCTCTCTTGAAGAAGTGATGGTAGCCCTCAGGGTGCAGTACGGCATCGACCGCTATGACACGACCAAACTAACTAAACTTTCCAAACTGGTCGCGGAATACTCCAGAATCACTCCTGCGATAAACAAGGCCGTGGTCGGGGAAAACGCCTTCACCCACGAGTCCGGGATCCACGTTGCCGCAATCCTGGAAGAACCGCGGACTTACGAACTCTTCCTCCCCGAAATGGTGGGCGGAAAGCGTAACCTGGTCGTCGGAAAACACACCGGCACAAAAGCCCTGAAAGGCATCATTAACAGCATCGGTTTCTGCCTTGAGCGGGACGAACTCTGCGCCCTGATCGACAAGGTCAAGATCTGCACCGAAGAAAAGCACAAGAGCATCCCGAGAGATTACCTTGAAAAGATGATAAAGGAAGTAAAGCAGGAAAAAGTCCACACGATTAAGGAAGAAGGGAAGGTTTCGATCTGAAATACATAAGAAATGAGAATGTTTCTAACTCTTCTTTATTACTTATTTTCTAACATTAAGCATAGGTAAAACCGAATCATTAGACTGATTTTGGATGTGCTGAACGCTTCCTTTTTAGAAGTGTTGTTTTTAGAAGTGTTGTTTTTAGAAGTGTTGTTTTTAGAAG
>JAENZL010000009.1:13301-69287 GCA_016841265.1 Methanobacteriota archaeon | reverse complement strand
TTTTTAGAAGTGTTGTTTTTAGAAGTGTTGTTTTTAGAAGTGTTGTTTTTAGAAGTGTTGTTTTTAGAAGTGTTATTTCTATAATTATTTTTTAATCACTCCTGAAATAAATGAAATAGAAATTACGCACTTGAGAAGAAAAACAAGCACTTGAGACTTTCCCAGGAACATTATTAGTTCGACAGTTTGGTGTCTCAAGCTACTGGTTTTTGCTTCAACTGCGTAAGTCCTATGAAAAAAATAAGTTACGCTTTTCAGGATGAGATCCCTACGTAAATTTTATGAAGTTCCTCGGCGACATCCTCAGCGCTATTGTATTCCCTGTCCGGAAGCATGCCAAGTCCCCGTAGTATGTCCGGGATTGCTCCACTCTTCCTGGCTTGCTCAATAATGTCGTTCCTTTTTACAGGAAAATCTATACTTTTTAATATCTTCTGAGCATCCATAGGAAGTTCTGTAACAAATCCGCCTTTACTCTCAGTTTCCATGATAATCCCCCTTTACTTTTGTTCAGTCTCCTTTCAATTCCCTGGCGGCATCTGCAGCGTTTGTATACTCCTCTTCCGGAGATTCCTTATATTCCGCAGAATGCCGTCTCTAGCGTTATTATTCTTAGCGCTTGACAACATCTTCCTTTTTTTGCAGGAAGATCGATACTTTTTGAAGCTTTCTGAAGAAAGCCAAACTTTTTTGTCAGTATGAATATCAATGACGATTTACTATATAAATGTTAACATGATTTTATCAATATATGTTAAATATTAATACTTTTTTGTAAGTTGGTATTAAAAAATTATGTGTATTAGTAATATTTTGTGCTAAAATGGTCAAAAAAGATACCTAAATACGAAAATATATGTGCTTAAAAGAAATGATCGTCCGGTGTTATTCGGTTGATATTTTTAATTAAAACCTTAACTCTGCCACAATAGGGAATAATTTATTCCACTGGCCAATGCGCTTGATCATGTTTTTCAGCAAGGGGGCCAAAATAAAATCAAAATGTCCCCTGTCAATTTCCCGCTGAGATCAATGTATCAAATTGATGTTTGGGCCTTCAGGTGTCGAATTTAGTAATAAGCAAAAATACAAAAATGTACTCAAACTTATACTCTATAGGGAATAAGTTTTGTCTATAATCCCCGATTTGTTTCATTCTACATTTTCGACATCATAAGACTAGATAAAACTGAATATAGAAAAAAGATCTGATGAAATTGAACGTAACAGAAAGAGAAAAAATGCATAATTCTGTTAAAAAACGATGTCAGAAGAACGAATCATTGAATTGGTTTATACCCTACGCGAGGCGGAGTTAAGGTTAAAAAAGTAATGGCTTGCTCTGAACCCTTAGTTATGCCCCCTACAAGCGGAACTGGCCATCCCTTGTCGTTCTTATCCCCGAGAGTCGAAGGCAGCCGGCTTTTGCAGAATAAAAAGTAGGCAGATAAAAAGAAGAGAAAAAAGGAACAAAAGAGAGGTTAGAAAAAGAGAGAAAGCAAAAAAAGAGAAGCAACCTAAAAAACTGGCAAGAGTAAAAAAAATGAATAAATGCAATCTGCAAATACTGCTTTTTCAGTATCCTCTTCAAAATTCATATCTCTTTATTATTCTTTTTTATGACGGCCACCAGGCAAGCTGGCGGAGGCATTTTTTAACAATCGAATTGAAAAACGGTTTTCCGGGACAGTGAAATATTTCTCTGACCAGGCGATTATTTTCATCTAAATAAAAAAAATTAAGAAATGTAAGTGGAGGTCCACTCCGGCTTTTCCGGAGGTTTTTCCTCCAGCATTTCTCTCCATTTTTCATCGGTGAGGCGGTCGTCCATGGGCTGTTTGAACTCGTAGTGGCTCATTACGGGGCCCGCGCCCACAAGGATTCGGCCGTCGGGGAGTTTGTATGCGACCACCAGCATGTCCACGTATCCGACACCTTCCTCAAGCACCATGCCGCTGTTCCCTTCGGTGTGGACGTCAGCCACGATGGTGGTTTTCCGGGCTTTTTCATCGACGTCCGATATGACACCTTCGAGCTGGTCCCCGAAGGTCTTTATGAACTCGTAGTCGTCTTCGCTGAGCTCTTCGTTTTCAAGTTCCTTTTCCGAGATTTCCAGAAGCCTTTCCAGGACGCTCTCAAAGTTTGTGAGCCTGCGTTTCGAAGAGGAATCGAGCACTTCCATTTCATCCAGGCCCTGGTTCGTCATCCGGGTGAGAGTAAGGAGCCTGGCATAGAACTCGGGCACAGGTTCCACATAACCCACGACAGGTTTTTCTTCCGGAAGCATCGGGGCTGCGGATTCTACCATGGTATAGCTCTGCTTGGCGTAGAGTATCGTGTCGTGCCTGAGCTCGGTCCAGGAAGCAAGAGCCGTGTTCAGTTCCTTATCCTGCCAGCTTTCGGTCTGCATGAAGGTCGGGTAGCCTTCCCCGTGCTCCTCAAGCAGGGGCTGGAGGGAATAGAGCCAGGCCCAGTAAAGGTTCCTGTTCCAGTCGCTTTCGTTGAAGGCGGAAAATTCAGCGTCCAGCTCTTCATACCGGCCGCTGTAGTTTTCGTAGTTCGAATCGTCCAGTTCTTCCAGCCAGTAACCTGCCCGTTCCGAGCCCAGGAGAGCCATGACATCAAGCCCGCGGGGAAAGCCCCTGATCGGCCTGCCAGCTCCCGAGATTACCAGGGTGAAAGGCGGCTCTTCTGCATCTCCCAGGTATTCCCCGGTGTAGGCTCCCACGAGGTTCGAGAACATGTAGGAGTCCGGGATAAAGCGCTGCCCCATGAAGCGAAAGCCCCGGGTGTCGTTCAGGCACTCATCAGCCTGTTCCGGGGTAAAGGGTGGCTCAAGCACGCAGGCTCCGGTGCCGCCGTAGATTTCAGGGCCCTGGAATTCGGCAAGTTTTGCTTTCATTTCCGCAACACTGGCTTCGTCCAGTTTTTCAGGCTCGAAATCCCCGACAAAGACGGTATCAAGGGCTTCGATGTACTCATAGGGCCCGAGGTCATCGGAAAAGCCTACATAGAACGCCGTAACCAGGTAGATCCTGTCCCAGTTTCCAAAGAGTTCCGGGTCCGATTCAAGCTCCGAAGCGATCAGGCTCGCCTGCATGGTCTGGATCCGGGCTTCCTTTTCCGGGGCTTCGGCCTGGATCAGTTTCCCTTTCAGGAGCATTGTCATCCTGCCGTGCCACATGAAGGCTTTGAAGTAGTTTTGCAGCAGCTCGGAGCGGGTATAATGGCCCCTGGGCACGTACTGGGAGTAGTCTTCCGTGTACATGAAAAGAGGGGAAGGCGCAAAACCGGCATGGGCTTCGATCAGGGCAAGTTCGGCATCGACCTCTTCTTTTACGAATGATGGGACCTCAAATTGATACTCTTCTTCCGAACCTGCCGGAAAGAAAGACTCATCCTCCATGGCGTAGGGGTCTTCAGTATCCTGCATCTGGTCGGGCTTCGGCTGGAGCAGGCTCAAAGCAACGGCAAAATAGGCTGCGTTTCTTCTTGCGGCTTCCTTCACTTCCCCTGACGCGCTGTTGTACTCCTCGACTGAGGCTTCCAGCAGGGCTTTATCGGTTTCCCAGATCGCATCGTAAAATTCCTCTTCCTCGATCTGGCGCAGGGTCTCGTCAAACTGGATGTGGTAGAGGTGCAGCAGGGAATCGGTGGTAATAAAGATCGGGACCTCCTCTTCTTCCAGGATGGAGTACATCCTTGTAATGTCCTCTTCCCCGGGACTGTAGGGGTTTTCGATCACGACAAAACCGTTTTCCTTCAGTATCTCAAGGTCCGAAGCCCCAGGGCTTATCTTCCCCGAAAAATTCCCATAATTCGCAATTCCCGACTCGTCGAGAGGCAGGGAGTAGGCGGGGACCTTCGCTTCGAATTCAGCTTTTTCGGGGCTGTAGTATCTTAAAAATCCCGCACTCTTATCCTCAAGTTCGGGCACGGTGCCCCCTTCTTCCCCGGAAGGATTTTCTTCCCCTGCTCCTCCTTCCCCGTCTACTTCATCAACCTCTTCCCCTGCTCCCCCTTCCCCTGCTTCATCTCCATCCTCAGCCGGCTCCTGGTCAACACAGCCGGCAAAAAGAGTGGAGATGAGGAGCATCAAGCATAATGCAGTAATCCTGATCTTCCGTTTCATAGGCTTCATCCCGAATTATATCTTAATTTTCGTCCGGAACCCGGTCTTGAATCTAAAAAATAACTTGAAATAACTTGAAATGACTTAAAAATAATTCCGGGAAATGACTGTATCAAACAATCCCTGGAATTAATTGTGGTAAACGACCCCCAGGAAGCAACTATGGGAAATAACTCTGGAACAACTCTAAAATAGCTCCAGAATAATTCTGAAAAATAAATCTTAAGAATTATCTTGAGAAACACTACTACTGTTACTAAAGGTTCAACGGGGAGTTTTTACGTTAAATATTCCGGAGTTAAAGTCCTTTCGATTTCCTTTCTTTCTCTTCCCGTCTCTTCCCGTCTCTTCCCAGATCTTCTTTTTTCCTGCTCATTCTCTCATTTTTCTTCAGGGCTGAGAGGGTCTATCCTGAAAAGTAAGACCATAAAAAGCACAGCGACAGCTCCCGTCCCCCACAGCAGAGGGTTTTGGGTGAAATATGTGAATGCTCCGACAAATAGCAACAAAGCTACAACTGCCAGTAAAATCTGGAATTTCTTATCCAATATATTCTCTCCCCTTTTCTGACCCATATTTGAATTCAAATGTCCCATAGTATTGTTTCCCTGTACAAATATAAACATTCTTCTTCTAAACATTCTTCGTCTGTTTGATCGAATTTCCCGGTTCCATTATTTTTCAGAAGGGTTCCATTTATATTATTTTTTCAAGGGATTTATATTTTTATTAAGCTTCAAAATGGTTCGAAGTTATGTTTTAAGGCACTGTTTTTCTCTAACTCTGGGAATAAAGGAGATACTTCCTTTTTTCCTGCGTGAAAACTGTGAAAGAACCAAAATTTGGGAAACGGGGCGTTTTGGGAATGAATTAATTTGAAAGAAATTGCCCAAAGTTAAAATGGATTATCCGGTCTAGGAAATAAGGCTAAAAAAGGATAAAAAAGGATAAAAAAGCTAAAAAAAGATAGATTAGGTTAGGAAAGGTTGGAAAAAGCCGGATCAGAGAACGATCCCTGGAATCAATACTTTGTGCATTTTCCTTTGACAAAAATAACTGAAACTCCGGGAAGGGCAAGTTTTTCGGAGATCAAATTCGAAAGTTCCGAATCAGGACTTTCGTTTTCATTTACTCTTTCATGTCCAGTTTTGTTTTCGCTTTCGTCCCCTCTTTCGTTTTCTCCGTTTTTCCCGCCAAGGTCGATAAGTGAAACATCCTGCACTATAGCTTCAACGACTTTTGTGAGGTCAGGGACTTCCTGTCCTCCTGTCATGGCCGCGACTTCGTTCAGGAGTACTAGCACGAGCACGTCATATCCGGAGTTCACGGCAGTGAGCAGCCCCAGGATGCCGGAATGCGCCAGGGCGAAGTCTCCGATTACGGCTATTCCTTTTTTCTCGAAACCGCAGGCAACCGAGATTGCGGAACCCAGGGCAAAACTCACGTCCACTGCCGCAAGAGGTTCCGGGGCGCTCCGGATGGAACAGCCCATGTCTCCCGCAACCCTTACATCGAGGGAACGGAGGAAGCGGTAGAGGGGGAGGTAGGGGCAGTCTTCACAGATTGAAGTCTTGCTCTGTTTCCGGGTTTCTGAGAGCCCGCCCCCTTCGGTTTTTGAGGGCTTTTCCTCCCCGATATGCTCAAGAGCAAATTCGATATCTTCCGCAAGGACCTGCCCGTAAGGGACGTGCACGGTGTTTTTCCCGTATACCTTTCCCGAGATACGGAGCTGGTCTTCAATGACGGGCTCGGACTCCTCAACCACGAGCACCCTGTCGTATTCTTCCAGAAAGGTTCCGATTTTCCGGAGTGGAAGCGGGTTTACAAGGTTCAGGGACAAGTGTGAAACCGTGTTTTGCGAAACAGCATTGCCTTTGTTTGCTTTGTTGCCTTTGTTTGCCGTGCTGCCTTTGTTTGATTTTTCCAGGACTTCTTCCACGAGAGAAGATACAAAACCTGAGGAAATGATGCCTATCCTGGTTTTTTCTGGAAGTTTCCCCGTTTCTTTTGTGAGGGTATTCAGTTCGGTATTTTCGGCTTCTTCCTCCAGCAGGGGGTACACTTCCCTGTGGAAGCGCTGGTGCTTTTCCCGCATCCGTATGTTCCAGGCCGAGCGATCGAATTCGGGATGGGTTTTTTCGGAAGGTGGGAGGCGCGTAACCCCCCCTGTTATTTTATCGAGCCCTGCGGTGACCCGGACGATCACCGGGGTCTTTGTTTTTTCCGATAGCTCGTATGCCTCCCTGAAAACCCGGTAAGCGGTCGTCGGGTCATGCGGGTCAAACACTGCCACCTCGGCAATTTTGCCGTACCAGCGGGAGTCCTGTTCGTTCTGGGAACCTTTCACACCGGGGTCGTCCCCTGCAATAATCACAAGGCCAGCCCCGATACTGTGCGTGACCGAAGTGATAAGGGGGTCCGAAAGAAGGTTCATGCCCACATGTTTCACAATCACAAGGGACCTTCGGCCTGAAGAAGAGGCACCGAGGGCTATTTCCAGGGCAACCTTCTCGTTCGTAAGCCATCTGGCATCAAAATGTGCATTTTCCAAAAAAAGTTCCATTAGGGAGGTGATAGGGTAGCCGGGAACGGCTGTTATTAGTTCCACGTCGCTGTCAAGGGCTGCAAGGTAAAGGGCTTCGAACCCGGTGCATTCGGGTCTTCCGGTTTCTTTGCTCACGTCTCCCATCTCTGTTCAGGATGTTTCCGAATGTTAAGGATATTTAAGGATGTTTAAGGATGTTTCCGAGTGTGTAAAGATGTTTCCGAGTGTGTAAAGATGTTTCCGGATGTTCAGGATGTTTCCGAACGTTTCTAACGTATTCGAACGTATCCGGATATTCGAATATTTTCAGGTTTTAGGGGATTTTATGAAATTCGCAGCATTTTCCGGTGCTTTTTTCATCTTAATCGATAAGAGGTTTGATTTCGGTGCCCGGGACGATTGATTCCTGTGGCCTGCCAAACCAGGGCAGGGCACCCATGGCTCCGATTACGCCGTTTCCGTCCAGGACGACTTCCACGCCGTTTTCTTTGGCACAGCTAAGGGCATATTCTTTCGAGACCCGTTCTGTCCGGCAGCGGTTGCTGTATTCGTAGAGACCTTCAGCATAAAAATCAGTGAGGACGACCATCCCTGTTTCGCTGGAAGCGCTGTATTTTTCGAGGGCTTTTTTGAGGGCTTCGACAAGCCGTTCCTTTGCTTTTTCGTCCTTGCAGCCGAACTCCAGGACCGTTGACATGCAGTTCTGGGTCTTTTCAGGGACCGGGAAAAGCTGGACCAGGGCGTGGGAGAGGTAGACGGCGTCCGGGCAGTCGAGTTCACTTGCGATGTTGTGGGTCAGGGTCCAGGTGGCCCCCGTTTCCTTGGAATCCGTGTCATCAATGCCGATCAGTACGCGGTTCCGCCTCGGGACAACGATAGTGCCTTTTGCGCAGCGTTCCCCTCCGGATTCGGTTAGCTTATAGCGTAAAACCCCGTCGGCAAAAGCCCGGCAGCGGGTCGCTCCGACTCCTCCGCCTCCGAGTCCGGCGTACGTGACCTGCACCTCGTCCCCTTCCACGATTACGGATTCGATGCCTGCGGCTGCAACTGAGGCCTTGAGTTCGAGATTCGAGGTTCCGGTTTTCACGAAGTAACGGATCATGTTCCCGTTCGAACGGGCTTTAAGGATAAGAGGAGCTTTTGCATAGTGGTAAAGGGACCAGGAAGCCCCGCTGTAGCAGTTGGAGTGCTCAATGATCTCCGCATATTCGTTCTTCGCATCGCAAACCGCATATATTCCCCTGTAAGGCACAGTGTAAGGGTCGTTCAGGGTAATATCTCCAGTCTGCATGTTATCAAGTGCACAAGCGTTTATGTGTTTTGTAATGCCGAAAACCTCCTTTTTGCCGCAGGGATGAAATAGTGAAAAGTGAAGTCATGAAGTGAAATCCTGATTAATCCGAAATGCCCATTTCTTGTAGATATATATAGTTATCGTGAATTTAGCAAGTTGACAGAGAGCAATTACCCTTAAGTATTTAAATACATATGATTCGGTCCTTTCAGGACAGGAGTGGGTAAAGAAACGTGTTTCTTCAATCCCCGCACCTGTTTTCATTTTAAATTCGGGATTAACAAACACCGAAGTTCACACCGGTATCAAATATTTACCATATTTACTTTTCTTCTTTAATTCATTCCTCTGCCTTTAACTTATCTTCATTCAGCCGGGAAAACGCAAACCTGAGAGAGCTGAAAGCACAGCTTGTCAAGAACAGATCCTTCAAAACGTAATCCTCAAAAACGTAATCCTCAAAAACATAATCCTCAAAAAAGATCAAAAAAGATCAAAAACAGAGCAGGCAGGAAAGAGTTGAGCCTGAATCTATCCGGGCCAAAAAAGGAAAAAAACCGGACCCTTTCCTGGAAAATCTGCCGCTCAATATCCCCTTTACCTGACAAACCCTTCGTCCTTTAAGCTCACGTATTTGCCGTCCCCTATGATGATGTGGTCGAGGACGTCGATTCCCAGGAGCTTTCCCCCTTCGACCAGCTTTTCCGTGACCAGGATGTCCTCCCTGCTGGGGCTTGGGTCCCCGGAGGGATGGTTATGGATCATGATGACGGAGGCAGAGGACTCCAGCAGGGCCGATTTGAATACCTCCCGCGGGTGCACAATGCTCGCGTTCAGGCTGCCTATGGATACGGTCTCTTCCTTCAGGATCTGATTTTTCGTGTCCAGGTACAGGGTTATGAATCTCTCTTTCTTCTGCTCGCGCATTTTTGGGTACATGAGGGTATAGACGTCTTTGGGGGAGCGGACCTTTCGCTTGGGTTCCTCCACAAAAGTCTCAAGCCTCCTTGCCAGTTCGAAGACCGCAGAGATCTGTGAGGCCTTTGCCTCCCCTATGCCGTGGATCTGCATGAGCCTCTTTATGTTTGCAAGGCTGAGCTGCTTGATGCTGTACTCCGACAAAATCCGGCTGGACATGCTGACAACATTCTCTGCCCGCGACCCCGTCCTGAGGATGATCGCCAGCAGTTCGGCGTTGGAAAGAGACTCGGGCCCGTTCCGTACCAGCCTTTCTCTCGGTCTTTCTTCCTCGGGAAGGTCGTGAATCCTTACCTTAGCTACCTCCATAATGGCACTCCCATCTTATTGTTCCCCCTTGTTTCCCATCTGGTATTCTCCCTGGTCCAGCTTTCCGGATGGATAATCAATTCCGGATGGATAATTAATATTAGTATCAATATTATTATCAAAATTTTTATTATCAAAATTTGTTTTAATGTGAATATGTACTATTGACTTTTAGCTATTTGAAAATTTCTAACAATAGTAAAACTTGTTTATTTTTAGAAAGAAGTTTGTCTGAGGATTTGCCTCTTTTCCATATTTTTCCTCTTCCCCGGAGCCCCTTTCCGGCTTTTTGGCCCGGTTTACGACCTGACCTTCCGGCCCTTTCTTATACCGGGAAATTCATAACGCTCCCTGATGAAGGTCATTTCCGTAGTAGGCTACAAGAAATCAGGCAAGACAGCTCTCGTCTCTGCCCTGGTCCGGAAACTTTCCGGCTTCGGCTCGGTGGGCACGGTAAAGCACATGGGGGAATTTCGCTACAACCCCGAGGACACGGACACCGGCAGGCACTTCGATGCGGGTGCGGATACGGTAATCGGGCTTACCGACACCGAGATGGTCAGTTTTTCAGGAGATCCTGACCTGGAGCGGGCCCTTGACGCCCTCTGTGACCGGGGCCTTGACTTTGCCGTGGTCGAAGGTTTCAAGGAGAGCAAGCTCCCTAAAATAGTTCTCGGAGACCTTGAAGGCCTCTCCAACGTCCTGATAAGGCTTCCGGAAAACCCGGACCTGCACGAGACCCTTTCAGCTTCCATTTTTGGCTTAATCCTCGCCCAGCCCGACCGCTACACCCTTGACGACCTCATAAAACGGATCCGCCAGGAACCGCAAATAAGAAAAGCCGGCGCAATCGGCACCTTCACCGGCATCGTCCGCGAACTGGACGGGGACACGAAAACCGACAGGCTCGAATTCGAGAAATACGAACCCGAAGCCTCAAAGGTCCTGGAAAAGATCCGCGAAGACCTCAAACAAAAAGAAGGCATTCTCGAAGTCCTGATCCACCACAAGACCGGCGTCCTCGAAGCCGGGGAAGACATCGTTTACATCGTAATCGCATCCGCCCACAGGACCGAACTCTTCCCCGCCCTCAGCGAAGCCATCGAAAGGATAAAAGCCGACGCCCCAATCTGGAAAAAAGAGATCACGGAAAAAGAAGAGTTCTGGGTCCACGACCGGGAGCACTAAAGGCTGTAAAAAAAGAGCGGAAATAAAGAGCAGAAAAAGGGCAGAAAAAGAAGCTGCAAAAGAGTGGAAAAATCGGACTGTGAATTAAATGAGCGAAAAAACAGATCGTAGAGTGTCCCGAAGCGCAATCGTTCTGGCAGGAGGCAAAGGCCGCAGGATGGGCATGGTCGAAAAAGCCCTTCTGGAATTCGAAGGAAAAACCATCCTCGAACGCCTGCTCAATTCTCTTTTTCAAGCTGTGGACGAGGTCATCATCTCAATCAGGGACCGCACCCAGGAAGCCCAGCTTAAACCCGTCATCGAAAAATTCCCGGACCGCGAAATCCGCTTCTGCTTCGACAGCAGGGAAGACTTCGGCCCCCTTGAAGGCATCCGCGCCGGGCTGCTCGAAGCAAACTCCGAATACGCTTTCGTCTGTGCCTGCGACATGCCTTTCGTAAACAGCAAGGCTGTGGATTTCCTCTTCGAAAAAGCCAAAGGACATGACGCTGCCCTCCCGAAACAGGAAAACGGAAGGTTCGAAACCCTCCACGCAGTTTATTCCAGAAAGATGGTGCCTGAGATCGAGAAGGCTTTCGAGAAGGGGGACCGCTTTGTACTTGCACCGATTTATGCGATGAGGGATGTGGTGCAGGTCGAGGTTTCGGAGATCAGGGGAATTGATTCTGAGTTGGTGACTTTTGAGAATATCAATACGGTTGAGGATATCGAGAGGATAATCGGGTCAGCGGTGGGGGAGAAAGTGGGTCTGTGAGAATTCCGGTTAACCTTTTTTGATCGTTTTTTTAAGTGCCGGAATAACCGGAATGGTGTATTCTGTCGTTATTGTTCCGCGCCTTGGCGCGGCTTTTCCAGTGTAATTTCTTAAAATAGAAAGTTATTTAGTCAACAAGACCTTCTATTTTTCAGATTTAATTATTTTGTTATGTAGAGATTATCTCCAGATAGCGGTTGCAATACCATATTGAATTTTTTATTGGTTATGATGGTAAACTCTTGAGAACAGAGAGGTAGGGATTATAAATGAAACCAAACGAGGTTAAGGATCTGATTAGAGGAGCTCAAAGAAATAATGTCACTTTATTAGACCTGTCTTCCAACAATCTTACTTCGTTGCCTCCTGAAATCCTAGAGTTAAAAAGTCTTACTAAACTTTACATATCTAATAATCATTTGACTTCTCTGCCATCTGAAATCTCCGAGTTGAAAAATCTTACTGAACTTTACATATCTAATAATCATACTTCGCTTCCGCCTGAAATCTCCGAGTTGAAAAATCTTACTAAACTTTACATATCTAATAATCAATTGACTTCGCTTCCGCCTGAAATCTCCAAGTTGAAAAATCTTACTAAACTTTACATATCCAATAATCAATTGACTTCGCTTCCGCCTGAAATCTCCGAGTTGAAGAATCTTACTGAACTTTACATATCTAATAATCAATTAACTTCGCTTCCGCCTGAAATCTCCGAGTTGAAGAATCTTACTAAACTTTCCATATCTAATAATCAATTGATTTCGTTGCCATCTGAAATCTCCAAGCTAATAAAACTTACTGAACTTTACTTATACAATAATCAATTGACTTCTCTGCCACCTGAAATCTCTGAGTTGAAAAATCTCACTGAACTTTACTTATATAATAATCAATTAGTTTCACTGCCGCCTGAAATTTCAAAGTTGAAGAATCTTACTGAACTTTACTTATACAATAATCAATTGACTTCTCTGCCATCTGAAATCACCGAGATAATAAAACTTACTAAACTTTCCATACGTGGCAATCAACTGAATTTACTACCATCTGAAATTTCAAAGTTGAAAAATCTTACTACACTTAACATGTCTGGAAATCAATTAGTTTCACTGCCGCCTGAAATTTCAAAGTTGAAAAATCTTACTACACTTAACATGTCTGGAAATCAATTGATTTCTCTGCTGCCTGAAGTTTTTGAACTGAATAATCTCATGCGTCTTAACATATCTGGAAATCAATTAACTTCACTACCACCTGAGATTTCAGAGTTGAGAAATCTTCATGAACTTGATGTTTCTGGAAATCTACTTATTTCGTTGCCACCTGGGATTTCAGAGTTGAGAAATCTTCATAGACTTGATGTTTCTGGAAATCTACTTATTTCATTACCACCTGAAATTTTGAAATTATATCTGGAATTTGAGTGGGAAAATCGGTGGCAGTCCGATATAATTTATTTGAATGAAACACCTATTGAAAAACCTCCTGTAGAGATTATGAGGAAGGGCAGAGAAGCGGTTCTCAACTACATTAACTCTGTGGGTAACGATAAAAAATTAAATGAAGTTAAAGTTTTGCTAGTTGGGGAGGGAGGTGCAGGCAAAACTTCACTTGTGAAGAGGCTTTTCGGGGAAGAGTTTGATGGAAATGAGCCTCAGACACATGGCATCAATATCAGAAAGTGGGTCGTGGAAAACGGGGAGCGGGAAATCAAAGCTAATTTCTGGGACTTTGGCGGGCAGGAGATCATGCACGCAACACACCAGTTCTTCTTGTCAAAAAGGAGCCTTTATATTTTGGTGTTGGACGGGAGGAAGGACGAAAAGCCCGAGTACTGGCTTAAGCTCATTGAAAATTTCGGTGGAGATTCTCCGGTTCTGGTTGTGATCAATAAGATTGATGAAAACCCTGGATTTGAGCTGGATAGGAAGTTCCTTCTCGAAAAGTATCCTTCTATCAGAGGTTTTTACAGGCTGTCTTGCAAATCGAATGAGGGACTTGAGAAGTTTTCGAAAACTCTGAATGAGGACTTGAAGGCGGTTAAGCATCTTGAAATCAAGTGGCCTAAAAGCTGGTTCAATGTAAAAAGCAAACTTGAAAAAATGCGTCCAAGTTGCAAGCCAGATATTGAGGGTGAAGGTGCTTGCGAACATTGCAATTTCATTCAGTATGAAGACTATAAAGTGATTTGTTGTGAAGAGGGGATAAGTGGTGAATCTGAACAGAATACACTTGTTGACTTTCTTCATGATCTGGGTGTGATACTGCATTTTAGAGACATTCCTCTGTTAAATACGCATGTTCTTGAGCCTGAATGGGTAACTAATGCAGTGTACAGGGCAGTTAACTCAAAAGAGGTTGGTGACTCAAGAGGTGTCCTGAAGATTGATATGTTCCCTGAAATTTTAAAACAGAATAGTGAGAATGATTTCTATTATCCCGTCGAACAATATGGATTTATTGTCAGCTTAATGAAAAAATTCGAACTTTCCTATGACCTTGATGACCGAACTGTGCTTCTCCCTTCCCTTCTGGAAATTCAGCGGCCTGATTTTGAGTTTGACTATAAAGGTGCTCTCAAGTTTATCATCGATTATGATTTCCTGCCTCCTTCCGTGATGCCTCGCTTTATAGTGAAAATGCACAGAGACATAAAAGATGATCTGCGCTGGCGTACAGGTGTAGTCATGGAAGACAGGAATTTTAGTTCTTCTGCAGTAGTCAGAGTTGACAAAGAAGCTCGGAGGATAAATATCTACGTAGATGGTGAGCAGAAAAAGGAATATCTTGCTGTTATCCGCCATAAATTCATGGAAATAAACAACAGTTTTGAAAAGTTAAAAGCTACAGAGAAAATCCCGCTACCTGATAGACTGGATGTAACTGTTACCTATGAGCATCTGACCAAGCTAGAGAGGAAGGGGATTGAAATGTACATGCCAGATGGTTCTGACCATGAATACATGGTAAGCGACCTTCTTGGAACCGTAATCAATAGAAATAGTGAGAGAATGTTGCTGGAGGAAATCTATAGGAATACTGAAAATAGTAAAACCAAGGAGAAGGAGATTATCGAGATACTTCAAAATCTACAGGAAATTGATACTGGATCTGATAATGAAGATACCTTGATAGAAAAATTAGGTGGTGTTGTTTCAGTGTCACCAGCTCCTGGTGTGAGTTTGGACCTTGGTGAAATGGTCAGATTATATTTGAAGTGGAAAAGGAAACGGTCTTAACTAGAAGGCAATTCTAGCAGTTGTCTCATAGAAATGAGTTAGATAAACAACGAAGATGCAATTTTCTTTTTTACGTCTCTTTCTATGTATTTTCATGGAAAAGCCGGTCGTCGGAGACGACCGGTGAGAGCCCGGGGTTCTGATCCCCTGAGAAATCTGTTTATTCTGGCTGGATAAAATAACGAATAAATACATTCTGGCTGGCTGGAGTAAAAAGCAGATCGTTCTTTTCTACACCGGGCTTTCTTCTTAATTTCTCCTCAGTTTCTTCCCATGCGGGCATCCTCAATCTCAAAAACTACTCCCCTTTTCTCAAGCTCCTCCTTAATCTCCTCGATAAAGACCCCCGACCCTTCCACATGCGTGTGATGAAACTCCTGTGTTTTTCCCGGCTCGCCACCGACGCTGGTTATTTCTACGCCGCAGGAGGGGCTTTTCGGGACGCCGAGGATTTTGATTTTTGCGCCGTTTGCTGCGAAGTCTTCGATGAGGTCGGCGTAGGGGGTGAAGATTTTCCGGCAAAAGCGCCTGTATGCGGGGTGGTCGAGCTGGTCTTTGGTGATTTCCCTTCGCCTTATGCCGAAGAACATGGCTTCGGGGCAGGGGAGCTGGATTACGTTCATGCCTGTGACGTCGAGGGGGGGTTTAGGTCTTGCGCCTTTGATCCTGGCGAGGGGGTTCAGGAGGCAGTGTCCGAGGACGACGATTTCTTCAGGAGTGGAGGGGGTTTTAAGGGTTGGGGTTTCGTTACGGGTTTCCAGGTTTTTCATTTTTTCACGCTCGGTGGTTCTTTTCGGGATATTTTGGGATATTTCGGGATATCAATTTCTTTGTTGAAAGGTTTGTCAGATTGAAATAATTTGCCTGATTTGTGCTGAAGTTATTTTCCGGGTGTTTATGAGTATTTTGTTGTTTTGGGTTGAAATGGTTGGAGAGGGAGTTATGGTTGCCTGGGGTTAGTTCGTTCAGGTGCCCGCCGACTGGCTAAATATAAAAATTCAGATTTGGGACTTTCATTCTGCTTTTGGGTGGGGGTTGGTGGAGATGATTGCGGTTTTTTGGGGTAAGTTCTTGCAGGTGTCCGGGTACTGGCTAAATATAAAAATTCAGATTTGAAAATTATAGTCCGCTTGAGCGAGCGGAGAGAGTGAAACGGACACCGTGCTGCCGAAGCGGAACTCGGCTGGCGCAACTCGGCTGAAACAAGAGAATATATATTTACCCTCTGCATATTATCAGAAAATAATGCAAGTGGTTCTGCAGTCTATTTAAAATTCTGCATCCGGTCAGATGCAGTTTTCTCCGCTGCAGGATGCTGCTTTCGTCCGAGAGCTGTCTCTTTCAGATCCTCTTTCCGGATTTTGTTGAGGCGTCGGAATTTTCAAGCTATCTTGCACTTTAAAATCATCTTGCAGTTAAAAGTCATCTTGCAGTTTACTATTCAAAGTCAGCTTTTAATCAGAAGGTCCTGTCACATGCCTGAAGACATAGGAACAATAATCAATAAAGGATTCAAAACGTGGGTTCGAAATCTTAAAATCAGCACCCCATTTGTACTTAATTCGATCGTGGGAGGAATGCTTTCATTCTTTTTCTTTGCCCTGATAGGTCTCCTGCTCCTGGGTCCCGAATTTGAAAGCGGGGTTGACCCTACCCTTCTTCCGCCGGAACAGCTTTTCAGTATTATGGGGGCTGAGGTCCTTGAAAATATCAGCACGGTGCTGCTGCTGGGGCTCATCTTTTATCTGCTGGTCACTTTCGTGCAGGCTTTCTTTACGGCAGGGGCGATCGGGATGGCAAAGAAGGCTGCAGAGACTGGAGATGCCGTGCTTTCGGACATGGTCAGTGCGGGGAAGAAAAACGCTTTCAGGCTCTTCCTGGTCTCGGTGCTGATAGCCCTCCTGTCCCTTGTGGGAATTGTGTTCGTGGTACCCGGAGCCCTGGCTGTGGGAGACCTGAGCCTTTTCCTGGATAACCCGGAGGCTTCGCTCAGGGGGGCAGGGCTGCTTTCCTTTGGCATCCTGGTCTGGGTGCTCTATCTCCTCATTATCAATCTCAGCCTCTCCCTGGTCGGGTATGCGCTGGTGGTAGACGAACTCGATCCCATTGAGGCTATCATTACGGGCCTTCGGGTCTTCATAGGCAACAAGCTTGACGTCATCATCCTCTGGGTGCTTTCCCTTGCCCTCTCTTTTGTGGGCAGTTATACCCAGGAGTTCATAGGTCCCGACAGCGGGTTCGTTCTCATTCTGACAACCATCTTTTCGCTCATAGTCATCGCCCCACTCACGGCTATCTGGTGGACGCGCCTCTACCTCACCAAAACCTGCAGGAACCTTTACGACCACACCGAACTGCTCTGCGACCCCAATGAGTTCATGAACAACAACAGGGGTTTTTGAACCGCATTTGAGAGGGATTCCTAACAGCTTCGGATGTAATATCAGGGAATCGGAAAAATCCGAATATCCGAAGAAAGGAAAATCAGAGGATCAGCAGAAAATCAGAAAATCAGAAAATCAGAAAATCAGAATATCAGGAAGAAGGAAATTCAGGGAGAAGGAAATTCAGGGAGAAGGCTTCAGGGCCGAAATTCCCAAAATTTCATCCTTATTTTTAGTTATTTTTAGTTATCTTTACTTCTTTTTTAAGTGCTGTTTAAGCCCTTTCAGGCCCTGCCGAGCAGTTTGCAGGCCTGGCAGATGTCTTCGGTGCAGGTCTCCCCGCAGATCCGGCATTTTTCGATCTTTGCGGGGGGGAGTTCTTTTGCAAGGGCTCCGACCACCTTGTCAAAGCCGCGGAGCAGGGAGTGCCTGGTCCCGGGGTGCTTTGCTTCGAAATCGTTTAGCATTTCCCGGATTTCTTTTCTCATGGCTTCTCCTGCATAGGGACATTCGCTGAAGTCCACGGGCAGGTCGTTTACCAGGGCATAGAGGGCTACTTCCTTTTCAGGGATGTTCCTGAGGGGTTTTGCCCGGAGCACCAGCCCTTCTACGGCAGCCGGGGGAGCAAGCCTTACCATGCGCTCCATGTCCCCTCTGAAGTGGTTCAGGAGAATGGTCTGGGCTTCGTCGTCCAGGTTGTGCCCGGTGACAAGTTTCGTTGCCCCGATATCGAGGGCAACCCTGTTCAGGATGTTTTTCCGGAGCACCCCGCAGTAGGAACAGGCCCCTTTTTCCCGGTCCATGACAGCGATCTCGTCCATGGTAGTCCCGTGCTCTTCTTTGAAGGACCTGATGATATGGCGCACCCCTAGCTTTTCAGTCAGCTTCTTTGCGGTTTCCAGAGACTGCGGGCGGTACCCGTTGATCCCCTCGTCCACGGAAATTGCCACAAGCTCGATGTCGGGCCTTTCCCCAAGGATCTTGTGCATTATATAGAGGGCTGCCGAACTGTCCTTTCCACCGCTCAGGGCCACGGCGATTACGTCGTTTTTCCGGATGCTGTAGCTTTTCCGGATGGTAAGCTTGATCTTCCGCTCAACGTCCTCTACAAAATGCTTCTTGCAGAGGTGCATCCCGGAATATTTCTGAAAAATGATTGCTTCACTGTTGCATTTCTTGCATTTGATAGCCATGCGAAATCCTTTTTTCTTCCGGGTCCCCTGTATGGATGTGAAAACGGGAAAACGTGTTAAGAAATCCGTATTGAATGATCCGTTATGGGTTTTCCGGTACTGAGATTTTTCTTTATGATCGATATTTTACTAGGAAAAGAACCGATTCTATATATGGCTTATTATGTTCATTCCTCATTCGTATTCGTATCACTTCATCCTATGGCTTATTATGTTCTATTCCTCATTTGTATTCTTTTAACTTTTTCCGTATTCTCTTCGTCCTGCAAATGTTCTTCAAGTATTGGGGGAATCTTATAGTATTGAAGGAGTAGCTTCAATTTTGTAATCAATTAATAGGGGTCATTTTATGCTCAGAATAATTCCGGCAGAGATGAGGCATTTTTCGGATTTCGGCTGGTTGAAAAGTCACTGGCTCTTTTCTTTTTCAAACTATTACGACCCGGACAATATAAGGTTCGGAGACCTCCGGGTGTTCAATGATGATACGGTGAAACCGGGCGGGGGTTTTCCACCCCACCGGCATTCCGAGATGGAAATCGTGACTATCGTGCTTGAAGGGGAAATTACCCACGAAGACAGCAGAGGCAATTCAACGGTCCTTGAAGAGGGGGAGGTGCAATGTATCTCCGCAGGTCCCGGGATCGAACACTCGGAGTTCAACCTGGGCAACAAGCCTCTGCACTTCTACCAGATCTGGCTCTACCCTGTCCGGAGCCTCCCGAAGCCGGCATACTCCCAGAAAAAGTTCGAGGCTTCGGAATGGAAAAACCGGTTTTTGCCCCTGGTTTCGGGGCAGGGATTTCCGGACGTCATGCAGATGAACGCCGATGCGACAGTTTACAGGGCAGGGCTTGAACCGAAAAAAACCCTCCATTATGAGACCAGCGAGTGCCGCCGTATTTTCATCTACCCTGGTTCGGGAGAACTCCTCGTCAACGGGCAAAGGCTCAGGCAGGGGGACCAGGCCCGTGCAGACCTGGTAAAGACCCTCCACATTGAGGCAGTCAGTCCCGGAAAAGAGCCTGCGGATTTTGTCCTGATTGATGTCCCATCCTGCAAAGGCTGGGGACTTGAAGAAAAAACGCTTCTGGGTGGGAGAAAGAGCGTAAGAAAATAAGCGCTGAACAGTGATTGGAATAGGGATTGAGATCGTGATTGGTGAAGGTATCTGGATCTTTGACTATAGTTCAATATAATGACTATTTAGTTTAGAGGAATAACTAGTTAGTTCAGCGGAATAACCTTTTAGTTCAGCGGAATAACCTTTTAGTTCAGCTGAATAACCTTTTAGTTTAGCTGGATGACCTTTTAGTTCAGCTGAATAACTTTTTTAACCTCCCCCATCGGTAGAAGCCCCCAACATTTTCATTCACCCACTCCGACACATGATGATAAATTTAAATTTGATGTTACGAAATAAGAAAGTTCGGACCCAGGATAATGCTTATCTGGTCCACGATTATTTCTTCCAGGTTTTCATCCCCGTTTTTGGAAAGGAGCATCATCTTCAGGACAGTATGAATGTAGGACCCGTAATCCTCCATCTTGGGCCGCTGCCCTGTATTCAGGATGTCTTCCAGGGTAAGGGGATGGATTCCGAAACAGTTCCCAAGTTTTTCGATAACCTCGACCCGGTCAAGCCCGTCAACGTTGATCCAGACATTAAGGTCGGGCCTGTCCTTGAAAAACAGGCAATCCTCTACGGTCTCCATCTCTTTTTCGATCAGCTCGCTCTGATTGTAAGCCCAGACACTGACCACGACCCTCTCGGCTTTTTTTTCTCCCACATGCACCAGCGTGCCGGGGGCCAGGCCGACCTTCGATTTTTTTCTGTCAAACATCCTGACTTTCACTATTTTATCCCCTGTGCCTGAATTAAAATTTAGGATATGATGATGATCCATTCCATTATATCGGATAATACAAGTATGTATTTTTAATGATTTATCATTAGATTAAGACAAATGTAGATCCATGCAGGATAAATATATATAATATGGAAGGATTCGACCCCTCGTATAAAACCTATATTATAATTTTATTAAAGAAGGAATGAGAAATTATACAGATCGTACACCTTTCAGACATACACTATTCAGAAACGTACTTTGTACCGGAAATTGCGGATTCAATGGTTAAGAGCATAAACGGGCTTTCCCCGGATATCGTGGTGATCACGGGAGACCTGACGGAAAACGGGTTTTCCGCCGAATACGACGGGGCAAAACAGTTTATTGACAGGATCGAATGCAAAAATAAGGTCCTTGTCCCCGGAAACCACGATTCGAAAAATGCCGGCTACCTCCATTTTGAGGACCTCTTTGAAGACCGGTTCTCTACCCACAAACTAGAGAACGTTACCGTTGTCGGGGCTGATTCTTCCCAGCCTGACCTTAACGAAGGGCATGTGGGAAGGGAAAATTACGGCTGGATCAGGGAAGCTTTTTCCGGAGACGATTTCAAGGTCTTTGCCCTGCACCACCACCTGGTCCCGATCCCCTTTGCGGGCAGGGAGAATCCCGTCCTGGTGGACGCAGGAGACGTCCTCAACCTCTTAAATGGCTGTAAGGTAAACCTCGTCCTCTGCGGGCACTGCCACATCCCCTGGGTCTGGAACCTCAACAACATGCTTGTGGTAAACGCAGGGACCATCTGCTCCTCCAAAACCCGGGGTAAAACCACCCAGTCTTATAACCTGATAGAGGCCGAAAAAGGCAGAAATGAAAACGGAAAATGGGAAGCTGGAAAAATCGAAAGCGAAAACTGGAAGGTTCGCGTCTCCAGGATCTTCTCGGAAGGGAACCGGGAACTGGTTGCTGAAACCGTGGTGTGAGGATTTTTAAGAACCCTCCTTTTCGCTCTCACTTTCCCCCCATTTTTATTTTATTCCTATTTTTTCCTCCTTTTTAATTTTTCTCACTCTCACAAACGAAATGATAAATGGAAATCAAAGTTGCGCTGGCGCACCCCGCAGCAAGCTACGGGGTATTCGACTGAAATAAAAAAGCGTTTGAAAAATAGGAGTACTGCCGTGCTGTGGTTAATATGAACAGTACTGCCATAAAATGAACTAAATGATCTTTATTTCCCCAGCCTTATATAATTTGCAGTCCTATTATTGATTGGGCATCTGAAGAATACTCTTTTCTTATTCAAAATCCCCCAATCTCCTACCCCCTTCAACCACCCAACACCCCCAAAAATCAGATGCCTCATCTCCATTTCATTCTAATTTCCACATCTCATTTTGAAAGTTAATTATATCATCAATTCAGGAGAAATAACCTTATCAATGAGGTACCTGAAATGAGCCTGATTTCTTTTGATCTGGAAAAGTGCACAGCCTGCGGGACGTGTTCCGTCATCTGTCCTGTGCACATTATTATGCCCGACGAGGACGGTTATCCATCCATCCCCGCTGAAAATGAGCCCTTCTGCTCCCGCTGCGGACACTGCGAAGCCGCCTGCCCGGCAGATGCTATCCAGGGAAATTACGAGACCTTTTTCCCGGAAAACGACATAGCGGATACCACACAGCTCAGTCCCGAAGTGTTTACGAAATATGTCCAGAGCAGGCGCTCAACAAGGACTTTCAAGGACAAGCCGGTCGAAAAAGAAAAAATCGCCGGAATTCTGGAAGCTGTCCGCTTTGCTCCCTCTGGCATGAACGTCCAGCCCGTGAAGTGGCTTGTGATAAGCGACCCCAACGAAGTCAGAAAGCTTGCAAAACTCACGATTGACTGGATGCGTATGATGGCAGAAAACGAAGACGCCGTGCACCCGCTAAAGCCGGTCTTCTCCGCCCTTGTAGGCCTCTGGGACGCAGGCCTCGACCCCATCTGCCGGGGAGCCCCCTGCCTGGTATACGCTTACGCCGAAAACACGCTTGCATATACCGACAGCATCATCGCCCTGAGCACCTTTGACCTGATGGCTCCTTCTTTTGGGCTTGGAACCTGCTGGGCAGGACTCCTGCAGATCGGAGCTATGGAATACCAGCCCCTGAAAGATGAACTGGGGATTCCCGAAGAGTATGTCCCTCAATACGCGCTGATGGTAGGATATCCGAAGTATAAGTTCAGGAAGATTCCGGGAAGAAAACAGGCGGACGTCATCTGGAAATAAATTCTCCTGATGACTCAAATTTACTTATACCTGAATTTACTTTTTTCACCTTCGGAACTCATTCAAAAAATCTCCTGGCATCGTGAAGTTTACGGGGTTTCCCTAGCAGGATGCAGACATCATTTGCCTGAATAAGAGTACAGCCGTCAGGAGTGTGTATCATATCGGAGTCTCGCCGGATTGAAAGGACTGTAACTCCGTGTTTTTTTCTGAGTTCCATGTCTAAAAGGTTTTTCCCGGCTATTTCGGAGCCTTCATTCACCCGGATGACAATGATTTCTATTCCAGGGAGGTCTTTTCTGATGTTGAAATTGACGGCCTTCCCGTCTGAGAGTTTTCGCAGCATCCCGTAACCGTCAGCCCGGACTTCTCGGACGAATTTCTCGATGTCTTCTCCGGGGATCAGGTACTTTTCAAGGAGGCGGACAAAGACCTCAACTGAAGTTTCGTACTCTTCGGGAATAACTTCTTCAGCGCCAAGGGCGTGCAGAAGCTCCATTTCTCGCAGGTAGCGGGTTCTTGCAATGATATGGATGTTAGGGTTCAGGTGTTTTACCATTTTCACGGTCTTCCTGGTAGCAGCAGGGTCTGAAATCCCAATAACAAGAATACGCGCATCCTTTATTCCGGCATGTTCCATTACAGCTTCGTAAGTGGCGTCCCCATAGTAGATCCGTTCCCCTCTGGCTTTTTCCCGACGGACCGTTTCAGGGTTCATTTCTATTATGAGATAGGGGATACCCGCGGCCTTTGCTGCTCTTGAAACCGTTCTGCCGTTAAAACCATACCCGACAATTATAAGGTGGTCAACAAGGTGCTCATTCAACTGGAGTTCGCCTTCTGATTCGTTTTTTAAGGAGCCAAAGTAAGACCCGTCGGAGTTCAATCCATTAGAGTTCAATCCATCAGAGTGCAATCCACCGGATCGCAGTCTATCTGAGTACAGCCCGTGCACCAGTTTCGTGTTGGAAACCTTCCTGAGGAAGAAGTCCACAACTCCGGGAGACCCGTTTATAACAAAGGGGGTGATGCCCATTGTAAGAATGGAAACAGCAAGGAAAGTCTGGTAAGTGCTTTCATCCAGGAGATTGAATTCCAGACCAAACTTCGAAAGGACAAAGGAGAACTCCCCTACCTGGGAGAGAGCAAGCCCGGTTAGCAGGGTGGTGCGGAGAGGGTAACCGAGCAAAAAGGTTGCAGCGACTCCGGAAAGTGCTTTCAGGAAGATGACGGCAAGGGCTATCAGGATGAAGATATGGGGACTTTTCAGGAAATACTGCACATCCAGCAGCATGCCGATGGAAACGAAAAAAAAGCTCATGAAGACGTCTTTAAAGGGCGTGATGTACCCTGCAGTCTGCTGGCTGTATTCGGACTCGGAGATGACCAGCCCTGCCAGGAAAGCCCCTAGAGCAAGGGACAGCCCGGCACTTGAAGTAAGGAGAGCCGTTGAAAGGCAGATGAAAATAACGCTCAGAAGAAACAATTCCCTGCTGCGGGTCTTTGCCACGAAATAGAGCAGCCTGGGAACAAGATAGCGGGCACTGAGAATAACCAGAAGGATGATCCCTACCCCTTTAAGGAGGAGGATTAAAAACAAATCCATAACTCCTTCCGAACCCCCTGCCAGCAGAGGTGTGACAAGAATCATGGGCACGATAATGATGTCCTGGAAGATCAGAATGGCTAGCGAAGTCCGCCCGTGGGGGCTGTAGACCTCGGACTTTTCCTGGAGGATTTTGAGCACTATTGCGGTACTGCTCAGGGAAATGAGAAAACCTATGAACACGGAAGTTGCCCTACTGAAGCCCAGCTGCGTGCATAGCAGGAAAACCAGTAAAATTGTCAGCAGGACCTGAAGAGCACCACCTGCAAGCACGGTCTTCTTTATCTCCCAGAGTTCCTTCAGGGAAAGTTCAACCCCAATAATAAATAGCAGAAAGATGACCCCAAACTCTGCAAGGATCTCCACTCCCTGAGTCTCTCCAATCAGTCCCAGTCCATAAGGCCCCAAAAGCATGCCAGTTACAAGGAAACCCAGCACCGAAGGAACTGCAAATTTGTGGAATATGGAAAGAAGAAGAATAGAGACCCCAAGTATGATGTCGATGTTTCCTAACAATGATTCCATAATTGTTCTCCGGCAAAGCAGTGTAATTGAATCTCTTGTTCAAACGTTCTTTATTTATATAGTTATTTCAGATATAAGTGAGAAAGTGACAAATATCGGCTTATAGGTCATAAAAATCATCACTCAATACATAATAAAGAAATATGGAAAGATTCCCGCGTATTGTGTTATATAAACATATTAAAAGATTTTAAATATTACGGAATTTTTTATTTATATCGAAATTCCAAAAAATCCAGGGGGAAGCTTTTGACCCCGGTATAAAACCAGAGCTAGAAACGAAGCCCGAACTGAAAACACAATCAAGGAGCTAAAAAAATCAGAAGTTATAGAGCTGAATATCATTACACATTTTTGAAGATACTTATATATAACAGACAATTCAACATTTAATCATGGGAACGCCGGAGTTAGAGAGAAAGGTCATTGAAGAACTGAACTTAATCAAAAAACAGCTCGGGGAAATAAGGGAACATATGGTTGATGTAGATACCATACTTACCTGGGAAGAAAGTGACCTCTTAAAAGCAAGTTTTCAAAATGAAGCGGAAGATAAACTGAAATCCCTGAAAAAATTAGAAGAAGAGATGGGCTTAAATAAGAACCATGAGTCAGATATATTTGAAATTTTTCTTGATGAAGACTCCCAATCTTTTCTGGAAGAATCCAACCTGTATACGGATTACCGGACCATGGAAATAACCAATAAGCTAACAACCGACCCTTTGCCTCTCGGAGCAAAGAGGATTATTGAAAGTAAGGAAAAACTCTTCAGGTTGAGAGCCGGACACTACAGGTTCCTGTACAGGATAAATTTCGAGAAAAATAAAATAATCGTTTTGAAGATCGAACACTTAAAACGTACTTACTGCTAAGAAGAGACACATGTTTAAGAAAATAACCGCGAAGTCCTGAAATGTAATCCTTTTTTATCACTTACAAGTTATCTAGCTAAAACCCGCCACCTCGGCCTCTCTCCCTCAACCTTCTCAAGCTTTCCCCTTTCAACCTTCTCAAATTCTCCTTCTTCAACCTTCTCAAGCTCTCCCCTTTCAACCTTCTCAAATTCTCCTTCTTCAATCCTCTCAAATTCTCCTTCTTCAATCCTCTCAAGCTCTCCCCTTTCAACCAGGTCAGCCAGAATATCAAGAAGCTCTTCTTCTCCTATCTCGATCTCGTACCTATCCTTAAACCCAGCTACGATTCCGGCAGGGTCCAGGATCCTGTCCCCAATGACTTTTACAGTAAATCCTGCCAGATCTTCATAGCGAGCCCAGGGATAAATAATCCAGCGCCATTTAACGATTTTTTGTGCGTAAAAATTCGGGGTGAAGGTGGAACAGGTCTTGTGCTGGAGCACGGCAGTCCTTATTTCTGCGGGGTTCAGGCCCTGCACATAGTCCACAGCAAGACAAAGGGTCTCCCCGGTGTCGGTAACGTCGTCCACGATGAGCACTTTTTTCCCACTTATGTCCACAGAGATGGGAAATTTGATCCGGGCTTCTTCCTGCATATCCGCAGCCCGGGTGTAGTGTTCGATTTTCATGGAGCAAAGGTCATTGAAAAGGAGATAATCCGCGACCATCCTCGCCGGTACATAACCACCCCTCCCAATGGCTACGATCAGGTCAGGCTGGAAGCCGGAAGCTTTGATTTTCCAGGCGAGTAACCTGGAAAGCCTGCAGGCTTCCCTGAAACTGATCAGTTCGCACCTGAAGGAGTCCTTCTCTACCGGAGAGCGCCGGAAATGCTTGCTTTTTTCCCGCATATTGATAAATTTGCCGTTCACAGATTTGCTATATGCCTTTCAACCAATTGCCTATTAATCATCGGAAAATTCAGATTAATAATAGCACCCGCAAATATATTGACCATCGATCAATTGACTAACAATTATGTGATCAACCGTCAATTCATCAACAGGTCAATACCCGGAGGAGCCTGAAAACTCGGTTATTGAAATTTCGTACTCAGGTGAAAAGACTTCGGCACCATCCACCACAGCATAGGCCCTGAAATAGAAGTCTCCGGAAATAGGAGCCCTCAGCCTGAACTCGAATTCTTTGGGAGTGGTACCCCCCTGGGGAGAGCTTTTTGCCGGGTAATCAACAAGGCTTTCATTCCCACTTTCTGACCCGCTTATAATTGCGGATTCGCTTATTTCCCCCTGAGTTCCGCCCGTAACTTCCCAGCTGATGATAAAGTATTCCCCACCCTCAACACTCGTGGGATAGTCCAGCACCTCGATTCCCTGAGATCCGCCTGAAACTCCTTCGGATTCGTTTTCAATCTCTGGTTCAATCTCTGGTTCAAGTCCAGGTTCAAGTCCAGGTTCAAGTCCAGGTTCAAGCACTTCTATGCTTTGCTCATCAGACCAGTAACTGGTTTCGTCAACAATTGCATGGGCTCTGAAATACACCATACCTGCTTCTTCAAGCACCAGCGAGTCTTCGAATTCGGAAGGAATCGACCCGTTTATCGGGACGGTCAGAAAGGGGTAGCTTTCCAGGGTCAACTCCCCGCTTACGGGTTCGGGGCCGTAGTGGACGGCAGTATGCGGGATTTCAGTTTCAACCGAACTATTTACCTGCCAGCGAACCAGAAAACTCTGCCCTGTTTCCACGGATTCGGGGGCTTCGAGTACCTCGACACTGACTTCTCCACCTTCGGTACCTTGGACACCTTCAGCACCTTCGACACTTTCAGCATCTTCTACGACTTCCTCAGCATCTTCTACGACTTCCTCAGCATCTTCAACTCCCGGAGCCGGGATTTCTTCAGGAAGCGGAATATCTTCAGGAACCGGCTCTATTCCTTCATCCCCTTCATCTTCCGCACAGCCTGATGCAAACAAAAGGACAGCAATGCAAATCATGACATACAAAGTATGAACCACTCGCTTCATAGACACAAACCCTCCATTCAATTTACCTAACTCACTCTACCTCAAATTACCTCACTCAAATTACCTCACTCAAATTACCTAACCCAATTTACCTCACTCAACTTTTACCAAACTCAAATTACCTCATTCAACCTTGTACAGTTCGGTTTCGGGGTGGAATGCGTACCATGCGAACCAGAAATCCCGCTTCTTTACGATTTCTTCCCCGGTTTCCAGGTTCGTGACGGTAACGATGCCTGCCTCCTCCCTTTCGACTTTAATCGGGACACCGTTCACGGTGTCCTCAATAACCCCCTCCTCAATCAGGTCGGACTCACGGTAGGCCTTGAAAACCCCATCAACCTCGATCCCGAAGATCATGGTTTTCGGGTGCATGCTACTGTCATCTTCGTTTTCCACCGGGAAGAAGAGGAAACTGTCCTCATAGTAGTTCCCGTAGGGGTCCCGCCCATAAGGCCGGTCAAAGCCTGTTTCCTGGCTCAGGACTTCGGAATCCGGGTGGGCTGCTTTCCAGTCCCTCCAGACCACCGTGTCAACAGAGATCGGATTCAGCCTGTTGCCGGTCATTTCCCCGACAATCGAGAGCCCGTCGATCTGGGTCCAGTAAGAGCCGGTCTTCCGGTCGTACATGACCAGGTTTGAATTATAGAATTTCCCCGAGACTCCGAACTCAACGGCTTCCCCGTCTATTGTACGCTCATAGGCAATGCCCGAACCGCAGAGAGGGCAGTATGTAACCAGGATCGGGTCTCCTGCGATTTCGTCATTTACAATCTCGTGCCAGACCATGATCTGGAGCGGATAAACCCTTTTTACATCCCTGTAGACGAGCGCAAGCACAAGTTCGTCATTCCGGATCCAGGCATCAGCCCCCTCCACGCTCACGTACTTCGGGGAATCAATTGACGGGATCCCGTCTTTCGGAGGCCCCCCGGAAAACAGCTTATCCGGTTCTACAATGAACTTCTCCCCGTCCGAACCGACCCTGATTTCCAGCCCATCCGGAGTCGTACCGACTACTTCCTCTTCCCCGGTTTCAATACAGCAACTGCTCAGGATACCTGCAAGGATAAGCACAAACATCAAGAACATCCCAAGCCGCCTGTCCCTTTGCATAAGCATTCATAATCCCCCCGTCAATGAAAATAATTAACAATACAATGGATTTTCCTGACCTCAATATTCCTTATACTGTTTCGCCTGAGTTTACGTTGCCTGAGTCAATTTCACCTGAGTCAAGTTCCAAGATCTCATTATGCCTGTCCAACTTTTCCTGAAAACACCTCACTCGAATATCCTGAACACAAAAACCAGATAATAAACGGAAACCACCAGCATGACAATCCCGGTAACCAGATTGATATTTCTCCTGTTTTTGACCAGGAACCCAATGATTTGCTTGCTCGACCGGGTGGAAACGGCCGAGAAAAGCAGGAGGGGAAAGCCAATTCCCAGGCCGAAAAAAAGAAAACGCAGCATATTTACGCCAAAGGCCGGGCTGGAGACCGCAATTGCAAACAGGGTCGCGATAAATGCAGGCTGGCATGGGACCACTATCGCTCCGAAAAAGAAGCCATAAAGAAAAGCAGTAACATATGGGTTCCCGACCCTGGGAGCCCGGCCCCTCGGGACGTACTTTGCCACGTCCACGTCGAAAATCAGGATGAGGCTGACAAAGATCAGGATTCCGAATGCGATAGGGGACACAACGCCGATGACTTTTGTAAGGGAAACCTGCAAAACCGTTGTGAACACGAATCCCAGGATGAGCATGAAGGTAATGACTCCTGCCGTGATGATCAGCCCGAATAAAACCAGCATTTTTCGGCTGCGTTCGTCTCCTACCCCTCCGGGCCTCTTGCCCAGCTGGTTCGAAAGGTATGCTAAAAATCCCGGGTAGAGCGGGATAACGCAGACCGCTGTCAAAGGAGTTAGCAGCCCGAGCAAAAAAGCCCTGGATATCTCCAGTAAATAATTTGTCGTTTAGTGCTCCCCCCTTCAACACAGGAAATTCCCCAACTTGCCTGGCAATAATCCCTTTTTGAAACTCTCCGTGAAATCCGAAGCTTACCGGTTATCTAGTTTTGCAGTTCCGAAAACTTCAACGCTTAATTTTCGGGCAATCAACGTCTACCACAACCGAAATAATTAGCACTAAGACTTGCAAACAATCAAACCTGTCAGCAACCAAACCTGTCAGCAATCAAACCTGTCAGCAATCAAACCTGTCAGCAATCAAACCTGTCAGCAGCCCTTCTCAATTTCTTCTTCCAGAAGAGCTACCGGTTTTACTCCCCTTTGCTCAAGCAAGCGGGAGGACTGGTCTTCGCAGATAAGTATCACAGGAGCCGCAGGAGCATTTACAACCGTTATCCCGAACTCATCTATAAGCTCCTGGGTCATTTCCGGGGGAGCCACTGCCGAGTACCATTTAAAGCCGTTGCTTTCCATATGGTTTCTTACGATTTCCTCATCTTCATTAGGGTCCACATCCAGGGATATATGGATAACCCCACTGCCTCCTTTACCCACCATCGTCTTGACTTCCTGCTGCTGTTTCAGGCAGGTAGGGCACCAGACTGCAAAGGTTTCGAGAAGGACGGGCTTCCCCTTGAATTCGCTTACACTGAAAGTCTCCCCGGTCCGGGTATCCACAAGTTCGTAGTCCTTCCAGTCGGCAGGAAGAGAACTTTCCCCGGTCTCGCCAACTTCACCTGTTTCCTCTCCTTCTTCAGCACCCTCTTCCACACACCCCGCAGCGAATAGAAGAAGTCCGATAAATATCAGGGAAATAAAACGGATACTCAAGAAATCTCTACCTATGATTAATCCCCCATAAATTATCCTGCTGGAAAATATATAAAATTTCTTTTGAAAAATAAGTGATGAAGTAACTTTCCGGCTGATAAAGCTCCGTTCCTTTGGCCTCACTTCCTGAAAAATAACTTAAGAATTTAGCCCTTAAATGAAAAAAGACATAAGAGTTGCAGATCCTCTAAAAAGCCCGGAAAAGGAAGCAATAGCGGCACAAAAACGACATTTTTATATACCTGCTCCTCACTACTAATTTTCACCTTACAAAACGGATTTTTCTTGATAGTTTCAAAAGGAGGATCACAATTATGGACTTCAAGGCAATCCTTGCGTTACTGGTATTCTGTATGCTTTATTATATCTACCACATTTCCGCCGGCGCCATAGCCTGAGAAACACTCCAGAAAAAAGGAGGATCACAATTATGGACTTCAAAGCAGTACTTGCAATACTTGTGTTTGCAATTCTATATTACATATATCATTTTTCAGCCGGTGCCATAGCCTGAGAAGCACTCCAGGAAAAGCCCGGTAAGAACAAACAGAAAAGAAGCCGTCCTGAAGGGATCAGAGTAAACTCACTGCAGTTGTTCGTATAACCCTGTAATCCCTATAGCAAATATCCCTGTAGCTATTATTTGTAGCCGGATAGCTGGAGATGTCTGCATAAAGTCCCCTTCACAGACTGGCTTTTCCCCTAAAAGCCCCTAACACGAGAAACCATATGCAAAAGTCTCACTAAGTAGAGCAATCCGTTGCAAATACGGCAAATTAGCTTAGCACAACGCCCGGAACAACAGCTTAGCTCAGAGGGTATATTAAAAGTTCGAAAAGAAGCTTCGTACCAGCATATTTGTTGTTTTATGCGCCCGTGCACTTAAAAAATATATTAACATTATAATATACCGGAGATTACACCTGCAAGGGGCTTTCCGCCGGAAGTACATTTTATAGAAATACTTTTTCTCAGAATACATTTTATAGAAATACATTCTCTCAGAATAAATTTTATCGGAATACTTTCTCTCAGAATAAATTTTATCGGAATACATTATCTCAGAATAAATTTTATCGGAATACTTTCTCTCAGAATACATTTTATCGGAATACTTTCTCTCAGAATAAATTTTATAGGAATACTTTCTCTCAGAATATTCCTGCCTGGAAATACATAACCTGAAAATATTTGAACAAAGGATGCCATACAGTTATTAAGGGACATCTGGATAGTGTAAAATAGAGGAATATAACAGAAAATGCAGGGGGATATGATAGTTATGGATTTTTTGAAGAAAATAGATTTCAAAGCAGTTCTTACAATTCTTGTTTTCCTGATTCTTTATTATATATATCATTTCTCGGAAGGCCGCCTTGTAGATTGAGATTTGTAAATTGAGCCTTGTTGATATAGAAAGAAAAAACTGAAAAGAGAACAGAATTAGAAGATAATTAAAATGAAAAAGTGAAAGAAAATTAGACTTAACAGGTGCAAATCGAACGGGCAACCTGCTTTAATAAAAATAATTGGTGGTTGGAAAGAGGTTACATGTCATGCTTTCAAAGGAAGAACACAAGATGGTAGAGTTGGGGCTGACTTCCGTCGAAGAGAATTTTGACGAAGGGGTGCGCCAGGCCCTCGATTTTTTGAGTGAAATCGGGACGGCTTATCTAAATGATAGGAAAGAGCATGAGGCAGAAAATGCGGTAGTTTCAATAAAGGCGATTGGAAAAGCCGCCACCATGCAGGGAATGGGAAATGCCGCTGTAAATTCCATCAGGGCTCTTGAAAGGATCTTACAGCGTTCCGTGGAACAGAAAACCGAAAACACAACTATCAGTATCCTGCTTTCTTTCGGGACCATCGGGAAAGCTGCGGCGGAGCAGCAGATGGAAACGGTTGCCAAACTTGCCGCTTCGGTGCTTGGAAAAAGCGGAAATTCGGCGGCTCTCAGAAACGAGGAAAGGGAAACAATTGCCGTTGCTGTCGGGCTTGGGGAAATCGGGAAATCAGTTGCCAGGCTGAGGTTTCCGGACTTTTCGGAAAACACCGCAAACTGTATTTCCTGCCTGGGGGATACGGGAAAGCTCGCAGCCCAGCAAAAACTTGAAGATGCCGCAGTTGGAATCGAGCTCATGCTGGAAGAGATGGCAATTGCGGCAATGGCAGAGAACATGCAAAGTGCGGCAGGAAGCATTGCCGATTCCCTTGAGGAAATAGGAAAGAGTGCCGAGGAAGAAGAAATGGAAAACGCCGTTTTCCAGGCTACTTCATCTCTCCAGACCATCATGGCTCATGCTAAAAACAGGTACCTTAACGATACCTCGATCGCAGCAAAGGTGGCCCTGGAATCTTTCAACGAACTTGACATAATCAACGATGAAGAAAACGTAAGAAAAATAGAAGAAATCAGGGAAACGATGAGGGGACTCTGGATAGGCTCCGCAGACCTGAAACCTGAAATTAAAAAGTGAAGAGAGAAAATGAAGAGAAAAAAATGAAGAGAGAAAAATGAAGAGAGAAAAATGAAGAGAGAAAAATGAAGAACAAAGACCTTAAAACCTGCCTATAAACCGGTTTATAGCCTCATCCCCCACGATCCCGAGGAGCCTTCCGTCCCCGTCTACTACCGGCAGAGCCGAAATCCTGTGGGAATCCATTTTCCTGGCCGCAGTTTCAACAGGCTCCTCGGGGTTTGCCGTTATAACTTCTTTTGTCATAATCTCGTCGAGGGTCCGGCATTTTAACGCAAATGCCCTGGTAATGTCCCAGGCGGTTACGATTCCCACAAGTTTTTTTTCATCTGCTTTTACTGCTTTTCCCGGTTTTTCCGAAACCACGGGCAAATGGGTAATCCCTTCCCTGAACATTGTGCATGCCGCGTCTTCAATACTGCTTCCTTCCCCAATGGTAATTACATCTTCTGCCATGACGTCGGAAACGAAGAGCCGGGAGAGGAAATTGTGGAGAAGGTAATTCAGCTGCCCGGCTTCCAACAAAAAGGCATCATGCCCGTAATGGAACTCGATTTCCCGGTAGGTCACCTCCACGTTAGCGGCACTCAGGGCAGAGACTATAGCCTTTGACTGGTAGGGGGGATAAAGCCAGTCCGAACTTACGGAAATCACCAGGAAAGCCGCCTTTACGCCCCCGAAGCCTTCGATCAGGGAAGCGTTTCTGGAAAGGTCAAAGTGATCCACTGCCTTTGTGATGTAGAGATAGGAGTTTGCATCGACAGGAAACCGACGACTTTGTACAGCCTGGAAACCTTTACCGTAACGTCATGCCCGAAGAGGCCGGGGAACACCTGGTAGGCAACATCGTAGCCCATCTTTCAGGTGCCCAGAAACGCATCCAGCTCAGGCAGACAGCCCTCTTCAAAGCTGACCCCGACTACGGGAGCCGAGTGGCTAAGGGCCTCGGACTTGACGAAAAGGAAGTTGAGTGCCTTGCTAAGATGACAAAGGAAGAGAGGGCAAAGGCAACTGAAAAATAAAAATACCGAAATATAGAGATATAGAGATAAAGAGATAAAGAGATACAGAGATACCAAGATACCGAAATACGAAAAATCAAAATACGATAAAACAAAAAAGGGGAATTATAGACCTCTTCTCATTTCCCCTTCTATTTTCTGAATAAAATTTCAGTTCGTAAGCGACTGGATCGGAGCCGGGATCCTGCCGCCCCTTTTCACAAAGGTTTCGGAACTGAACTTGCTCACAGGCATGATGGGGGCCATGCCGAGGAGCCCTCCGAATTCCACGGAATCCCCGACTTTTTTGCCCGGAGCGGGGATGATACGGACGGCTGTCGTCTTTTTGTTAATCATTCCGATTGCCATTTCGTCAGCGATGATTGCGGAGAGGGTGCAGGCAGGCGTATCCCCTGGGACAGCGATCATGTCCAGGCCGACGGAACAGACGCAGGTCATGGCTTCAAGCTTTTCAAGGCTCAGGGCTCCGACGTTTACAGCCTCGATCATGCCCGCATCCTCACTGACAGGAATGAAAGCCCCGCTCAGGCCGCCTACGGATGAGGAAGCCATTGCCCCACCTTTTTTTACGGCATCGTTCAGGAGGGCGAGGGCTGCGGTTGTCCCGTGGGTCCCGCAGCGTTCCAGGCCCATGGCTTCCAGGATGGCTGCAACACTATCCCCTATTTCGGGAGTGGGGGCAAGGGAGAGATCAAGGATGCCGAATTCCACGCCCAGTCTCCTGGAAACTTCCCTGCCCACCATCTCGCCCATGCGGGTGATCTTGAAGGCGGTTTTCTTGATCGTTTCCGAGATCTCCGTAAGGTTAGGGTTTTCAAGCTCCCTTAAGGCAGCATTGACAACACCGGGACCGCTGACCCCTACGTTGATCACGCATTCGGGCTCGCCTATTCCGTGGAAAGCCCCTGCCATGAAGGGGTTATCCTCGGGGGCGTTGGCAAAGACCACAAGTTTTGCACAGCCGATTCCGTCCCGGTCCGCAGTCAACCGGGCGGTCTTTTTGATCACGTCCCCCATCATGCCGACTGCGTCCATATTGATCCCCGCTTTAGTTGTGGCCACGTTTACGGAAGAGCAGACCTTTTCGGTTGAGGCAAGGGCTTCGGGAATGGAATTGATCAGTTTCAGGTCACCTTTCGTGGCTCCTTTATGGACAAGGGCACTGAAGCCCCCTATGAAGTCCACCCCGGCTTCTTTTGCGGCTTTATCCATGGTCCTGGCAACGGAGACAAAATCAGAAGTTTTACAGCTTTCGGCTACGATGGCTATGGGAGTTACGGAGATCCTCTTGTTAATGATGGGAATCCCGTAAAGGTTCTGAATTTCTTCCGTCGTCCGGACCAGGTCCTTCGCATTGACAGTGATCTTTTCATAGATATTTTCATTGAATATATCGATATCCGGGTGACTGCAGTCCCGGAGGCTGATTCCCATGGTTACGGTCCGGATGTCCAGGTGCTCCATTTTCACCATCCGGATGGTTTCCAGGATTTCATTCGGGTTGATTAGCATGATACCCCTCCTTCCCATCCATACAATCAGATCCTGTGCATGAAGCGGAAAACGTCTTCTTGCTGCACCTTAACCTCGACTCCGAGCTCTTTCCCTTCGCTGGCCATGGTCGCCTGGAAAGCCGCATGGTCGAAGGTCTCCTCCGGAGCTTCTGCCAGCATGATCATGGTAAAGATTCCATCCATGATGGTCTGGCTTATATCCACAATGTTTACGTTGAAATTCGCCATTACGGTGGTGATCCGGGCAACAATTCCTACCCGGTCACTCCCTATAACCGTGATTATGAAACGACTTGATGTCATGATATATCTCCTCTCTGCTTCAAAAACCCGGGCCGTAAAAACCCGGTAAGTTCTGGAAAAGAATATTGGAAAGTATCTGCAGGAAATTTCTATCCAGCAAGAGGGCGGAGCCAATTATAAGCTTTCCCACAGGTTCCTATCTTCAGCCCTGATTTATTTTTTTCCGGAGTTATTCTTCCGGAGTTCCTCTACTTAGACTCGATGGTTATCAGCTTTTCGCACAATTCTAAATAGTTCCCGATAGCCATGCAAAATAATTTGAGATATTCTCGAAATTTTAGTATTAGTTTATGTGTATCAGCTATATGCAATACTTTATAAGAGAGATGGAAAATTTTGGATTAGAAGAGGAAGTAAATAGAGTTTGGATTAGAAGAGAACGTTAATAGATTGTGGATTAGAAGAGAACGTTAATAGATTGTGAATTAGAAGAGAACGTTAATAGATTGTGGATTAGAAGAGAGACTGAGGAAATTCTGAATTAGAAGAGAACGTTAATAGATTGTGGTTCCTAAGGATTTTTGAAACCTTCAGCACCGGGAATCGGGCAAACTCTCAAGCCCTTCAATTATTTTTCCCATGACAAAGGGAACGCGTTCGTGGCCCTTCACCTTTACTGTCATGTCAGCATATTTCCTGTACAGGACGAGCCGCTCCTCGAAAAGTTCCCTGAGGCTTCTGTCCTTGAAGCCGACAAGCCCCCTCTTAGCCGGGTTTCGGATCCTTCGTACTATGTTTCTGAAGGAAGTGTCCAGGAAGATGATCGTTGAGTTCTCTTTCAGGAAATTCATTGCTTTATCGGAGTAAACTACACTCCCTCCCGGAGAAATGATAGAGTCCCCCCTTAGATCAAGGCTGAGCACGGCTTCCTCCTCCAGCCTGACAAGAGCGGAATCTCCGTGCTTGTCAATAAGGGCCTGCAGAGACATGCAGGTTTTTTTGTTAATTAACGAGTCAACGTCAATAAAAGTACAACTCAGGCGTTTTGCAAGCGCCTTTCCAATCGTGCTTTTCCCGACACCTGCCATACCTATCAAGGTTATATTCATACGACTTTACCCCAAAACTTCCGGAAAACAGGGACCAAAGCTTCCAGCCCTGATAAACTCCCAGCCTATAAATTCTCCTTCAATGTATAAATTTTTGCCTGTATAAATATATAAACTCTTAATATATAAATCCTTCAACATTATATTTTATCTCAAAGAGATCAAATTTTTCACCTGAAACCCTACAGAGTTTTCAAGGATAGTGTTCAGGGGCTCGATTCAGAGTCTCAGATTAAAAGAAAAAGGGAAGTAGGAAAGAATATAGGAAAAGCCGTCAAGAAATACGGAAACATGAACCCTGAAGAAATCGAAGCTACCAGGAAGGAGGTCCAGGAACTCTGCATCTGCAGGGAATGCCCGACCTGGGATGAATGTGCAAAAGAAATCGGTTTTTGTTTTCCCGGAGTCGGGAAAAACAGGTGCATCAGGAAAGACCTAGGATGCATCTGCGGGAAGTGCCCGGTAAGCGAAAAGTTCGAGTTGAACCAGGAGTACTACTGCATCATCGGGCCGCAGAAAGAAAAGTGGGGATTGTAAAAACAGTTTTAATTTAAGGAGTTATAAAAAGGCAAAAATTGCCCCACGTTACAACCATTTTACTCCATGCATTTACGCCTTATACGGGGTTTCATTTTTATAAAACGTTGCATCCGGAAACTTTAGTTCCAGAGACGTTACTTTCGGGGATGATTCTCTTTTCTCTTTGTGTGAGGAGTGAGAGGGTTAAGTTCCCCTATGCACTTTTCAACCTCTTCAGAAGAATTGCCAAATGCTGACAGGCACTCCGAAAATACGACCCTGGTGCCTGAGACATAATGCTTCAGGAAACCCTTTGTTGTCAGCTTATCCACATGTTCCAGGGAGACAATTGCTAGGTACATGAGAAGCCTTATGAAAAAAACGAGATGCAGCACGAGCATCTTGACCCAGGGACTGTCCGAGCTTAGCGCCATTCCGCAAACCCAGTTACAGAGTTTCAGGAAGTGGGAAAGAAGCCTGATTTTGTAAAAGTGGAAGAATATAAGCGATGAAATAAGGAAAAAGGCACAATCTGCTACCAGATGCATATCTTGCGATGTCAAGTCCATTCTAGTTAAGTCCGTATATTTAAGTCCGTATATTCCGTAAATCCTTACTTTCCACTATTATTTTAATGTATGCTTTTTTAGGATCTGGACTCTGATCAATTAAAGTTCCATTGAAGTTCCATTGAAGTTCCATTGAAGTTCCCGATACGGACAGAGTCCGGGGCACGGACAGAGATTCAGGTTATCTTCAGGCTTAAGGTTCATTTTCAATTAGCTCCGGCTTAAACCCGGCACCCCATTAAATATTATATTTTTGGAACTGAGTCTTTTTACCGTTCGTTCATTTTCCTGCCTCCGGCCAGGATCGTCGCCGCCCTTGCCGCGCTTTCCGGCGTGACGAAAACCGGCAGGCCTTTTCTTTCGAACTCCCCGGACATCTTCCGGGTGAAATTCCCACCCGGAGAGCAGATAAGTACCGGTTTGTCGTATTCATCTGCGACGGCTTTCAGCTTATCGACAATCCCTTCTTTCAGAAGGGGCGGCCCCCAGAGCACGGCCACGATGGCGATGTCGTATTCGGCCCCGAATCCTTCTTTAAGGGCATCGGCATAATGGTCGTCCCAGCCGTTCCCGGTAATGTCGATGGGATTTCCCACGGCCGCAAAGGACGGAAGCTTCGATTTCAGGTGATTGATTCTTTCTTCGGAAAGCTGGGGCACGGAAAGACCCAGGCTTTCGCAGGCGTCGGCAATCCCGATTCCGATTCCGCCTCCATTTGTGATAATAAGGATGCGGTTCCCCCGGCCAGGGCTGTAGGAGTTCAGGACCCTGCAGGCGTCTTTGAGTTCCTCATAGCCGTCCACCTCGATGATACCGGCTTTCCGGAAAGCAGCTTCATAAGCCTCATACCTGCTTGCTGCAGCCCCGGTATGGGATGCTGTGGCCTTGATTCCGGTATCCTTCTTCCCCACCTTGACCGCAACTACGGGCTTCTTTTTAGTGCAGCGGGAAGCAACATCCAGAAAACGTGTACCGTCTTCCACAGACTCTACGTAGAGCACCACATACTTCGTGGCTTCGTCTTCGGAGAGAAAAGCCAGGCAGTCGGTCTCGTCCACGTCCACCTTGTTCCCATAGCTTACGATCCTTGCGATTCCTATGCCTTCCGAAGCGATCTCGTCCACGATCATGGTAGCAAAAGAGCCACTCTGGGTAAGTATGGAAAGCCCGCCCCTGTCCGGGCGCTTAACCCGTTCCCGTGTTATGAAAAAAGTGTCCAGCTTTGAAACAGTGTCGTAGATGCCCAGGCAGTTCGGGCCTATTACCCTGATTCCTTTAGCCTCTGCCAGCCTTTTCAGTTCGGCTTCGAGCTTTTCCCCTTCTCCTTTGATCTCCTTGAAACCGGAACTAACCACCACAGCCCCCCTGACGTTTTCGAAGTCTTCATTCATAACCTCGATTACGCCCTGAGCCGGGACCGAAAAGACGGCAATGTCGATTATGTCATCAATTTCCCCGAGGGATGCATAGCACCTGAGCCCTCCGATCTCTTCGTACCTGGGGTTTATCGGATAGATTTTTCCATCAAACCCGATTTTATCAAGGCTCTCGAGTATGGTATAGGAAAGGCTGCTGGGTTTCGGGGAAGCCCCTACCAGAGCAATAGACCTGGGATTAAAAAAAAAGTCAATATCATTTAAACTCATGCTCTCTCCTGAAGATCTGCTCATTTCACACTGCCGGGAAAGGATTTGGAAAACAAAAAGGTTGTTATTCTTACGACTGTAGGATTTCCCCCAAATTTAATAAGTATTTCTTTTTGTACTGATGCACTGAAAAGTTCCCCGGGGTACTTGAAAAAAATATTAAAACAGATGTAACATCGGGTCGAAACCGGATAAAAATGAATGGAAAGCAGATGAAACGAGTCGAAAATGGGTGAAAACCAGGCAGAGACCACATAAAAAACGAATGGAAAAAATAGAAAAACTTCAGGGAGGATTGGAGGAGATGTCCGGGAAAACAGAGATTTTAAAAGGAAACTTTCCTGACCCCTGCAACCTGGATTCCAGCTCATCTCCCCATCCCGAAACCATTCCCGGTCCTCGCCTGTTTGCCCTGGCGAGCAGGAATGAAAACGGAAAAAATTCGGCTCTGCAGTTACTTCTGGAGGAATCTGTCTGCCCCTGTAGACACTTTGTAATATGTCAAACTTATATTTAACACTTATCTTTTAATAAGTAATAATAAATCTCATCAAAATTAATGAATTTATTACACTTTCCGGTAATTTCCTGCAGAAACAAACACGAAGACAAACACGAAGACAAACACGAAGACAAACACGAAAACAAACACAAAATCTGCCCTGAGGGAAAACCTGTTTTCAGTAACAGGTTTTCAGTCCCTGATGTTTTCAATTACCTTTTTACCGCATTCCATGGGTATAATTGTCAGCTCCGCATCGGAGAATTCCTTTTCGAGCGGGTCCTCTTCCGCAATCCTATCCAGGGTCAGAGCCAGGGCTGTTACCTCGGAATGGGGCTGACTGCCCACTGCCACGTTCCAGTCAGCAAGCTGGTAAATCTCGGGAGGGACCTTTTCCGCGCCCACGACCAGCATCAGTTTCTCACACTGTTTAAGCTCGGCAGTGACATCCGGAAGGTTAACCCCGTACATGGAGAGGTGGCAGACTTTCCCGCCTTCTTCTTTCCATTTCCGGATTTCCTGTTTGAAATTCACATCATTTTTAACATAAAAATTCCCGCCCCAGCGCTCGACAACGCCATCAAGACTTTTCACGATCCCCGGGTCGTTTGAGGCCAGAAGCATCCCCTCAGCCCCCAGCAACCGGGCTGTAAGCCCTACGTGAGTGGTTATTCTTTTGTCCCTTTCAGGTCGATGTCCTAGCCGGAGCAGTACTATCCGCTTCATATCCGTGCTAAACCCCTACAAGGTATTAAAATTTCACTGTAAGAAAGGAAGGAGAAAGCTAAGAGGAAAAAGAAAGCGAAAAGAAGGAGGAAGAATTGAGATTCGAAAGGAAAAGAAAAAGGAAAAAGAAAAAAAACGAAAAAAAGGAAGAAGAATTAAGATTCGAAAAAAGAAAAGAAAAGAAAAGAAAAGAAAAAAGAAAGCGAGAAGGAAGTTTACTCGCTGAAGCCCATGGTTCCCCCGGGGATTCTCCTGAGCAGCATGCCCTCAACTACTATCGGGTTCGAGCGCTGGGCAGTGACCAGTGCAGTGTCGAGCTTGAATTCCTTTTCCGCATACACTGTCAGGATAGGGTCACCTTTCTTTACGGATTCCCCGAGTTTCTTGTGGATCCTGACGCCTGCGCCCTTGTCGTTCGGGGCTCCGGCAAGCCTTGCGATCTCGACGATCCACTTGTTGTCAAACTCGATCACATAGCCGTCAGTGCTGGCACAGATGTCAGCGGTATACTCCCCGACAGGGATATTGTCAGGGTTGACGTTCGGGTCCCCGCCCTGGGCTTCGATGATCTCCTTCATCTTCGCAAAGGCTTTGCCGTTCCTGAGAGTCTCCATTGCAAGTTCCTTGCCGTGGTCCCTCGGGGCAGCTCCTCCCATCTCGAGCAGGATGCCCGCAAGCGCCGCGCTCTTTTCGATCAGGCTGTTCGGGCCTTCAAAGTTTTGGAGTGCTTTCAGAGCCTCAATGACCTCCAGCGCCGGGCCTACCGTCCTGCCTATGGGGGACGAGCCGTAGGTGATGGCACATTCCACGTTCATCCCGAGCCTGTGGCCGAGGTTTATCAGGTCCCTTGCGAACTTCTGTCCTTCCTGTACATTTGGGACCTTGGTCCCGGGCCCCGTGGGGATGTCGATTACCAGGTTTTCCGCCCCGATTGCCCCTTTCTTTGCCATGATGGAAGCGAGCATCTGGCAGTAGGGGTCAATGGAAAGCGGGTATTCCGCCCTGATGAGCTTATCGTCAGCAGGGGCGATGTTCGTGGCCCCCCCCCATACAAGGGCACCTCCTACCTTCTCGGATATTTCCTTGACCTCCTGGGAAGTGAATTCCACTCCCGAGAGTACCTCCATAAGATCCGCGGTCCCTCCTGCCCCGGTAATAGCCCTGGAGCTGGTCTTGGGGATAAGGAGCCCGTTTGCGGCTACGATCGGGACTACAAGGAGGGAAATCTTGTTCCCGGGCACGCCTCCGATGGAGTGTTTGTCCATCACCGGGTGGGTATCAAATTCGATCGTATCCCCGGTATCGATCATAGCCCTTGTCAGCCATTCGATCTCGTCGTCACTCATACCGTGGATGTAAGAAGCAGTCATGAAGGCCGAAAGCTCGATATCGCTGAGGTTTTCCTCCACAACATCGTTTACGACCATGTAGATCTCTTCCCGGGTCAGGTGCTTCTTGTCCATCATCTTCTTGATCACCGCGCCCGACTTAGAGCGAAGTGCCGGGAAAACCTCCACCGGCTTATCCCAACCGGGTTCCATGTGATCATAGACCTCGGTGAAGACCCCGAGGGTGCCTGGCTCCACCATATCTACCGTGGTGTCTACGATGGCCGTGATGCTCTCATGACTCCTGAGACGCACCCTGTCTCCCGGATTCACTCCCAGTTCCTTTGCATCGGCAGCATTGAACATCACTTTATGCTGCCCGATTTTTATGTCAAAATGCTGTAGTTTCAACTGCATGAGTAACCACTTTTCAGTCCATTTTCTTCATTTCAATTGATAATTAATATGATAGACTCTATGAAACTTCAACTTCATTAAGACTTCCAACCATATTCCCCGCATCTCAGTATTCCCTGGTTCGGAATCTACTGGCCCGGCATCTACTGGTCTGGCAGCTCAGTGCCTGCATCCGACCAAACCGATTCCATCTTTAAAAGTACAGATAAGTCAATTAAACAAAGTAAGTCCCTTTTACCCCCAACACCACTTATATAATCATGAGCCAGGCAAAAAATAAACGACTCGAATACCCGGAAACAGGGCATTCTAGAAAAACTTATTCAAATTATTTAAATCTTTATTTTCGTTCTTGGATTAGCACCACAGCCACAAGCACGAGCAGAACCCCTGCAAGTTGCCAGGAGGAAAGCATTTCCCCGAAAAAGAAGAACCCCACCAGAGTCCCGACTACTGGTTCCACCGTAGCTACAATGGATGCACGGCTGGACTCGACCTCCTCAAGGCCTTTTGTGTAAAGGAGATAGGCAAAGACTGTGGGAAAGAGTCCCAAACCCAGAAGGTAGAGCCAGAAACTGGCGGTTGAAAAGGCCCAGCCCATATTTCCAAGACCACTCACCGGAAGCAGGGCCAGGCTTGCGAAAACAAATGTGTAGGTTGCAATGGTCATGGTATGGTACTTTTCAAGGGCGGCTTTCCCGAAGATGCTGTAAAGGGCATATCCCAGGCCCGATCCTATGCCGGTAAGGAGCCCAAGCCCGGACAGGGAAAAGGAAGAGGAAGCCCCGAAGGAAGGAAAATACCCGGTCACAAAAGCACAGCCTGCAAAGGTCAGTCCCAGGGAAAAAACCTTTTTTGCTCCCAGCTTTTCCCCGAAAAAGATGCGGGAAAGGACCGCTACGAAAGCCGGGGCAGTGTAGAGCAAAATAACGGCAACGGCGATTGAAGTTTCCTTCATGGTGGTAAAGTAGCAGAAATTAAAAAACGCAAGACTGAAGATGCCTGTCCCCACAAAATAAAGCGAGTCCCGGAACCTTATCTTCAAGAGTTCGGGACGGGTGAAAAAAAGGTACAAGATCATGATCAGGGCCGCGGCAAAGACCCGGAGAGACACCACCTGCAGGGGACTGAACCCAAAACCATAAAGCCCCCTGACAAAAAACCCTATGATTCCCCAGAGGGTTGCCCCTGCCATAATCAAAAGATAAGCCCTTTTTTCCATTTATGATCGTCTCGAAAACCGTAAAGTTCCAGTAATATTTCTTTCCGGCACAGGTTCTTCCAGGCAAAGCCCTTTTCGGTTTAAACTGGAAAAACACCTGAATATGTACGGAATAATGTGATGAATACCTGTGGTGAATACTGTGATGAATAATGTAAAATCAAAGTAAGAAACAAGATCAGCTTCCATCTGCATGCAGGCAAGATACATAAGTATTACCCAGAAGTACCGAAAAAAACTGAAAAGACTTCAAGGAAAAGTTTCCGGGCCAGGTCAGGCGGAAAAAATAATTGTAAAAGGGGAGAGAAGGGGGAGAGAAGAAGAGGAAGTCGAGAAAGGAGAAAATGAAAGAGGAAGAAGAAAGGAAGAAGAAAAGAAGAAGAAAAGAAGAAGAAAAGGGGAAGGGGATAAAGAAGTGAAAAAGGGAGAAAGTATTAGGTTAGCTGTCAGAGCCAAATATTAAGAACAGGATAAGCCGGAATTTTCCATTTTTTGTATTCAGAGGAACTCAAGGCAGAGACAGACATAATATTCCCTTGCTATCCTTTTGGTCCAGTCGGGTAGCAGGCAGTACCTATCCACTACGAGCTCGTTCATGTAATACAGGGCTTCCTCGGTCCCGCATTTGCTGAGCATTTTTATAGCTCTTCTCCTGCCCAGGAGAGAATTGTTATTGTCCAGGGCTGCAAGATAAAATTTGTATTCTTTACTGTTGCCCATAACAGCATAAATATCTGTAAATGAATATAAATATTTGGATTAAATATAAATAAATAAGATATGTCAACAAAAATAATAAGTTCCCTTTACTTCTTTCAAACAGTACCCAAAGCCGAGCCTTAAGAAGAAAACAGGAAAACAAAAAACCGGCAAAAATACTTCTGAAAACAAAATACAAATAGAAAGAAAAAATGAGAATTCCCAATCAGTGATCAGCTGCAGGGAATCCCCCACTCAAAGTTCGCGCTATGCAACAAAGTAGCATGGTAATTTATCATAGGATAATATATATAGTTTCCGAAATTCTTTTGAAATGTATAGAATTTTTTTTAAAGCTAGGTTGGCCCGCTCAAATTAAATCAGCCTGAACGATTGGATTGTAACAGTTGGATTGTAACAGTTGGATTGTAACAGTTGGATTGCGACATCCAGACCTCGACACTTAAACCAAGGTAAAAACTGTAAAAAACAAAATAAGGAAAATAATAAGGAACAAATATCCTTATGTTAACTTATTAGAATAGAAATATGAGAAATTCTCATCAGTGGTCAGTTGATGAGAATTCCCACACAAGGTCCTTTTTGTTCGCTATGCTATAGGAAGTATGTGAACAAGGGTGAGAAAAATATATATAATTATCGGGGATAAATTTACAACCCGGTTGACTTATTTATTCACTTGGAACATTACAATGCCGTAAATATATTAATAGTGGTTGAATTTTTTAAGGTAGTTAAATATTTAAAGGAAATGTAAAAAGAAATCGGAGTTGGGGGTCAAAACTCGATATTCCGACAGAAGATCACCTTTCCGACAGAAGATCACCTTTCTGGCAGAAGCTCACCTTGAACTTATAGCCTTTACAGGGTCCAATTTTGCAGCTTGCTGTGCCGGGTAGATGCCCGCAATAAGGTTCAGCAGGAAGACCGCGACAATGATAAGGATGACATCCTCGGGGCGAATGACTACCGGGATGGAGCTGATACCCCCGAACTGTTCAGCAAACTCTACGCCTTCGGGGTATTCGTATTCTCCGATCCAGAGAGAGATAACGATGCCGATAAGGGTTCCGAAGAAAGCCCCCAGAAAACCCAGGATGCCGCTCTGGAGAAGGAAAATCATTTTTATGCTTGAGACAGAGGCGCCCATGGCGCGGAGCATGCCTATCTGGCGGGTTGCACCTATTACGGAAAGGTTCAGGGTGCTGACAACGCCGAAGGAAGCTATGATCACAATAAGGCCGAGAGTGATGCTGTTTGAGGTCCCTTCGATAGCAAGGGTGCGCAGAATTTCAGGGTTTGTCTCGGTCCAGCCTTTGGCTTCATAGCCAGTCTGTTCGATTTCGGCAGCGAGTTCCCGGTCTTTATTGAAATCTTCGATCTGGACGGAAATCCCGCTTACCACGTCCGATACGTCGTAAAAGTTCCGGGCAGTCTCGAGAGAGCAGTAAGCAAGAGACTCGTCCAGAGGAGACCCGGTGTGGAAGATCCCGACAACCCTGAGGGAAAGAGGGTTTGCATCAGGAAAGGAAACGTCCACGAAATCCCCCAGTTTGACTTCGAGCTTATCCGCGAGTTTCGAGCCAAGGACCAGGGTGTTCCGCGAAAACTCGAGTTCCTGGAAGTCGCCTTCCACCATGTCGCTTTCGATTTCACTGATTTCGTTCTCCCGGGAAGGGATCACCCCCCTCAGTTCGACGTTCCGGGAATTGTCCTTGAAATTTAAAGAAGCCTTGCCTGTCAGAAAAGGTGAAACCGCTGTGACACCTTCGATTGAATTTATTTCCTCCATCAGAGTCCTGTAAAGGTAGATGTATTCCTCATCTTCCGTCGGGGAGACCGAGACATGGGGGAGTTTGTCCACCGTGGTGTCATAAAGTTCATCGGTAAACCCTACCATGAACGCCTGGGAAATGGTGAGTACCATCACAGCCAGGGCTATCGCTCCTACGGAAAGAAGGGTCTGGAACTTCCTGGCCCGGATCTGCCGGAGGGCGATAAACAGTTCGTAGCGCATGGGAATTCACGAATTCCTTATAGGTTTGTTTACCTGATTTTTGTTTACCTGCAAACTTAAATTATCAGCTTAACCTGAAAATTTCACCTGAAAATTTCACCTGAAAATTTCACCTGCTGAAATTAGGTATTTGAGCCGGCATTACATTTAGCTTCGCTTCCTGAAAAGGACCGCAGAAGCACCGAGTACTGCCAGTACCCCAGCGGCAGAAAAACCCGGGAGACCTCCCGAACCGTCTTCTTCCGCAGCTCCGTTTTCCGTACCTGCAGAATCTGAAGCGTTTCCTTCAGCTCCGTTCACATAGGAGTAGGACGACATGTCAGACTCGATTATTGTCTCCCTGCGCTCGATCAAGTCCCCGTCTTTGCCTGTTAGTTCGATTTCGAGCCTGTAAACACCCCTGGGAAGCCTCTCCTTCCAGGCAACTTCAACGGTTTCATCGTCGTCTGTCAGCAGCACAGGCACCCTTTCCCGGGCTGAATCGAAAGGCCTGGCTGTTTCGGAATCAGCATTCTCTCCCAGTTCATAGACAGTAAATGCCAGGTTTCCTTCAAAAGGCACCTGGGACCTGCCAAAGACAGTTGCACTTGCCCCGGTCTCATCTTCGTAAATATCAGTAATTTCTGCATCGTCCTTTGCGGTGAAACTTTCCGTAGCTGCGATAAACTCCCGCCTCGGGGAATAGACCTGGATCTTCACCCTTCCCAGGTATTCCCTGCTGTTTTCAAGCAGGGTACCCCAGGCTGCGGAGAAGGCTTCAGGGGAACCCGTCAGGGCAACTTTCTCGGACCTGGTCGTGTACACAACGTCCGAACCGTCAACGAGCATGTACTCGATATCGAAGAGCACCGGTTCATTGGGAGAGATTACCACACTGATCCCTTCGGAATTTGGGACCAGGTCATTGACCCTGACCCTGGGAATGGAACGGCGCCCATAGACAAATTTGTACTCGGCTTCGGAAAGCAGCTCCTTATCCCGGAGCAGGCGAGCTTTAAGGAGGTATGACCCGTCCTCAGCTCCCTTTACATCCCAGAACCCCACCTTTATTACCCTGGTGTTTGCGGGGACTTCATCAACAGAAAAAACTTTCTTTACGAGCACTTCCTCGGTGTTACTCTCTGTCCTGACAAGAGAAGTTTCAAGGGTCAGGTCTTCATCCGGCACCTCCGAATAAACGGTCACGTCAAAAGATTCGAGGTCACTGTAGAGATCGGATATGTGGGGCATGCCCGCGTCCCCTGCATTGGAGGTTTCGGCTGCAAAGGCTAGCTGTACCGGCATGAGAAGAAGCAAAATTAATAGGAAAAATACGGATTTCATGGTCTTTTTTCCCCGGATTCGATACCAGAAAGATTGCTTTGATCTTATTTAAAAGAAGTGCAATCCTGAATTGGCAACCATGAATTGGCAACCATGAATAAAACTCAAGAAAATACAGAAAAGAGCGCGGAAGAGATAGGGTTCAGAAGGATTTGGGATCTGAAAAAACAGAAGGCTTTAAGGAAGCAAATCCCGAAAGAAACAAAGATTGAGAAAGGAAAAAATAATGTGTAAAAAGACGGCTTTTTTAAGGAGATCAAAAAACCTGCCAGGCGTCAGAAACTATATATCCTTGGGCAGAAGTATAAGAATGCAATTATTTAAATTAAACAAGTTTTCTTGATTTAATACCCACGGTACGCAAACTTTTAATTATAACTAATGGATTATAATAATATTCATTGAGGTATTTCGGAAATAATATTTATTGATGTTATTTCGGAAATAATATTTATTGATGTATTTCGGAAATAATATTCACTAACAATACCCACAATCAGTGTTCGAGAAGACGGATATGGTAAAAATGGATACGAAAAGCGTCTTAATCCTGGGAACCGCTTCACATGTTGGGAAGAGTTCAGTTGTGACCGCCATTTGCAGGATCCTGTCCAGAAAGTACAGTGTTGCCCCTTTCAAGGCCCAGAACATGAGCCTGAATTCCTGGATTACAAAGGACGGGAAGGAAATCGGGATTGCCCAGGCGATCCAGGCAAAAGCTGCCGGCACCGAACCCACTGCCGACATGAACCCGGTCCTCTTGAAACCGAAAGGTGACTGCGTTTCCCAGATAATCCTTCTTGGGGAACCTTACGCAGACAGGAGCGCAGGCCAGTACTATGATTCAATCGAGGAGATGAACGGCGTCCTGGAAGGGGCCCTGGAAAGGCTCGGGAACGAACACGACATCATTGTTATGGAAGGGGCAGGCGGGGCTGCCGAAATCAATCTCTATGAAAGGGACATTGTAAATGTAGGCACTGCAAGGATTACCCAGGCCCCGATCATCCTTGTAGGAGACATCGAAAGAGGTGGCGTTTTTGCAAGCCTCTACGGGACCATAGCTCTCCTGCCCGAAGACGTGCGGAAAAATGTCAAAGGTTTTATCATCAATAAGTTCAGAGGCGACCTGGAAATTCTGAAGCCGGGCTTAAAAGAACTTGAGGAAAAAACCGGAATCCCGGTGCTCGGCGTGCTCCCCTATTTCAAACTCCACATCCCCTCCGAAGACTCGGTCTCCCTGGGAGACAAGGAAAACTCAAAAGCGGAAAAGAAAATAGAAATTGCAGTCATCCGCCTGCCCAGGATCTCGAACTTTACGGACTTCGAACCCCTGGAAAGCCACGCCCACATCCGCTATGTGGACCTTGACGAAGAACTTGGAAACCCCGACGCAATCGCCATTCCCGGCACAAAGAACACCATCAACGACCTGCATGACCTGAGGGAAAGCGGAATGGCCGAAAAGATCGCGGCGTTCAAAGGAAAAATCCCTATCTTCGGGATCTGCGGCGGCTACCAGATGCTAGGAAAGACAATCTTTGACTCAGGGGTCGAAAACGGGGTCGAAGCCGAGTTCGAGGGTCTCGGACTTCTGGACATCAGGACAAAGTTTGGAGAATACGAGAAGCGGACCATTCAGGTCACAAAAACCGTCAATGCCCACGGCCCGATCCTTGCCCCCATAGACGGAGAAGAAGTAAAAGGCTACGAGATCCACATGGGCATAACTGACTCGAGACGCCATGTTTTCGGGGACGACGGCTCCATTGATGAGGAAGGCCTTGTTATTGGCACCTACCTCCACGGGCTTTTCGAAAACGGAAACATCAGGAACGCCTTGATGAAGTACCTCTACGAGAAAAAAGGCCTCGAATACGAACTCGAAGAAGTCATGACCGAAGACGGTGCCTATGAAGAACTTGCCAGAGTGGTGGAACAGCACATTGATATGGATAAGCTCTACGAAATTGTAGGTGCCTGAATAAATTAAATAAGTTAAATTTAAAGAAATTTAAAGGAAAACATTCAAAGAAAAAACCGCGGCAGTAAAAGGAAAGTGGAGGGTACCGCAGAGCCGTGCGGCACCCATATCTGTTTTTTAAAATGAGATATTGAGCAGGTTTTCAGGGAGAGTATATGGGAGTAGTTTGGGACAAAAATTTTTCATTATACCATGGGGCCAGGTATAACTATTCTTGGGGGGTTATATATAAATCTCCAAAAAAGTTAACCACTCAACAATTATCCAATTTGGATTCAAGTATTTATGGATTATGAATTTTACTTCCTTAACAAAAATCAGGTTAACCTTCAACTTAAAGCCGCCCTCAAAAAAATTATGGGTATAATTAGATTTCCAGAGAATAATAAAATTGAAAATGAAGAAAAATATAATATATAATAAAATTTAAGTAGAATGAACCCTCCGGCTTATTCCAGATCCGAGTCCTCGAAGATAAACAACTCTTCAATTGTCGCTTCCAGAACCTTTGCAAGCTTGTAAGCAAGCTTTAGAGAGGGGTTGTACTTTCCTTTTTCAAGAAAAACGATAGTTTCCCTTCTTACCCCGACCATCTTTGCAAGGGTTTCCTGAGTCAGGTTATACCGGGCCCTGAATTCCTTTATCCTTGTTTTCACGAAGTGACCTCCGGGACCTTATTATTCAACATCACCCTTACGCATGAAATACCACCTGAAAACATTTGCGGAAATAATCATGAAGAAGAGCAGTATTCCAAGCACTCCTCTTGCTGTAAGTTCAAGCAGTTTGAAGTAGTCCACCCAGATCAGGACCGTAATTAGCACCAGGGTCAAAAGCCAGGAATAGCTAATCCCGTAAGCAGCCAGCTTCTTTGTCCTCTCATCCCTGTCAGGGAGATCCCCACTCCGGAAAAACTTAAACATCGTAGCAAGAAAAACGATCAGGCCTGTGTTGATAAGGACAATAGGAATCAGAATGTCAACTTCCAGAAAAGCTGCAACCAGCATCCCGGCAAGCAATATACCCAGGCCAATTAGCATTTTGTACTTGTATTCTTTTTCAATGTTTTCCACTTTAAACACCTCTCTAACCGATCCGCAGGTTTATTGAATATTGATAACTATATGTTGTAAATTCCAAACATAATGTTATATATATACAACATTGAGTTAGATAAAGATCACATAAGGTATTATTTAAAGGTTTCGAAAGGGCAGAAAAAATTAGTTAATAATTTACAACATATAGTTTGATAAATAACACATAATGTTGTAAATAGATAACATTAATTTGAATATAAACTTTGCTGGCATCCTGTGAAAGATGAAAAAGAGAAACAAAAAGTAGATGCAGAACGAGAAACAGAAGAGGGAAGCAAAAAAGAGAAGCAAAAAAGAAAAGCAAAAAAGAAAAGCAAAAAAGAAAAGCAAAAAAGAGAAGCAAAAAGCCTTTCAGAACATCCGGACTTCCCTGCCAAAGCCCTTCACAACAGCCCTTTCGTAGACAAGGTTTGCAGTTGCGACGTCCTGGATTGCAAGGCCTGTTGAATCGAAGATTGTTATCTCCTCATCGCTGGTCCTGCCGGGCTTCAGGCCTGTGATAACTTCTCCTAGCTCAGCGTGGATGTCGTTTTCGGAGATGTAATGCTTGGAAAGCGGGACATTGACCTCCCCTGAATGAACGGCCTGCACCATGTCGTCTACAATGATTTTGGAGCGCATAAGGAGTTCGGGGTCAAGTTCCTCTTTCCCGACAGCATCTGCTCCGATTGCGTTTATGTGGGTGCCTTCCCTGACCCATTCGGCTTTTACGACGGGCTTTCGAACCGGGGTGGTCGTGACGAGGATGTCGCAGTCGCAGACCTTTTCAACGTTTTCCTCAATGCTGATCTCACAACAGGCCATGTCTTCCATTTCTTGTTTGAACTTTTCACCGCTCTTCCGGGTCCTGGAGGTGATCTTTACCATTTCGGGTTCAAAGACTTCACAGAGGGCTTCAAGCTGGCTCCTTGCCTGATTCCCGGTCCCTACCATGCCGATAATTCCTGAGTCTTTCCGGGCAAGATATTTTGCGGCAATTCCGCCTGCTGCTCCTGTCCGGATGTCGGTCAGGTAGGTCCCATCCATGATTGCAACGGGAGCCCCGGTTTCCGGAGAGATCAGGACGATAAGCGCCATAACGGTGGGGAGACCTTTCGTCGGGTTTCCCGGGTGGACATTTACGATCTTCACGCCCGTAACATCCTCCTCCTCAAGATAGGCAGGCATGGTCCTGAGGTCTCCGTTGTATTCAGTATAGTATAGATAGGACTTGGGCGGCATCTGCACTTTACCAAGGCCGTGCTGCCTGAAAGCACTTTCAACAACTTTCATATCAGAACGCATATCAATAACACTTTTAACTTCTTCCTGATCCAGCCACAACACTTCCATAATAATAACCCTCCAGCCTGAACTCCAAACGGCCCGCAGCCCAAACCGGGCTGAAACTTAGAAAAGCCAGGGGATAAACCGGTAGATGCCCAGGCAAATTGACCGCTGACTCAACAAAGATCATAATTAATTGTGTAAATATGTATATATAACATATAGCCTCACTCACTTAAAGAATCTCCTTTCGGAAAGGGAACCGGCCATGCAGGAGCAGTCAACCGTTTTTTTAATCGAAAAATTAATTAAACCCGCAAACGACGTCCGGAGTATTCTCCGCTGGGGCTACCCGAAGTTCGCAACCATCCGTTTTGTAGCCGACCACTCCCGGCTCAGCACCGAGGAGCGACACATCCTTATCAGAGTCATCATGCCCCCGGAAAGGATCGTTTCCAGGGCAAAGAAAAAGATAGGGTGCAAAGAAACAGGAAACCGGGACCTTCTCCTCGACGGATACAACGTCCTGCTCACCGTGGACAGCCTGCTGAAAAAAGAGCCAATGTGGTTTTGCGACGACAGCTACATCCGGGACACCCGTTTCTATTTCAGCAAAGCAAAGCAAGCCCAGGACATAGGAGACGCCCTCGAAACCACCCTGGATTTCCTTGCCGAAACCGGGCCGAAGACCGTAAACTTCCTCCTCGACGCCCAGATCAGCCGTAGCGGGGAACTTGCCGGCTTAATCCGCCGCAGAATGCAGGAAAAAGGAATTCCCGGCGATGCCCGGACTTCAAAACACGTCGATTTCGACCTGAAAAAAGAAGGTGGAAAACCCGAAAACGACGTTGTGGTCGCAAGTTCGGACGGGATCATAATCGATTCGGTCCTGCAGGTTCTTGACATCCCCGCCTGCCTCATGGAAAAAAGAGGAATTGAGCCTTTGAGGTTGTATTGAACTTCTAAGGCTGTATTGAACTTTTAAGGCTGTATTGAATTTCTAAGGCTGTATTGAACTTTTAAGGCTGCATTGAACTTTTAAGGCCGCATTGATTCTGTTTTTCATTTGTCGAATTTCAAACCGGATTTACCGGATTTACCGGATTTACTGAATTTTTATTCATCCCGGTTCACTCTTCCCGGCTGCATGTCTGGGCCTGCCGGTATAATTCTTCGGCTTCGGAATACTGCCCTTTTTCCCGTAGGAGGTCTCCATATCCGCAGAGGGTATCCATGTGCCTCGGGTCAAGTTCCAGGGCTTTCCTGTACTGGACCTCGGCCTCATGCCGGTGCCCGAACCTTGCAAGGAGCCGGGCATACTCACAGCAGGTTTCTACGTCATGGGGGTCCAGTTTGAGAGCATACTTGAAATGCTGCCTAGCCCCGGGGACAATCCCGTACCTGGAAAGCAACCTGGCATAAGCTCGGTGGATCTTCGGGTTTTCCGGAGCTGCCTTCAGCGCCGCTATGTAATGGATTTCCGCCTCCAGAGCATCTCCTTCCTGTTCCAGGAGGAGGGCATAGTGGAAGTTTGATTCTACATGGTCAGGGTCGAATTCGAGGACCCGCCCGTAATGATAAATTGCTTCGATCCTCTGCCCGAGTTCGGAAAGCAGGACCCCGTACCAGCAATGGGTCTCCACATGCCTGGGTTTCAGGATCAGGGCTTTTTTGTAAGCGGCTTCGGCATCTTTTATTTTCCCGAGCCTGTGAAAGAGCCTACCGTAATTGCAAAGCGTGTCCACATGGTAGGGGTTAAACTCCAGGACCTTCTCGAACAGTTCCCGGGCCCTTTCCAGTTCCCCGAATTCCGCAAGTACCGCCCCGTTCCTGTTTAGAGCCTCGATATTGTCCGGGCTTGACCTTAGCAGCTCCTCGTATACCCCCGCAGCCAGCTCTTTTTCCCCGAGAGCCAACGCGGTATTTCCTGCTCTGAGAAGGCTGTCTTCGCGAAGCTTTCCCCCGGCAAGTTCGGCGCAGGCCCTGGAAAACATGTATTTTTCCTTATACATTTTTTCAGTATCAAAGACGTCTGAAAGCTTCAGCAGGGTTTCCGGAGAAACCGAATGTTTGCCTGAAAAATCGACTACAAATTCAACAGCACTTTTGAGACCCTTTTTATTCGATGCAACCTGCTCGATTACATCAGAAACAAGAGTATCGACAGCATCCATTTCCATGTCGAAAAAACCTCCAGGGGATGAAACTCCCGGAAAAAACCTCCGGAAATTTCCCTTTAAAGTAAGTTCATTCGACTCTCTATAAATAATTAGCCTTATTAAATTACACCGAATAAAATTCAAGCCATTTTAATCAAAATCATTAAAATCAATTCCTTATGAAATAGGGAGCTAAGATCAGGCAGCTAGCCGCAGTCAATCCTTTTTAACATGCAAACTGTATCTGGTTTCAACATCATACATGCCCTTAAGCTCACTTTCGTCCAGAAAGCCTTTTTTGAGAAGTTCACTCAGCACCTTCCGGTCGACAGATTCCACCATATCCCAGAGTCCCTTTTCCTCAAGATAGGGCTTCAAACTCGTGATATGCCAGAGCTTCCACTCCGCCGCCTGCCGCCTGAGCTCCACATTCCCTATCCTCAACACATCGATGGCTTTTTCCCTGCAGATGTCCAGGATATGTTCCCTGAGTTTTTCCCGCCGAGCTTCCAGCCTGGCTACCGCGGAAATCAGGTCTTCATACTCAAGCACCAAATCGGCAAGGTCCATCTTTTCAGGGTCCTGCCTGTTGATTTCAAGTTCCACTTTCCCCACTCCAAAAAGTCTTATTTTTAAATCCGAACGCAAATTTGATTTAAAGTTCTGTTCAGGTTTATTTACGGAAATTGATCGTTTCCCGGGTTTTCCCTATACTTCCATATATGCAGGGTTCGGGTTTATACCTTCTACCCGGAAAGAGATAGCATTTTCAAAAAAATGGTAGAAACCTGCAAATGACTTACTGAAAAAAGAGGGAGGAAACGTTTATCGATGCAAAAATTAAATTACTGTGCGCTTCAAAACTTAATTAACCATACTTCAAAACTTAATTAACCATACTTCAAAACTTAATTAACCTTACAAAAAAGAGGATTTCAGACCACTTACTTTCAGGGGTGACCCAGTGCTTTCAGGAGAATTTCCCAATAAAGATTTTACCAATAAAGCTGCCGCAAAAGAAGCCCTTCGTGCCCTCCTGCCTGAAGCTAACCGCATTTTCAATTCCGAACCCAGCGTGCTCCGGATAGAAGAGGAACCTGTCATGCTCGTGGGGGACATCCACGGCAATCTGGAAGCTCTTGAGTTCATTTTGAAGATGAGAGAAGAAATGCATTGCAAAACCCTCCTGTTCCTGGGGGATTACGTGGACAGGGGACCGCAGGGTGTGGAAGTACTGGTGAGGCTTTTCCGGTTGAAACTTGAAGACCCTGAAAACGTTTTCCTGCTGCGCGGGAACCACGAAACAGTGGAGATGAACGTCTACTACGGTTTTTTCGAGGAAATCGGCTTCGACCCGCTGTTCCTGGCCGGAATCAGCCGGACATACAAGAAAATGCCTGTGGGAGCCGTACTTTCGGGACATACCTTCTGCGTACATGGAGGCATCACCGGAGCAGAGGATATCGAGGAGATCACGAAAGAAAACGCTTTTCCTTACCTCTGGAACGACCCCTCGGAAAAACCCGGACTTAGCGCCTCAAGAAGAGGGGACACGGTAAAAGAATACGGGCCTGACCTGGTAGACGGCTTTCTGGATCTAAACGGTTTAAAAAGGATCATCAGAGCCCACACCGCTATCAAGGACGGGTACGAATGGTGGTTCGGAGGAAAACTACTTTCCCTTTTCTCCAGCCCGGATTATGTGGGGTTCGGAAACTCTGGAGCCTTTGCACTGTTCGGGAACGGAAATTCCGGAGAAGTGAAAATCGAAAAAACAGGGGTCAAGAATGGAGAAACTGGAGGAGAAGAGCCCGGAAAAAAAGAGCTTAAGCTCTTTGTCTTCGGAAACACGAATACCGAAACACAAAACGAAGAACAGGGGTATTCTCTGCTCAAATCTCTGTAAAACCTTTTATTAAACTTTTGATTATCCTGCCTTTAAATGAAGAACCTGGAAGTTACCTGAAAGAAGCTGCAAAGCATCCTGAAGAAGGTGCAAAGCATCTGAAAGCACATCTCAGGTAGAATATTTCAGCCGAAACTATTCGGCCAAATCTTACCAGTCAAATCTCGGCAGTCAAATCTCGGCAGTCAAATCTCGGCAGTCAAATCTCGGCAGTCAAATCTCG
>JAENZL010000009.1:5358-13201 GCA_016841265.1 Methanobacteriota archaeon | reverse complement strand
CAGTCAAATCTCGGCAGTCAAATCTCGGCAGTCAAATCTCGGCAGTCAAATCTCGACAGTCAAACATTCTCAGTCAAGGATAATCCAGGGTTCCAGCATTTTGTCCATGATATCCGGGTCAAGCTGCATAGCTTTGTTATACTGTTTTTCCGCTTCATCGAACTTACCCATTTTTCTAAGAAGCAAGCCGTAGCTGTAATGGAAAGGGGGGTAATAGGGGTTCAGGCCAAGGGCTTTAATGTACTCTTCTTCAGCCTCGACAAAACGCCTAATCTCGGTAAGGAGGTTCCCGTAGCTGTAATGCCCTTCGGCACTTTCGGGGTCCAGGTCGAGGGCCTTTTTGTATTCCATTTCAGCCTCATACCTCCGCCCGAAACGGGAAAGGAGGTTTGCGTAATTACAGTGGATCTTTGCATCATTTTCGTCCAGAGCAAGGGCTTCGATGTACTGTTCTTCGGCTTCGGACACCCTGCCTTCCCGGGCAAGGAGATTACCGTAATGAAACCGGCTCCTCCTGTGACTCGGGTTCAGGTCAATAGCCTTCCTGTACTCATCCTCCGCTTCGGAAGCGCGTCCCAGGAAAGAGAGCAGCGACCCGTAGTTGTGGTGCAGCACAGGGTTTTCGGGATCCAGGTTGAGTGCGGCCCTGTATTCTTCTTCGGCTTCCCGGATACGTCCCAGCTCAAAGAGCAGGTTTGCATACCCTCCTCTTGCCGGGGCATAGTCCGGACAGGAAGAAAGTGCCTGGGAATAGCACTCTTCTGCTTCACTTACCCGCCCCATTTGCGCTAAAAGGCATGCATATCCTGAATTTGCCTTCACATGCCCTGAGTCAAATGAAAGCGCAGCCTGATACTCATTTTCAGCTTCGGCGATCCGCCAGAGTTCCATGAGCAGGTCCCCATATGCAGACCTGATGTCCGCATTTTCAGGGTTTTTTGTGAGAGCTTCCATATAATTCGCTTCGGCCTCGCAGGGTAAACCCAGAAAGTGAGCCGCATTACCTACAGCAAAAGAGGCATCTTCCCGGAGTTTTCCGGAAGCCAGCCTCGAGCAGGCTTTTGCGAATACATATTCTTCAAGGGGCATCTTCTGCTTTTTGCAGGCATCTGCAAGGTCAAGCAAAATTTCAGGGGGGAAAGATTTTTTTTCAACAAATTCCAGGGCAAAGTTAACCGCAAAGCAAAGGTTTCGATGGTCCGATCCGATCTTTTCAACAACGGAATATACAATTTCATCAATTGAGTTGAAGTCCATTATCCGACCTCAAGAAATAGAATTTATTTCAAGTTAGTGGGTTGGTAGGGTTGGAAGTTAAACGTTCTGAATATATTTTAAATAGATTTGAATATATTAGTTAGTTACTGAATAGAGTTTATAATGTAAGATATAAGATTATAACCATGATATAACATTCTTTCCCTTTGTGCCTCAATATAAGACAGTTAACTAAATTGAAAAAATCGAGCTACTGCTCTTGAAATTGTCGGAGAAAATATCAATGAAGAAAATACCCGAGAGTCAAAAGAGCATTCTCAGGGAAGGTGCTCCGATTGAGATTAAGAAAACAAAATCCCAAAACCAGGCACTTTCTATCAATGAAAAAAATTATAATGATTAATGATTAACAATGGGACAAAAGTAAGGAAAAAACGGAAGGGAAAACAGAAGGGAAAACGGAAGGAAAAACGGAAGGAAAAACGGAAGGAAAAACAAAAGGCAAAAACAAAAGGCAAAAACAAAAGATTGAAATAAGCCATCCTGAACTCAATCGAAGAAAACCCACTGGCAATCTTCACTCTCAAGAGAATAATTCTCTTTCAGGGCCAGGACGTAGTGCTGTTTTGCTTCTTCCGTTCGCCCCAGTTTTTTCAGAAGGGAGCCATAGTTGTAATGGGTCCCGATATGCTCGGGGTCCAGGACAAGAGCTTCCATATACTGGGCTTCGGCTTCTTCCACACGCCCTTTCTTCGCGAGCAAGCGCCCGTAATTGTAGTGAGAAAGTGCCCTCGTGGAATCCAGACATAGGGATTTTAGGAACTCTTTTTCAGCTTCGGCAATGCGCCCGCAGTCCAGCAGGAGCAGGGCATAGTTGCAGTGGAGATCGGCATCTTCGGGGACCAGTTTAAGGGCTTTCCGATACTGGGTCTCAGCTTCGGAAACCCTGCCCTGCCGCGAGAGGAGGTTCCCGTAGTTGCAGAGGGCATGGATGTGCAGGGGGTTCAGGGAAAGCACTTCGCTGTACTGGACTTCGGCTTCCTCGAGCCTTTCGAGAGCAGAAAGGAAAATCCCGTAGTTGTAGCGGGTACCCACATGCTCCGGGTCAAGCCCAAGGGTGGCCAGGTATTCTTTTTCCGCCTCGTCATTTCGGCCCAGGTCGGAGAGCAGGTTAGCATAGTTGGAGCGGGCTCCCACATGCTCGGGATCGGAGGCAAGGGCAAGCCGGTATTGTTCTTCAGCTTCCCCGAGTCTCCCCGTTTCGGCAAGGAGAAAAGCATAGTTGCATCGGGAACTGGCGTGGTCGGGATCGTTTGCGAGCGCATTCCGGTACAGGTTTTCCGCATCTTCAAAGCGTTCAAGGTCAGTCAGAAGAGACCCGTAATTGCAGAGGGTAGCAGTATGGGCCGGGTTTTCTTCCAGGACAAGCCGGTAGCAGTATTCGGCTTCCTCAAAGTAATCCATAAAATAGGCCATCACACCCGTGATAAAAAAAGCATTTTCCCGGGTTTTTCCAGACCCAAGCCTGGCACAGGCTTTTGCAAACACATATTCTTCCCGGTACATTCCCTGCTGTTCGCAGACCGCAGCCAGCTCCAGCAGCATTTGGGGATGTACAGAGTTCGTGGCAGCAAAATCGAGGGTAAAATCCAGAGCTGAATCAAGGGATTCACGGTCCGGCCCTATATTTGCAATCACAGCAGATACGAGTTCATCAACTCTAGAATAGTCCATCGGTGATGCACCTCTTAAAAATAAGTCTTCCTGCCATCTATAAATAATTATTTATATAGTTTTAACAAATATCCAAATATTTTTAATATAAAGGGAAAAAGTAGGAAAAAATAGAAAAGAAGAGTTCTGCCGGATTAACCGGAAACTCCTGGATTAACCGGAAATTACCGGATTAACCGGAGTTAAAGCATAAAGGTTGGAAGTTCCGAAAGAAAATCCTTTGTGGAAACAGCCTTCAGATAGTGTACTTTTGCCTCTTCAACCCTTTCGAGTTTGAAGAGAAGCATACTGTAATTATAGCAGGTCTTAATGTCTTTGGGGTCATTTTCCAGGGCTTCCCGATATTTGTCTTCAGCTTTCCTGAGCATCCCGAGCCTTTTAAACAGGTTTCCGTAATTGCAGAGGGTGGGCACATGGAACGGGTCCGTTTCAAGGGCTTCCCTGTACTGGAACTCGGCTTCCCGGTAGCGCCCAAACTCAAAAAGGAGCTGGCCGTAGTTGGCGCGGGTATCCACATCCCCGGGATCAAGCCTGAGCACCAGCCTGTACTGGGTTTCAGCCTCATCAAGCCTGCCGGATTCCGAAAGCAGGTTCCCGTAGTTGCAGAGGGCATTTAAATGGCCAGGGCTTACTTTCAATACTTCCCTGTAATGATATTCGGCTTCCCCGAACCTCCCTTCCTGCTTCAGGAAATTGGCATAATTGTAGTTAGCTGACACATGCTCGGGGACCTTTTCAAGCACATTTTCAAACTGGGCTTCTGCTTCTTCCTTTCTTCCGAGTTCTACCAGGAGGTTTGCATAGTTGCAGCGGGTGTTTGCATGCCCGGGGTCCAGTTCGAGTACCTTTTCAAATTCAGATTCCGCTTTTTCCAGTTCCCCGAGTTCATAAAAAAGATTTCCGTAGTTGCAGTGGGTGCTGACATTCCCGGGATCAAGTTCCAGAGCAAGTTTATACAGCTTTTCAGCTTCAACCCGGTTTCCGAAGTCTGCAAGGACGATTCCCTTATTGCAAAGGGCATTTACATGCTCCGGGTCAAGCCTGAGCACCTCCCTGAACTCCTCAAGAGCTTTTTCCTTGAACCCTATGAAGTAAGCGATCACCCCGGAAAGGAAATAAGCCTCAACCCGCACCTTCCCGGTTGCCAGACCCGCACAGGCTTTCAGGAAAACATACTCTTCCCTGAACATGCCCCTGGAATCGCAGATCTTTGCAAGTTCCAGAAGGTAATCGGCTGAAATCGCATTTTCCCTTGAAAAGTCAAGAGCAAAATCAACCCCGAGGTCCAGCCCGTTTTCATCCTTCCCGACGATCTCCACGACATCAAAGACAAGTTTGTTGAGTGCATCCAGGTCCATAAAAATCAAATCTCCCAAAAATCCGGAAAAGTTTCCATCGGAAAAATAGCATTTCCAAAAACTATCCCGATAAAGTTCTATTCCCAAAACCGGTTCCTTCAAGGTTATATTTCCCAAAAAGGCCCCCGGAACAGTTTTGTCTTACCCACTAATTATTTACTGTTTGGATAATAAATACTTTTTTATAATACAAATACTCACAGCACAAGTTAAAAAAATTGAGAATGGAAGAAATTAAAAATGAAGGAAATTAAAAATGAAAGAAATTAAAAATGAAAGAAATTAAAAATGAAAGATGGGGAGCTATTCAAAAAAGCAGGCAAACCCTCCAAAAGCTCATTCCAGAGCAAATTCAACCGCTGCAAGCGCATGAATTTTAGTCGTATCAAACACGGGAACTTCCGCGTCCTCCTGCCCGATAAGCAGCGGAATTTCGGTACACCCGAGGACGATGCCCTCTGCTCCTTTTGAAACAAGGTCTCCGATGATTCCCCTGAATTTCTCCCTGGAATCTTCCTTTATAATACCCAGACATAGTTCATTGAAAATCACGCTGTTCACGAATTCCCGGTCCCCTGCCTCAGGAATAAGCACCTTGATTTCGAATTTATCTTCGAGCCGCTCCCTGTAAAAAGCTTCCTCCATGGTGAACTTCGTACCCAGGAGCCCTACTTTTTCAAGCCCTTCCGCCTTAATCTCCCCGGCAGCCGCATCAGCAATGTGCAGCAGCGGGAGCCCTGCCTTTGCTTCCAGCTTTTCCGCAAGTTTATGCATGGTATTCGTGCAGATCAGGAGGAAATCCGCTCCCGCCTCTTTAAGTTCCAGGGCAGCCTCACCCAGGCAGGCTTCAAGCCCTGTCCAGTCCCCAACGGCCAGCATTTTTTCGATTTCCCCGAAATCAACCGAGTAGAGGATGCACTTTGCGGAATGCAGCCCACCCATTTTCTCCTTTACCGCTTCATTAACAAGCCTGTAATATTCGAGGGAAGATTCCCAGCTCATCCCGCCGATCATTCCTATCGTTTTCATCCAAAAACCTCAAAACCTTTTTTCGATACATTCGATACAATAAAACACTTTTAATTAATTAAAGTATTATACCTGAAACGTTTCACATTCAGTACTTTTCATATCTACACGTTTCATATCTACACGTTTCACATCCAGCACGTTTCACATCCAGCACGTTTCACATCCAGTACATTTCACATCCAGCACATTTCACATCCAGCAAGTTTCAAATCCAGCAAGTTTCACATCCAGCAAGTTTACAGGATAAAAAAGATCCTAACATATTCACAGGAGAAAACGATTCCCATGCCTGACTTCCTGACCTACTACTACCTCTTCCCCATAGCCGTCATTATTGCAATCCTTGCTATGTCCGCAGGCATTTCAGGCACAAACTTCTGGATTCCGGTCTATATCATATGGCTTGGCTTTGACGCGAAAACGGCTTTCTGGCTCGGGCTTTTGACCATGATCTTCGGGTTCGGTTCCGGCGTGCTCAGGAACCTGAAACAGAAAACCGTTAACTGGTACATCGTTAGAGAGTACCTGAAAATCACGATCCCACCAGCTATTGTAGGGGCTCTGCTAGTACCCTTTGCCCCCGTGGGACTACTTCTGCTCCTCTTTGCAAGTTTCATCCTGGGATACGGGAGCTACCTCATATACCGCTACTGGCTTTACTACAGGGGAAAAGTCCCGGAAGAATTTGTAACCCGTGACAATATCTGCTGGAAACGCGCTGCAGTTGCCGGTTTTTTGAAAGGGCTCATCGCAACCGGGCTTGGAAAGCTGATAACTCCCTGCATCCTGGAGCATAAAGATATCAGGTCTCCTGCGGAGGCTGTGGGCTCCACGGTTCCCATAATCTTTGTTGTGAACATTATTGCCCTCCTCTTCCGCCTGACCCCGGACTTTATTTCTGTCCTGGTAGAACAAAAGGTACTTATCTTTGATACGATGCTCTGGGTCGCTCCGGGAGTTGTCCTGGGGGGGCAGCTGGGCCCGGCTGTTGCAAGAAGGTTCTCGCCGCAGGGGATGAGGCTTTATGTGGGAGTCCTGCTAATCGGCGTCAGCATGCTGATATATTTAAGAGCTTTTGCCCTGATTTAAGGAATGAAACGGCTTTGTAGAAAACCAATCAAAATCAACCCGGAATTAGGCTTCGTAGAAAACCGATCTAAATCAACCCGGACAGGGTAGCTGTAATTATCCTGTTCAACTATTCCTGAAAACTTTTTTTCTATTTATTTTTAAGTACCGGCGTTCTCACCGGTCGTCAAAGACGACCGGCTTTTCCATGAAGTATATTAAAATGATTAAAAATATTATGAAAGTGCCCAGAAAATATGTATGGGTAACTAAAAAAATCATCCAGATGATTTAACCCGTTCACAAACCAGGATAATCTCAAGCGGGATAACAGGATTTTTACGGAGCTAATCAAACAAATCAAACTATTGTTGATTTAAACAAAGGACTCCAAAAACTGAAAAACTCCAAAAAAACAATATATATGGAGTGGTTAATAAGAGTTAAATCCCGGTATCAGGCAAAAAACCGAAAAAAATTGTTTGATAACCATTAAACAACCCCAGAAAAGGATAAACATGTTTCTAAAACTCTTTTCCCTTTTCCTGATTATTCCCCTCGTGGAACTCTACCTCCTGCTCAAGATCGGAGGCATAATCGGCGCTTTCAACACAGTGCTGGTCATCTTCATAACCGCAACTATTGGCGCTTACCTTGCAAAAAGCCAGGGCTTCCTTGTACTCCGCAAGATCCAGGAAGCAAACAGCCAGGGCTACATGCCCGGCAACGAACTCCTGCACGGCCTCTTCGTCCTCATCGGCGGCTTTGCCCTCCTTACCCCAGGCTTCCTGACCGACGCCATCGGGTTCTCCATGCTCATCCCCCAGGTCCGGGAAATCTACGTGGGCCTTGCAAAAGAGACGCTCCGGAAGAAGATCGAGAGGGGAGATATGCAAATGCACATGTACACGAATTTCAGGTGAGCCCTGAAAAGGGAGGTACCTTTACTTTTTAATTTTTAATTTTTAATTTATTCCACTCCGGTGTCAGCATCATTTTCCTGTCCCTTATACCCGTATTTCTCAAGACCTCCAGACCTGACCTGGCCGTATTGGAAGTAATCGCTACGTTCGACTTAGAAGCCGCTTTCGTTTACAGGACAGGTAAGTGTTTTAACAGGAAGGAGTCTGTTGCTTCGCAGAACTCCAAACCCTCGCGGGGCGCGAAGTGACCAGCTTTCTCATAAAAATTAATGAAAATACGTGAAAATTAGAGGCCCGGCTTTTGCTCCATTGAAAGGACTCAAAATCAAAGGAGTATATTAGTACTGGACATTCACCCAGTCACCCGGGTTCTTTTTTTGTAATACATGTATCTTTAGCAGTCATCACGATATACTTTTTAGTTAGATGGATGCCCTTATACAGTCATCAAGATGTACTTTTTAGTTAGATGGATGCCCTTATACAGTCATCAAGATGTACTTTTTAGTT
>JAENZL010000009.1:0-5348 GCA_016841265.1 Methanobacteriota archaeon | reverse complement strand
TACTTTTTAGTTAGATGGATGCCCTTATACAGTCATCAAGATGTACTTTTTAGTTAGATGGATGCCCATATACAGTCATCACGATGTACTTTTTAGTCATCCCAATACACTTTATGGAAAAGACCGGTCGTAAACGACCGGTGAGAGCGCCGGTACCTGAAAAGCAATCCGAAAAAGGTTTTTTGGAATAACTGAATGATGGGATTACGGTTGCTTTTTCCTCACTAAAAATTGATGGCTTCAGAAAAGAAGCCCGAATACGTAAACCAGCAGTGGTGCAAGAAATACCGTAATCAAGCCTGCGATCCCTATTGCAAGCCCGCTCATTGCCCCTTCGGTTTCCCCGAGTTCTATGGCTTTGGTGGTCCCGAGGGCGTGGGAAGCGGTTCCGATGGCAACGCCGACTGCGACTTTGTCTTTTATACGGAAGCAGCGGCAGATGAAAGGCCCAAGGACAGCCCCGATTATTCCCGTGATCACGATTGCAGCCACGGTTACGGCAGGCAGGCCGCCAAGCTGCCTTGAGATTTCCATGCCTATGGGGGTGGTAACGGACTTTGGGACAAGGGAAATGCTCAGGACTTCATCGAGTCCGAAGAGACGGGAGAGGACGAGGATACTTGACATTCCCGCAATGCTGCCTGCGCTTATGCCGGCCAGGATGGGGAGAGCGTCACTTTTCAGGAGCTGGATCTTTTTGTAGAGGGGGACGGCAAGGACAACGGTTGCAGGGCCCAGGAAGAAGGAGATATAGTCCCCGCCCCGGTTGTAGGTCTCGAAATCAATCCCGGTGTACATGAGGAGAATAATTACGATAACGCAGCCCACGAGAAGAGGGTTCAGGGCTGATACCCGGACCTTTTTGTACAGTACAATGCCTATCTGGTAGGCGACAAGGGAGAGCAGAATCCCGAAAAGGGGCGTGGAAACGAACTCTTCGGCAAGATACGCCTGCAAGCCCGCCATTTAGCTCACCTGCCCCTGAACATTCCCCTGAACATGCTCATGCATATTCTCTCGTACATGCTCCTGTACAGGCTCCATTACATGTGCCAGCTCATGTTTCTGCACATTTTCCAACGCATTTACCGGCACATTCTCCGACACATTTTCCGGAACATTTCTCTGCACAGGCTCGGATGCCCCTGTATTTACAACAGTTCTAGCTTTTGTTCCAGCCACAGCTTTTTCGGCTGTAACTCCGGGTTTTTCCGGGTAGCCGGATTCAGGCTGCCCTTTATTAAGGTATTTTTTCACGAGTTCCACGGTAAGCCCGGTTACGGCCAGGATTACAACGGTTGAGAGTATGGAGATTTCGAGAATCGCCGTCCACTTCCCCTCCAGCAGGGTAAAGCAGGTTATCAGGCTGACCCCGGCGGGCAGGAAGAAAAAAGCCAGGTTATCAAGCAAAAACCCGCTAATTTTGTCGATCATTTCAAGCTTGATCACACCCGCAGACAGACCAAAGAAGAGGAGAAGCATGCCTATGACGTTGCCCGGGACCGGAAGACCGAACGCTTTTTGCAGCAGCTCGCCCAGAAAATAAATGCTCAGGATAATTGAGAATTGTTTTAGCAAGGTTTGTTTTGCCTCCACCTGATTCAGGTGGGGTACAGGAAAATCTCATAATATAAATTTGTTCTGGGTTTGGAAAATCTCCCGGGAAAAGTTTGCAAAAGCCCTGAGAGGCTTGCCCCCGGCAAACTGGAATGCTCGGTGGTTTCCAAGAAAGCTATCCACATTGTGATCAATGAATACCGGAAGAAGAAAAGTTTTGAGCCCTGGGAAGAGAAATAACAGTAAAAACCCGATCTTTAGAGAATAAGATGGAGAAATAAGATGGAGAAAGGAAGATTTGGGAGCAAGTGAAGGGCTGGAAGGCTTGGCTGCCAGCCCCAAAACCCTGAAAGGGTCAGCCGGAAAAATGGAACCAAGTTATTAATAATGCTTACTTACTTATATCATACACGTCAATTGAAAAAATGTGAGGTAGTATTAATTAATTTTTAAACAGTTCACGAAGATATAAAGGCTAAAACAAAAAGCATGAATAAGGGCTTTATTGAGGCAATATGGGACTACGAGTCATACCAATACCATTAAATTTTTACAGTTTTAAAATTTTAATGGCTACTATTGTATTACTCATTTTTTTATATAGTAGTTATATGGCTTTCCTCTATTTTGTTCAAGGTTCTTATAAGTTATGTAAACCATTTTTGCATGATACTTACACATATTGTAAAAAGAACTTACAAAAAATATTGTCAATATATACACTGAGATATCCTAAAAAGGACAAAAAGCGGAATTTGGATTATTATCGTTCAATTTGGGTGGAGGAAGAAGAACTTGGCAAGGATAAAGTCATAATTCATAAAGGGAAACAAATTAAATTTAGAATTCCTCCAAATTTAAAATCAGAACAAACTTTAAGGTTCAAAAACCTCGGAGAAACAAATGTATCTGAATGGGGTGACCTTTTTCTTAGTATACAGCTGAACAGGGGGAAAGATGTTGAAACTTGTCTCTGGCTCTCAGCATCATCTGCAAGTTACGGGACTAATAAAAGATTAGCAGTAATGCAGAAGGTGATCCGAATTTCAATTCCTAAAAACAGTCACGATGGACGAATTCTAAGATTGAAAGAACTGGGGAAAACTCTGAATATCAGGGGTAATGAACCATCGTTAGATGGAAAAAGAGGCGATCTTTTAGTAAAGTTAAGAACATTCCCTGACAACATTAAACCAAGATATCAATCGTTTGGCGCACTTGATACGGATACTATGGCTCTTGAAGGTTGGGTTTATCGAAAGATCGATGAAATAAATTTTAAAATGGGCAAATCAACATTTAAAAAATCTCCAATCAAAACCGATGCTATTGCTGACATGTTCAATGAATACGGGTGGAAGGCAATTTTTACCTATCTAATAAACCATTTGGACCTCAGGGATTTGCATATAACTCTTGATACATCCGATTCTAATTTTGTGCCAGGTAATTGTCTTATAACGTCGTTCCAAGGTGACACTGGTATTTCCTATAATTATAAAATATTAATAAATGAAAAATTCATAGATGACCCATTTTGTGTTACAGCCATTCTGGCACATGAGTTGTGTCATGTAGTTTATAATAGTAATTTCGGACACATGGCGCTTGATCGATCCGGAAATGATAAACAAAGATTAGAAGAAGAACGTATGGTTGATCTGCTGACTTTTATGTTTAAACTTGGTGAGTTCCAATTGCGTGTCTCAGGGAGTAAACATATTACAATGGGTTATTTTAATCAGGAAACATTTGATAGAATGTATGTAATAACATCAAAAAAATGTAATTAACAATCTTTTGCACCTGATGAGTATTCATTGGTCATCGGTTAAGGCAAGAATTGTGATGTGTCAGGACCAGAGTAGCAATTTAACGGTGTTTTGAAGTTTATAGTGATGGCACGTACTCTATATAGAATTGGACCTCACCTATGGGGTGCGTAAATCGTGTTAAAACAATGCTTTCAGAAAAATTCCTTCATAACGAGACCTTCATAACAATACCTTCATAACGATACCTTCATAACAATACCTTCATAACAATACCTTCATATTACGAAAAGCCCATATTTCCATTGGGGGTTTTGATGGGAGAGAAACATTTCGTATATATGGACCATGCAGCCACAACCTTCAGCAAACCCGAGGTGGTTGAGGCTATGCGGTATTTTTTGAAAGAGCATTTCGGGAATCCTTCGGCCCTGTACTCCATAGGGAGGGAAGCCAGGGAAGCGGTGGAAACTGCCCGGGAACAGCTTGCAAAAGGCCTGGGAGCCGAGCCCGAAGAGATCTATTTTACATCGGGGGGAACGGAGTCCGACAACTGGGCTGTCAAGGGGACGGCTTTTGCCAGGCGAAAGGAAGGAAAACACATTATCACAACCCCGATCGAGCACCATGCCGTGCTCTACCCCTGCGAGTACCTGGAAACGAAGGGCTTTGACGTGACTTACCTGCCTGTGGACGGGGACGGGCTTGTTGACCCTGCGGACGTGGAAGCCGCGATCCGGGACGATACTATCCTGATCTCGGTCATGTACGCCAACAACGAGGTCGGGACCCTTGAACCTGTGCCCGAGATAGGGAAAATCGCCGCTGAAAAGGGGATTCCCTTCCATACCGATGCCGTGCAGGTGATCGGGAAAGTCCCGCTGGACATGAAGCGGGCTCATTCGGACGTGGACATGCTTTCCCTTTCCTCGCACAAGTTCTACGGGCCGAAAGGGGTGGGAGCCCTCTACATCCGGAAAGGAGTGGAAATTGACAATTACATGCATGGAGGCGCACAGGAACGGGGGAAGAGGGCAGGGACGGAAAACGTTGCCGGGATTGTCGGTATGGGAAAGGCAATCGAACTTGCTACCGCAGACATCGAAGCTCATAATAAAGAGATAAGGAAGCTTCGGGACCGGCTCAGGAAGGGAGTCCTGGAAATTCCCCATACCCGGCTTAACGGACACCCGGAAAAGCGCCTGCCGGGAAACCTGAACTTCAGTTTCGAGTTTATCGAGGGAGAGTCCCTGCTGCTCATGCTCGACCAGGCCAGGATCTGCGGGTCTACGGGAAGCGCCTGTACCTCGGGTTCGGCCGGACCTTCACATGTGCTCACCGCAATCGGGCTCCCCCCGAAAATCGCTCAGGGAAGCCTTCGCCTGACCCTTGGGGACGCCAACAGCGAAGAAGACATAGACTACGTGCTCGAGGTGCTGCCGGAAGTTGTCGAGAAGTTGAGAGCAATGTCCCCTTTCTACAAACCGACAACCTGAGGCAAGCACGTGAGAGACAAATTCCAGGAGGAAATCGGGTGTATAATGAAAAGGTAATGGACCACTTCACAAACCCTCGAAACGTGGGGGAAATCGAAGACTCCGACGGGGTAGGGGAAGCCGGAAACCCTCACGGGGATTTCATGAAAATTTTCCTTAAGATAAAGGACAACCACATCGAGGACGTGAAGTTCAAGACCTTCGGCTGCGCGGCGGCAATCGCATCGAGTAGCATGGCAACGGAACTGATCAAGGGAAAGCCCCTGGAAGAAGCCTGGGACCTGACAAACGAAGCCGTTTCCGAAGCCCTCGGGGGCCTGCCTCCCGGAAAACTGGAGTGCTCGGTGGTCTCCAGGGAAGCCATCCACATGGCGATTAACGAATATCGGAAAAAGCAGGGACTTGAGCCCTGGGAAGAGAAACAGCAGTAAAAACCAGGCTCTGAGAGAAGAAGTGGAAGGAAAAGAAGGAGTGAACTACCCCCACCTGCTTTCTGATGAAAGCGAGGAAGGGGCTTCCTGCT
>JAENZL010000062.1 GCA_016841265.1 Methanobacteriota archaeon | reverse complement strand
GGACAGCCTGTAAAGGACGGGGTATTCGTGACCCTCCGCGCTCCCGATGTAATAAAAAAATATATAACAACTTACTTAAATACATCGTTTTTTACAAAAATTAAAACCTTGTTTAATTGTTGAAAAGAGATACTGATTTAAATTTGGAAACCTTAATAATGTCAAAAAAAGGGAAGGCCAGAAAAAATACGTTTTGACCCGCCCGGAGCCTCGGGATTGTTACAGCGGTAAATGAAGCAGCCGGCACCTGTGACCTCTTCGTTACGTGGTAAGGAGGAACCTGTACCGGGAAAACCCTGAAAGGAATTTCCGCCTTTGGAGCTAAAAGGTGCATAATTCACCCCGCAGGCAGAAAGATGCTCTCGGAAGGGTATCTTCTATAAATCGAGTTGTTCAGAGACGATTTTAGAACAGGTGATTCAGGAAAACCCCTGCAACCTACTTTTATTCAACATAATTTTATTCAACATAATTTTATTCAACATAATTTTATTCAACATAATTTTATTCAACCTTCTCTTCGGTTTTCAATCCGGAAGCTGCACAACCGCAGCCAACACGGCTTCCTCTCCGATCACACGGGTAACGTGCCCTTTTCCTCCCGTATCCTCAAGCTGCACAATGCTGCCAGTCCCGAATCTGCGCACTTCCCCATCACTCACTCCGACTTCTATTTCCCCGGAAAGGAAGAAGAAAAACTGGTGATGCGGCGTCGGGTGCCAGTCTCCAAACCAGCCAGCCGGAAACCGGCAGAATGCGAACTGTGATGCCTGACGAAAAGCCGAAAGGAAAAGCGGAGGAGCCGGAGGGGAAAAATCGACTTCTGCAAATTCGATATCCCTGTCCTCAAAATATGACATGCCGTCAGAATCCGAATATAAACGAGTGTACTCCATACGAAACATACCTCCCATTTTTATATTTATAAAGAAAGGATATAACCCTTTCCACCGAAGCCGATATGCTGGTATTGGGAAGGGTATGGACCTTGATAAAGAATAAGCGAGCCGGGTTCACAGCACAATTAACAAAGCACAATTAACAAAGCATCACTAATGAACCATAATTTTTTACATATGTAAAACTACTTTAATATATCAAATAACTAATAGAGTGAAACTCTTAATGAGGTTTGCCGATGGATGAAAGATTCTACTCAAACATAAATATCGTCGATTCTATTCAAAAAGACGGTTTCAAAGTCGAAATTCTTGAATGCAACCACCTTAAAGGCAGCAAAGACGCAGCCCTCGCAGAAGATCTGTTCTATATACGGAATGCAGGTATGTCCCTGAAAATGGTCAAGGTGACCCTTGAAGACAGCGGACTTATTACCGAATCAGGGGCTCTCTATTTCCACAAAGGGTGTATCGACTGCGTGTCAAATATAGGAGGAGTTGGCGGACTTGCTAAAAAGTTGATAAAAAGCAAGCTTACCAATGAGTCTACCTTCAAACCCATATACAAAGGGACAGGAGAAATCTTCCTCGAACCATCCTTTAGCCACTACATCATCATGAACCTGGAAAACGAGTCCATAGTCGTGGACAAAGGGATTTTCTACTGCTGTGAACAGGGGATGGAAATAGGGGTAGCTTCCCAGAAAAACCTCTCATCCGGACTCCTGGGAGGAGAAGGCTGGTTCCAGACCCATATCAGCGGCACTGGTACTGTGGTTCTCGAAATCCCTATTCCGATAGAAGAAGTGCTTAAATACGAACTTAATAACGAAAGAATCCAGGTTGACGGGAATTTCACCCTGCTTCGTTCGGGAGCGGTAGCTTTCAGTGTCCAGCGCTCAAGCAAAAAACTCCTCGGTTCCATGACAAGTGGAGAAGGCCTGCTCCAGACCTTCGAAGGCACCGGACACGTTTGGATTGCCCCAACCCAGCCCGTCTACAACCGCCTGAAATACAACGGAATTCCCCAGATGGGAAGCGCAGGAAAGAACATCGATAATTCGACGTGAAATCTAAAAATATATTACAGTCAACTTGCTCAATTTTCGTTTTTTTCTTTCATTTCTTTTTTTACATTTTGGAATTTTACAGATAAAACAGGCAGGTTCGCTCCATCTGCACCGGGGGAGAACGCCGGGGCCTGAAAAATGAAAAATGAAAAATGAAAAAAAACAGGAGCTCAATAAAAAAATAAAAATACTGTTATGTTTTTGACGGTACTTTTTCCATCTCCCGGTGGGCTTCCTTGATTTGATCGGCGGTGAATTTGTTTAACTTAACCGCACGTGCTTTACTGCGCAGGAACCCGGGAACAATTTCCAGGGCTCCCGCTTCACTCTCAGCATTTACTATAGCCCAGCCCGTATGCACCCCGACCAGGCAGCCGAAATGATACTGTTCCAATACAGCAGGCCCCATCTCAAGCAATTCATCCAGCGCTCCCAGACACTCCTCCGCAGTGTGTGGGGACTCAATAAGATACATGTCCGTAATTTCTCCCTCCACTCTTGTTCATTTGTGGTTTCGACAACCAGTGACACACTGATCTGTCACTGTCAACTACGGCGTCACACCACATATAACCTTTGTTTATATAATTATGATCGAAATATTACTCTTTTCCAAAATCCAGTGATTAATGGAAAACTGAGACATGAAACTAAAATGGAAAAAAGAAAAACTGCTGAAGTCCTGGATTCAAATTCTTCTTTTCCGCATTTTCCAGAAAAAGCTATCCGCTTCACTGAGCTCTGCGGCTGGTGAGGACGCAGGTACCCGAAAAGCAAATCGAAAAAGCCCAACGACAATACCTTTAATAAAAATCCCGCTCAACTATAAATAAGGAGATAAAAAGGGACACAGGAAATAGTTGGTGGGAATCATTGGTAGATCAATCCGGCATACACGATAAAACCTTCAGCTTGAGCGCAGATGAACGAATAAATGCTTTAGAACAGTTCAGAACCAGTTTTGAATCCTTTCCGGACCGACATCAGGTTTTTGATGACCTTTTAAGGCTCTGTTCCGATGAAGATGAAACTGTACAGGAAAAGGCAATTAATGTCCTTGAAACTGTTTTTCATCTCGTGCCTGATAAGGAAAAAGCCTGGGCAGAGCTTGCAGGGCTTTTAAAATCGGTTTCTGTGCCGGAAACCGTCAGATGGGAGGTTATCAACTTCCTTCCTTCAATCTTTCCTCACGTTGTGGACATGAAACAGGTCTGGGACGACCTGATAGAGATAACTGCTTCTGAAAACAGCCGTGTGCAGGAAAAGGCAGCCTCTTATCTTGAAACGGTTTTCCCGGAGCTTTCGGAAAAGGAGAGGGAAGAAGCCTGGAAAGACTTTCTGGGACTGATAGGGACGGAGAACCAGGCAGCCTGGGAAGCTACTGTTTTGTCCCTTGTTTCTTCATTTGCCCATGTTCCGGACAAAAGGGGAGCCTGGGACAAACTCCTCCGGTTAACCGAAAAAGAAAGCACTTATTCAAGAGAGCAAACGATGGAAGCTCTTATTTTGCTTTTTCCATCCATGCCAGACAAAACAAAGGTCTGGGCTGATTTTACAGCCCTTGCAGGGAGCAGGTATGAAAATGTCCGGGAAATGGCTTCGGATGCACTGATTTTGCTATACCCCTACCAGGAAGACCGGGAGAAAGTCTGGGATGACCTGATCAGACTTGCACGAAAGGGAGATAACTATGTACGGGGAAGTGCGGCAGACATCCTGGCACGGATCTTCCACCAGCAGTCTGATGGCGAAAAAGTCCGGGAAGACATCAAGAGCCTGACAGGGGAAAGATATGACTATATTGTCCAGAGGGCTTTAGAGGTGCTGGGGCCTGACTATCCCCAGCTTTTCGAAGCAAAAGACTCGATTGAGGAGCTTTACAAGCTTGCGAGGGAAAAGGCTCCTTATGCAAAATGGAAGGCTGCCAGTAACCCGGAGCACGAAGTTTCCCGGAAAAAAAGCGGTAGCTCCCTTAAAGAGGAAAAATAAAATCGCCCTATACGTCCCATACTTCACACATCTTCCTTTTCACAATCAGAAACACACTGAGAATAGAATCCAGATCGTTCTTCGAGGTCCCATACAACAATTAGAGAAACATTTCGAAAAAACTATATTGTTAGAAAGTTGAATGAAATAAGGATAAATTTTAGGGAACTTTTTTTGGAAGGTGGGAAATCTTTGGCTTACGGGAAGAACTACAAACTTGATCCACTTGCGACACCTGATGTGGGTTCACATGCGGTAAGAAAATACCAAGATAAGAAAGAAAAAAATGAAGTAGAGGCGAGAATTGCCGCCAGAACTCCATTCCAAAGGGATAAAGACCGAATTATTTACGCCAAAGCCTTCAGGCGGCTAATTCACAAAACCCAGGTCTGCTTTACGGGCGAGATGAATGAGCACATCAGGACGAGGCTTACCCATACACTTGAAGTATCTCAAATCGCAAGAAGCATTTCCCGACAGGTGCATGCAAACGAAGACCTTGCGGAAGCCATAGCTCTCGGGCACGACCTCGGGCACACACCTTTCGGGCACACAGGAGAAAAAGTCCTGAACGATTTTCTGATTGGGGAAGATGAAGGAATAAAAAACAAGCTCAAAACTAAATACAAACTCGATATCGAAAAAATGGAGCTTCATTTCAAGCACAATTTTCAGAGTGTCAGAGTCTTAAACGAACTTGAAGAAGGATATAAAGACTTCAAGGGGCTCAATTTAACTTACCCGGTACTGGAAGGGATTTTGAAGCACACAAGTACTAAATTCAAAGAAGGTAAACTGGCAGGTAAACCTATAGCTTACGAAAGAATCAACGAAGTCGAAGAGTTCTATATAAATCAACCTTTTTCCTGCTCCCTCGAAGGGCAAATCGTTGCCCTTGCCGACGAGATCGCCCAGGTCTGCCATGACATAGAAGACGCAATTGAAGGTAATTACGACAGCAAAGAAATCATCTGCGGCCAGCTTCAAAAGCTAATAGATGAATTTGACATAAATGACCTGGGAAAGGATGTTGACGTAAAGGAAATGATCGCCACCCGCCATATCAAATACTTCATAAGCTGCATCATCGGCCAGGTAATCTCCGAAGCCGTCATCGAAATAAGAAATAACATGCAGCACCTGAATAAGAGCGGATTAAAGGCAAAATATCCCCTGAACAAAGAAATAGCAACCGATTGTGTGTTGAAAAACAGCAAATTGTTCCAGCGACTAAAGGAAATTGAAGACAACTTTGTCATCAACAACTACATGGTTGACAGGATGAACGGCAAGTCCCGTTTTGTACTGAGACAAATAATCAAGGCCTATCTGACAAATCCCAAGCAGCTTCCGGATCATGTTCTTGAATTATATACCGAAGTCTGTTCTGTCCCTGCCCTAAAAGAAAAAATCAGAAAAATTGGTTCGACTCCTGCGAATATCAGGTACTTAAGTAAAAAGGATTTCGAGAATCACCAAGCAGCCATTATCAAAGACAGAGCTTTCTTGCGCCTGATGAGTGACTATATAGCTTCAATGACAGACCTGTATGCACTCCAGGAATATCAGAAATTGTATGGAGGAGAGTCGATTTAAATTATTAACAGATCTACATCTTAAAATGCGTTATCAACGGCTGTCAGGATCCTCTACTGACCTTCTTATGCTGCGAAGTGAGTAGTGAAGATCCTCAACTGGAACTGACTTCATTTTTACTAATTTGGAATAATCTTCTTTTTCTTCACTAAGCATCATCGAAATTGCTGTACCTTCCTTTCTATTATCGATACTTAGCAGTATGTTATTAAATTCATCTATTGCATTATATCGTTCAGCGGCCACAGATGTTTTCAAAATTATTCTTAATGAATTTATTTTAGTTATTATATCTGGTGTATACTTATACAGAATTTTCATTCTCTTTGATATTACTTCGGTGTACTCCCAAAAGGTCCAACCTTGATTATATTTTACTACCAACTTACCCATAATTAATGAATATTCTTTGAGTATCGTCTCAAAAGTAGAATCCATTTCTTTTGCAAGTTCTTTCAGTAATTTTAAAGGTATCTTATCAAATAGAACTAAAAATAGCTCATCGTTGCCTTTACACTCATATATCAATGTAAGCATTTCTTCTACTATTTGTGGGTCGTATGAGGCATTAGGAGATAGATTTCTTAGTTCATCCAAATAAAATTCACATAGATCTTTTGGATCAGAAGTAGGATTTAAAGAATCTAAATAATATTTGACAAAGCTTATAAGTTCATCAACTGACTGATACCTATCGTCTGGATTCGCTTCGGTTGATTTTGATATTATAATGTGTAGTCCGGGTGATAATAATTTCCAGTCGAGTGATCCTGGAGTTCTACCAGTCAGTAAATTATAAAGAGTTTTTCCCAATTGATAAATATCTCCTCTCTCATCTCCATTTTTATATCCATCATGCGAATAATATTCCGGTGGAATATAAGATTCAGTTCCCATCCAGGCATAAGACTGCGTAATAGCAGATGATTCTCTATTTTCAAGTCTGGCTAATCCTAAATCCGCGATTAGAACCTCATCATTTTGAGATATCAAAATATTTGAAGCCTTAATATCTCTATGATATATTCCATTTTTGTGTAATTCTTTTACACCCTCACACACTTTCAGAAATATAGTAATAGTTCGTTCTTCATTACTATTTAAATCATCAATGCATTCGTTCAAAGAACATTTTGCTAAAGGCATTACAATATACGGATTAGATGTTTCTATATTGTGATCTAATATTTTTATAACATTTTTATGATCAATAAGACTCATCATTTTTACTTCTCTATGGAACCGAGGCATATCTACTTCATCTTGAATTCCTGAATAAAATTTAATTGCGACAACTTCATCATTTTCAAGCTTTTGAGCTTTATATATCGACGCAAACCCACCCTCGCCAATAAGTTCTAAAACTTGGTATTTATTGTCAATCGTACCTCTTTTAAACTCACACATGAAAATAGATAACATCTCCAAGATAATAAACTCTTTGAAAGAATAAACTATAGTCTCATTTTTGATCAGATTCCGTAGAGATGCGCATAAACCGCATCCAGCTCACACCTCAAATGCAACCGCCGCTCTCCATCCCATTTGAAAGGCGGCGGGACACCGTCCACAAGTGAGTTTTTGGGAACCAAAAAAGCAAAAATAAAAAAACAGTCAGATTTCTGTTATTTCTTCGGACATGCCCTGGTAGTACGCAAAGAGGTCTTCTCCCCAGCGCAGGCCTTCGGGTTCAAAACACAAAATGTCATTGTCATGGTCGTATGTCCCCTTGCTGTAGAAAAGGCCAAGAGAAAGGAAGCAGTTCGTCACTGCACTTGAGAGCAGCATTTCTTTTTCATACACATAGAGCCGGGCGTTGTTCAGGCTCAGGAACTGCTCCATTTCAGGCCTGAATTCCGCCCTCAGCCTTTCAAAAACAGGCTCATTCACAACAAGGGAAACATCGATGCCTCTTTCTGCAAATTCCAGGAACATTTTCGGGTATAGTGGATGGAGAAAAGGGGAGATGCCTTTCACGAATTCCGATTTTGCAATGTTCTCTACAAATTCACAATGAGGTGAAAACATATTACTCTTATCAAGAGGGCTGGCAAAAGTAGAATGTTTAAGTTCGGAAATTCGATTTAATAGACCGGGGGGTATTCCTTCAAGCCTGTGATTATTCCAAAAATCATGTTTATTTTCAAATGATTCTAAAGTATCGACCAGTTCCCGCATATTTTCAGCTATTGTCTCCCCGATGAGTGTCAAACCTTATTTATTATCCTCCCGGTACAGGAGATATCTCTCTTTAAGTATTTTTATCTGCGGCTGAACCGATGTAGAACTATAATTCAGGGAATTTTCGATTTCTTTAATGCTTTTCGGACCTTCCCTCAACAACAGAAGAAATTTTTCCCTTTTCTCGGAAAGAAAAACAAGATCAAGAAGTGAGGCTTCCATTCAGGTATCCTCATAAGTAAAATTGAATAATTATATATGAAGAGTAAATCTTTCATTATTTATAGATCTTACTAAATAATCATCAGAACCTCATATTCCATAAAACAAGAAGCCTGCATGTGGATCTGAACCCGCATATAATGAATCAGGGAATTGTGAATAAGGAAATTGTGAATAAGAGAATTGTAAATAAGGGAATTGTGAATCCGTGTCGATTTAAGGAGCACAAAGAAAATTTAGCGAGGGTCGTGAAGCAATAAAATCAATACCTTTAATAAATCCCCCACTAAATCTTTTACAAGAACTGGCAAGTTGTAAAGAAAGAAAACCGGGAAAAACCGAAGAGGCAAAAAGAACAGTTGGTGGGAACATTTGATTGACCAGGACATCGTACACGATAAAACCTTCAGCCCCCTTTCGAGCGAGCGAATCGAAGCTATGGAGCAGTTAGGCGCTTCCTTTGAGTCCATCCCCGACAGAGAACAGGCTTTTGAAGACATGCTCAAGCTCTCTTCCGATAAGTCCGATGAGGTAAGGGAAAGTGCAGTTTTCGCCCTTTCAACTGTTTTTTCGAAGCTCCCCTCCAGCGGCAAAATCCAGGCCTGGGAGAGGTTCGTAAACCTTACTGCCTACCCTTCCGAGAAGATATTAAGAGCCGCGGTGCAGGCTCTTCTTTCTGCTTTTCCCTACAGCCCGGACAAGGAAGGCGCCTGGAAAGACCTCATGGAACTTGTAAACTCAAATTCCAGCCTTGAAGATGTCCAGATGGGAATCGTACGCTCGCTTCCCACCGTTTTCCCCCACATGCCGGACCTGTGGCCGGTCTGGTCGGACCTGCTCGATATGGCAACCTCGAAGGACGCCGGGATAAGGGAAAAGGCAGCATCCTGCCTGGAACTGGTTTTTCCCGGCCTTCACGATATCGAAAAGGAAGACGCCAGGGAAGACCTGCTGAAACTTACAGAGTCGGAGGACGGGAAAGTCAGGGAGCTGGCTGCCAGGGCTCTTGGAGCTGTTTTTATATCCGTCCCGGCCGACAGGAAGGAAAAAGCCTGGAAAGAACTTGCAGGATTGGCTGATTCCCGGGACCCGGACGTGCAAAAGGAAGCCCTTCTGGGGCTCCAATCCGCTTTTGGCCACATGGAAGAAAAAAAAGATGCCTGGAACGACCTCATCCGGCATACCCGGCACGAGAGCGGAGCCGTACGAAAAATGGCTGCAGATGCCCTTGTTTCTCTTTTCCCGAATATGCAGGACATGGAAAAAGTCTGGGACGACTTTCTCAAGCTCACGGGAGCCAGGGACGGGTACGTCCGGGACCTGGCAGCAGACTCGCTTGCCCTTGTTTTCCCGCAGCTGGAAGACAAAGCCCGGGTCTGGAAAGAGCTTGTCGAACTGACGGGGAACGAAGACGAATACGTAAGGAGGACCGCCGCCGATACCCTCAGCAAAGTTTTCCCGCATGTATCCGACAGGAAAGAAGCTTATTCAGACCTGGTGCAGCTGGCTGAAAAGAAGGACAACTACGTACTGAGAAGAGTTGTGAAAACCCTTGCTTCCATTTATCCCCGGTTCCTTGAAGAAGGAGAAAGAGAGGGGGAAGAATGTGAGGAGAAAGGAGGGGAAATAGATTGGAAAAGGGGTAGTAAGGAAGTAGAGAGAAAAGAAACCAGCAAAAAGGAAGGATTTTACGAACTGGCGGCCGAAAAAGCTGCCTGTGTGCGAAGGGATGCAGCTCATTCCCTTGGGGCCGCTCTCTCGGGAGAAAAAGGAGAACACGGAGAGGAACTGGCCTCTGAAAAAGAGAGACTGACCCCTGAAAAAGAGAGACTGAACTCTGAAAATGAAGGAAAAAAACCGGCTTCAGACCTGCTCAGGCTGGCGGCTGACAGGGACAGATACGTGCGAAAAGATGCCGCAGAATCCTTTGCCAGGGCATATCCCAACCTGCCGGATAAAAAAGAAGTTGTTGCCGAACTTATCCGCCTGAGTTCGGACCCCGACCCCTCGGTACGGAGAGGAGCAATGGACTCCCTGCTTGCCCTTTATTCCCGGAAGCAGGGCAAAATGCAGGACATCTGGGGGGAGCTCCTTGAAAGGACGGAGGACAGGGATAGTGTTGTCAGGAAAGAGACTGCTGAACTGCTTTCCCATGTGCTGCCCGGGATTGAGGAAAAAGCAGGGGTCTTTTTTGACCTTGTCCGCCTGGCTTCAGGGCAGGACACCCAGCTCCGGAAGAGAGCAGCGGAACTCCTCTCCGAGGCGTTTCCCCATGCTGAAGACAAAAGGAGGGCCTGGGGAGAACTCGTCAGGCTTGCCTCCTCGGAAGACAGGGAAGTCAGGAGGGGAGCTGCAAAAGCCCTTGCCCCGGCTTATCCCGAGGTCCCCGACAAATGGGAAGCCTGGAAGGACCTGGTCCGGCTTTCAAGGCACAGCGACAGTTTTGTGCAGAGAGCTGCAGCCCGGGCTCTTACGCCTGCCTTTCTCCATGTGCCGGATAAGACCGGAGCCTGGAGAGAACTGCAGGTGCTTATCGAGGATCCCTACACTTATGTCAGGAAGTATGCCTTTCGAGCCCTTGCCAGGGCTTCCCTCTGGCGGGCGCTTAAGGCGGAAAACGAGGCTACATACATTTTCGGGCTGAAGGAGGCTGCGGGTTATTTTAAGGAAGCCTCGGAAATTCCCTTCGAAGGCGACACCCCCGAATTCTATCGGCCCTTTTACGAGGCCTTCCTCTACATAATTGTCAGCGACCGGCCTTTAGAAAAAGCCAGGCTGGAGACCGAGCTCTACCTTTCAAAGGCAGCGCGGGAAGTAAGGGGCCTTGAAGAAAACCGTAAGCTGCTTAACACGACCGAAAAGTTTGCCGAACTTCTCCAGGCTGCGGGCAAACTCAGTCCCGAAGACCTGCCTGCCCGGAAAAAACTGCTTGAGACCTGCGTCCGGAAGTTTGACAGGGCAACGGAACTCTTTGAGAACGCCGAAGAAGAGGCGATTATCGCAAAGAAAATTATGAGGAAAGAATACCCGAAACTCGGAAAGGTCCTCCTGGAACAGAAGCTAAAAGAGACCCTCTCCGGGATCCGGTACAAAGCCAGGATCACCTGCCTCAAGGCAAAGGGGACCCCTGCCGAAAACCTGGTATGCACGGTCAGCCTGAAGGTGAGAAAATGGAAATTCGAAGACCTTGAAAAGGACCGGAAGGAACTGGACAGACAGCTTGAATCCTTGCTTAACGTCCTCCGGAGCAAAATCCCCTTTGTACCCGAAAACATGTATATCTTCGAGAAAATTGAAGACATCCGGCAGGAGGAAGATTTGCTTGAACGCTACAAAAAAGTGGCAAGGCTCATGGGCCTCGTCCCGGGAGCCAGGATGCCTTCAAGAAGATAAAAGGATTCCGAACGGGAATTTATTGAACGTGCTTATTTAATAAACAGTTCCCGTCCTGCCTTCCTCTCAGCTTTCCTTTCAATCTCCATTCCAGCCTTCAATTGAATTTATATCTGATCCCGTCAATCCATTTTTTATGTACGGGGCAGACATAAAAATGACTGTGGAAGACTTCGAACTTGCAAAACCCCCGCTCTCGAAAAAATTCATCAAACGGGCCTTCGAAAAATACGAAGTGCAGCATATAGCCCACTTCGGGGGAGAAATGTTCTATGTTGCGGGAACGGAATCGGAACCCATAGTCCCTGTTTATGCCGATGCCACCTACCCCCCGGAGATCGAATTGATTTTAGATTTCATGGCCCGGGAACGGATCCGCATTATAAGATATGAAAAAGGGGTCATCTACCGGACTAAAATCCCAAAACTCCCGGACTCAAACTGACGTTAAGAGGGAAGAACCGGACTACGTTTTTTCTTTTGTTCTGGTTATTTATAGTTTTATCACGATATTAAATATAATAAATACAGATTGTGTTTTATCGCTAACGGAAGAGGGGGTTAAGATGATGAAACTATGGGAATATGATTCTCGCAAGATCCACGCTGTGCACATGCCGCAGCAGATGAGCGACCTTGAAAAAATTGGGAACGAAGGCTGGGAACTTGTCCTGATCAAGGACGACATTGATGATAATGGAACAGCGACGGCGATTTTCAAGAAGGAGAAGAAATACGCAACAGAAGAATAAAAATGATACATATTTATTTTTTAAAAAACATTCAGGTGCATTTGGAGTACAATTTTCTCGGGTATTTATTATTTTTTTATTTTTTATTTTTTATAAGTGCAATTCATTCTGCCCATTTTTAAGAAGGGGGTAGGGTATAAAAAGGGAAAAATGACTATGTAAATAATGCGCTATTTGATCCCGACAAGGCAACTGCTTTTTGACCCAATACTGCAGAGTACCCCGCCAGCTTGCCGGGCGGCGCCTCCCCAGAATGAAATATAAAAGCGAAAGCCATCGGATAAAAATGACTTTTTAATTATATTAATCGCCACCCCCTGCCTACACCCCCTTTTTGCTATTCTTCGAGATCACTTTGCTGGCACCGATTTTACGTCAGATACTCTTTATATTTATATATACAGAGAAAAAAGCACGAGCACAAGCACAAGCACGAGCACGAGCACGAGCACAAGCACGAGCACGAGCACAAGCCCAGAAAAACAACCCTCCAAAGCCAATGAAAGCTGTACCGGCTTGATTCGGGATTCCTGCAAAACCTCTTTTTCTGAAGTCAACTACCCCTCCCTGTCTCCTTCGGAGCCGAGGAAGGGGCTTGAATATCCC
>JAENZL010000061.1 GCA_016841265.1 Methanobacteriota archaeon | reverse complement strand
AAGCAGGAAGCCCCTTCCTCGCTTTCATCAGAAAGCAGGTGGGGGTAGTTCACTTCATTCAATTTTCATTTTGGGAAGGGCCGCCAGGCAAACTGGTGGGGGCATTTTTCCCTTTCGGATTAAAAAACAGTTTCCGGGTTCAAAGGAAGTATTTACCCGGTGCTGTGCGGAGTATTATCCTTCTTTGTTCAGGAGTTTTTCTCAGCTTCCTCTCCTGAGGATCGCAGTCAGTTCGTCTGCGTTTGGCATCCTTTCTTCGATCTTTGCGCAAACGGCTTCGATGTCATATTCGAGGCGGAGGAGTTCAACTTCCCCTGTTTTGGTATCAAAGACCGCACAGCCCGCCCGGGTGTCTCCGTCTCTTGGCTGTCCAACGGAGCCCGGGTTTATTATTGTAACGTCCCCGAGTTTCCGTTTCAGGGGGATATGGGAGTGCCCGACTACCAGAAATTCGGTGTCCATGGGTTCCATCGGTTCTGCAAGCATTGCCAGGATATCCTCGTCCGGGGTCTCAGGCTTTATGTACTCGTAAATGGAACGGGGGCTGGCATGAGTTATAAAGAGCTTCTTTCCGTCGATTTCTTCCCTGAGGACTAGAGGGAGCTTTTGCAGGTACTCCATCTGGCTCCCGTCAAGGATTTCCCAGGTGTATTCCCGGGTCGCAATGGAAAGGTGCTTGTACTTGTACCCGCACTGGCAGTCCATCTTGAAGGCAACGGCGTTGTCGTGGTTGCCCCGGATGGTGGGGATTTCTTCTTTCCGGAGGAGATCAATGCATTTGTCCGGGTCAGGCCCGTAGTCCACGATATCTCCCAGGCAGATGACGCGGTCGTGCGGGACTTTGAGAACGGTCTGCAGGGCTTCGTAATTCGCGTGGATGTCAGCGATTAAAAGGAGTTTCATAGGTTTTATTTTTCCTCTAATTATATATTTTACTTTCTAAGTAGTTAACAGCGTTATCTTATCTCTTATCTCTTATCTCTTATCTCTTATCTCTTATCTCTTATCTCTTATCTCTTATCTCTTTTTCCAGTACTCCAGAGACTGAGGGCAAAATACTTCAAAATGTATGGAGCATTATGTAAAACAATATCAATGAGGGAAGCTCCGAAGGCGGCCGGCGACTCAGTTCCAAAATAAAAATGGAAAAGAGATGAACGGGAAAATTTACAAGAGGCCCAAAAAAGGTATGGATGAAATCAAATTTAAAAACAAATCAATCCGTAAATATTCATTCCAATTTTCCAATCTCTCTTTATCATTTCTTTTTGATGAGGGCCGCCAGGCAAGCTGGCGGGGGTCTCTATTAAAATCTAATTGAAATACGTTTCCCGGGTTCAAGTGAGCTTGCGGGGAAAACGGCAGTCATTTTTTTCCATCCCGCACCCCTACTCCCACAACCAGCAGTTTTGTCTCCATCGGGGGATGAGTCCAGCCGTCGGGGGACATTGTCTTTTTCTCAACGGATATTTCAACCTGTTTTCCGCTCAGGCCGCAGTCTTTCATGTAGTCGGTGACCAGTTTTTTTCCGAGTTCTGTTGCGGTATCCAGGGCTTCAACGTACCTTTCAAACTTCAGGCGGCCTGTGGGGGAGAAGACCAGGAAGTTGCTGTCAGGCTCCGTGAGGCTTTTTGGCCGGATCAGGATTTCCACGCGTTTGATACCTTTTCCTACCAGGGCTCCCACTGCGTTTCCTACCTCGGCGTGTTCGGGGACAAGGATATCGGCGTCTACGATCCCTTTCATTTCTTCCCGAAACGCCCGTACCGGGCCTCCGAGCAGGACTATCGGGATTTCCAGTTTGAACTGGGCGGGAAAGCCTCCGTCAAGGACCTTTTCCACGGAACTTTTCGGGACTCCTTCAAGGATATAGGAGAGCAGGTGAAGTGTCATATTCCGTGCGACCCTGTGCTTTACTGCGCTGCAGAACTCATGTGGGGTCATGCGCATGAGGCGGGAAAGGCGTTCAGCCCCTACCCTGGAAGCTTCTTCGTTCCAGTCCGTGTAGTCTCCGAGCACGTGCATGGCATCGGTAGGGGTAAACGCGATTGCCTGGACAAGTCTCTTCTGGATGAGGGAGTCGAAAACCTGGGGCATGGGGTCTTTTTTGATCAGGAGGGCAATTTCCGGGACAGACGCAGGTTCGCCTCCTATCGCGTCCAGGATTTCAGCCTCGGCTTTACTGAGTTCGCCTGCAGGGTAGCCCGAACGCACGAAAAACTTTGTGGGCTGGATGTTCTCGCAGAGGTCTTCTCTGGGGGGAATGGGCGTCCTTTTGAGGGTATTCAGGAATTCCGGATACTGGACTGCTGCCACACAGAGGGGCACGACCCTTCTCGGGCCGATGAAAAGTTCCCTGTCGCATGTCCAGACGTGGCTGTCCCCGCCCGTGGCTGTGGTCTCCATGCGGATTGCCCTGACCCGGGTCTTCCAGCCGCCAACAACCGCTCCTTCATCGCTCAGGTCCGGGACGCCAGAGCAAATCGAGGAGATGTCCGTGCTTGTCCCGCCCACGTCCACCACGGCACAGTTTTCAAGCCCCGAGAGATAGGAGGCCCCGACAAGGCTTGCCGCGGGCCCGGAAAATATGGTCTCAATGGGCTTTTGCAGGGCGTCCCTTATCCCCAGCACCGAGCCATCGCACTTGAGCATCAGGAGCCTTGCGTCAATACCCCGGGCTTTGATGTCCGTGATAATGGACTGCACGAACTGCCGGGTTATGGGGATTAGCTGGGCGTTCAGGAAAGCGGTCACAGCTCTTTCGTAAGCCCCCAGTTCCTGGGAGAGCTCATGCCCGCAGACCGCAGGAAGACCTGTTAGCTCAAGGACCCGGTCCCTGGCTCTCAGTTCATGTTCGGGATTCCGGGTGCTGAAGTAAGAAGAGATGGCAAACGCTGAGACCTTGTCTTTTACCTGCAGGGCAAATTTTTCGATTGCGCCGAGGTCAAGGGGAGCCACTTCTTCTCCGTTATGGTTGTGCCCGCCGCCGGCGAAAAGTACGTGCTTCGTCGGGAGTTCTTTTTCAAGGGGGTGGTCCCCGATGAGAATCAGAGCTACCGGAAAACCGGTCCCTTCGAGAATGGTGTTAGTTGAAAGAGTTGTTGAAACCGAAACCAGTTTTACGTGTTCAAGGTACTCCGGGTTCAGGCTGTCAATTACGTTTTTTATGCCGGCCAGGAGGTCGGGATACGTGGTAAGGGCCTTATTGGAATCAACGATTGCACCGTCCGAATCCCTTATAAGCACCGCATCGGTGTAAGTGCCTCCTGCGTCAATGCCCAGACTATACTGCATATTTAACTCCTTTTTCACTCTGTTTTTATTGAATGCTTACTGCATATTGCTTGTGTAAAGTTTGTGCTAATATTATATGGTAGATTAGGTATGTCGAAAAATAAATAAAAGTAACGCATTCAGCTCTCGAAGCAGGAGCCCCCCTCCTCGGAGGCCGCAGGCCGACAGGTGGGGGAGGAATGCGTCATCTGTACCATCTGAACTAATGTTGTACACGCCGCTCTCAGTCTCCTGCAATTTCTCTTAATGTTAACACTTGTAGTTATCATGTTCTCAAAAATATCACACAAAGTAAAGAACCCGCTTGACCGTTTTCCTCGAATGAACCCGATCCCCTTTTCTGTTTTTACAAGATCGAATTTCCTGAGCCCAAACAGCTTTCCGGTAGGTATTTTCTTCTCTGACCTCTTCCCTCTACGTTGTTGATAATCTCCCGCAGGAACGTGTTTTTTGAAGTAGACCGTATCATCCGGTTCTACGGTTTGTTTGTCCCCACAACAGATAGCAAGCGCATCAAAATAATGCGTTTTTTCGAGTCCAAAAACCTGTTCTCGCCGGAACTTTGTTTCGTACCCGAAAACTTCCTCAAAGGTCCAGTCGGATTTCTTGATTTGGGACTTGACAATGCCAATTTCTGTGGCGTGTTTCGTGTTTGACCTTCTCCCTGAAAGCTCAAATTCCCCGGAATGCAGGGCTTTGTGACAGGTTTCACAGAGCGTAATCAGGTTTTCCGGAGCATCTGACCCCTGCTTTGACCTGAAAACTATGTGATGGCAATGTAGCCGGGAATCCTTTGACTTTCCCCTGCAATGCTGGCAGGTGTACCCGTCTCTGTGCAGAACGTAAGCCTTGACATTGTAGAAACCTTTAAGGTCCCCTTCCTGATACCCAATTCCGGAAACTTCCGGGTTTTTGATTTTGTGGATATCAAAGGAAGCAAGTTCGACCTTCCACTTCGTTACAGGGAGCAGGGATTCCACAAACCGTTTTTCCCTGTAATGAGAATCAAGTTTGCTTTTGATGGAAGGAGCTAACCTTTTTTCTCTCCTTGAATTTCCCCGGTTATTGAACCTTGCTGGCCTGTATCTTGTCTTCCGGCTTCTCCGGCTTCTCCGATACATTTTCCGTTGTTCCATCTTTTTCGAAACGTTTTCTCTCAGGTAGATCTCGGACTGATACAACACTTTCCCGGAAGCGATAGCGGCACATCCTACGGCTTTCGAGCCGGTATCCATCCCGGCAGTTACGGGTTGAGTGTAGCTACTGCTCTCGAAAAGTAACTTGATTGTGAAGGGCGTGGTTCGGGCCACTTTTGCCTTTCCTGTTTTGAGCAAGAGCCTAGCTTTTGCCGGTTTAGTGGGCATGAGCGGGGTTCCTTCTTTGCTGAGTACAAATACAAACATTTGTAATTGCTCCTATTGAATAGGGTTATGCGTAGCCGGGTTAGTGGAGACAATCCCGGTTTCCGGCTTCCTCTCGATCTGATATGGAACGGTTTGATGATGCAAGCACTGTCCCTACCTCTCAGGACTGTTTAACTTGCTTCCGTAGAGCCTGAAACTGAGGCGGCATTCCAGGGTAACTAATATTCGTTCCTATCGTTTCCCGATTTTCCTAAGCTCCTAATCGGGGATCTGGTCAACCAGGGCTTGTTAGACAAGCCCCTTACTCTAAAATCTAAGCCATAAGGCTTAGATTTTAGGGAGGGGTAGTTGACATTCTCACTGTGAACTTAAAAACCAGTATCAAGGGCCTTTCAACGCTGATGTAGCGGAGATTCGAAAGTTTTTCATCGATTCTTCGATTTATGGCATTTCTTCGATTTATGTAATTTTCTGCTTCAGGATGATCTCAATAAAATCTTGTGTTTCTCTTTTCACATCTTCACTGCATACTATTGCAGATATTGCAACCAGGCTGTCAGCTCCGCTTTCGATTACATTTCTGCAGTTTTCTTTGTTTATTCCGCCGATAGCAACTACGGGAATTGTTATCGCATTTTTAACTTCCCTTATACTATCAGGCCCAATTCCCTTTCCTGCATCTTTTTTGGTTGCAGTATCAAATATAGGGCCAAGTCCGACATAATCAGCACCGTTTTGTTCTGCTTCAATTGCCTCATCCCTGTTATGGACGGTAAGTCCGATTATCTTCTCGGCACCAAGAAGTTTTCTTGCAATATCAATTGGCATATCGTCCTGGCCTATATGCACCCCATCGGCACCAGCCGCTAAAGCAACATCAATTCTGTCATTGACCAGAAATATCGCATTATCTTTGCATAGTTTCTTGATTTCGGATGCCTCGTTGATCATTTCTTTTGTGTTTTTGTTCTTCTCCCGGTACTGGATAATCTTGCAGCCCGATTCAACTGCACCCCCTACATCGGATAAAGTGCCTTTCCTTGAGAGTTCGGAATCCGTCACAAGATAAAAGTCAATCTCGTCTAACAGGAATTTTTTCGGGTTCATAAATTTCATCTTTATCAAAGATCAAAATTCTCCGGATACTTTTAATCCGGGATTAACATTCTTCAAAATTCATCTTATTTTTCACGGTTTCATCTGAGAGGTTGAATACCTCATCATACAAATTTACCTTGAAACTTCCCGGCCCGTTTGATTTTTCAGCTGCAAGTTCTCCTGCAACTCCAAAGTAGCACAGGGCATCTCTGGACGCGTCACAATAATCAGGATTTACTGCCGCAAATGAAGCGATTATTGATGCTGCTATGCATCCGGTCCCGACAATTGACCCCATTAGCTCATGCCCGTTCTTTACAATAAATGTCTTTTCTCCGTTACTTATTATGTCTGCCTTTCCTGTCATCACAACGGTGCATGATTTTGATTTTGCAAGTCCTTTTGCAACCTGTCCTGGGTCAGCATCTATTGAAGTTGCTTCAACTCCTTTTGTTTCGACGTTTTCGCCTGCCAGTTTTGCGATTTCGGAATAGTTGCCTTTGATGACATCAATCTGAACGGAATCAAGAATTTTTGCAGCCATGTCATCCCTGAACTTAGTCGCTCCTACCCCTACTGCATCAAGTACCACAGGGATTCCCTTCTCGTTTGCAGCAGCAGCGGAGAGGAGCATAGAATCGATAATTTCAACTGTCAGGGTCCCGATATTAAGCACAAGGGCGGATGATATCTTTGTCATGTCAGCGCACTCTTCAGGCGCATGAGCCATCACAGGAAGAGCCCCGATCGCTCTCGTCATATTTGCGCAGTCGTAAATGGTTACCCAGTTAGTGATATGATGTATCAGGGGTTTTGTTTCCCTTATTGTTTTTAGCGGGTCTTTCATAATATTCCTCATGAACGTTTTAAGCGCTTCTTAGTCTGTAATCCGGGCAATGTGCCAGATCCCACAGCCTGTCGCTCCTGAAACAAAATTCTAAAAAGCATTCATCTATTGCAACTGGCATAAATGGTTCCGATTTATTTCCGGGAGCTAAGCGTCACTTAACTCTGCTTACGTATGTAACTTTCTGCTATATCTCTACTAATGTTTTCGAGGGCACATCAGAAATAACCCTCACTCAAAATGTGTTTACGTTGATTTTTGGGCCATTATTGAAAAGTAAATGGTCCTGGTCTCTGCCCGGTTCCATTTCAAAAATCTTAATCTCAGAATCTTCCGAAATTTCTTCATGCCCTAATTAACCTGCTGGGATCTCAGGTCCAAAATTAGAATTTAACTTTGAGGGCAGAATAGGGGTTAAAATTAGAATTTAACTTTGAGGGCAGAATAGGGGTTAAAATTAGAATTTAATTGGGGGTCAAAGTGACCCCCAAAAACCCGGATTGTGGGAGGTCTGGCTAATAAGAGGCCTGGACAATGAGGTTTCAGGCCAATAAGAGCTCAGGCCGGGATTTTACTTGCTTTTTTGAATTTTTGTTTCCCGGCATGTTTTCCACCATCTCTCTGTTTCCAGTTTCCTCCCTGTTTTCCACCATCTCTCTGTTTCCAGTTTCCTCTTGGCCTATCATTTTTCCTGTTCTTTCCCTGGGCAATGTCCACAAAGGGTTTTCTTCCCTTTGTCTTGTTTTTAAACATGCCCAGCAAGAGCTCGGCCTGGGCGAACGGGACGGATACGAAGGAAAAGTGGGGGAAGATCTCGATATCTCCTATTTTCATCTCTTCTTCCCCGGCTTCTTTCTTTATGAAATCGCAGAGCTTTGTCGGGGTCATGTCGTCGGCTTTGCCCATGGCTATGAAAAGCCGGGTTTTTCCTGTTTTGTCGACATAGGAATTGCCGTTGATTTCCGAATAATTGCTCTCGTCGAAGGCGTCCTTGAAAGTGTATTTCAAAAGGGAAGCCAGGACCATTTCTTCGGGATATTCGTCCAGAAGGGTTTTGCTCATCTCAAGGAAGTCTTCGTGTCCCCCTTCTTTTATGATGGCTTCGAGGTCGTTTTTCACCCTTGCTTTCCTGGCTTTTATAACGTCTTCTATTTCGGGGAGCATACCTTTTTTGATCTGGGATTTCGCGCTCTTTTTTATGTAAGTCAGTCTGCGGTATTCCTTAGATGTTACAAAGGTAACTGCAGTCCCCTGTTTTCCTGCCCTGCCAGTTCTTCCGATCCTGTGCACGTAGGACTCCGGGTCCTGGGGAAGACTATAGTTAATTACATGGGTCAGGTCCATGATGTCGATTCCCCTTGCTGCAACGTCGGTTGCCACCAGGATGTTGAGTTTCTGTTTCCTGAAATGGTTCAGGATCTTTTCCCTTTCCTGCTGGCTCATGTCCCCGTTAAGGGCATCAGCGGAATAGCCCCTGTCCCCTAGTTTTTGGGCAATCTGGGTGGTGTCGTTTTTTGTCCGGCAAAAGACCAGTCCGTAGAACTCCTCTTCGATATCGATTATCCTGCAGAGGGCTTCGAACTTATCCCCTTCCCTGACTTCGAAATAGATCTGTTCGGTCAGCTCCGTGGTATTTTCCACGTCACTTACGGAGACGTGCTCGTAGTTTCGCATGTATTTCCGTGCAATGCTGATAATCGGTTTTGGCATTGTTGCGGAAAAGAAGAGCATCCTTTTATCAGGTTTTGAAGCCTTCAGGATTTCCTTCACATCATCGATGAAACCCATGTTCAGCATCTCATCGGCTTCGTCAAGCACGAAGTATGAAATGTTGTCAAGCTTCAGGCTCTTTCGCTGGAGGTGGTCAATGACCCTTCCGGGGGTTCCCACAACGATGTCCACTCCGCTCTTCAGCATCCGGAGTTGCCGGGTCATGGACTGTCCCCCGTAGATCGGGACGATCTGCAGGTTCTTTTCTCCTTTAAGGGAGTTAAGTTCTTCCGAGACCTGAATTGCCAGTTCCCGGGTAGGGGTCAGGATTATTGCCTGGACCTTTCCTGATCTTTCAGGTATTCTTTCTATAATGGGGGCCCCGAATGCTGCTGTTTTACCGGTCCCTGTCTGGGCCTGCCCGATAATGTCACATTCTCCTCCCAGGAAGAGAGGGATAATTTTTTCCTGAATAGGGGTTGGTTCTTCAAAACCTTTCTTTTGTAGGGCTTTCAATGTACTTTCCGAAAGTCCAAGTTCCTTAAATTTTGCTAATTTTTCCATGTACTCACTCTAAGTTGACAGTATTTTTGATTCCGAATTTGATAGCGATTCCGCTTTCAAATATGCTGGTTCCGAATTTTGCCGGTTATGACATCTTTTGAAGCATACCCTGCAGTCTAACTTACGACAGGTCTTTCCCGTAACAGTTAGAACCACCTGTTCCATAGGACAGGTTCTCACAGGCTCTTTTCCGATTTCCACTTGCCCCAATCAAAACCAGGCATGAAATCCAGCTGAAGGTTCCAGGCATGAATACCTGATGAAGCAGCCGTATAAACATCTAATATCAACGGCCCGGTGAATTGTGATTAAAACCAGGAAAGTTCAGTAGCAGTATTAACAAAACTTAAACAGCAAAAATATGAGTTTTTTGGATAAGTTCCGGCTATTACTTTTGACTTTTCCCCTGGATGCAGACAGGTACGGGGGTAACCTGTATTCGATTATAAGCTACCTTCTACAGGAGTTACCTGTATATAACTGTTCTCCATCCCTGCCCGAATCCCGAGCACGGCTTTTTGTCCGAATATCCGGGGAACAGGATACACAGGGTTCAAGGGTAGTGTATTCTCTTTTTGAAGGACCTATTGCTCTTATAGAAGAGTCCAGTGTGATGAATCTTAAAAGCCCGCTGCAGGTCCCCCTCTGCAAAATCTGACGCGGATTATTCCCTGTCCCCTGGAACCTTTGGGATATCAAGCGCTTTTGAGTGTTAATCTGTTTTTAATTCACTTATCGAATATATGGTCAGGAATAAAATGGCCGCAATAAATGCTCCTTCTAATTCCGGCATATAATTATTCGAAATCATTGCTAAGAGAGTAAAAACAAAACTGAGTATAACTAGTGTATAGTTATTCATATATCAAAATGGTCTTATCAATATAAATTCTTTTTCGTATGTTTTCCGGGTTTTAGCTCTTAAATTCGTTTTTTTCAACATGTTATTCTGGTGTAAAACCTTCTATTGTATATGTTTTTTTGGATTGAGCATTTGTCTTTTACTTTTTTGGGGAGTTGTGGGTCTGATCATGATTAAATGAATTTATAAATGTTTAATCATAGTTTAATCGTATATCTAACTTCCCGCAGACGTCTTTTCAATTTTCACACTTTTTCACGCTATCGTTTTTTCTGAAAACTTCCCTGGTTATTCAAACGTTTATTTTTTAAATTTTAAGCTTTGTGCTTTCATTGAAAGTTTCCAACTTCTATTTGCCGAACTTCAGTTGAGATTATAATTGTAAATTTTCGAGCAATTCTCAATAAACGATAGCAATAACACTATTATTCTCTTAAGATAACATCTAAGGAAAGCCCGGTATTTTAAAAAAAGTTCCGGCATTGCTGCCGGAAAAATACTGTTTTTATAAATGGAGCATAAAACCCCAGTCTCTTTAACTCAAAGATAGTCCACTCGTTTACTCATTTACTTTCTTGTGCATTAACGCTGGCATAGTGCATTACATGCTGGTGTAGTGACTTATGCTGGTGTAGTGACTTATGCTGGCGTAGTGAATTACGCTTGTGTGGTGCATTAGGGGTATCCACACACCCGGGCATTTATGCGCTTGCGTAATCTCCCGTGCCGAGGAAGACCAGTTTTGTTTCCATGGGGGTATGCCAGCCAGCCGGAAGGATGTCTTTTTTGTTGATGTCGATCTGGATCTTTTCCGGGTCCATCCCCGAGTCGGCCATGTAATCCTGGATAAGCTGTTCTCCAAGCCTGTGCGCGTGGTCGAGGGCGTCGTTGTAGAGTTCGAACCTTTCCCTCCCTTTTTCGGAGAATACAAAGAATTCCATGTCCGGGGCTGCCATGGAAACCGGGCGGATAAGGATCTCTGCTCTGCGGATTCCTTTTGCTGCTAGGGCTCCGACGGCGTTTCCCACATCTGAGTATTCAGGGACCACTATTTCGGCATCAAGGATTTTGTTCAGTTCCTCCAGGTAGGCGGAAACCGGGCCTCCTATCAGGACCACAGGCATTTCAACCTTGAATTTGGTGGGGGAATCGATGTCGAATATCTTTCTGATCTCGGTTTTCTCGATGCCTTCCAGGAAGAAGGAGATCAGTTCCGAGGCCATGTTTTTGGCAAATTCTCTCTTAATGCGCAGGGCAAATTCTTCCTTGCCCATATCCGAAAGGGAGCCGAGCATTTCCGCCCCGGTTTTGGAAGCTTCCGTTTCCCACTGGGAATAGTCCCCTAGCACGTGCAGGGCGTCGGTGGGGGTAAAGCCTATTGCCTGGATCAGGCGTTTCTGGATCAGGGAGTCCAGGATATAGGATGCCGGGTACTTCTTGCCCAGACGGGTGTACATTTCGGTAATTGATGTCGGGGTCTCGCTGATTATGTCCAGGAGTTCTTTTTCCCCTTTGCTGATTTCGATTGGTTTGTACCCTGTCCTGATGTAGAACCTGGTGGGCTGGATATTGACCCCCAGGATCCCTTTCGAGGGTATCGGGTTTGCCTTAAGTTGTTGCAGGAAACCCGGGTAAAGCACCGCAGCCCTGCAGAGAGGGATTACCCGACGGGGGCCGATTGTGATCTTTCTCTCTTTGACCCAGACGTGGCTGTCTCCGCCCATTGCCGAGGTCTCCATCTTAATTGCTCTTACCCTGGTCTTCCAGCCGCCAACGGCTGCTCCTTCTTCGCTCATCTCGGGGATTCCGTTTTTGATCAGGGAGATGTCCGTACTTGTGCCTCCCACATCGATCATGGCGCAGGTCTCATACCCGCTCAGGAAAGCGGCTCCTACAAGGCTGCCTGCAGGGCCTGAAAATATGGATTCGATGGGTTTTTCAAGGGCTTTTTTGATCCCGACAACGGACCCGTCACACTTGAGCATGAGGACTTTTGCGTCCATGCCACGGTTTTCTATCTCCTTTCCCACGGTCTGCATGAATTTCTCGGAGATCGGGATCAATTGCGCATTGAAGAAGGCGGTAACAGCTCTTTCAAAAGCCCCGAGGTCCTGGGAAAGTTCGTGGGCGCAGACCACGGGGAGCCCGGTAATTTCGAGGATGGCTTTCTTTACCGCGATTTCATGTTCGGGGTTTCGAATGCTAAAGTAGGATGAGACCGCAAAAGCCGAGACCCTGTCTTTTACATTCAGGGCAAACTCCTTTACGGCTTCCAGGTCGAGGGGCTCGGCTTCTTTCCCGTTGTACCCGTGCCCTCCTTTTACCTGGGCATAATGGGGGGTTGGAAGTTCCTGGTTGATGTCATAGTTCCCGACAAGGACCAGCCCCACGGGAAAACCGGTTCCTTCCAGGATGGTATTGGTGGAAAGGGTTGTGGAAACAGATACTACCTTTACGTTCCTGACATACCTTTCATCCAGCCCGTCAATTGCATTTTTGATTCCTTCGAGCGGGTCTGGATAGGTCGTAAGCGCTTTACTTGAGGCGACAACGGTGTCGTCATTATTATTCACGATAACGGCGTCGGTATAGGTACCTCCTGCATCGATGCCAAGGCTGTAGTGCATGAGTGATAACTCCTTTTTTGTTTTTTATCGTTCTCGTGTCTTGTGTGCTGAATAGGATCTGTAATGAAAGTTAATATTCTCCTCCTTACATATACTTTTCTAATTTCTTTTGTCACTGTGAACTTCTTAAAATCGCTATCATATGTCAACTTATAAATATTTTGTATAATCTTCAATTTAAATAGTTTTCCCTTGAAGGTTCTATGGCTTTTCGAGGTATGTCCTGCTAACTGCTACCTCCGACCAGGAGCTACATCACACCCGCAGGTAGTTCACGCAGGGATATGGCGTATCAGCAGTTTTCTCCCAGCAGTTTTTTCACACCAGTCGTTTTCACACCAACAGGTATCTTGTTGCATAAACAGGCATGCTGCAGTTTCACGTAATCTGATATCTCCGGGTGAACTACCCCCACCTGCTTTCTGATGAAAGCGAGGAAGGGGCTTCCTGCTTCATATCCCGGAGCAACCTCCACGAATCCACAGGC
>JAENZL010000008.1:59084-106143 GCA_016841265.1 Methanobacteriota archaeon | reverse complement strand
AATATTATAAAAAAATAAATTATGTTTAATTTTTAAGGGGGGGTCGAAATGCAAAATCCAATATAGTCCTTCACCCAATTAGTTTAGAATCCAATATTAATAATCCAATATCGGTTCTTTACCTCAAGATATGCATCTTCACCCAATATCACTTTCCGGAATTCCGCCCATCTGGCCGCCGCAGACCGGACAATTATTCCTTTTTGCAAGCTTTATCTCGGTTAAAGAACAGAAGAGGCCGTCCCACATCAAAAGACGCCCTTCAAGGAGTTTTCCCTGTCCTGTTAGATACTTAATAGCTTCATTCGCCTGAATCGAACCTATTATTCCGGGAGTTGGCCCGACCGCAGGGAACGTCTCCTTTCCGGAAACCCCGGGGAAAATGCAGTAAAGGCAGGGGGTTTTTCCAGGGATTATTGTCGTCGTCTGTCCCGTATACCCGGAAATAGCCCCATGGATGAGAGGGATCTTTCTATTTACCGCAAGCCTGTTCAGGATATGTCTTGCCTCAAAGTTATCAAGGGCATCTATAATAAGGTCGCAACCGGGAACCACAGAATCTGCGTTTTCTTCAGTTAGCTTTTCTCTTATGACCTCAATTTCGACTCCGGAGTTCATAGCCAGAAGCTTTTCCTTTGCGGATACTACTTTCTCCCTGCCAATATCCTTTTCATGGTGAAGGAACTGTCTGTTCAGGTTACTTGCTTCCACGCAGTCAAAATCCGCAATTATTATTTTACCTATCCCTGCAATTGCCAGATATGTGGAAACCGGAGATCCAAGCCCACCCGCCCCGGCAACGAATACCTTTGAATTTTTCAGCTTTTCCTGCCCCTCTTCTCCGAAAAGAAGAATTTGCCGGCTGTATTTATCACGTTCGAAGTCATCCATATAAAGCCACCTTTAAGATTGATTTTTACCTGCCTTTTACGAGATATGAAATTCATCCCGGTTCAGGACCTTTTTCATATACATTGATAACTTTCCTCATAGATTCTTCGGCAGAAAAGGAAGTATGAAGGGGGGCATTGAGATTGGAACGCTGAGGGGAAACAGTTGGAGCGTTGAGAAGAAACAATTGGAAAGTTAAGAAGGAATATTGAAAGTGAGGTGTTGGGAGGTCAATAAAAATAGAGAAGAAGTTAAAAAATATTACATCGGGACTGCAAAAGAACCGAAACTGTAGAAGACATGAAAAATCTAAACGTTTTTTTGGAAAAATTAATTAAGGTAAGGCTCATAAAAAAGGTAGAATCCAACTTCAAGCCCTTTCCAGGTTCATACCCAAGCATCAAACCGGTTTCAGACTCCATTTTCAAACCAGTTTCAATATCAGCTCAGTTTCAATATCAGATATCCAGGTTGGTTCCTTTCGTGCTTATGAAATCTGTGGATGTTTCAACGTCGGCTTAGTTTTAAGATCAACTTTAAGTCAGATATTAAATCCAAGCTTAATATCAAAATCCATTTTGACCGGGGACTTCAAAAACCCCCAAGTTCAACACTTTTCAATAAATCCAAAAACGGGATATTTAAAACAAAGTATCATGAAGGTTTCCAATTTGAAAAACACTATCCTTGACATAAAACAGGAATTCTCTGCATACTTCAAGGAACGGGATGCTGAAATAAATGGCTCCCTGCTGGCCCTGCTTTCGGGGGAGCACGTCTTACTCCTGGGGCCGCCGGGAACTGCAAAGACCCTGCTCGCCAACAAAATCTGCGAGACGATTGTAGGAGGAAATTTCTTCCACTACCTCCTGACCCGCTTTTCTACTCCGGAAGAAATTTTCGGACCACTTTCCCTGAAGGCGCTCGAAAGGGACGAGTTCAGCCGGAAAATCGATGGCTACCTCCCCACAGCCCATATTGCCCTCCTGGATGAAATCTTCAAGGCAAACAGCTCCATTTTGAACAGCCTGCTCACCATCCTTAATGAACGCAAGTACCACAACGGAAAAGTTGTCCTTGACGTGCCACTCTTTTCAGTATTCGGGGCGTCCAATGAACTGCCCGAGGAAGACGAAAGCCTGGAGGCTCTTTATGACCGTTTCCTCTTCAGATACAGTGTTGACTACATCCAGCATGATGAAAACCTGGAAGACCTGATTTTCGAAAACCTGGAAGACTTCTCCCCCTTGACAAAACTGGCAGTCGGGGATATAAGGGAAATCCGGAAAAAATCCCGGTACCTGCCCGTTGACCCCGAGATCAGGACCATTATCAAAGGGCTCAGGCGAGAGCTGAAAAACTCCAGCATCTTCATCTCGGACAGGCGCTGGAAGAAAATTGTAAACGTGCTCAGGGTTGCCTCTGCCGCAAACGGGCACCAGAGTGTTAGCAGGATGACGGTAGTCCTGCTCCAGCACATGCTCTGGGACCTGCCTGAGCAAAAAGAAACGATAAGGAAACTGATCCTGGACAGGGTGGTATCGGGAGGCACGGACACCGGGAAACTGAAGCAGGACGTGCTCGACCTGAAAAGCGCCATTTACGGCTGCCTGAAACAGGAACTTCCGGACCTTGTGTCCTGCACCAAGTGTTACGAAGAGGAGAAAAAAACAGCCAGCACCGCAAGGCATTCCAGGTTTACCGGGATGAAAAGCCAGAAGAACCTCACATTTTCCAGCACCCTTGACTTCCTGAATCATTATCTCGAATTCCCGAAACATACATACGGGGTGGGGCTTGATTATAACAACCTTAACAGTTCCCTGAACTTCGACTCGGTAGTGGAGCTCCTGCGCAGGAAATATGCTTTTGAGTTCAAACTCAGCCTGGACTACGGAGAAAAGAAACTGTATGAGAAAGAGTACGAGAACCTGGAAGAAAGGCTTGATTATTTCAGACGGCAGGTACAGGCCGAGGAACGGGCCCTGGAAGAAACCCTGGAAGAGAACATCTGGGTCTCAGCCCAGGACAGCAGGGAAATCCTGATAAAATACCGCTCTAAGAACACGGACATCTATGAAATCGCAAACCACCTGAAAGAAATCAGGGCAGTCCTGGAAAAGCCGAAGGTCTTTGACATCGAACTGGAAACTATGGGAGAAGCAGCCTGAACCTGACCTGCAAGAGAAGTCCGGGATGAAGTGAAAAGAAATGCAGAAACCAGGAAATAGAGGAAGAATTTACTCAAAACTTTCCGGTCCTGAACCCTTTTTCAAATCGGAACCTTTTTTCAAATCGGAATCCTCCTTCAAATTTGACCGGGACTTCAACACCGCAAAAGTCCTGAACACCGAACTGAGAGGATTCCTTTCAACACCGAGACAGGTCCCTCGCCCCCTCAGAGAGGATATTGCAGAGGTCCTTGTTTACGAGATTTTTTCCGGGAAAAATTACGAAATAAAGGACGAAAAACGCTTTATGGAAAAATTTGGGGTTTTTTACCCTCTTCTTCTGAGCATGAGAAACTTCCGGGTATGGGAAGAGCTCAAAGCCCTTGCAGCCAGCAACCGCATGGCCGGGCTTCTGGTCCTGAAAACCCTCCTTGACGGGATTTTCACCCTTATAGGGGACTATGAGAAAATCGAGGAAGAAATTACAAAAAATCTTCAAAAAAACCTGGAAAAAACCCTGAAAGCCCTCAAAGAACTGATCGAAGAAACCTGCTCCGCCTGGGATGAACGGAACAGTCGGCAAAACCCTGAAAACCGGGAAAGCCCGGGGAGCCCAGGGACTCCCAGGTGTGAAAAGCTGGAATCCATGACCCGAAAGTTCATGGAAAATGAAAAAACAGGGCAGGCACTGGATGCCGTTGTTGAAGAAAGGATTGCTTCCCCTCTTGAGGAGTTCCTTTCAATCCTTGAAGACCACCTGGAAATTCTGGAGATGCTTTCCATGCTTTTTCCCGGCAGGATGTGGAGTGACTCCCTGCAGGCCCTCCACAGGGAATATTTCGGAAACCTCGAAAAATATGCATCTCTCCTTAGAAAAAGTTCCGACCTAAGGAAAATCCTGGAGCAAATGGGAAGGATCGAGCTCGAATACGGATCAAAAAAACTTTTCCTCTCCCCCCACAGCAAAAATGAGGTCCACGAGGTTACCTTTTCAAGCGAAATCCAGACCATGCTCCCGGTGGAAGCCGTAAAGCTCAAAAACCCTCTCCTGAAGCGCAAATTCTATGCAGATATGTTTGAGGGAAAACTCCTGACCTACCAGCTCAGAGGAAAAAACTGGAACTCCGACGCTGCAGGAAAAAAGAGGAGGGGACCCGTCATTGCCCTTGTAGACACTTCAGCCTCCATGCGCGGAAGTCCCGAGATCCTCGCCAAATCCGTCGTCCTTGCAGTGACCAGGAGAATGCTCAAAGAAGGCAGGGACGTAAAAGTAATCCTCTTTGCTTCGAAATGGCAGAGCTTCGAAATCGAAATGACAAACAAAAAAAGGATGGGGGAAGAGTTTCTGGACTTCCTTCACCAGACCTTCGGAGGCGGCACGGACTTCAACACCGCACTCAGGTCCGGCCTGAAAGTTATGACAGAGGAAAACACATTCAGGGGGGCTGACATCCTCTTCATAACCGACGGCTACTCCGAGCTTTCGGAGCAGCCTTTGATCAGGGAGTGGAACGAAATAAAAAAAGAACGAAATGCCCGCATCTTTTCCCTCATCATCGGAAACGACAACGCTGGCGGGCTCGAACAGGTATCGGACAACACTTACATCATCCGGAATACGGAAAACTGGGGGGTGTGGGAAAGCCCGGCAAGGTTTGTAAAAGCAATCGGGGCACCTGTATACAGGTGAAAACACTAGTCTCAGTACCACTTCCAAAAATGAAATCATGATAGATGAATCGGGAGTTACTGTCAATTGAATCGGCATCAAGCCCTGCGCTTTAATAACTTGCTTATGCCTTTTACAAGTTTCTCGACTTCTTCCCTGCTCAGGATAGAGTTACTCAGGCTCTGCAGCAGGAGCAGGAAAGCAGGATTTTTACCAAGAGCCGGCTTTCTGAGGATTATGACCTGAAGCAGGAACATCAGGATCGTTTTGCGTTCTTCGGGGCTGGAATATCTCAACCTGCAGTAAATCTTTCCGGAAACCTCCTTTACGGAATCCTTATTTTCATATGCCAGCCTGGAAGCTTTTGAACCTGCACTCTTCGAAGCTTCTTTTATCCTTGACCCTTCCCTCGAAGCTACCCGGGACAGATTTTCAAAAACGTTTTTTGAGATTTCCCTGACCCTTTCCTTTTTGCCCCCACGCATCCCTGACCCCGCGTCTTTCGGGCACTCGCTTCCTGCACCTTTGCGCTCCATTACTCGGAGAAGTTCTTCTAAGATATCGGAGAGTTCTTCACTTGAACAGCCTTTCAGGTATTCAATCAGGTTTTCTACAGACTCGCCATCATCTGACCCACCATCAGCAGACTCGCCGGCTACATATTCGTCATCTACAGATTCGCGATTACCTCTTCCGGTTCCCAGGAGCAGCTCATCAGGAAGCTCTTTTTTCACCTCAACAAAATCGGCATCAATAACCTGAATATTTCCTCTAAGAGCATCGCTTGAGGAGGTATTTCTTTTTTTATATTTTCTTTTGATTCTGTATTCGGCATTTGAAAGCCTGTCGAATATATCCCCTTTGTTTTTGAGCAAGTGGTTCACACTCTTCATATTGTCAAGAATTAAGTGATTTTTCTATCGAAAAGGATTTCAAAACTAATATGATTCCAATATCAATTCATAGTTATGGCATAAGATCTAAAATTGTTTTCCATACGTATTCAGAAATTTCTTACGTTGAAACATGAGATTGATTCTAAAAATCCAAATTGAAACCCAATGTTCCCCGTATTAATACTCAGAAACATACCCAATCATTTAAGATATATTTATAAAGAGATATACTATAAAAAATTATTTATCCAGAGGGTACATACTACTTTTATAGTTCATAAATGAAAATCGCATGGGGGAACACATATCACAATATTTCACTTTCAGTTGGCTGGAGAAAAGACCAGGCTGCTTAAAAGAGCACTCATTGACTTACTGCTTTTGCTTGTGGTGCTTTCATTCATGGTTCCGGCCGCATCGGCAACCATTACTGTAGAACATTTGGATTCCGACAGTGAGATGTATGATCTTATTGAAAACGAAGCTTTCACAGCTCACGCGTGGATTGCAAACAATGATGTAAGCACAGGAGGAGGTAGGTATGGTGGGGGAAACCACGAACTCAAACTTTGTGGGGGAGATAATGAAAATGACGGGGACACTGCGGACTATTGCTGGGGCAGTGGGAAAACAGAACCATTTATATTAAGCTATGATCAAAATAGCGGGAACGTAACATTTGAAATTTGTGAGAAAACACTGAGTTACACACTCCCATCCGATGAAAGTTTCACGGACCTGTTTATAAGAGGAAACGCGAAATGTAACTCAAGAATCCATATCGAAAATCTCAATCTAAACGGGCAGGAAGTGGGAAGAAACATCGCTTTCGAAGGGGATAATCCGGAAGTGGACATTCTCTGGATAAAAAATATAGATCCATGCCTGAGAAACGGATTTACGTTGGAAGGAAATTTGACAATGAGCTGGACAGGTGATAAGCCACCAACCGGGCAGGATCTTTCAATGAAAATAAAAGCAGCAACAATCAAGTCACAAGACATACCTGAATTTTCGACTATCGCAGTCCCGGTAATCGCAGTTCTCGGGCTGATTGGAGTATTCGGGCGCAGGAGAAACTGAAATTCAGAGACTAATCTCCTTTTCCCCGATTTTTACCTCTCATCCTTTTTTTGAACTTCCTCTTTAAGTGACGATTTGCCATCAGGGAAAGCTGAAAAAACAGAGCTTCGAAGCTATTTCACTTCCCCCTTCTTTCATTAGTATCACCAATATTATTATACTCGGCAGTATATATTTGTTATACTATCATTTTCCATAACATCATTAATGGGGGTTTCTGAGTGGAGGAAGTGAAGAGAGGACTTGAAAACGTAGTTGTCCTTGAAACGGGTGTCAGTTCCATAGATGGGACTGAAGGTGTTTTGAGGTACAGGGGATTCGACATTAACAACCTGGTTCACCTGCCCTATGATGCCGTATCCTATCTGCTCATTCGGGGCAAAGTGCCGGATGATAATGAACTTGCTGCTTATTCTGCCATGCTGAATGAAAAGAGGGAGCTAGGAGAATACGTCCTGAACGTCGTCCGGGCCTGCAACTTCAATATAGAAGCCATGGATGCCCTGCGCACGACTATTTCCTACATGTCCCACGGCGACCCGGACCTCAGCGACAATTCCGAGGAAGCAAACCTGCGAAAAGCCACAAACCTGGTAGCAAAATTTCCCACTATTATTGCGGCTTTCAGCAGGATATTAAAAGAGGAAGATCCGGTTTCTCCGGACCCGACACTTTCCCATGGGGCAAATTTCCTCTACATGCTGCACGGGAGCAAGCCAACAGAGGTCGAAGCTGAAGCCATGGAAAAGGATTTCATCCTCAGTGCGGAGCACGAACTCAACGCATCCAGTTTTGCTTCAAGAATCACGGCATCCACCTGCTCAGACCTGTACTCGGCCATAATCACCGGGATCTGCACCCTGAAAGGCCCCCTGCACGGAGGAGCGAGGATTGAGGTCATGAACATGCTTGACGAAATCCCGGCTCCTGAAGCTGCAGAAGCATACGTGCTGGAGAAGATCGCAAACAAAGAGAAAATAATGGGCTTCGGGCACAGAGTCTACATGACCCAGGACCCGCGAACCATAATATTTAAAGTACTGGCAAAGCAGCTTGCGGAATCAAAAGGCGACACTCAGTGGTACAGGACCGCAGAAAACATAGAAAACACACTCTTCATGGAGTTTATGGAAAAGAAAGGAAAACCACTCTACCCGAACGTGGATTTTTATTCAGGAGTTGTGTACAAATACCTTGAAATCCCGCCCCGGCTTGCAACCGCGGTCTTTGCTGCGGGCAGGATATCGGGCTGGATTGCTCACTGCATGGAACAGTACGCCGACAACAGGGTTATTCGGCCGCGGGCAAAATATGTTGAACCTGCAAAAATCCTCAAAGCCTGAACTCACCAGGCCGCACAGTATAAGAAAATAAACACAGAAATTAACATTTTTTAAGTTCATTTTACTTCAATTTCACACCTTTGCTGGAGGAAAAGAAATGAGAGAAGGTCCGGATCCTTTTGGTGTACGAGACAGTATTGAGACTGCTGCCGGAGAAGTGACGATTTACCGCCTGAACAAACTGGAAGAACAGGGTTTCGAAGAGATTTCCCTGCTCCCCTATTCTATCAGGATTTTGCTGGAATCCCTGCTGCGGCATGCAGACACTGACAGGCACATCATAACATTAGAGGACGTGGAAGCCCTGGCCCGCTGGGACCCAAAAAACGTCCCGAGAAGAGATATCCCTTTCATCCCTTCCAGGGTTGTCTTGCAGGATTTCACAGGCGTCCCTGCCGTGGTGGACCTTGCAGCACTCCGCTCGGCCACGCAGCGCCTGGGAGGCGACCCGGGGGAAATAAATCCGGTTATCCCTGCAGATCTTGTCATTGACCATTCCGTGCAGGTGGACTACTACGGGACGGCATACGCCCTGAAAGAAAACGAGGAAAAGGAGTTCGAACGCAACAGGGAACGGTATTCGGTCCTGCGCTGGGCTCAGGAAGCCTTTGATAACTTCAGGGTGGTCCCTCCGGGAAGAGGCATAATCCATCAGGTGAACCTCGAGTACCTCGCTCCCCTGGTGCACCTGAAAGAAAGGGAGGGGGAATTGTTCGCATTTCCGGACACCCTGGTAGGGACCGATTCCCACACGACCATGATCAACGGGATAGGTGTAGTAGGATGGGGAGTGGGAGGTATTGAAGCCGAAGCCGTGATGCTCGGGCAGCCCTATTATATGCCGGTCCCGGAAGTGGTGGGCTTCAAGCTCTATGGAAAACTGGATCCAGGGATCACGGCAACTGACCTTGTCCTGACCGTAACCAAAATGCTAAGGGACCACGGGGTTGTGGGCAAATTCGTGGAATTTTACGGGCCCGGCTTGAGCTCCCTCCGTCTTCCGGACAGGGCCACGCTTTCCAACATGGCCCCCGAATACGGGGCAACCCTGGGGATATTCCCCCCGGATGCCGAAACCCTGGACTACCTCCGGAGGACCGGCAGAAACGAAGAACAGCTAGACCTTGTACAAAAATACCTTGAAGCCCAGGACCTTCTCTACTCAATCCACAAACCCGAACCGGTCTTCAGCAGCACCCTGGAGCTGGACATGAGCACGGTCAAGCCCTGCCTTGCAGGCCCGAAAAGACCGCAAGACAGGATCTTCCTCGGCGAGATGCCCGAGAATTTCCACGAGACCATGCGGAAAGCTTTTGCCCGGAAGAAAGAAGCCGGAATTGAACTTCACCGGGACTCTGCGTACCAGCGCTGGATGGAGGAAGGCGGGGACCGGCTAGAGGGAGAGAAAGTAAGGCACGACAGGGCAGATTATGAGAGGTATGCAAAGAAAGAACTCAAAGTCACTCACGGCTCTGTGGTTATTGCAGCCATTACTTCCTGCACTAACACCTCAAACCCCTCAGTTCTCATAGGAGCCGGACTGCTCGCAAAAAAAGCCGTTGAGAGGGGCCTGAACGTAAAACCCTATGTCAAAACAAGCCTCTCCCCCGGGTCCAGGGTAGTCACGGAATACCTCGGGGCAGCCGGACTCCTACCTTACCTGGAAGCCCTCGGTTTCCACCAGGTGGGCTACGGCTGCACTACCTGCATAGGAAACAGCGGCCCTCTGCCCGAATACATTGCAAAGGAAGTTGAAGAAAAGGACCTGACCGTAGCGGCAGTCCTCAGCGGGAACAGGAACTTTGAGGGCAGGATCAACCCCCTTGTCCGCGCCAACTACCTGGCCTCCCCACCCCTGGTGCTTGCATATGCAATAGCTGGAACTGTGAACATAGACCTGGAAACCGAACCCCTGGCGTATGACCCAAACGGACAGCCTGTCTACCTCAAGGACATCTGGCCCGGAGAAGAGGAGATAAGGGAGGTCATAAAGCATACGATTAAACCGTCAATGTTCGAAAAAGAGTATTCGGGAGTCATGGAGGGCACCAAACTCTGGAAAGAACTGGACGTTCCCGAAGGCACCCTTTACGCCTGGAACGAGAAATCCACCTACATCCAGGAGCCGCCTTATTTCATGGACTTCCCGCTGACCTCACAGGTACCGGGGGACATCAGGGGCGCAAGGGTCCTGGGCCTTTTCGGGGACAGCATCACCACGGACCACATTTCTCCGGCAGGGGCAATTCCGGAAGAGGGGCCTGCGGGCAAGTACCTGCTTTCCTGGGGAGTCGACCCTGCATACTTCAATTCCTACGGCTCCCGCAGGGGCAACCACGAGGTGATGATGCGCGGGACTTTCGGAAACATCCGGCTCAGGAACAGGCTAGTGGACCGGGAGGGAGGCTGGACCGTCTACCACCTGCACGAAGGGACTATCCCGCCGGAACTGCCAGAGGAGATGACAATCTACGATGCTGCAATGCTGTACGCGGAGAACCGGGTCCCCCTTATTGTGATCGCTGGCAGGGAATACGGGACAGGCAGTTCGCGGGACTGGGCTGCCAAAGGCACTTTCCTCCTGGGAGTAAAAGCCGTGCTTGCAGAATCTTTCGAGCGCATCCACCGGAGCAACCTGGTTGGCATGGGAGTCCTTCCCCTCCAGTTCAAAGAAGGCGATAATGCAGACATTTTCGGACTCAAGGGCAGGGAGACATACGATATCCTGGGCATCGGAAACATGGAGCCAGGGGGAGAACTTACCGTGAAAGCCAGGGACGAGAGAGGAGGAGAAAACGACTTCAGGGTAATTGTGAGGCTGGACTCAATCGTGGAGCTGGAATATTACAGGAACGGAGGAATTTTGCATAAGTTCCTGAGGGATATGGTGATCGAAAAGTAAACGCAGAAGTGGGAATCTTCGGATTATCCACTTTTACCAATATATAAATAAATCAATGTGAATATAAAGGTGGGCAGTAAAAATCCATACATATTAGCCCCAATATATGGCCTGGTGGAGATAATATAAACATCATTTATATAAATATATAGTGATTTATAATTAATAGTAATCTAGAGTAATTTATAGTAATGTATAGTAATTTTATTGAGTTAACATTTTTCTTTAAAAACGTAGACCTGAAAACCGAAAAACTCACGAAAAATCTCAGAGTAGGTCCCCTTCATACAGGAAATAAAAGCCCAGAAAACTGAAAGAAAGAGGACACACAGACTGATTTTATTTTTATAGTTGAGTGCAGTATTCAACAAATTTAATATACTTATTCGTCAATAATAGAAGTGCATTATTATCCTAATTTTTGGGCCTTGATGAGAGAGGTCCTTTCCCCATACGCTTTTTGCGTATAAGCAGAGGATTCCCCAGTTGTAAAATTTTTTGGAATACTCTAGGCAAACTGTGAGGTATAAAATGAGTAAGAGCATATGTTTCATAGACGGGTTGGAGGGCATTCTGAAATACAGGGAAATAGACATTAACGAGTTAGTTGATCTACCCTACGATGCCATTTCCTATCTGCTTATTCAGGGTGAACTCCCCAATGAGGAGGAGCTTGCCGATTTTTCAGCCCGCCTGAGGGGAGAGCGGGAAATCGAAGATGGGGTAATTGACATAATCCGTATGTGCAACCTCAATATCGATTCAATGGAAGCACTGCGGACCATAGTTTCTTACATGTCACAATTCGATCCTGACCTGGAAGACGAGTCCCTGGAAGGGAATACGAAAAAAGCCATACGTTTAATATCCGGGATCCCGACCATAGTTGCAGCATATCACAGGATATCAAACGGGAAAGAACCGGTTTCTCCGGATCCTACGCTTCCCCACGGAGCAAATTTCCTTTACATGCTCAGGGGAAGTCAGCCTACGGAGCTGGAAGCCGAAGTTATGGAAAAGGACTTTATCCTCAGTGCAGAGCACGAGCTAAACGCTTCCACATTTTCTTCAAGAATCACGGCATCCACCTGCTCGGACCTGTACTCTGCAATTGTTTCCGGGCTCTGCACACTCAAGGGTCCACTGCACGGAGGGGCCAGGCTGAAGGTCATGGACATGCTTGAGGAAGTTTCCAGCCCTGAAAACGCAGAGGAATTCATCCTCAAGAAGATTGAAAATAAAGAAAAAATAATGGGCTTCGGGCATAGGGTCTACAAAACCTATGACCCCAGGGGCATACTTTTCAAAGAACTTGCAAAGCAACTGGCAGAAACAAATGGGGACATGAGATGGTACGAGACTGCAGAAGAGCTTGAAAAAACGGTCCTTCGCGAACTCGTAGAAAAGAGAAAGAAACCCATCTACCCGAACGTGGACTTCTATTCCGGTGTCATATACAAGTACCTGGAAATTCCCCCACACCTTGCAACCTCGATTTTTGCCATCGGCAGGGTTTCAGGCTGGATCGCTCACTGCTTTGACCAGTATTCCAAGAAAAGAATTATCAGGCCCCGCGCCTTTATGCTGGACGAGCTTTGAAGCAAATCACAGATAAAAAATCACAGATAAAAAATCACAGATAAATTCCGTGCCGCAGGGAAAAAAATCCCTGCTCATGCTTATTTACACCTTTTTTCTGATCTGACTGTGCCCTTGTTTCGGATCTTAATTTAAAAATGCCTTTTTCTGCTTTCCAGTAAACCTAATTTTTCCCGATCTACCTGGCCCCGGTTCCATACGTAGCTGCAAGATATCTATCTACCCGGTTCCTTTTCAAGTTCCACAACCATCAGATCCAGCTCGTGTCCTATACGTAGCTGCAAGGTATCTATCTACCCGGCTCCCACATATTCTATATGCCCCAAAAAATGTAAAAGCCGGATAATCTTTTTATCATCTAAGAGCTTTTTGATAGCCAGATACCCATGATTTTTAGAGATTTCATCGACCAGTTGAAAACGAACGGAAAACTGGTAGAAATTCAACATCCCGTTTCTCCCGAATTTGAAGCTTCGAGAATTGCAAAGCAAACAAAAGCCCCCATTCTTTTCCACGACATTTCAGGCTCGAAAGTCATTATGAACCTCCTGGGATCAAGAGAAGAACTGGCTTCCATGCTGGGGGTTCCTAAAGAAGAGATCATCCGAAAACTTTCGGAAGTCTCCCCCAAAGGAGAGGTAAAGCTCGTATCCGAATCCCCTACCCTTGAAGTTGTGGAAGAGGAAGTGGATCTGACAAAACTTCCCATTCTTACCCATTTTGAAAAAGACGGTGCCCCTTACATCACAGCAGGAATAGTTGTTTCCGAATATGAGGGTAGCATGAACGCTTCTATCCACAGGCTCATGCTGGCAGGAAAAGACAAACTTGCAGCCCGCCTTGTCCCACCAAGGCATACATATCTCCTGCATAAGAAAGCCGCGGAAAAGGGCGAACCCCTGCCTATTGCAATCGTGCTCGGCTGTGACCCCACAATAATCTACGCGACATCCACAAGAGTGCCCGTTGGAAAGGAGTTTGAGTATGCATCGGCTCTTAAAGGGGCTCCGGTAGAACTCTTTGAATGCGAAAACGGAGTAAAGGTCCCTCACTCCGAAATCGTGCTCGAAGGCTACATCGACCCTGTGGAAAGGGTAGATGAAGGCCCCTTCGTGGACATAACCGGGACTTACGACCATGTAAGGAAGGAACCGGTAATCCACATCACCCGGGTAATCCACAGGAAAGACCCGATCTACCACGGAATCCTCCCCTCGGGCCCGGAACACCTCCTTATGATGGGCGTGCCCTACGAACCCCGAATTTACAGATCAGTAGGGGAAGTAACCACTGTCAAAAACGTGGTGCTGACCGAAGGAGGGTGCTGCTACCTCCATGCCGTGGTGCAAATCGAAAAGCAGACCGAAGGCGACGGGAAAAATGCCATCATGGCTGCCTTTGCCGCACACACCAGCCTCAAGCACGTTGTCGTGGTAGACGAGGACATCAACATCTTTGACCCGAATGACGTGGAATTTGCGATAGCCACGCGAGTCAAAGGGGACATTGACATCCTGACCATCCCCAACGTCCGCGGCAGTTCCCTGGACCCGCGGGGAGCCCCGGACGGGACGACAACCAAAGTAGGGATTGATGCCACAAAGGTCCTGGTTGAAAAAGAGAATTTCGAAAGGGCAGTGATCCCTGGAGAATAACCTTCAATCCAACATTTAAAAAAAGACCCAGATCACAGATTACAGATAAGTGAATTCCCATGCACCTTACGAAAGAAGAAGAACGGATCCTTAATGGAGAAGCCGGGGAAACCCTCCGAAAAGCCCTGGAAATCCTGACTGCCCTGGGAGATATCTACGGCGCAGACAGGCTGATTCCCATCAAGAGCGCCCAGATAGCCGGAGTTTCCTATAAGACAATCGGGGACGCCGGTCTGGAATGGATTTCGGACCTGGAAGGAAAAGTGAAAGTCCCCTCGATCCTGAACCCTGCCGGAATGGACCTTGAGAGGTGGGACAGGCTAGACATATCCCCCAACTTTGCGGAAAAGCAAAAGGAAATCGTTCAGGCTTACGAAAAACTCGGGGTCAGCTGTGAGTGCACCTGTACCCCCTATACCCTCGAAGGCTTCTCGGTAAGCTACGGTGACCACCTGGCCTGGAGCGAATCTTCGGCTGTTTCATATGCAAACTCCGTAATCGGGGCGCGGACTAACCGGGAAGGGGGACCCTCAGCCCTTTCGGCGGCCCTCCTCGGAAAGACCGCAAACTACGGGTTCCACCTGGACGAGAACAGGGTTCCGACAGTCTCGATTACAGTGGAATGCTCCCTGAATAGGTCCGATTACGGGGCACTGGGTTATGTGGCCGGAAAACTTGTGGGAAGCAGGGTTCCCCTCCTGCACCTGCAAGATACCCCGAAAACGGACGAACTAAAAGCCCTCGGGGCAGCAATGGCAGCGTCTGGGGCAGTTGCCCTTTACCACGTGGAAGGAGTTACCCCCGATGCCTGCAGGCAGGACTTCGAACCCCCTGAGGAAAAAATCGTAATCGAAAGAAGCCAGCTTGACGAGGTTTACGAGAACCGCTGCAGTGCCGGGAAAGAACCCGAACTTATCACAATCGGCTGCCCTCACTGTTCGGCGGCAGAACTCGAAGAAGCGGCTGAACTTTTGGAAGGAAAAACCGTTTCGAAAGAGCTCTGGGTCTTTACTTCCAGAGAACTTGCAACACGTTTCCCCGAATATATGGAAACCATTGAAAAGAGCGGGGCAAAAGTGGTCTGCGACACCTGCATGGTGGTCTCCCCCGCAACCAACAGGTATTCCTGTGTCATGGTAAACTCAGGGAAAGCCTTTGCCTACGTGCCGGGGATGTGCGGGGCTGAAGCGGTTTTCGGAAGCATGGAAGCCTGCATAGAAGAAGCCCTTGGAGGAAATGAGGGAAAAGAGAAAAGAAGAGAAAGGGGAAAAGAGGAGAAAGGGGAAAAGAAGGGACAGGAAAAAGAGAAAAAGGAAGGTGGTTTCCATTAAACTGAAAGGTAGAACGATTGCCCGGGGCTCTGCGGAAGGAGAAGTGCTTCTTTCCAGGGACCCGATATCTTTCCTGGGAAGTGTGGACCCTCAGACAGGGGTTATTGTTGAAGAAAGCCACGCCCTTGCAGGAAAATCCATAAAGGGAAAAGTCCTTGTCTTTCCCCACGGAAAAGGTTCGACCGTGGGTTCGTACGTTATGTACCAGTTGAAGAAAAACGGGGCTGCCCCTGTTGCGATCATCAATCTCGAAACCGAACCCATTGTGGCTGTGGGAGCAATAATTTCGGAAATTCCCCTCGTTGACATGCTGGAAAAGAACCCCTACGAAGTTTTAAAAGATGGGGACCTGGTCCGCGTGGACGGGAGCAGCGGGTATGTGGAAACCCTTGAATAAAAATCCCTTCAAGCTGAAAATTAAAGTCAAATGAAGCATTATATTAAAAATAAGCTTATGGAAAACGGGAAAATGGGGAATACAAATTAAAAAAACCAAATAACTGGTCCGGGACCCAAAATTAATAAAACAAAGAGACCTGAAATCAATAAAGTAGAAAAGGTCTGAAACCGGCAAATCGAAAAAGGTCGGAAGCGGCAAACCGGAAAAGGTCTGAACCCGCAAATCAGAAAAAAACTTCAAACTTACATCTAAGAGACTCACAATGAACCAGGCAAATAAAAACCGCCGGAAGCACAAGCAAAATTTCGACGCCGAAGAAATAGTTTCACGCATATACCCCTCCATTATCAGGGTCTTTGAAGTATACGAGATCCAGAATTCAGGAGAAGCCCTCTTTTTCTACGGGACCCCGAAAACCGATGCTGAACACATTACACAGGAGCTCTGGGGCCCACTCCAGCAGCGTGAGCTTGAGTTTTCCCTGAAATACGAACTTGGGGAACATGTCCTGGTTATCGCCCCTGAAAAGACTGCCCGGGAAAAGCCCTGGGTGAACCTTGGCCTCCTTATTGCGACAATTTTTACCACAATGATTTCAGGAGCCGTAATGTTCGGGGTAGACCTTGCAAACGAACCCATGGAATTTGTCCGGGGGGTTCCCTTCACCCTCGCCATCATGGCCGTACTCGGCTCCCATGAGATGGCACACTATGCGGCAGCCAGGTACCACGGGATGAAGACTTCCCTTCCTTATTTTATCCCATTTCCCACTTTCATCGGCACAATGGGTGCGGTCATTAAGTACAGGGGCCCTATCCCCAGCCGGAAAGCCCTCTTTGATGTGGGGATCGCCGGGCCCATAGTGGGGCTTCTGGTCTCAATCGCGGTTACTTTTATAGGGCTTTCCATGGAAGTTCCCAGGGTAGACCCGCTGCCAAACGTCTTTATGATCGACCTGGGCCTGCCTCCGCTTTTCATAATCATCCAGAAGCTTCTGGGCGTAACCGGAGATAGCCTGCACCCTGTGGCATTTGCCGGCTGGGTGGGGATGTTCGTAACCCTCCTGAACCTGCTCCCCGCAGGACAGCTTGACGGGGGGCACGTGCTCAGGGCGATGCTCGGGAAAAAGGCAGCCCACGTCTCAAAAGCCATGCCCTTCGTCCTTCTTATAACAGGGCTTTATGTAAGTTACTGGCTGAAGGAGGACGGGTTAATCTGGATTTTCTGGGCGCTATTCCTTTCGCTCTTTGCAGCCGCAGGGCATCCTTCTCCCCTCCACGACAAAGTGGAACTTGATAAAAAGCGCCTCTTGATAGGGGTCATAACCTTTATTATGGGACTGCTCTGCTTTACCCTGGTTCCGTTCAAATTTATAGGCTAAAAAAAGCCATAAGCTAAAAAAATCCGGCTTTTCTGAAACAGGCCCGTAAAAAAGGTGACATCAATGGAAGTGAATTTTCGCTACAGCAAGAAGAACTCATACAGCTTTGCGGTCCTCTCTCCCCTGCTGCCGGAAGTAGGTTTTACGGACATGCCCCAAAACGGGCTCATGATCTACAGTTTTACCACACGCCAGGCAGCAGATGTATTCAAAGAAATAAAAAATGCAAGCACGAAATCCATCTTTATTGCAGGAGGCCCGCACCCCTCAGGGGCTCCCGAAGAAACCCTGGAATATTTTGATTACGTTGTGCTCGGGGAAGGGGAAGAAACCCTTCCTGAACTGGTAAAGGTCCTACGGGAAAAAGGAGACCCTGAAAAGGTCCGGGGAATAGCTTACAGAAGCCTCGAAACCGGGGAAATCGTCAAAACCCCGGAAAGGCCCCACGTAAACCTGGACAATTACCCTTGCTTTAACCCGGAGAAACTCCGGGCCCCGATCGAGATCAGCCGGGGCTGCCCCTGGGGCTGCAAATACTGCCAGACTCCGAGACTTTTCGGAAGGGAGGTCAGACACCGAAGCATTGACGCGATAGTTCGGAATGCCAGGCACTACGATGACCTCAGATTCATAGCTTCCAATGCCTTTGCTTACGGGAGTGACGGGATTCACCCCAGGTTTGACAAAGTTGAGAAACTGCTTTCAACCCTGCACGAAATACCCGGAAAAAAGATTTATTTCGGGACTTTCCCTTCCGAGGTGCGCCCCGAATTTGTGAACGACACGTCCGTGGAACTTGTCCGCGAATACTGCGCAAACCAGAGCCTGAGCCTGGGAGCCCAATCGGGAAGCGAACGCATCTTAAAAGAAATCCGAAGAGGGCATACGGCGGAAGACAGCATCAACGCCGTAGAATGCTGCCTGGAACACGAAATAATCCCTGCAGTAGACTTTATCTTCGGCTTTCCCACCGAAACCGAAGAAGACCAGGAAAAAAGCCTGGACCTTGTCCGCTGGATCTCCAAAAAAGGAGGCACTGTCCGGGCCCATTACCTTACCCCTCTGCCCGGAACCCCATATGCATCCGTCACCCCCACAGAAATCAGTGACAAAGTCCGGCGTGAACTAGGTAAACTGGCTCTCAAAGGAAAACTGACCGGATACTGGGAAAAACATTGAGAGAAAAACCGTAATTTTCAGAATTTAGGAAAAGAAGAAAAATATGTGAAAAATAGGCCGTAGGACACATCTTCTTCAAGGAAGGCAAAGGGAACTGAGGGGAAAGGAAGGGAATCGATAAGATTGAGAAGAGATTAGAGTGAGTGCCGACAGGTGCTCATTTGAAGGCCGGCTTTACGGTCTAATCCCTATTCTTTTTTGGCTATGTGTTTGAGTTAATACTTCTTTTGCAGGTCTTATTTCGTTCCAGGTTTATTTTCCGACTTTAACTTACCGTTTTTACCACTATTCCCTTTATGAACAAATTTCGTCTTTGATCCTGTAGTTCGTTTTTAATGGCAATTAAATAGGCATCTGTTCGCTAATGATGTCTATTCGTTAATTAGGTCTGTCCTCTGATCTTGTATTTTCAGGCATGTCCTTTTTCAGGCATGTCCTTTCGACCATGTGGCCTTTTGAGCTTTCGACTTTTTTAATTTAGGAGGCGCTCATACCGGCAGACTTGATCTGTATGGACAGCTAGTCCCAATTAGTAATAAAGTAGTCAATGTATTTATAATTTATTGTTATTTATATGGGCATAATACATACATGGTGATACGAAAAATATATTTTAAGGTTAAAAGTGACCCACGTTCATCTGATTTCCTGCAGAAAGAAACAGAAAGTAAAAAATAACCGGGAAAAATGAAAACGAGGCAGAGGTTATCGGAAACCTCATAAGGTTTTGAGCTCATACAAAAGTAGGGGGATACGAAATGGAATTAGACTTGAGAACAGTTCTTTTAGCCATTATGGCAATCGCCCTTCTGCTCTGGATTGCAGGTGTCAATTATGCTGAGTTTGCCTGGCTTGCCGCAGCAGGAATGTTCATACTTTATACATTTAATTCTTTGATAAAAAAGTTAAGCCTTGCACTCCAAATAAAGGGTTGAAGGAAAGAAAAGAAGGGAGAAGAAAGAAGAGAAATGAGGGGGGAGAAAAATTTAAGCCTCCTCAGCCTTTCTGACAAGCTCCAGACCCCGGTTCATCAGTTCTTCAGCCCTTGCTTCGGTCTTTGCTTCCGCAAAGATTCGGAAAATAGGTTCTGTGCCCGAAGGCCGGATTAGAACCCACCCACCTTCATAAAAGAGCTTTACACCGTCGACAGTATCCATTTTGATTCCGCTGCCTGCAACTTCGGCTTTCACCTTTTCCAGGGTGGCCTGAAGGTCCTCAACTGGGATTTTCGTCTTTGCGTTGAAGTATTCCGGCACGGTCTTCGCAAGTTCGGACAGCTTCTTTCCCCCAACCATAATTTCAAGGAGTTTTGCACAGGCCATGGCTCCGTCCCGGCAGTACTGGTGCTCAGGGAAAATTAGCCCACCATTGCCCTCCCCCCCGAAAACCGCATCTACTTCCATCATCTTACGGGCGACGTTTATGGATCCGACTGCAGTCCAGTACAGTTCAACCCCTGCTTCCGCCGCAACATCCGCCATGCGCTGGGAAGAACTAACCGGGGTAACAAGAGGCCCTTTTTTCTGTTCGAGCACGTACTTCGCCATCATTGAAAGCAGGACTTCCTCGTTGACAAAAACCCCGTTTTCATCCATAAAGACTATGCGGTCAGCGTCTCCGTCATGAGCTGCCCCGAAATCTGCCCCGGTCTTCTTCACAAGTGCGGAAAGTTCGGTCAGGGCGTCGGGGGTGGGCTCGGGGTTCCTCCAGGGGAAGGTCCCATCAACCTGGGCGCCCAGGGTCAGCACCTCACAGCCAAGTTCCTGAAGCAGGAAGGGAAGAGTCAGGCCCCCTGCCCCGCAGCCCGTATCCACCACAACCCTGAACCTGCGCTTCCGGATAGCTTCGACGTCTACAGAGCGGATGACGTTCCGGAGGTAATATTCATTCACCCCGGGATCGGTTTTGAAGTCCCCTGTCTTTTCCCAGGAAACAGGGGAATATTCTCCTGAAAAGTAGATTTTCTCAATATCCCTTTCTCCATCCCGGGGGAATTCCGAGCCGTCTCCGGCAATAAGTTTGATCCCATTATCCTCCCGCGGGTTATGGGAAGCCGTAATCACGATCCCGGCATCGGCAAAATCCCTGACGTAGTACTGGATGGAAGGAGTGGGAGCCATTCCCACGTCAATGACGCTAAGACCCATGGAAAGAGCTCCAGCAATTGCGGCGGACTTGAGCATCTGGCCCGAAATGCGGGTATCACTCCCTATCGCAACCGTACCCTTCGAGCCCATATAAGTCCCCAGGCTCCGCGCCACATTGACTGCCATTTCGGGGGTTATGTATTCATTGGCGGTACCACGTACACCGTTTGTTCCGAATAATGCCATGTAAGGTCTCCATCTCCAGGTGATCTGCCGGCAAACCCTGTCTGTGTCGGCTAATTATTTTGTTGGAATTTCTGTCTATAATCGAGAATACCTTTCTTAAGGGTGGCAAATACATATATCTTATTAGTCAAAATCCGTGAACTAATGGTGTAACCAATGGTCATTGAGAAGATCGAAAAGATAAAAAAGGCAATCAAAGCCAGAGAAAGCGCAATCATTGCCTTTTCCGGGGGGGTGGACAGTACGGTTCTTGCAGCCCTGGCATATGAAGTGCTGGGGGACAGGGCTCTTGCCGTGACCCTTGACTCTCCACTCTTTCCAGGCAGGCAGCTTGAAACTGCCGTCGAGACAGCCTGTGAGATAGGGATTCCTCACAGGATACTCCCGTTTTCCCACCTGAGCGCCCCCTACTTTACCATAAATTCAATCAACCGGTGCTATTTCTGTAAAAAATCCCTGCTGGAAACCCTGATCGAACTTGCGGAAGAAAAAAAATACAACGTCGTGCTTGAAGGGACAAATGCTTCGGAAATCAAAGAGGGAAACCGCCCGGGCTACAGGGCAATCCAGGAAGCCGGAGATAAGGTATTCTCTCCTTTCGTGGAATTGGATGTCACAAAAGATGAAATAAGGGAAATTGCCTCGATGCATTCCCTTTCAGCAGCCCACAGGCCTTCCATGGCCTGCCTCGCAACCCGTTTTCCATACGGTCAGCCAATCACGGCAGAAGCTCTTAGGAAAATTGAAAAAGCAGAAGAATACCTTTTCTCCCTGGGCTTCACTCAGGTCCGGGTTCGAATGCACTCCAACCTTGCCCGGATTGAAGTCCCGACAAAAGATTTCCCGGAAATCCTGCGCCATAGTGTGCAGATTTTTGAAAACTTCAAAGAAACAGGGTTTGACTACGTAACCCTCGACCTTGAAGGCTTCCGAAGCGGGAGCATGGATGAACCCCTTCTCCGAAAAAAAGTTAAGCAGGAGGAGGAAGAAGAAAGGGAAGAGTAAGAAGAAAAAGGAAAAAATAGGAAAGAGAAGAGAAAAGAAAAAATAGGAAAGAGAAGAGAAAAGGGAAGAAGAAAAAAGAATAAGGAAAGCAGGAAAAACACAAATCTGTTAAAGTAAAAAAATTGAGAAAAAATGAAAGAAATTTGTATACGAAAAGCCGAGAAATCGGACCTCCCGGCAATTCAGAGGCTTCTATCAACCTATTTTCTGGATATTGAAGAACTCAAAGCAGAAGATTTCATGCTTGCGGAAGGGGAAGGGAAAGTTCTGGGCTGTGCTGCCCTTATCCGAAGCGGCACTTTAGAAAAAGAGTTTCAAGAAATCCATTCCATTGCAGTCCATCCGAACTTCCGTGGAAAGGGGATAGGGGGCAGGCTTATAAACCAGCTTATTTCAACATCATTGGGGCAGGATACTGAACTGTACGTAAGGACTACTGCCCCGGGTTTTTTTGGAAATATGGGTTTTGAGAGAATCCCGGATTCCGAAAAACTCAGCTTATGGGAGGACTGCGCGAGTTGCGAACATGTCGAGAGGTGCACCCAGCACGCGCTGAAATATCAGAAAGGTAGAGAGTAAAAGCTTACGGGTAATGACGGTGACTTTCAACTAATGGCGATGACTTTCAACGAAACATTATTTTACGAAAAAGCCCAATGAGGCATCTTATGCTTACCCTCGGAATCGTGAATACTTATGACAAGATCAAGGTCCTTGACGCGCACTACCGTGCAATCGCAAGAGCCGCACCCATCTGCCATGCTTTTGGTTTCCACCTGGCCCTTTTTGACTTTCCTTTCAAAATGACAGCCGAAGAACTGGTAGCTTTCGTGATGGACAAGACCACAATAGGGGAGTCGGGAAGTTATCTCAAGACCCTTTACGAGACAAACCGCCTCTCGGTCTTCGACCTGCCAAAGAAAGGTTTCCAGGCCCAGTTTGGGGAAATCGTTATAACCACTTCGAAACCCGACCCGAAAAAACAGATCATGCCCGTGCAGATTGCCGAGGAAGCGCTCCGAAACAGGTCATTTTTTTTCCTTGTGGGGCTCGGCAGAAAAGGGCTTCCCAAAGAACTGTTCGAGAGAGGAAAGTACCATCTGGACATAACCTGCAAGGGACTTTCCCTTGAGACCTGCACGGCAATCGGAGCGATTCCGGCTAACATCTCCGGGCTTATGGCAAACCTGGAAACAAAAAAATAAGTTCCAAAAACCTTCCTGAGCTGTTCATTCAAAATTTTTCCGGAATTATTATATATTATAATCACCAAGTAATATTGCACTGTGGAAAACACAAATGAAGTTTGCCACGTTTGTGAGGGGTTTTGTTTCAGGAATGAGTGAAATATTCTTTTCAGAAACAAATGAAATTTTGACCCTTCGAGCCTGGCGTGTAACATTGAAGAGACAGGAGGGATTTAATGAGTGAATTAAATCCGGAATATAGAAAACGCAAAGAATATAGAAAAGAAAATTGTATGAACAGCAGTTACCATACTGTTGTAAAAGGCTGTACTGACAGCCTGGACACAGATGAATTAGACCTTTACCGCTTTATGATAGGCGGGATGCAGGGAAAATAAACCTGCACAAACTTTTTTTATTAAATCTTACCTAGAAAAAAGCATGTACGATGTATATGCGGTTCGCAAAGATTTCCCTGTTTTAAAAGAAGTCGTGTACCTTGATAGCACGGCGACCACGCAGACCCCGGTACCTGCGGTTGAAGCCATGAACGAATTCTTCTATAGATACGCAGGCAACCACGGGAGGGGGGCTCACCGCCTTGCCCGCGAGACAACAAACCATTATGAAGACGCAAGGGAAACGGTAGCTCGCTTCCTGAACAGTGAACCCTCAAAGACCATTTTTACAAAAAACACCACTGAAGGGATCAACCTCGTGGCAAACAGCTACCCCTGGGAAGCAGGAGACCACATCATCACGACCCTTATAGAACACCATTCCAACCTTCTGCCCTGGCTGCGCCTGCAAAAGTTCGGGGTAAACGTAACGGTCGTGCACCCCGACAGGGAAGGCAGGATCGACCCGGGGGTCATAGAAACTGCCATCACCGACAGGACGAAGCTTATTGCGGCAACCCAGGTCTCAAACGTCTTCGGCTCCGTCCAGGACGTGGAACGGATTACGAAAATTGCCCACCGGCATGGTATAAAGGTCCTGATTGACGGCGCCCAGTCCGCAGGACACATGCCAGTTGACCTCTCAGCGCTTGGCTGCGACTTTTTTGCGACCGCAGGGCATAAGGGGCTCCTCGGACCCCAGGGCACGGGGGTCCTGTATATCAAAGAACCGGATGAGCTCGAAAGTGCCTCCGTTGGAGGCGGCACTGTCTCGGAAGTAAGCGAGCTGTCTTATGTCCTGGAACCCTCCCCAGCCTGCTTTGAAGCAGGGACCCCGAACATCCCCGGCGTAATCGGGCTTGGAAGGGCAGTTGAATATGTAAAGGAAATCGGAGTTTCCGAAATCGAAAAGCAGGAAATTCAGCTTGCGCGGGAGACGGCAAGAAGGCTTTCAGAACTTGAACATGTGGAGGTTTACGGCCCGGAAAAGAGAGCTGGAGTCGTGCCCTTCAACGTCCGTGGGCTGCACTCCCATGACGTTGCCCTGATCCTGGACCAGAGCAGGAAAATCTGCGTCCGAAGCGGACATCACTGCGCAATCCCCAGCGTCCGCTTTCTGGAAGTGGATAGTACGGTAAGGGCATCCTTTGCACTGTACAATACCGAAGAAGAAGTAGACATCCTGGTAAACGCGGTCAACGAGCTCAAAGCCCTGGTTGGCTGATTCCCTTTCACCAGGGGACTGAATCCCTGCTACTCCGGGATACAGGCTATAGGCAATATATAAAATTTATATAGAAGTTTCTCACACATTGGAGCAAAAAGTCAACTACTCCGGGGCTAAAAGTTAGGGGGTTCCCTGATGACACTATATAAAAAGATTTTATTGAAAATCAAACTTAGGAGCATGAAACATGGAGCGAATAACAAGCGGGATCGAGGACCTTGACCCCTACCTGGGAGGCGGGTACCCTGAAGGAAAAGGAATCCTTATCACAGGACCCACAGGTTCCGGAAAAACAATCTTCGGGATACATTTTTTATACAGTAACTGCAGCGCCGGAAAGAAGGGGCTTTTGATCCTGACAAGGGGACTTCTAGAAGACCTGATCCTGCAATCGAAAGACCTGGGGATGGACCTTGAGCCGTTTATAAATTCAGGAACACTTGTGGTAGAAAATGTTTTTGAAAACCGTATCCGGGAAACAATTTCTTCTTCACGTCTGGGAAAAGGGCTTGAAATAAGGGAAAAAGACAGGATATCGCAAATAAAAATTCTCTCAAAAGATGTTGAAGTTGTTGTTCAGGACAGCCTTGGAGCCTTCACAAGTACGCAGGGCTGTGTTGGAGGAGACCCTTTCAAAAAGTTCGACCCTATCTACAGGACCCTGGCAGAACACGGCTGCACATCCCTTTTCCTCATGGACGACCGTGCCCATCGGCAGCTTAAGGGTTTTGCAGACTACCTGGTCTTTGGGAAAATCGAACTGAACCTCAGGGAAGATGCCATAAGTGGAAGATTTTCACGCCACCTTTCGGTAGCAAAGATGCGCGCCACAGAGCTTTCCCTTGAAAATGTCCAGTTTGAGCTAACCTCGTCCGGGATCAGGATAAAATAAAGCCTGAAACCCGAAGGTTTCAAACTTTTTTGAATTATATTGGGTTTCGTAGCCGGTTATGAAGCAGTTTTAGAATTAAATATTTATGAAGATATATGTCCAAATATTATCTATTTCAATATTAATTCAGAAAAAGAATAAACATTAAATTGGTAATAGAAATACATAATCGATAACATGCGGAATAGGAAGAGAGAAGGATAAAAATATATAGATATTAATGAAGAAAAAAAGGATAAAAATTAGATAAAATCGGACAGAGAGATAGAAAGTTTTTATAAGATGTTAATCTCTATATAATTTGATGGAGATGCCTCGAGATTCGCAAGAAATAGCTCAAGATTTGGAGGAAACAACTCCAGAGCTAGGGGAAACAACTCAGGAGCTGGAAGAAACAACTCCAGAGCTAGGGGAGACAACTCCGGAGCCAGGAGAAACTGCTCAGGAGTTAGAGGAAATGACAATGGGGTTAGGGGAGACTGCTCAGGAGTCAGAAGAAGTGACACTGGAATTAGGGGGAACTACTCAGGGATTAGAGGAAACAACGCTGGAGTTAGAGGAGACTACTCAGGAGTTAGGGGAAACTGCTCAGGAGTTAGAGGAAATGACAATGGGGTTAGGGGAGACTGCTCAGGAGTCAGAAGAAGTGACACTGGAATTAGGGGAAACTACACAGGAACTGGAAGAGAAAATTCCAGATTTGGGGGAAACAACCGAAGCCGAAAATAAGGGAAGCGGTAAAAAAATATCAGGAAAATATGGCTTTATTTCCGGATTGATTGAAAATAATGAATTTATTGCGGAAATAATGGAAAAGGCAAAAAGCCTTTTTGAAAAACCTCTACGCACCCTTCCGGATTACAAACCTGAAATAGATGGCCCACTTACTTCTTTTGAAATACCCGAGGGGTTAAAGGAAGTAGAGAGGTACTGGATTCAGGAGCCTTATGCGTTTATATCAATTCTCGAAGATAGGAGAACCAGGTATTACAAGCTGGTTGAACCTGCCCTGACGAAATTCGAAAAAGAAATGCTAGAACGGATCTATGAAGACTTCCAGGACATCCTGGTCCTGAACCCAACCACTTCCAGATTCGAAAAGGAAACACTCCTGATTGACAGGACCCTTTACCTGCTCGAACGCTACAGGGCCGAACTTTCAACATCAACCCTTTACAGGATTATGTATTACCTTCGAAGGAACCTGCTTGGTTACGAAAAAATCAATCCTCTTCTTCATGACCCTTATATTGAGGACATCTCATGTGACGGGGTGGGGGTTCCCGTTTACATTTACCATACCAGGTATTTCAACATCGAAAGCAACATTTCCTTTGAAGAAGACGAGCTTGATTCTCTGGTAATCAAGATGTGCCAGCTTAATAACAAGCACATCTCCGTGAGCCAGCCTATCGTGGACGCGACAATCCTTGACGGGTCAAGGCTCCAGGCAATGCTCGGCAGGGAGATCACCCCCCGCGGAAGTACCTTTACCATCCGTAAGTTCAGGAAAGACCCGATCACTCCTATCGACCTGCTCAATTTCAAGACATGTGACCTGGAAATGCTAATCTATCTCTGGCTTGTAATTGAAAACGGCTATAACATTCTTTTTGCAGGTGGAACCGCATCAGGGAAGACTTCGATGCTTAATGCAACCTCCCTTTTCATGCCTTCCACCGCAAAGATCGTTTCTATTGAAGACACCAGGGAACTTTTACTCTACCACAACAACTGGATTTCCGGAATCTCAAGAGAAAGCTTCACCTCCGACAGTGCCGGCGAAGTTTCCATGTACGACCTTTTGAGAGCTTCCCTCAGGCAACGCCCGGATTATATCATAGTGGGTGAAGTGAGGGGCAAAGAAGCCCTTACTTTATTCCAGGCGATGTCTACGGGACATGCGACCAGTTCGACCATGCACGCAGGGGACGTCCAGACCGTTATAAACAGGCTTACCCACGAACCAATCAACGTGCCCCACCTTATGCTGCAGTCCCTGGACGTGCTCTGTATCCAGGAACAGGTATACATAGACGAGGAAAGAGTGAGGAGGAGCCGGAGCCTCGTGGAAGTCCTTAACGTGGACCCGGAAACCGAAGACCTGAGCATAAACGAACTTTTCAACTGGGAACCTTCAGGGGATTGCTTTGCCAAGGTAGGGGACTCTTACCTCCTTCAGGACATCATGCATGTGCGGGGCTGGGATACCAGCCGGCTGCGGCAGGAAATTGAAAACAGGATGAAAATCCTGACCTACATGTACGAGAAGGACATGAGGGATTACATCCAGGTGTCCCTGGTGGTGCAGGCATATCAGAGTTATCCGAAGATGGTCATGGAATACATAGAAAATGACAACCTGAAGGATATGATCGAGACTATGGTGAATTGAAGGGGGGAGCATATGACTTTTACACCTGTGGACGAGCTAGCGTATCAGGCTTTCGGGGATTATCTTTATAAAAATAAAGAAAGCTTCAAAGTGCTAAGGGTAAAGATACGCCAATCACATATTTCCACGCCCGTGGACCAGTACCTGGCTTCGACCTTATTTTATTCACTGCTCTCGGGCTTCATCGGAGGGGTTTTCGGGCTATGGCTGGGCCTTAAGACATTTGCAGATCCCGGGGCACGCCTCAGTCTCTTTGCGGACTCCGTGCGGGTAGGCTTTGCGGGAGACCACCTGTATCTCCTCGCATTTTTAAGCGCCATTGTTTTCTTTTTGCTAGGATTCCTGTTCATCTTCGGCCTTGCATATATCTACCCCTATCTTCAGGCAGATATCCGCAATGCCTGTATCGAAAAATCAATGCTTCCGGCAGTAACCTACATTTATGCCCTGACAAAAGGGGGCATGTCTCTCTTTGACGTATTCAGGTCTTTGAGCTCGTATACCCATATCTTCGGGGCAAGTGCCGAGGAAATCTCCTATATCGTGAGGGATATGGACTACCTGGGCAAAGATTTCATAACTGCCCTTAAAGATGCCAAGGAACGGACCCCATCGGAACGCTTCAAGGATTTTGTAGAAGGGCTGATCCTTGTTTCAAGCAGTGGGAGCGTGACGGAGTATATCAAAAACAAGGCAGAACAGTACCAGGACATGGCCGAACTGGCAAACCGGAACCTGTTAAAGAGGCTTGACGTCCTGGCTGAAGTTTACGTGACAGTGCTGGTAGCAGGCCCCCTTTTCATAATGACAACCCTTGTCGTGCTCCAATTCTTCCGCCCGGCTTCGGCTCAGATCCTCTACATGCTTATTTACGTGATAATACCCCTGTCGAGCATGCTTTTCCTTGTGCTTCTGGACACCATAGGAGAACTTGGCCTGAACCCTGAAAAAGCCAAAGTTTCCGGGTTTTCCCTGAACCTTTCCGATATTCCAGAGATAGACTCCGGCTTGAGTGAAGAAGAAGAGGTAGAGCGGAAGAAAAAATTCAGCCTATACAGACAGCTCTTCAATATAAGGGAAATCATATTCAACCCTTACAGGTCTATCCGGGACGAGCCCAGATACACTTTCGTTTTCGGAATCCCTCTGGGGTTATTCTATCTTGCCCGCCTCCCGAGTACAATTCCGAATATGGATTTAGGCTTCCACTGGAACCCCAACTTTGCCCACATCAGCAGTAACAGCATTGAACTGTTCACCGGGCTTGATGATTACATCGTCATTTTCCTTTCCGTCGCCCTGATTCCTTTCATTATTTTTTACGAAATTAGGGCCTGGAGGATACGAAAGATTGACGAGAGGATGCCCGATTTCCTGAGGAGCCTTTCCAGCATGAACGACTCGGGGATCCTGCTATCCAATTCCCTGAAAATCATGGCAGACTCCAAAATGGGGATCCTGAGTAAAGAACTTAAAAAACTGAAGGAAGACGTTTCCTGGGGGACTTCCACTTCAAGAGCCCTGATGAAACTTGAAAATAGTATCAGGACCGCCGTGTCAACCCGGATTCTCCATACCCTGATAAAGGCGAATGAGTCCACAAGCGACCTGAAAAACGTACTTTACATCACTTCGGAACAGGTCAAGAGCGAGGAAAGGCTGAAGAAAGAACGCTCTTCGGAAATGGTGGTCTACATTTTCACCATCTACGTGGCTTTCTTTGTCTTCCTTTTCATTGTCTACATCCTGAGCGTGTACTTCTTCCCCGAAAGCGCCTCGTTTAAAAACTCAGCCAATGGAGGCGGGTACGGGGGAGTTGGAAACAGCTTCTTCAATATCGAAGAGTACACGATGCTCATGTTCCACTCGGCCCTGGTCCAGGGCTTCACTTCAGGGCTGGTTGCAGGGAAGATGGGGCACGGCTCAGCATACATGGGCCTGAAGTACAGTGTCAGCATGATGATAGTCACATATCTGCTGTTCACATTCTTTGTATGATAGGCCGTGAAAGGGGGAGATCAGGTGTCCGAGCGAAAAAGTTTCATGAAAAATGACAGGGCTGTATCGGAAACAATGGGAGTAGCGCTCCTCGTAGGCATTGTGGTAATCATGCTCAGTGTCGAGGGAGCGTTCGTATTTTCCCGGGATGCCCCGGACGACCTACCCCATGCCAGCCTGCAGGAGTGGATGGACACCGAGGATGAGACCATCTACATCAAGCACTGCTCCGGGGAAGCGATAAGGATCGACGAACTGGAAATAGTGGCCAATATCAACGGGAAAAGGTATGTTTACCCTTCATCCAAAATATGCGAGGACCTTGGAAACAAAAGCCACTGGGAACTTGGAGAAGTTCTGGTTATCAATGCGAGCAGCGAATGGGGCCTTAACCTGAAGGACACCCACCAGATAGACTTCTATATTGTCGATACCCCCACGAAAGAGTTGATCCAGAAAGTCGAGCTGACTACTGACTTTAGAACTAGGCAACGTTTTTTCGGCTGGGTCACCCCACAGGGAGAAGTAATAGACACCTCGAACGGGTCTGCAAAACTCTCCCAGGTCCTTATTGAGGACTGGATAGGGTTTAAAAATAATGAAAAAAACGATAGCGCATATACAACCTATTTTCCACCTACGGCAGTTGGGAATGAAACAGACCCGAATGTATACCAGGAATTTGATTTTGGGATAAATCCCTGCTATTACGGGTTCAGGCCGGGAGATAGTTTTTCAAACGTAACTCTTAAAATAGCTTACAAAACAAATGACAACTCTCTCCTGAAAATAGATTTGAGATTTTATGACGTGGACAACCCCCTGGAATGGAATTCCGTAGAAGTGGAACTTCCAGAAAATAATGACTTTAACGTTACAAGCATAAACCTCACACCTTACATCAATACCACCACTGACCTTGCAAATTTCAAGATTAAGTTTCAAGCTGTAGGGAACGCAAACGAAAATGCCAATAAAGAAGTAAACATCGATTATCTGGGTTTGTGGGTACAATAAAATTCCGAAGAGAATTATGAGACCAAAAATAGAAGGAAGAAGCTTTTAACCCCCATTTCTGGAAGAAAAGTAAAAAATGATGCTAAGAGTGTTGAAAAGAGGGATCCTTTTGTCTGGTGATAAAAAACTCATAAAAAACCGTTCCGCTGTTTCGGAGGTTATGGGGGAGGTCCTCCTGACGACTATAGCAGTCCTTCTGGTCAGCTCTATTGCCATATTCATATCCACATATGACGGAGCTACTGACATCCCCCACACCCAGGTAAAAGAGTGGATGGACGAAGATACCGATACGATCTATCTGGAACACAGCGGGGGGGAGTTTCTCGAAACCGACGCCCTTGAAATCGCTGCAAGCATCAACGGAGAAAGGTATGTTTATTCCTCAGACGATATTTATACGAATCTCGGCAACAGTAGCAGCTGGCAACTGGGTGACACAATAGAAATTGATACGAGCAGCGAATGGGGAATTGACATTACGGATGAAGACGAAGTCAAGGTCTTCCTGATAGATAAAACTTCAAGGCAGGTGATCCAGTACCTGACTCTTTCTCTGGGGGAAACCAGTTCCGACTGGGTAACTCCTCAGGGAACAGTGACAGATACGTCAATCGGAGGCTCTGCGACCCCCTTTGATGTATATCAAAGCGATGATATGTATTCCACTACCTACCACCCACCTAACCCTTACAGTACCAGTATATACGAAGAGTTTAATTTTGGGGTACATCCCTCGTTATGGGGAATCGGACCGGAAGACAATGTTACGAATGTGACCCTAAACATCGTTTACAGGGTAAACGACAACTCATGCAAAGACTTAATACTTAGGGTATGGGACCAGGACCCCTCCAGCAAATGGCATGATGAAAGCCTCCTGGAGCACAATTCATTTACGTCTGAATCAATGGACCTATCTGCCTATATAAATTGCAGTGAGGATGTAGCGAATTTTAAGGTCCGGCTGCTGGCCACAGCAAATACTAACGTAACGGAAAAAAGCCTGAATGTAGACTACATAGCATTATATGTAAGTTAATAAAGTAAAATGAAGCCGGAAAGGGAAAAATATGAAAAATAGGGGCTTTAAAGCAATTTCCTCTTTTTGCAGATCCGATTCAGGGGTATCCACCGCCGTTGCAGCAGCCCTGCTTATCGGCGTCCTGGTTGCCTTTATGACTACAGTCCAGGTAAACTACATGCCTGTCTGGAAAGAAGACGCAGAATATTCCCATATGTCTGATGTGTGGCATGACATGTCAAGGTTCAAGTCCAACGTCGACATCCTGACCGCAGGGCTTGTGATCAACGATGACGTCAGGATCGCGATGAACAGCCCCATAGCAGTGGGAGGAAGCGAGATCCCATTTATAAGAAGCACGACAACCGGGGGAACCCTTGCTATCAATAAGGACATGTCCGGCATCTCGGCAGTGATGGAGCATAACGGCTCAACATTTAGCACAGGCACGCTTCTTTACTATACCGGCACGGTTACATACCGCCCGTCTAACCTCCATTACGTAAGAGAAGCTTACTGCTATGAAAACGGAGCCCTGATAGTGTCCCAGGATGGCAGGTCCATTATGAAGCTTGCGCCGGGGATAATACTTGAAAAGGACATCAATAATTCCGTGAACCTTTTAGTGAGGGCTGTATATCTGGAGGGGGAGCGTGGAGTCATGTCCAGCAATACCGTGGAGGACATCAGGCTGACTTCCGAAGGACTGTTAGATGTCTACCCCATAGAGGAGGGGGTATTTACCAACGTCAGCTCGGCAAACCTCACGGTCTACACGGAAAACACGGAAGCCTGGGAGGGGTACTTTGAAAATTCAGCCGAGGACATCAACCTTCAGAGCGAGGACTACAACCTGAGCAACAGCACCTACTCGGTGACTTTTTACCTCCACCCCCAGGATGAAGACCTGTACGTCGATATCGACAAAGCCGTGATACAAATAGAAGCCGGGATTCAGTAAAAGGGGAAAACCTTATTTAAACTCAGCTTTCAAAGAAACGCGATTTTTGCCTTGATTTGCCCCAAAAATCAGTAGCAGGAGAACGTCTTCAAAAAATGCATTTGTAGAGCCTAAGTATCTAATTCACTTTAAAAAGTCAATTGATATTGTTTTTTTAGAAAATTGTTTATATATGTAATGCCTAAATAAACTATATGGTTTTTTTAAAACAGAAACTTATCAACGGTAAAGCATACTGGTATATTGTTAAAACTGGTAGAGTTAATGGAAAAGTGAAAACTATTTTTCAGGTCTATTTGGGCAACGCAGAAAAGATACTTGAGATGAAAAACCTGTGTGAATCATTGCCCTATATTAAACTTAGATCCTTTGAATACGGCAAAGTTGCCGCACTTCTTCATGTGAATGAAGAATTTGGATTTGTTGACATCGTAAATAGTTACACTGAAAAAAAGTCAATAGATGGTTTGAGTGTAGGGGAATATCTTTTACTTGATATAATAGGAAAAAGTCATGGAATTCTAAGTGAAAACGGTATCGATGAATGGTTCAATAAATCCACCTTAGCTTTTATGTGGAACTTTCCACACAGATTAAGTTGTCAGAATTTCTTGAATCAAATGAGCTACATCGATTCTGACACAATGAAAAAGATCGAGGACGATCTGTGCCAAGTTCTTGTAAAAAAGGGATTAACTCCTTCTGTACTATTTGTGGATGAATCAAACTGGTTTACCTATGCTACCAATCATGATGAAAAAAGTGAACTTCTTCATAAAGGGTATAACAAAAAGCATCGTAAAGACAAAAATCAGGTATCTGTAGCACTGGCTGCAAATGATTATAACATACCTTTTATTCACGAAACATATCCTGGAAATGTTCATGATTCAGAGGAATTTTCAGGCCTAATAGACAGAATAATAACTCGTCTGTCTGAGTTGAATATCTGTTCTGAAGACCTTGTTCTTGTTTTTGATAAAGGAAACAACTCTAAAGACAACATTGAGAAGGTAACTTCAAATATGAATTTTGTAGGGGCTGTAAAAGCAAATCAGGCCGAAGAGCTTCTTGATATTCCCCTCTCCAAATTTAAACATTTATATGAAACTTCAAAAGACAATAAAATTTATGGATATCGGACAACGCACCAGTTTTACGGGACCGAGTTTACAACCGTGATAACCTACAACGAAGGAACTTACAAACTTCAAAAAAGAACTTATGAATCAAATAAATCAAAAATAATTGAGAATTTGGAGGATCTACAGAAGAGATTGGAAAGCAACAGAGGAAAAGCGAGAAACAGGAGCAGTGTGGAAAAAGAGGTTGCTGACATCATTATCAAAAAGTACAGGACTGTGGTGAAATATGAAATAACTGATGTTCCGGAAGGTAAGAAAAAGCCCCAGTTAAAGTTCTGGATTGATGAGGAAAATGAAAACAAGTGTGAAAAATCATTTGGAAAAAATCTACTGTTTACAGATAAACATCAGTGGCATACTACAAAAATTGTGCAGACATACAACAACAAAGGCGCTATAGAGGATGATTTTAAGCTGTTGAACGATCACTTGCTTGTCCCTGTAGGACCTGTTTATCATCACAAAGATGAAAATATTAGAGTTCATGTGTTTCTGTCTATAATTGGTTTACTTTTCTACAGATATTTAGCCTGGGAAACCAAGAGATATGGATTTTCTATGAGGAAACTCATTGAAAATTTGTCTGAAATAAGGCTGGCAGTTGTCCAGGAAAAAAAATCAAATGAAAGTAAAATCATTATGGAAGAGATGAGCACAAAGCAAGCATCATTATTCTCTTTCTTGAACCTGGGAAAATACCTGCCAACTCAATAAAAACGCTATCATTAGGATTATTCATTTCTTAGGCCTACACAAACAAAGCCGCTTGATGACGGAAAATCATACATCTTTGAAAGTCAAGTTAAAATATAAAGATGTAGGAATTAAAAAATATAGAGAGAAGGGAATTTCGATCTAAAGAAAATATACTCAAAATTAGGATTTGAGAATAAAAATATTTTATTTCAAAAGCATTAAATTGTAAAAATATTTTTTTAAGTTGACTTTTTTATTTATTATCTAGATAACCGAGGGTTTTGACACTTTCCTCTTTGCCGAATGAGGCAGTTTGGAAGACAAATCTGTTTTGAAAAGCCCCGCAAATTACCCAAACATAGGGTACAGGTTGCCCCTCCTCAATTGGTCGCGGTTATACCGAAATCCCGGATGGAATTTCACACCGAAATTCTCACGCGCCTACGACGCGCCCGGCCCCCGATACCACCTTAATGAAAAAAATCACCAACAGACCCCAAAGCTCCGGTAAAAAAATACCAGCCACGTAATACATACTCCCGGTACATGGACCGGAAATAATAAAATGCTCAAATAAAGAAACAAAATCAACAAAAAAGAAAGATAAAAAGCACCTGTAAAGGTGCTTGATATTGTACTTAGAATCTCAGTTCCTTGTCAGCTACGAGCTGCTTTGTCTTGACATCAACGATCTTGACGGTAACAAAGTCACCACTGGGCTGAGACAACGGACCATTGGCGACATCATCCACCAGATCGAGAATCACTGTATCTCCAACATCAAAGTAATCCGTACTATTGCTTGCATTAAGGTCGAAGGTTCCTGATTCGTTTGCAAGAGTAATCCTGGTAGAAAGGCTGTCATTTAAGAGGATGGTGTCTCCACCGAGGTGCTCAAACTTTATGGTATCCTGATCCACTACAATTATGTCAATGTTCGCCTGCGGTGCGGATTCTGATGGTCCCTGGCCGAATACGGACGAACCGATTGCAGCGGCGAGGATGACGGTGATTGCAACCATCAGCACGACACCGATAACCGGGGACACTGCGTCGTCTTTCGTGAAAATGTTCTTTAAATCCATATTATATCCCTCCTGCGGTTAATGCATTTCAGGCAGTAAGGAGTCGTCACAAGATAACCGAAGTAAATCTTCGATTGAAAGTGTTGATTTTTATGATCTTGACCCTCAATCGAAGTTACAACGAATGATAAATTAGATCGGCTATTTTGCAACAGGCCCCAAGCCGGAATTCGCATTAACGAACGAATTTAAATACTGTACAATTATATTTTTAAGTAACTGCACTTTATTTTATTTGTCATTTACATATATACTTTTGCTGCAAACTCCCAAATGTTATTTAGCATTCAACGTAGATATATTTTTTGGAAGATATATTGAAGTAAATAAATAAATCTTCCGAAATTTTTTACAGTCAGATTAATATTTGATTAACAACATTATAAGAAGTGGAAGGACAAATTTATAGAAGGTGACTGTTCAGTGGAGGGGAATAAAAACCGCAGGAAACTGACTGAGGACTGTCGGGCAGTTTCGGAACTGATAGGGCAGGTATTAATGGTCGCAATAGTTGTGCTTGCCTTTTCTTCAATATCACTCGCCGTATTCTCAGACGGGGGAGCAATGAACCCTCCGCATACACCGCGTACCGACCTGCAGGAGAACGTAGATTACGGGAGCGATATAATTGAGATATTCCACAGTGGGGGAGAAGCAATCGATATCAAGTACATCAAGATAACAATCAACGACGCTGACGGGCGGCAAGCAGAATTTAATATGTCTGACCCCAATGTCAAAGTTTTTGACCCCCAGGGCAACGAGCTTTCCTCTGATGACGTATTTACGCTCGGAGATTACATCATAATCAACACCAGCAGCAGTAATGTGAACATCTCAAATAATGCCAGCCTCTACTTCGTGTACACGGCATCCAGCCAGTTGATTCAGAAGGCAATACTCTGAAGAGAGTTAGAGGATTATTAAAAATTCTTTACTACATTAAAGATATCATTAAACAGTCAAATTGATATTCAATAAATAACAATGTAAGAAGTCGGGATATAATTTTTCAGAGGGTGATTGTTCAGTGGAGGGGAACAAAAAGCGCAAGAAACTTACTCCGGACTGCCGGGCAGTTTCGGAGATAATAGGGGCAGTACTCATGATATCGATAGTGGTACTCGCCTTTTCTGCAATATCGCTTGCCGTATTTTCAGAGGGCGGGGCAATGGACCCTCCGCATACACCGCATACCAACCTGCAGGAAAACATTGACACGTCAAAAGATAAAGTGCAGATCTTCCACAGCGGGGGAGACGAAATTGACCTTAAATACATCAAGATAATACTCGATGTCGACGGGCAACAAGTAGAATTCGATATGTCTGACCCTGGTGTCGAAGTCTATGATTCCAATGGTACAAACTCCTCTGACGACATCTTTACGCTCGGGGATTGCATTGTAATCGACACCAACAGTAAGGTTAATCTTGAAGATGCAGATGCAATCGACCTCTATTTCGTGCACACGGCGTCCAGCCAGGTGATTCAGAAGACAACACTCTGGAGAGATTTCGGAGACTTGCCCGATTGGATAACCCCTTATCCTTATGGAAGTGTGTATGATAGTTTCGAGGACGATTGGTGGGATCCGGAAATAGTTAATCAAATAGGCGATGGACACTTTACAGAGAACGATTTTCCACAAGATGAATATATATACGAAAGTTTTACTTTTGGTAGTTTGGAAGAGCTGGGCATTTCAGAAGATATATCATTTTCCAAAGTTATCCTGAAAATCGTTTATAGAATACATGACCAGAGTGCGAAACTGGAATTGGGAATCAATAATGTGCCGGGGATTGTGTTTGAGCTCCCCAAAAAGGAAAACGAATCCATCACCAGTGAATTTGTAGAAAAAGAATTTGACATAACTCCATACATCACAAATGCCACAGACCTGGAAGATATCGAAATAAATATCTCAACTACACCGAATGCGGCGAATGAATCTGATAAAGAGGGCTGGATTGACTTTATAGGAATCCACCTGGAGTATTGATTCATGAAGAAGGGCATCCGAATCAGGGAGTTTGAAGACATATGAAAGAAAAGAATCCAAAAAGTTCACAGGTAAGCAAGCCCTTTTTCCTCCGATCGGAATCTGCATCATCAACCGTTGTGGGGGCGGTTTTGCTGCTTGCGATCATTGTTATGGTATTTTCGGTGGTAAGGCTTGGCTACATCCCGGAATGGAAGAACGATGCGGAATATTCCCACATGAATGATGTCTGGGGGGACATGACAGAACTCAAATCAAAAATCGACTTAATGACCATAGTCATGGCATCAGATCCGGATTCCTCGAATACTGTTACTATGAACGTACCTTTCCATATGGGGGGAGGAGATGTCCCGCTTATCGGGACCATAAAATCCAGCGGGACTCTTTCGGTCGCAAATAATGAAGAATGTAAAATGAAGGTGACTGCAGTCTCCAATGAAGAGAACTGGAGCAAAACAATCCAATATGGCACTGTAAGCTACGCTTCACAAAACAGATATTATGTGGACCAGAACTTTATTTACGAAGGAGGGGCTTTGATCCTTTCCCAGGGGGAACGGTCTTCTATGATGCTTTACCCTTCGATTCGCTTCTCCAGATCACCGGCAAATGAATACGATGTTTCGATACACGTTGTGGAGATAGCTAAGAGTGTATATGCACCCCCCGACGTCATATCCTCGAATACAGGGTGCTCACTCCGTCTCACTGGCAACGAGTTTAGGTCCCTTTATGACAGCGATAAGGACAGTTCAGGCAACATAAGCTCTTTCACTTTAACAGTTAATACTGACTATCCTGATGCCTGGTCTCTTTATCTTAATGAAACAATAGCAGATGCAAGGATAACAGATGATACTACAATCACCAAAAACGAAAACAACGTGAGTTTAACCTTCCCATCCGGATCAGGTGGAAATGACTTGGACAGGCTCTACGTGAGTAAGACAAGAATAAAGGTAGAACCAGGAATAGGAATCTAAGCTGAAATTATGAACCAGAAAGCAAAAAGAAAAGAAGTGGCTCAGAAAAGCCTATTCAAATCCGAATCCGCAGCCGTAACCGCAGTTGCAGCTGTGCTGCTTTTGGGGCTTGCATTCACTATAATCTCCGTAGTCAAACTAAACTATGTCCCGGAATGGAAAATTGATGCGGAAAAAGATTATAGTTATGATGCATGGAGCAATATGGAAGACGTGAAAACCAGGGCAGATATATTCACCCGGTTAATGGATTCGGATAGCAATTATCCATATGGCCTTTCAGCAACGGTTCCTTTCAGCATGGGAGGGGGAGAAATCCCTGTATTCGAGCCCTCCAAATCTAACGGAAAGCTCACAGTAAACACCGAAGAGTGTACAATGAGCATAACCTTCCACACTCATTTGTTCAATAAAACCTATAGGGGCATCACCTATTATTCGGAAAACAGGCAATACCCCGATCAAGTTTTCAGGTACGAGAATGGAGCATTGATCCTTGCCCAGGGAAATAAGTCCCAGATGAAGCGTGAGCCTTTATTCGATATAAGTGAAGATATGGGCAACTATACAGTTACCTTTAATGCCATCAACCTTACTGGAGAAACTGCATCCATATCCGCTAACTCCTTCACTGCTCTACGCCTTACCGGATGCTCAATAGACCCTGTTCTCAACAGCGAGGTGCACACAGAAGCGGAAGGAGACATAGAGTCTTTCAACCTGACAATTTGCACCCACTATACGGATGCTTGGGCCACTTATCTTAAAGATAAAGCAGAAGATGCAAAAATTGAATACGGCATTAATTACACCATCAACTCCACAGATGACTACGTGCGTCTTTCCTTCCTTCCCACAAACAATAGTGCATACAACATCTATGTCAATGAAACCGTACTCGGTGCGGAACTTGGGGCAGGGGGCGGTTTGGCATATACCAGCAGCGGCGGAAGTTCAGGTGATGAAGGAGGAGACGAATCCGTGATGGAACTGGGCAGATGGTATTACTTCAATACTGTTTCGGACTCCAATTATGAGGATGATTTGGACGATCTGGAGGACTATGGATCAGTTGTTGACCTTTCAATAGAAGGAACAGGAGTGAATCTAGATAGTTACATCCCAACAAGTAACTTATTAGAGCATAATCTAAAAAACAATCCTATGGAATTGACATTTTCTTATAGTGATTCCACAGAATTCAATTCCACGCCAAATTCAGCCACAGTTGTAATGATTTACCTGCCAACAGTAAACAACCCAGAATATCAGGACATGAGTGTCGCAGGCGAGTTGCTTCCACCACTGGGTGGAAACAGCAAAAATACATGGTACCTATACAACCAAACTGCTAACATATATATTGATGATCCTTCAGATCTCAAACTATACATGAAAGTAAACGGAGTAACTTCTAGTGCCTCCATAAAAATTGATTACCTTGCAATACGCCTAAACTAACGGAAAAGAAAAAGGCATATGGACGCATTTTTACGCCCATATACAGAGGATACAGGAAAAAAGATCCATATGCCTGAAAAATACACCACTCCTTACCCTGCAAAAAGAATCTATCCCGATAGCAGGGCAGAAGATACAGAGGTATTACTCGCAAGGGAATGCCCTGTGAAACTTTTTTTAAACGGGAAGCATTTTACAACTCTTCTCGCCTCCCCTGCCCATTTCAGGGAACTTGCGGCAGGACATATGATCTGCGAAGGGACCCTTAGTTTTGAAGAGATAGCCGAAATAACGGTTGAAGGGAACAGGGTGGAAATAAAGACTGTCAACCCCGAAGTAAGGCAGCCGAAAAGTAGGAAAGAAACGGTTGTGAGTTCGGAAGCGGTTTTCGGGATAAAAGCAATTTTTGCAGGGATGGAATATCTCACATCCGAAACCTACAAAGTCACCAGGGGGACGCACCTTGCAGCCCTCGTTGACCGGAACGGAAAACTCATTTTTCAGGCCGTTGACGTGGGCAGGCACAACGCCGTTGACAAAGCGATAGGCTATGCCCTCCTGAACAGGCTTCCACTCACGGAGATGTACCTTCTTTCCACGGGCAGACAGCCGGCATATATGTTAATGAAAGCTGTAAGGGCAGGCATCCCCCTTGTAGTTACAAAAGCAATGCCCTTCGATTCGGGGGTTGAGGCTGCAAAAAAGGCAAATATGGGACTTGTAGGGCAGCTAAGAAAAGAATCAATGCTGGTCTTTGCCAATGAATGGCGGGTAAAAGATTACAAGAATTAAAAAAAAGAATAGTCCTCTTGAGGGAGCGGAGCGAACGAAAAGGACAGCGCACTGCAGAGACGCAACTCTGCAAAGGAATCAATGATGGTCTTTGCCAATGAATGGCGGGTAAGGATTTAAGCTGGATTGCAATCTAACAAAACAGAAAAAATGATCGTTCTTCATTATTCAATTGATATTTTTGAGCAAACAGAAAAATAGTGGCTGGCTCGAAGTCCTTAATTTTGCCCCATACAACCGAAAATAGCCATATCGTGCCGTTCTTGTCCACGGGCGACGAAGGAGCCCGGCCTTTACAAGATAAAAGTTAGACAGAATAAAAAGTAAAAACTGCCGCAAAAACCAGATGAAAGCAAACAAAAAGTGTAAACAAAAAAGAAAGAACTACAACCCGTAAATTTACTTTTTAAAACTTATTTTCATTTTATTATTCCTTTTTGTGAGGGCCGCCAGACAAGCTGGCGGAGGTTTTCGATATCTTCATTGGAAAAAACTGTTTATTGGGGCAGGTTAAACAGTCAAATCAAGTACTTATCTTACCAGGCGAACATTCCTCAAACTTATGAAAACAGCGGACATGCAATTTTGTGGGACTTTGAAAAAATGTCAATATGGCAATGAGAAAGTACCAAAAAACAGGTGAAATTGAAATGAAAAAAATGAAAAATTAATGTTCAGCTAAGGCTTAGAGAACACCTTTCGTGCTCTTTATGCTCTCACCTTCGATTTTTACAGCCCTTTTCAGGGCATAGGCAAAGGCTTTGAAGAGAGCTTCGATTTTGTGGTGGTCGTTTTCCCCGTAGACACTGGCATGTACGGTTATTTTTGCATTAGAAGCCAGGGTCTCGAAGAAATGCTTTACCAGCTGAGTGCCTAACCGTCCAACCTTAGGGCTTTCAAATTCAGCTTTCAGGACAAGGTAGCTGCGTCCCCCTACGTCCAGGGCAACTTCTGCCAGGGCTTCGTCCATTGGTATCCTGGCTTCCCCAAAGCGGGCAATCCCGGCCATGTCCCCCAGGGCATCGGAAAGAGCCTTGCCGAGGACTATAGCCGTGTCCTCTACCAGGTGGTGCTCGTCCACATGAAGGTCGCCTTCGGCGTGCAGTTTAAGGTCGATGCCCGAGTGTCTTGCAAAGGAAGTCAGCATGTGGTCAAAAAACCCGATGCCTGTGCTTACCTCAGCAAGCCCCGACCCATCAAGGTCAAGCTCGAGCTGGATATCGGTTTCCTTTGTTTTGCGGGAAATTCTGGCAGTCCTCATATAGCACCCTTTCTCTTTTAAATTTCTTAAATACTTTGCCCAGGTCACCCGGGGAAGTTGCGGCATCAGAGTTGCGGCATTTCATTGGAAATCAAGCAAGCAAGCAAGCAACTGATCAGTCCTTTGCCGCCTCGATTGCTTCTTCAAGGGTAAACCTGCCGGTGTAAAGGGCACTTCCGACAACTACCCCTGCGGCCCCGGTCTGCTTCAGGGTCTTCAGGTCGGCAAGGGAACTGACCCCGCCGGAAGCAATCACGGGGATGCTGACGGAATCTACAAGTTCCTTTGTGGGAACGGGATTTACGCCCTGCATCAGGCCTTCGGAATCGATGTTCGTGAAAAGCAGGCTGCCTGCCCCAAGGTCTTCGAACTTCTTGCCCATGTCCACGGGAGTATGTTCGGATTCCTCGGTCCAGCCTTTGATCGAGATTTTTCCGTTCTTTGCGTCCAGGGCAACGTTTATGTGTTCAACTCCGAAAGCGTCGGAAAGCTGTTTCACAAGTTCGGGGTCCCGGATAGCTGCGGTCCCCAGGATAACCCTGTAAACCCCGAGTTTGAGAAGGACTGCCGCGTCGTCAAAACTCCGGATCCCGCCTCCCACCTGGATTCTGACTCCGTTTTCCCGGCAGGCCTCAACTATCTTTTCGATAATAGGAGCATTCTTGCGCTCCCCTTCAATCGCCCCGTCCAGATCAACCAGGTGCAGGGTCTTTGCCCCCTGCCCGACCCATTCAAGGGCAACTGCAAGGGGGTCGTCCAGGGATACGATCTCGCTTCCCGGGACACCCTGCACCAGCTGCACACATTTTCCACCTTTCATGTCCACTGCAGGGATTACTTCAAAAGTCACGGCATTCCACCTCTTCAAGATAAATTGCAAGATAAATTGGGAATTTAAGCCTGAAAACACCAGGCCTTTCAGGGCATAATCCTTTCAATGGGCACCACAAGGACATCCCTTGCCCCGACTTTTTTCAACTTGTTTACGATGGTGAAGATCAGGTCCGCGTCCACAACGGCATGGACGGCAAGGATTGGTTCTTCCTGGGACTTGCTGGACTCAACCTTCATGACCGTGGGGCCCGACATCCCGGGAAGAACCTGTTTTACGGCTTCAAGGGAATTTTCGGGGACGTTCATCATAAGGTAGCGCTTTTCCTTTGCGTTGAGAACGCTTTCAAGCGCGGTTTTGATGTCCAGGATCTTTTCCTTTGTCCTGAGACTCTCCCTGTTTGCAATCAGGTAGACAGAGGAAGAAAAGGCCTTGTCAATTACCTTCAAGCGGTTGATCATGAGGGTGGTCCCGGAACTTGAGATATCCACAATGGCATCGGCAATCCCGACATGGGGAGTCATTTCGCAGGCCCCGCTGACCTTTATGATCTCGACATTTATCCCGAGCTTTTCAAAATACTGTGCCGTAATTCCCGGGAACTCGGTTGCGACTTTTTTGCCCTCCAGGTCTTCGGGTTTTTCGATCTTCGAATCTTCGGGCACGGCCAGGACCAGGGTTGCCCTTCCGAATTTAAGGTCAAGCAGGACCTCGACATCCGCCCCGCATTCCGTGATCAGGTCCATGCCTGTGATACCGACGTCTGCGGCCCCGTCCTGTACGTACTCGGGGATATCTGCGGCCCTTGCGAAAAGAATGCTGATTTCGGGATCTATGGTTTTTGCGAAAAGTTTCCGGCTAGCTCCCCCACTGATGGGAAGCCCCGCATCACTGAAAATCGAGATGGTGGGATCGTGAAGGCGACCCTTATTGGGTATTGCAATGCGAATCATCTGCTCTGTCCTCTGGTAGTACTCGGCTGTACTCGGCTGTACTCTACTGGGAATTGTTACTCAGGTTATGCTCATCCGTATAAAACGTTTATCCAAAACATTCTTTTATAATATAGATTTCACGGTGGATTTTCCAGAAAATAAGCTTGACACAAAGAATGGGGGAAAGAAGAAGAGAGAAGAAAGAAGAGGAGAGAAGAAAGAAGGGACAGGAAGATGGTATAGCTCACACTATTTTATACTATATTCCTCACAGAAATTTTATTTTTTAGAAGATGGTTATTGCCACTGTTTTCAAAAAGGCATATTACCCCCAGTAATGAAGATACGGGAACAATTATATAGCGGGAGTAATTTAATAGAAACAGACACTTGAGTCATAAATATAATATTATCGAAGTCATATTATAGAATTCAGAGACATATAATCAGCGCTGGAACCACCAGGCACTGATAACATGATGAAACCGATAACGATCCAACCATTGACGATACAGTAATTATTCCAAAAAAAGAGGATTCAAATGGCCCGAAATATCAGAGTAGAACAGCTCATACAAACCCCGGTAGAAAAACAACAGATAGAGCTTGTAGAACGCAAAGGGATAGGGCACCCAGACAGCATCTCAGACGGGCTGGCGGAAGCCGTAAGCCGCGCCTTATGCAAGGAGTACATCGAGAAGTGCGGGGTTGTGCTCCACCACAATACTGATGAAACCCAGATCGTAGCAGGAAGATCCCACCCCAAATTCGGCGGAGGAGAAATTCTGCAACCCATCTACATACTCCTCGTTGGCAGAGCCACAAAAGAGTTTGAAGGCGTCGAACTTGCCACGGAATCCGTAGCTCTCAAGGCTGCCCGGGATTACCTGAGAAACACAGTCGTTAACCTTGATCAGGATAGGGACGTTATTCTGGACTGCAAACTAGGGACAGGGTCTTCGGACCTCAGGGACGTCTTCCGCAGGGACCGGATCCCGGTTGCAAATGACACTTCCTTTGGGGTAGGGCACGCTCCGTTTTCAGAACTTGAGAACATCGTCTACAACGCCGAAAGGCAGCTTATTACCGACCTGAAACCCAAAATTCCCGGTATTGGGGAAGATATAAAGGTCATGGGGCTCAGGGACGGAGACGACATCACCCTTACCACCTGCTGCGGCATGGTAGGAAGGCACGTGGACGACCTGGACCACTATATTAACATAAAGGAAGAAATGAAGAACTATTTGGAAGACGTCTCAAGCCGCTATACGGAAAGAAACGTAGAAGTCCAGATCAACACCGCCGACGACCTGAAAACGGGAAGTGTGTTCCTTACCGTCACCGGGACCTCGGCTGAGATGGGAGACGACGGTTCTGTAGGCCGCGGAAACCGCTGCAACGGGCTTATCACCCCGAACAGGCCCATGAGCATGGAAGCCACCAGCGGGAAGAACCCGATCAACCACATAGGAAAGATCTACAACCTCCTTTCCACCCAGATGGCAAAGGACATTGTAGAAGAGGTCCCCGAGGTGCATGACATTTACATCAGGCTGCTCTCCCAGATCGGAAAGCCCATTGACCAGCCCCTGGTAGCAAGTGCCCAGATCATCCCCGAAGACGGCAGTTCCTTCTCCCATGTTAAAGCCGAAGCTGAAGCTGTCATGGACGACTGGCTTACAAACGTGACAAAAATCACCGATATGGTTGTAAAAGGAGAACTGGACACTTTCTGAGAAAAATAGAAAATCAGGAGAGAACCTTCGGGTTCTTTACTAATTTTTTACTATTTTGCATTACTTTTGACCTGATTTTTCAACCTGGTTTTATCCTGGGTAAAGTTTAGCTCTGACTTTACACAAAATCCTTTTCAACCAGTCTGATTTAAACAGGAATCAGAAGGTCACGGGACTTTTCAGGTGTATTCAAACCACTTTTACATCTAACCTGTACTTTTCTTCGCCCCCGAAGCGATAAATAGTATATTTCCCCTCGATTTTCCAGGACCCTGTTTCTATGGCTTCGTATTCCCACTCATGGACTCCGGGTACCGCAGTCGTATCAGGGATATCCGGGATAAACTGATCTCCGCGCAGTTTGAGACCCCTGCCTGCCTTTATTTCCCAGACGGTATGAGCAGAATGTTCAGTCTCCTTGCTGTAGAGATGTTCTGCGGGCTCATCCCGAAGTTTGATCAAAAAGGTTTCTCCTAAGCGGACAGTAACTGTATCATTATTGTTAGATTCTGTAAATATCTGGGCCACCATTTTCCATGTACCCCCTTGTACTGGGTAAAATTCTATACTTTAATTATCTTATAGTCTCTGTAATATAGAAAAGTATGCATGATATATATAAAAAATGTTATAAAGAGAAGCCCCTGAAAATCCATTTTAGCGAAAAACATAAATACCATTGCCATATATGGAGATGGTGCATTAAGGCAGTGCAGCGCTTTGCAGCGCTGGATACGCATCCATTGTCCCGCCTTAACTCAGTGGTAGAGTGCGCGGCTGTAGTTCGGCCAATGCGAGTGAAATCGCACATTTCCGCGCAGGCACCGCGATGTCCCCGGTTCGAGTCTGGGAGGCGGGACTAAAATCCATGACATTCCGTATAAAAGGAGACCTTCAACAGGAATCTTTATATATCGGAATGACATTTATGGATTGCTCGCAACGCGGGTAAAAACGACTAGAATAATCGGAGTGTCCGGATAGTGTAGAGGCCTATCATGGAGCCCTGTCGAGGCTCCGACTCGGGTTCGAATCCCGGTCCGGGCGCTCATTTTTTTTCGCAACTATGACTTTTAAAATAAAAAACAACTGTTGCGGACCACACACTATTTTTAAATGAAACTTACTGTTTTAAATGAAACTTACTGTTTTAAATGAAACTTACTGTTTTAAATGAAACTTAC
>JAENZL010000008.1:30450-59074 GCA_016841265.1 Methanobacteriota archaeon | reverse complement strand
TTTTAAATGAAACTTACTGTTTTAAATGAAACTTACTGTTTTAAATGAAACTTACTATTTTTAGCCAAGAGATTTTAAATCATCCATAACCTCAACCCAGATATTAATTCGGATCTTAATTCGGACCTCAATCCGGGTCCCAATCTATAATCCCACAAACTCCATCTACGAACTTTTGAAGACATAGTTTTTTTCCTCAAAGACAAAACTATGTAATACGAAAAGAAGTAATTTTGAAAGACGTGAACGTAACAGGCAGGAGACCGGAAGGAGGATAGAAAAACATGGATGCAGGCTTCGGAACTCCGGATGAGAGCAGGGATAGAATCAACGACCTGAGCCGGCAGATAAAGCAAACCAGAGAAAAAATGGAACTGGAAACCCGAACCTTTATCGAAGCCGCCACAAATTTCACCACCGAATGGATTCGGAGGGAAGTAGAGAGGACTGAATTTTCCAAAAATGGAATTGGGGGTAAAAAGACCAAACGGGAAGAAAAAAAGCACCTGGAAGAAAAACCGCAGCAGGAAAAAGGCGGAGAACAGGAACCCGACCCCGCAGAACAAATAGCCCGTATACCCTCGATTGTCGAAGAATGCCTCAACCGCGATGAGTACTGGATACACAGAAACGAACTCTTCCACCCAGGCATAGCTCCCGACTACCTGGAATTAAAGAAAGAAAAAACTCGCAAACAACTGACCACATGTATCCGTATGCTGCTTGGCTGCGCCGCGGAACTTCTAAGCGACAGGGAATATGCCTTATCGGAAGGTAAGGTATGGGTAAGAGAACGAGAAAGAAGAAAATACGTGTGCATTATCAGGTTCTCGGAAGAGATGGAAGCCTCCATAACCCGCTATTTTTCCATGCTAGAAGAACTTTATTTTTTTAATTACGAGCTGAAATTTTGCGAACTGAACCCCCTGACCTGACAATAACAACTTTATTCACAAACGTCAGAATTACCTGCCATGGCAGAACCAGAATTCAGCATTAAAGAAACCCTTGAAAACACCGGAGCAGACGCATACCTTATGATGGGAGACATCCATTCCGCGGACATCTACTACGCAACCCGTTTCCTGGCTTCGGACGCTTTCGGGTACCTGCAGACCGGAGAGGGGAAAGAGACCCTTCTTATTTCGGAGATGGAACTCGGGAGAGCCGAACTTGAGTCGAGAGTACCCGAAATCCGGACTTTGCAGGACTTCGGATACATGGAAAAAATCAAGGAAAAAAAGGATGGAGCCCTGGCTTATGCTGCCTGTCTTTCCGAACTGCTCTCGGAAGCAGGAGCAAAAAAAATCGCAGTACCCTATGATTTCCCTGTTTTTGACTCAAACTTCCTTGCCGAAGCAGGCTTCTCCATAGTCCCGGTAAAGAGCCCCTTCAGGAAGATGAGAAGCCAGAAAAGGCCAGATGAGGTGGAAGCCGTAAAGTATGCCCAGAGAGCCGGAGAGAAAGCAATGGAGGCTGCCATAGAGCTCATCGGGGGTGCACAGGAGAAAGATGGAATCCTCTACCATGAGGGAAAGGAACTTACAGGAGAGAAGGTGCTCTCCGCGATAGACCACGCCCTGCTGGACTTTGGCTGTGAGGCGGAAGAGACCATCGTCTCCTGCGGAGAAGACACTTCAAACCCCCATGGGACCACCGCCGGACCACTCAGGGCAAATGCCCCCATCATCCTGGACATTTTTCCCAGAAGCAAGAAAAAACGTTATTTTGCAGACATGACGCGCACCGTGCTCAGGGGAGAAGCTTCGGAAGAGCTGAAAGCCATATATGAAGCCGTGCTTGCAGCCCAGGAGAAAGGATTGGATATGGTAAAAGCCGGAGTGTCAGCGGCTGAAGTCCACAATGCAGTTTGTGAAGTGCTGGAAGAACGGGGCTACGACACCTACAGAAGCGGAGCGAAGGTAGGCTTCACCCATTCCACAGGGCACGGGGTCGGGCTCGATATCCACGAACTGCCTGGAGTAGGAGAAAACAGTGCCATGCTTGAAGAAGGAAATGTAATCACCATCGAACCCGGGCTGTACTATCCGGGAATCGGAGGAGTCCGGCTCGAAGACATGGTACTTGTGACCAAAAATGGTTGTGAGAACCTGACAAAATTAGAAAAGAACTTTGTATTATAACCCTGCTAATGAATTATATAAGGCATAATTATAACCATTATATATTTATTAAGTAGGACTCAATTTTGTAATATTCAATTTGAACAAACTCAACATTATGAGTTGAACAAACTCAACATTATGAGTTAAACGATTTCAGTCTTATCAATTATTATTCAATCTATTTGGTATGGAGTTAGCATGACCGATAACGTGCAAAACAGGGAAGATATCCTTGAAAAATACAGGGAAGCGGGAAGGATCCTTAGCAAGGTTCGAGTCGAAGCCGCAGATATGGTAAAGGTAGGAGGCAGCCTGCTTGAAGTTGCGGAGTTTGTAGAAAACAAGACCATCGAACTTGGAGGAAAGCCAGCTTTTCCCTGCAACATCTCAAGAAACGAAGAGGCAGCCCATGCAACCCCGAAAGTGGGGGACACGGACGTCTTCGGGAAAGATATGGTAAAGCTGGACCTCGGAGTCCATGTTGACGGGTACATTGCAGACTCTGCAATTACGGTGGACCTCTCCGGAAACCCGGACATTGTGAAAGCCGCAGAAACCGGGCTCCAGGCAGCCATTGATACTGTCAGGCCAGGAGTCAGCACCGGGGAAATCGGGGCTGCAATCGAGAACGCCATCAGGAGCTATGACCTGAGCCCCATCCTCAACCTTACGGGACACGGGCTTTCTCAGTATGAAGCGCACGATGAACCGTCCGTCCCGAACAAACACGTTGAAGGAGGCGTAGTCCTTAAAGAAGGAGACGTGCTTGCTATCGAGCCTTTCGCAACGGACGGAGCGGGCTCGGTCCACGACGGTTCCAACACCGAGATCTACAGCCTTATCCAGAAAAAACCGGTCCGTATGCCTGCAGTTCGAAAAGTCCTGAAACAGGTTGAAGAGTACAGGACCCTGCCCTTTGCAAAACGCTGGCTTGAATCCGACAAGCTGGAATTTGTGCTCATCCAGCTCGAAAAAGCAAGAATCCTCCACGGCTACCCCGTCCTTCTGGAAAGCGGAGGGGGAATGGTAGCCCAGGCCGAACACACGCTAATCGTAAGCTCGGACGGCTGTGAGGTCACAACAAAATAAGCTGGAAGGAATAGAAGAAAATTAAATAAAAAGCAAAGGTTGAAAAAATAAAAGAAAAAAAGAGTTGAGCGCCTTGAAATTACAGCACCTCCTTTCAACCTTCTTTATAGCGGCCGTCCTCTCCACAACCCTTCTTTCGGGCCCCTGTACCGCCTCTTTCGTGTCCAGCAATAAAATCACCCTCGAAAACGACGGGATGAGCTGGGACTATGAAGAATGCATCACGAACAGAGAGGCCATTTTCTTCAGGGAACTTATAGACAGGGAAACCGGTAACAACGACAGCTTCGTAAACGCATGGGAAATCCGAAACATGGAGCTTGAGCTCCGGGACAGGCTGGAAAACTCCATTGAAAAGAAGCCCGATGTTAAGCTAGAAGGTTCCTCAGAGATGGTAAAAGTCCTGGACGTGGAGTTCTGGCTCTCTGACGAAGCCCTGGGCACGGCATCCAGGAGTTCACCCATCACAAACACCGCCAGTGTAACCTACAACTTTGAGGAAGAAGGAGTAGAAGAAGAATTAAAGAAAGAGGAAGAGGGGGAAGCCAGCACTGAGACAGGTAATGAGATCGGTACTGAAATCGGTACTGAAACAGGCAATCAAACCAGTAATCAAACCAGCATCTGGTTCCTGGGCACCCCTGGATCGGAAGTGACCATATTCCTTCCTCCCGGATATGATGTGAACCGGGCAGACGGCCTGGAAGATAAAAACGAAGAATTTGAAGACAGCCGCAAGATCCTGAAAGGCAGCTTTGGCCCCGAGGGGGAAATTACCCTCTGGTTTTCGGAAAACAAAAGTTATGAGACGGCAGCCCTGCCGGAGGTTTTAACCGGGGACGAAGTAATGGAAAATGAAACCCTCTCAATTGAAGAACCGGAACCTGAAGAAAACCTGGCAGATGCAGGATTTTTTGAGAACTTCCTCGGGCGACTTTTCCCGAGCCCAAAAGTTTAATCAGGCTTGAAACGTATTCTGGAAAACATGCTCATCGAACAGGTTAAGCTTGAAAACGGATGTGCCCTTGGCCTCTGTTTTAAAATGCAGAAATACCCTCTGCTGGTCCTCAGCGCAGAGAAGGGCTTCCTGATGTGCGGGTACCTTGACATCAATGCCGCAGAAGCCCTTGGAGATACCGCAGCAAAGGTAAAAGGCGTACAGAGTTTCGAGGACATGCTAAAAGCAAAAGTTGTCGAAGCAACGCCAAAAGCCAGGGAACTTGGGGTCGAACCCGGCATGACAGGCAGGGAAGCCCTGGAGAAGATGTTTTAAATAGAAAGTATTCTTTTGAACCCGCCGTATTCTTTCGGCAAATTTTTTCCAAATTTCCCAGAAGTATTCCATACTACGTCCGGCAATTCAAGTATCCAGCTTAACCGGTTCCGAATGACTTTTACCGTTCAGAATGTACCAACGTTCAGAATGTACCAACGTTCAGAACGTACCTTTTCAATCCTATTCCTAACTATATTCATCAACCTAACCCCGGTCAATCCATGTTATACGCTTTCGAACTCTCAGGTGAACACGAAAAACTGCCCGCTGCCGAAGTCCTTGCCTGCCTTGAAATCGAAGGGCTGGAATACAGAGTACATTCTCTGATGGACCAGTGCCTTGTGGTGGACATAACTGGCGAAGAAACAGAGCTTGAAAAGGTCCTCAAGAGTAAGATGACGGAAAGGCTTGCAATGACCCACCACATACTGAAAGTGATAGGGATCTCAGAAAGCAGGCCAGAAGCAATCCTGGAACTTGCCGAAGCCTTCAAACCAGCCGGTTTAATCCGGGAAGGGCAAAACTTCGTAGTCCGGGCAAAGAGAATTAAACACCATGTGGACTTTCCTGGCGAACCTCTGGAAAAGAAGGTAGGAGGTTGTATCTACCGAAAAGGATTCCGGGCAAACCTCAACAATCCGGACATCGAATTCCGGCTGATCATGAGTGAGAAAACCGTTTTCGGAGCCCTTATCTCGTCCGTGGACAGAAGCGCTTACGAAGCCAGGAACCCCCAGAACAAGCCCTTTTTCCACCCCGGCGTCCTTATGCCCAGGGTCGCCCGAGCCCTTGTAAACCTTTCCAGGATACGCCCCGGAGAGCTCTTCCTTGACCCCTTCTGCGGCACCGCAGGCATCCTTGTAGAAGCCGGACTCCTGGGAGCCAGGGTAATTGGAATCGACGCCCAGGAAAAACTCGTCCAGGGAGCAAGGATAAACCTGGAAGCCTTCGGAACGGATTATGCCCTGATGGAAGGAGACGCCTGCAGTGCCCCCCTGAAAGCCGAATCCGTGAACGCAGTCGTCACTGACCCTCCCTACGGACGTTCGGCAGCCATCCTTGCAGAGTCTCTGGAAGTACTTTATGCCGGCGCCCTTTCGGAAATTTACCGTGTCCTCAAGCCCGGAGGAATCGCCATTGTGGTCTCGGATAAGGCAGCATTAGAATACGGGGAAAAGGCAGGCCTCAGAGTGCTTGAAATCCATGCCCAGAGAGTACACCGCAGCCTCACCCGGACAATTACGATTTTTCAAAAAGATTAAATAAAAAAAAAAATTGAATGAAGACAGGAAACACAGTGAAAGAAAATCAAATTGCGGGCGGCCACCCCACCTTAAAAGGTGGGGTATGCTTCGGGCCGCCCGCTCGGTTTCTTGGGAACAGTTAAGTATCATTTAACAAGGTTTCCTCAATATAGAGTAGCATTTCCAACTCCTGTAACCATGATACCAAGAAACCTCACTTTAAAACGAAGTAATGTTTTATCAATTTAAAGGAATACAAAAAACGTGCGAGGGTTCACTTCATCCCCGACCTGAAAGATCGGGGTATTCGTGACCCTCCGCGCTCCCGTAGTAATAAAAAAGATAGGGATGTAAGCTGTCCTCTATAAGAAATCCTTATTCCTGGAAATCAGGCATTTATTTCTGGAAATCAGGAATTCACTCTTTGAAAATAAGTTCCTCGATCACTTCAGCCATTACCCTGTGCCTGAGGATGTTCCTGTAGTTTTGTTCGTTTGCCCTCCGGATGGAGTAGCTATCTTCGACCCACTCGAGGGGGAAAGGATATTTGACTTCCATGAGGGTCAACCCGTGTGCAGGAGCAGGTTCGATTCCTTCTTCATAGATTTCGGGATTGAGCATCTGAAGCAGCCAGTCCTCATCTCTGACCCCGTTTCCTATCATGGAAAGGGCGGTTACGATTTTCCGGACCATGTTCCAGAGAAAGGCATTGCCGGTTACATCTATTTTTGTAAGCTCCCCGTCAACCCGAACTTCAATACGTTCCAGGGTACGGACCGTACTCTTATCCCCGTCGGCTTTGGAAAAGTTCGCAAAATCGTGAGTTCCCAGGAGGAGCTTTGAAGCCTCCCTCATCTTTGAAATGTCGTATTCTTCCCCGCTCATCACGTAGCGGTAGCGCCTGGAAACTGCATTCCGCCTGGCGTCAAAGGCGGGGGGAACTTCCGCATGAGCCCAGGTCCAGACAGAGGGAGGAAGTTCGGAATTGATGACTCTGGGGATTGCAAGGTTAGGCTTATCGGTGTCAAAAGCAACGACCTGTTCAAGAGCATGGACTCCTGCGTCGGTCCTGCCTGCACATGTGTAATTAGCAGATTTGGGACCTTCGATGATTTGGAGATTCCGGAGAGCTTTGAAGATCTCTCCTTCCACGGTGTCAACATTGGGCTGGATCTGGGAGCCGTGAAACCCGGTGCCTATGTATGCAAGTTTTAAAGCAACTCTCATACCAATCATTGATTACTTGGTCTTTTTCTTATAATAGACTTCTCGTACGATCATCAAGCACACAACGAAGAGACAGCCAAGAAGGAACCAGGCCCCGGGATGCAAAGAAAGCATATCGTAAAGTCCGTGAATACCTCCGAGATGGGTGATTCCTTCAGGGGGAACAGGAGGTAGATCATCCATACCATCCATTCCATCCAGCCCCTCTGTCACGTCCACGCCGTCCGTATCTGGAACGTCCATACATTCAGCGGCTTCTTCGACAGGAATTTCTTCCATTACACCTTCAGGAGCAGTTTCTTCTACAGGAGCTTCTTCGACGTACTCAGCTTCCATCGTTTCTTCAGTAGCCACATCTTCAACAGGGGCGTCATCCATTACGCCTTCGGGGGCGTCTTCAACAGGGGCGTCTTCGGAATCAAACTCTTCTTTCAGGGAGTCCTCTGCGAATTCTTCATCAATTGATCCTTCTTCCTGGGATTCACCTGCAAAAACTTCGACTTCTTCCACCGGAGCTGCATCTGGTGCTTCATTCTGGGAAGCTCCCTCTTCTTCGGAAAAGGACTCGATTCCCACGTCCATTAACCCGGGTTCTCCGGGTTCTCCCCCGGAAGTGTCATTAGCTATCACGGCTGCCGGAACAGGGACATTGCCGTTTTCCATTATTCCTAAACTTAAGGGAGCGGTAGCCTGGAAAACCTTTCTTGCTTTGAGGTACGCTGAAAGGTATTCGATTCCTGCGGCCGCAAAAAATGCCGCTGCAATTACTCCTATGTACTGCTGCAGCAGGTTTATGATAGAAATTTTATCAACAGGATTTCTGGACGGGACCAGGATAATAAGCTTTTCCATCGCCTCGTAGATCTTAACCTGGCGGCCCTTTTGGCTCCATTTGATCTGCTTGACCTTGATGAGGTCGGAGTCCACAAGGGAGTCAAGGTTATACTTCACCGTAGTCAGAGGAATTTTCAACTCCTCCGCAATGTCGGTTGCAGAAAGGCTCTTTTTACCGAGCAGTTCAAGGACCTTCAGAGATGTTTCGTTAGAGAGGGTCTGGGTAATCTTTCTTGAGTCCTCGTTTACGGGGAGCACCAGCACCCTGTCTCCGCTTCCCCGGAGCTCCTCGCCGTCCGGGGACCCCGGGCCATTCAGGTGCCCTTCAGCTTCCGGAACCCCGTCTTTATCTTCCAGCTCATTCATGTTTACGTCCTAAATTAAAAGATTAATATTGTTATACTTTGTGAGAGGTTATGTTTTTTGAGAGGGAATTTGTTTATAACTGTTTTTGTAAGGGATTTTTTGCAGGGCTAGTAGTTTTGTAAGGAATTTTGTGTAGTGCATAGTATTTTTGTAGGGATTTACGCCCAGGTGTTTTGTGTAAGGTAATTTGTGCAAGATGTTTTATGAGAGGTGTATTCTATCATATCCTGCAAGTTTACCTTGCAAGCACTTAATAGAGAAATTATAGTTATTACTTTTTATTATACTTTTATTACTATGTTTATATATAGAATCCATCCCTTAAAGTTAAATATAACGTCATATATTCTAATCTAAATTTTCCGTGGTAACAATCATGATCACAAAACAGCAGATTCTCGAATTTCTTAAAAACTACGATATGGAAAACATTACAATTGCAACCGTCTGCTCTCACTCGAGCCTTCAGATCTTTGATGGGGCGAGGAAAGAAGGCTTCAGGACACTCGGGATCTGCGTGGGCAAGCCCCCAAAATTCTATGAAGCTTTCCCAAAGGCAAAACCTGATGAGTACCTCATTGTAGATAGTTATGAAGACATCATGAACAAAGTAGAAGAACTCCGGGAAAAAAATGTCATTATAATCCCGCACGGTTCCTTTGTAGCCTATCTCGGTACTGAGAGTTTTGCGGAAATGGCAGTCCCGACCTTTGGAAACAGGGCTGTCCTTGAATGGGAATCAGACCGGGACATGGAAAGGGAATGGCTGCTCGGGGCTGGCATTCACATGCCCGGAAAAATCGATGATCCGAGAGAAATCAACGGGCCTGTGATGGTTAAGTACCACGGAGCAAAGGGAGGCAAAGGGTTTTTCATTGCAAAGACCTGCGAGGAGTTCGAGGAACTCATAGACCGCACCCAGAAATACACCATCCAGGAATTCATCACCGGAACCCGTTACTACCTGCACTACTTCTACTCCCCCATCCGGGACGAGGGATACACATTAAGCAAGGGAAGCCTTGAACTCCTTAGCATGGACCGGAGAGTGGAATCCAACGCCGACGAAATTTTCAGGCTCGGCTCCCCCCGGGAACTCGTCGAATCAGGCATCAGGCCAACCTACGTTGTCACCGGAAACGTCCCCCTTGTAGCAAGGGAATCACTCCTGCCCCTGATCTTTTCCCTTGGGGAAAGAGTAGTTGAAGAATCTCTGGGCCTCTTCGGCGGGATGATCGGCTCCTTCTGCCTTGAAACCGTGTTCACCGACGAACTGGAAATCAAGGTATTCGAAATCTCAGCCAGGATTGTAGCAGGAACGAACCTTTATGTTACAGGTTCCCCGTACTCGGACCTGATCGAGGAAAACATGTCCACAGGAAGAAGGATCGCACGGGAAATCAAACTGGCAGCAGAAGCCGGAAAACTTGATAAAATAATTTCCTGAGGACAAAACTCCAAACCTTAAGAACTTCGAACCTTAAAAACGCCAACCGTATTTACCAAGATTTTAGCCTGAAAATTAGGAGGTTATTTTAACCTGTTAATTTTCTTGTACTCTATTGTTAATTTTCCTTTTTCCAGCCTGTTAATTACCCTTTTCCAGCCTTTTAGTTCTCACTACCGGAGAGGAAACAGGCAGCGTCTTCTTTCTTGATTTCTTCGGACAGGCCCCTGTAATACTTACAAAGTTCCTTCCCCCATTCAATTGCTTTTTTCTCGAAGCTTATAAGGAATCTCTGGTCAGGTCTGCCTTTTTTATCGATCAGGGTAATTGCCATAAACCTCTCGCTTACCGTAACTGAGGCCAGGGAGGAGCCCCCTTTGTAGACAAAGAATCTGGAATTTTCCGGGAGCAAGAAATGTTCAAGTTCTTCAGGGTAATCATTTACAACCCTTTCGAAGAAACCTTCGGTAACTATGAGGGAGATATTAGTTTTTTTCATAAGGAGTTCCGTATGAATTTCGGGAAAAGAGGGCTGGAAATAAGAGGTAAAGCGAATGACATCCCTGGACTTAAGTAGGGAATCTAAAAACTCCTCAGGAGGTTCGAAGATCCTGTTCAGTTCGGGTTCAATCACTTTGAAGGGACTCAGTTCCCCAAGCCTCATGAGCAGGAATGGAGGAATCCCGCTCAGGTCCTGATTTATCCAGTAGTCGAGGTTATCCTCAAAAACTTCAAGGATCCCCACCAGAGGGCTCATTTTTTCAGTAACAATAACTCCTATTTTGGAAAGGCTGTAGTACTTTCCGTCCTGCAAAACCAGCCTGTTATCCTTCAATTTTTTGATCTGGGGAAGGACCGAAGCCGGAGGAGAATCAAGCAATTTGGTAATTTCCTCGATACTTTTAGAGCCATCCTTTAAAAAGAGCATTATACCCTTTCTTTTATCGGACCTTAAAAGCAAATTTAATAAAGAGGATTTCTGGGAAGTATCCAATTGTGTTCACCGGGGAATAAATTTTGAAATTATTCAAGAGCCAAAATGGTTTGGAGTTTATGTTTTTTTAAAGGAGTTTAGGTCAAACAAGAAAACTCCACAAGAAAATAGACATGCATGAGCTCAGTGTGCTATACTATACATTATGGTAGAGTTTTTCACAACTAAATAAACGTTTCTATTCTCAGAGGAGGGACGAAAGAATACCTGAAGAGCAGACCCATAAATAAAATTTAGTAGAAAAGTCGATAAGATCCTTCAGGAAAAATAAGACATCTTATTACATAGTTTGAGGAGTTGGAAAAATTATTTTAGGTAGTGGGGGTTATGATAATATTAATGAATGACGAAAGGAGGGAAAAATAATCGGGACTTCATTTGTAAAAACAGGTTCAGGAAAATACCGCGTGCTTGGGAATAAGGATAACGGGGGGGAAGGACTGCTGTTCCTCGGGAACTACCTGGCTCTTGACCGCTCCAAAGGAGCGCCCGTCTTCCTTGATGCCCTGAAACCCCATGCAGTCCTGATCTGTGGGAAAAGGGGATACGGAAAATCCTATACAATGGGCTGTATAATGGAAGAACTCGCCCTTTTACCTCCGGCTATTGCAAAAAACCTGGCATCCCTGGTTATTGATACGATGGGGATTTTCTGGACAATGAGAAACCAGAACATGCCTGAAGCCGGGAAACTCAAACAATGGGACCTTGAACCTTCCGGCATTGAGGCAGAGGTCTTCGTACCTGTGGGAAAAGTGGAAGAATATGGGAAACGGGGCATAAAGGTCACACCATTTTCAATCTCGATCTCCGGACTTTCAGGAGGCCAGTGGTGCAGCTTATTTAACGTAGATGAGGTTTCGCCCCTGGGAGTGCTGGTTGTAAGAGCAATAGAATCTCTCAAAGAGAAAAATGAAGCGTACTCTTTCAGAGACATAATTACAGAAGTACACCGGGACAAGCGTTCGGATTCTGTCTCGAAAGGAGCCGCAGAAAACTATTTCAGAGCCGTTGATTCCTGGGGAGTATTCGAAAAGAAAGGGACACGACTGTCGGAACTCGTAAGCGGTGGGAAGACCTCTGTCCTTGACGTGAGCACCCTCGAAAATGAGAATGTCTGTGCAGCAGTGGTTTCCATTCTTGCAGGCAGGCTCTATGCAAAAAGGCTTGAGGCCAGGCGGGCATATGAAAAAAGGCTCATGGGAGGAGGAAAGGAAGAAGAAAAAAACGGAAAAGAGAAAGATAAGGCAGGAAGAGAGGGAGGCAAAGAAGGGGTAGAAGGAAAAAGAGAAGAAATTGAAGTAGAAATTGAAGTAGAAGCAGAAGCAGAAGCAGAAAATGAAATAGAAGATGAAGGTGAAAAAGAGGCAGAAGCACAAGATGAAGGTGAAAAAGAAGCAGAAGCACAAGATGAAGGTGAAAAAGAAGCAGAAGGAGAGTTTCCCATGGTCTGGCTCTTCATAGACGAAGCCCATCTCTTCTTGCCCGCGGGAACTGAAACCCTTGCTTCGGAAGTGTTGATCAACAGGTGTCTGAGACAGGGGAGGCAACCGGGGTTGTCCCTTATCCTCGCCACCCAGAGGCCTTCAGGTCTGCATACGGATGTAATTTCACAAAGTGACCTTTTGATCTGCCACCGCCTCACCGCAAGTGACGATATCCTTGCCCTGGAAGCCGCACGCCCCCTCTACATGCAGGAGGGTATCAGGGGATATATAAAGAAAATGGGAAGCGAGAGGGGAGCTGCCCTGATTGTGGACGACCATTCCGAATCCGTACACCTGGTCCGGATGCGCCCCCGGCGGAGCTGGCACGGAGGGGGAGAACCAAGCGCCCTGATGCCCGCAGTGAAGGCAGAAAAGAGATGAAACAACAATATAAAAGCAATATAGAGCAATAAAGAGAGCAATAAACACTTATTTTAATGCATATTAAGGAAAAAATGGGGGCATATTGTAAACCATTTTTATACTCCGCCATAAAATAATTTAAATATTAGCTATTATTACCATGCTATCCATAAGTATGGAACTGGATTACGAGCTGTAAACACACAACTCACAACATAATAAGAAACTGTACAGGTGACAGTGTACAGATGACAGTGTACAGATAACATGGAACTACAATCATATTCATCAGTGCGGCCTCTGGCCCGGTGAATTGCAGCTTTTAATATCAGAAACCACATCGGTGATGCCATGAAAGGAAGAGCCTGGAAATTCGGAGATGACGTGGACACGGACGCAATAATTCCGGGTCGTTACTTGATCTTCAATACCCCCGAGGAACTCGCGAAGTACACCTTTGAAGGTGTCCGCCCCGAGTTTGCGAAAAAAGTGCATGAAAACGACATCGTTGTCGGAGGAAACAACTTCGGCTGCGGGTCCTCCCGTGAGCACGCACCCCTTGCCCTGCGGGGCTCAAAGGTGTCCTGTGTGATCGCAAAGTCCTTTGCCCGGATCTTTTTCAGGAACTCGATCAACATCGGGATCCCGGTCCTTGAATGCCCGGACACGGACAGGATTGACGACGGGGACGAACTGGAAGTAGACCTTGCAACAGGGGTCATTGAAAACAAAACGAAAGGTGAGACCTACCAGGCAACGCCCCTCCCGGATTTTGTCCGCGAAATAGTGGACAAAGGAGGGCTTGTTGAATATTCCCGGGACCTGGTCTCAAAACGCTAATTAGAGAGGAGCGTTTCAGGAAAAAATTGTTCAGGAAAAAACTGTAGGGACAAAAACTATCAGAAAAAACCTGTTCAAAAAACCTGTTCACGTTCAACATCTCTTAACAATAAGGCAAATTTGCCAGCAAATTCGAAAGGAGTACAAACATGACGCAGTATAAGATTCCGGTCCTTTCCGGAGACGGGATAGGCCCAGAAATCATCGCTGAAGGCAAGAAAGTTGTTGATGTCGCAGGCGAAAAATTCGGCTTTGATGTAGAATGGATCGACTACCCCCATGGGGCAGATCACTACCTGGAGACAGGAGAACTGATTTCGGAAGACACCTTAAAAGAATTATCCGGCTATCCTGCCATTTACCTGGGATCCATCGGAGACCCGAGGATTGCCCCGGGAGTTCTTGAAAAGGGGATCTTATTAACTGCTCGCTTTTACTTCGACCAGTACATCAACCTGCGCCCGGTGAAACTCCTTGAAGGAGTCTGGACTCCACTTAAAGACAAGACCTCAAAAGATATCGATTTCACTGTGGTCAGGGAAAACACCGAGGACTTCTACATCGGCATCGGTGGAAGAGTCAAAAAAGGCGAGAGCAAGGACCTTCTCGAAGTGAAGAGGACGCTTTACTCTGCAAAATTCAACCTGGACATCGAGACCGACAGTGAAGAAATCGCCTACCAGATAGGCCTGATTTCAAAGGAAGGCACCCAGAGGGTAATGGAATACGCCTTTGACCTTGCCGAAAAGAGCAGGAAACACGTCTCATCCGTGGACAAGGCAAACGTCCTTTCCGATATCTACGGCTTCTGGCGCGAGGAATTCGAAGCAGTCGCCTCGAAACACCCCGACGTTACCACGGACTTCAACTTCGTGGACGCAATAACCATGTGGTTCGTGAAAAACCCCGAATGGTTTGATGTGGTCGTGACCCCGAACATGTTCGGAGACATCATAACCGACCTCGGGGCAATGATCCAGGGCGGCCTCGGCCTAGCCCCCGGCGGAAACATCAACCCCCAGGGCACAAGCATGTTCGAGCCCATCCACGGCTCAGCCCCCAAGTATAAGGGTATGAACAAGGTCAACCCGATTGCCACAATCTGGGCAGGCGCCATGTTAATCGAACAGCTCGGAGAAAAGGAAGCTGCAGACAGCATCGTAGGCGCAATCCAGCAAAACATCCTGGACGCCAAAATAAGGACCTACGACATGGGCGGCAGCAACGGCACCTCCGACGTAGGGGATGAAATTGCAAGGCTTGTGAGAGAAGGGTAAATGGATAAAATCTTTTTATCCCTTTTACTCAATTTTTAAAGGATAATTAAGGAACTCAATTCCATTTTTTGGATTATTACTTTTTTATATTTTTCTCAGACATTTCGTCTGTATAATTGTCCTGAGTGTTGTTTGTAAATTCATATATGGTGTGATTCTTTCCTGAAGAGGAATTAATTTTTTGTGGTGAGTAGGGAATGAGATCATGGAAGCACTTAAAGAGAAGAAAGACCATACAAATAAAAAGAGATGAAACCAGAGGAAAAATTTTAAAGATCAGTTCAATTATCCAATCAGAGCCTATGATCACAAAAATTCCCATGATATAAATGCAGATTATTAAGACCTGAGTCGATTGATATATCAAGATATTGTTTTTCATTTTTACGTAAAGGTCGAATTCTTTACGAAGGGCATTTACAGCAGAACTAAATTCATCATATCTACCTGGGCTAAAATGAAGATCACTTTTTTTCAATTGGAACCAGTTTTGATAATATTTTTTTATCTCCAAAATATCCCTGTTAATCGTTTCATTTTGCCTTTTGTAGTGGTCAAGCAATGAGAAAATAATTGTTCCACCAATACCTAGCGTAAACAAAATCCCAGAAAATGATAATTTATTCCCAGATATTGTGTCCAATGGACTAACTTCATCAAATATAGATATATTTATTATACAGTTAATTGCATCCTTTATGCTATTAATCGTATCTGATAGCAAACTATCAAAATTAAATCCTTCACATAACTGTAAACATTGCTGCAAAAGGAAGAGAAAAACCATAATGAATACCAAAGAAAAAAAGTAGTAAACTATAAACTTATAAAATTTATCTCCAAAATAATACCAAAAATTTATCCAGTTTTGGGAAGAGAATTGTTTAAAAAAATCGCAGGTAAATATTTTTTTGGAGCATACGTAAATATCAGGTAGGAATAAAAAAAGCCCTATTAACAAAAGAGAAATTAATTCTCCAACATACGCCCTTAAAATAAATAAACATAAACCAGCCAATGCAAAAGAAATTGCATATAATACTCTTCCAATTTTTGAGTTATAAATTGCAAACTCTACATTTGTTTTACTGTTTAAATTCCTAAACAAACTACTAAAAAGTTTGTTGTCTTCGTTAGAGTCGCTTCTTATAAGTACATTATTTATTTTTTTAAAAGAATGTTTTATCTCGATTAAATAGTTCATAGTCGTAGCAATTAAAATTAAAATTATAATGACAAAATGTACACTGCTTAAATACATGATTAAACCTCTAATCATGGCAATTGAACTCAAAATAAGAATAATAATACGTAAATTACTCAGGTGCATAATGTAACCGCTATTTGCAACATTTTAAATATTATTGACAAAAATATTGTTTGAACTTAAATAGCTTTGTTTAGAACTTAAGTTTCTGTTATTTTAACACGATGATAATTTTTATACCGAGAATTTCTTATGCATTTCATGAAATCCGCAATTCTTCGAATCTACCTGAAAGACAGCTCAACCTACCACGGAAAATCCGTCCATGAAACGGTTCTTGAGTTTTTGCGCGACTCCGGCATAAAGGGCGCGACCCTGCTCCGGGGAATCGAAGGGTATGGAACGGATGGGAAGATAAGGTCATTGAAAGTGCTAGCGCTGAGTAACGAGATTCCACTCGTTATTGAAACAGTTGACGAAGAAAAAAAGCTCAGGCCCCTTATCCCAAAATTGCGGGAGATTGTGGGAAAAGAGCTTATGACCCTGCAGGCAGTGGAAATCGTTTGAGCTGGTTTTAGGGTCCTGGGCCTGGAAGGTCAAAAATCGTCCTTATTTTCCAGGGCAAACTTGAATGCCTTATTCCGTAATTTTTGTCCCCGCACTTTAGCGCGGCTTGAGCAGTAATAACTTAAGAATCCCTTTTTTAGTCATCCATTGAAACCTTTTTTGAGCTATTTTTCAGGCACCTGCACCCCTGGCTGCGAAACAACCGACTTTGCCAGGAAGTACATTTCGATAACCAAAAAGTGCACCCCGATGACTGAAAAATACATTGTAATAACCAAAAAGTGCACCCCAATGACTGAAAAAAACATTGTGATAACCAAAAAGTGCATCCAAATGACTGAAAAATACATTACAGTGACTAAAAAGTACATTCGTGTGACTGAAAAATGTATCCTGTCGACCGGGGGGAAAAGTTCAGGAAAATGTAAGGATTAATTTGGGAATCGGTGTACTGGTAGTTGTATTTCACATATTCCGATTTTCACAAACTAAAAATTTATGAATTTAATTTGTATCCACGCTCTAGCCTCGCTCTGCTCGGAAAAAGCTCCGTTTGAGACGACATTCCGGTTGCTCCGTTCACCAGTGAACCGAACAACCAGACAATGACCCGAAATAATCTACAACTCAAGCTCTATATGCACACCGGAAGAACCTTTTATCTAATTTTAGACACCCCTACACCCGGTTTTTCAGTTGCCTTTAAATCCCAGAAACCTCCTACTATTCCCTGATTGACGTGGCAAGGAAAAAGCAGTTTGAAAAGCCCCTGCACGGGGACAAGGAAAGTCTGCGCTTCGCGACCCCGGAGCCGATTGCTCGGTACAGGGCGCAGCGCCTGAAATGCAGGACCCTGGCTGACATCAGCTGCGGGATCGGAGGGCAGACTGTGTTTTTTGCACAGCAGTGCGAGTTTGTGTATGCGGTGGAAATCGACCCGGAGAAAATCGAGTACGCAAAACAGAACTGCGAGATGTACGGGCTCGACAACGTGAAGTTCATCTGCGGGGACGCGCTCTCCCCCGAAGTCATCGCGCAGATCCCGGAAGTCGATATTGTGTTTTCGGACCCCTTCCGCCCGCCTGAGGAAGAGAAAAGAAAAGTCTCAAGCATCGAGCCAGGGATTCCGAACGTGCTTGAAGCTTATGGGGAGAAAACCAAAAACTTTGCCTTCGAAGCCCCTCCCCAGATGCCGCCCGAGAGGATTCCCTTTGACTGCGAAAAAGAATACATCTCCCTTGAAGGACAGCTCAACCGCCTGACCCTCTACTTCGGGGGACTGAAGCAGTTTGAACGGCTGGCAGTGGCGCTTCCGGCAGGAGAAGGCCTGATCCCCAAGGACTGGCCGAATTCAAAGATCCGGGAAACCGACAAAATTAAACTCTACGCTTATGAGCCCGAACCTTCGGTCACGGCAGCGAAACTGCTCCCCGAACTTCTGGACTCCATGGTTGAACTTACGGGCCCCCTTGCCGGAGGCTTCGACATCTTCAGGGTAGACAAAAAAAGGCTTTTGCTGACATCGGATATCCTGGCAAAACAGTCCATGATCAAGAACCACTACCTCGTGCTCAAAACCTGCCCGTTCGAACCCCGGGAAATAAACGAGTTCTTAAAGAACAATAATGTCGGGTCAGTGGTCCTGAGGGCAGGGGTAAAACCCGAAGACTACTGGGAAGTCCGGAATGAGGTCGAAAAAGGGCTTGAAGGGAAAAAGACCATACACCTCTTTGTAAAAGATAGCATGGCGATCCTCTGCGAAGTGCTCTTTAAGGATTAAAAAACACCCCCGGGGCTTAAAAGGTTGAAAAAACAAAAAAGAGAAAGGAAAAGAAAAAGAAAAAGAAAAAGAAAAAGAAAACCGGGTTAAAATGGAAACCCGATCCCTATTTTAGTTTCAGGCTCAATTTTGCCCCTCTTTTCCTTTATTTTTATACGTTCAGACTTCTCTTCAAGCATCACTTTTCCGCACAGGCTTCTTTTACGAGCTCAAGCCCACGGGCGAGGGCATCTTCGATCCTGGCCGGGTCAATCCCGCCGCCCATGGCAAGGTCCGGCTTTCCGCCGCCACCGCCACCGACGACTTTTGACATCTCACGGACCAGGGTGCCTGCGCTGACTCCGCATTCGACCGCTTTCTTGCCAGCGGATGCAACGATTTTCACGCCTGAAGCGTCGCTAACAAGGAGGGTAACAACGTCCTCGTTTTTCAGGAACTCCGTTGCGATCTTCTGGAGCTCTTTGGAATCGGCACCAGGGATTGCTTTTGCAACTACCCTGAGGCCTGCAACCTCGCTCGCAGTTCCGAGCATCTGGTAGACCCTGGCACGGGCAAGTTCTTCCTTGAGCCGCTCATTTTCTTTCTGGAGGGACTTCCATTCCCCGAAGAAGCGGTCAACACTGGCAGGGAGGTGGTCTGGCGGGACGCTCAGGGTCTTGGCGGAATCGACCAGGAGGGACTCCATCTTCTGCATAGCCCGGACAGCTGCGGTTCCTGCTGCGAATTCGACCCTCTCAACTCCGTCCTGGATGCGCTCGGTCTTCAGGATCTTGATAGGCCCGATAACGCCCGTAGTGAGGCAGTGGGTTCCGGCGCAAGCTTCCACATCGTCACCCACTTTTACGACCCTGATCTTCTCTCCTGGGGGAACACCGCCCTGGTAGAGTCCAAAGCCGTATTCCTGTTCGGCGTCTGTCCTGGCCATCCACTCGGTGATCACGCGCTTGTTTTCCATAACCGTCAGGTTGGCCAGGACTTCGATCTGCCTCAGTTCATCAGGGGAGATGTGCTTGTAGTGGGAAAGGTCAAGCCTGGAATGATCTTCGAACTTCTGGGCCCCTGCCTGCCAGATGTGGTTCCCGAGGACTTTCCTTGCAGCATCGTTCACGATGTGGGTTGCGGTATGGTGCCTGGCAAGGGTCATCCTCCGCTCTTCGTCCACATTACCCATAATCAGATCGCCTTTGCCGAAATCAATTCCTTCGTCGGGCTTTTCAACGGTATGGACAATGACGCCGTTGAAGACCTGAACGTCCACCACTTTGTAGACGGTATCCCCGGCTGTGATGGTTCCGGCATCAGCAGGCTGACCTCCGCCTTCCGCATAGAAGAAAGTGCTGTCCAGCACGAAATGGTTGTCAAAGACATCCAGGACAACGGCCTCGAATTCCATACGAGTAGGCTCGTCGTAGAAGAGGCGCTTGGTCATCGGGAGGTGCTTGAGCCGCTCAGCAAAGGGATTTTCTTCCACTACCTTTTCTTCCGCCTTGTTGTGAAGCTCACCGACAATGGAATAGAAGTTATCAGGGAACTCCACACCCACCCCAAGATCGGATGCTACTTCCTTTGCCATCTCAGGGGGTATCCCATGGGAATCATAGAGTTCGGTTAACTGGGACAGGGGGATCTTTTCTCCACTCTTCTTGAAATGACCTGCAGATTTCTGGATGATCCTGCGGCCCCTTTCCATGGTGCTGTTGAACTTTTCTTCTTCCGACTCCAGGATGTCCTGGATGACCGGGAAGTTATCCCTGAACTCGGGGTACTCGGGCATGTTCTTGATGTGCATGTCCACAATTTCGGACAGCGGGGTCCTGATATCCAGGTCCTTCATCATGCGCAGCGTCCTTCTGAGTACCAGGCGGGCAAGGTATCCACCCTTGACGTTCGAGGGAATGACCCCGTCCCCGAGCATGAAGGTCAGGCAGCGGGTGTGGTCTGCGATCGAGTAGACCTTCTCCACGGGCTCCATGATGGTCGCAAGCTTGTCCACGGTCATCCCGATGTTTGAAGCAACCTGTTTCCTTAGTGCCATCAGGTTTGCCTTTTCGCTCACATCCATGAGTCCTGCAAGCCTTGCGTTCTGGGCAAGGATGTTTGCATATTCCGGATCGTTGAGTTCGTGTTCGATTCCTGCAAGACCCATGAGTTCGGTTACGATTTCGGGGAAAATTGCATCATAGATGGTCGGAGAACCTTTGGACGCCCAGACAAAGCGCTCAAGCCCGTATCCGGTGTCCACGATGTAGTTGTCCATCTTCGAGTAGTTCTCGCCCTTGATCGGGATGTCCCCGTTCTTATCGGCCTTCAAATTCATGAACACCAGGGTTGCAAGCTCGAGCCCATGCACGATTACTTCCACACAGGGCCCGGCGTTTCCTCCGCCTGCCCAGGGCTCTTCCTTATAGGTGACGGCAAAGGGGTCGACCTTGAGAGAGCTCAGGAGCTCGTCACAGAGTTCCAGGGTCCTGTCCTTCCAGTAAATCTCATTGCCCGTGCGGTTGAAGGCATGGTGCGCCATCATTTCAAAGGTTGTAAGGTGGCGCCCGCTCCTGCCCACCGAGTCCAGGTCGTTTAAGCGAATACAGGGCTGGGAAATAGTGAGGGGATTTGCGGGGGGAGGGACCTGCCCTGAAGTAACGAAGGGCTGGAAATCGGCAATGGATGCAATGGTCAGATAGATATCGTCTCTCCAGCGAGCAACCACCGGATAGCGTTCAACCCGGGTGTGCCCCTGGGATTCGAAGAAGGAGAGGTAATACTCACGCATCTCTGCGACATTGAATTCCCTGGAAAAAGCCGGGGTTCCGATAAAGGAATAAGGATCGCAGGGCGCATCTCCGCATGTCTCGCGGTCAAGGTCGCGCGTCCAGAAGAATGCCCCGCATTTGGAACACTGTTTCCGAACGAACCCATTATTTTTGAAAAAGTCAAGTTGATACTCGTCTTCAAGCATAATAATCACTCCGGATGCGTGGGGGTGCACTCTGCCCCGGAACAGCTGAAAATAAAAGGAAAGCAGAAAAACCCCCGCTCAACCGTTTAAAAGGATTTGACGCGTTTTAATGTGCTTTATCCGGTTATATTAATCGATTGTGTGTCAATCAAACTTGTGTTATCACAGTTATATGTTATCACGATAGATGGTGTAACAATGTAACATTAATCACATAGTATCTTAATCACGGTATGCATTGTTGCTGCACCCAACTTAAAGTTTGGGAACCTAACATAAATATTATGAACTTAACCGGGTTTAATGTGCCAGATAATTTATATAATTTATATAATTTAAACCGCTCTTGCAGCACAAACACTTACACAACATTGAATAAATAATATAATAATGTTGCATCAAGGATTACCCGGATTTGAGGGTCCTAACCTATAAGTGTCAATTCTACACAAAAACCTTATTCTTTTTTTTAAAGATAAAAATTATTTTTTAGGTGTATGAACGGGGCTCTCCACACAAGCAACATAAGAACGGTCTTCCCGGGAAATACAAAAACCCTGAGTATGGGACTACAAAAACATCAGGGTCTACAAAACCTAATCATATCGCAAGATTTCATACTTTCGGGCTTATGACGATTAACTTACGGCCATTAGCGTACGGCCATTAGTGTACGGCCATAAACTTATGCCGCCTGCACTGCCCCGAACCTATTTCCTGAATAATTACCTGTACAGCACAACGGTTCTTCCGCGCACCTCAATCAGTGTGGAATGGCTGCTCTCCGCCAGTTCTTCAGCTATGCCTTTAAGGTCTTTTTCGGATTCCGCACTTTTGAGCACTTTTACTTTCACAAGTCTGTTAGCCTTTATGTGTTTCTTCAGTTCTTCGACTACAGAATCAGTTACCCCGTTCTTTCCGATATTGATGATCGGGGAAAGTTTACTGGCCTCAGCTTTTAGTTTGTATAGCTTGTCTTTCTCCATTGCCCTTCCTCTCAGTTATTAACGATGAAAAGAATTACTGTTACTCTGAGTTCATTCTGCCCTCAGTTCAGAGATTTTCTCTGTTCTCAGCTCAGCCTCTATATCAACGTTTTCCCGATAAACCCGATGGGTTATTGAACCCCGGCTCATTTGAACGGGAACTCATTCAGGTCCCGAAAGTAAATATTTACACTTACATTATAACCACGGAAGACACAGAAAGCACGGAAGTATTGTGCCCTATTTCCTTTATTCAGTGTGTCCCGTGCTTTCTATGCTTAAACTTACGCTTGAGATTGGTGAAGGAATTTGGGTCCTTGATTATAATTCAAGAAAAGATATGAAAAGAAACAAAAAAAGAGACAAAAAACAAAAAGAGACCAAAAAACCGGGTTTAAATCATCCCACTCAAAATATTGGATAGCCAACATTTTTTCAGATGGCTGACATCCTGGCATATTATACACCGTAATATGCCACTTTACATAGGTTTCCGGAATATTGCCCAGGCTACCCCAAAACAAACTTGTTTCAAAAGATTTCGAAATCTTTATGATATACATAAAACATCTATAAAATATATAGTGTACGCAGATACTCCGGCATGCAAACACCTATTTTAAACCCACAAAAAACTTAAAATAAACTCGAAAACCCTGCTGGCGACCTGAAATGAACCCCGGTCTACTTGATCTGATCTTATTTTCCGAGAAAAGAAAAGCATTTCTGCTACTCTTGAAAGAGGGACCCAGAAATATTGATGAAATCCTGAAAGAGCTTCCGGATGCACCCAGGACATCCCTGCTCCCCCAGATCAAAAAATTGAAGGAGCAGAACCTGGTAATTCAGGAAGAGGGGAGTTACCACCTTACAAATGTTGGTGAGATTATCGTCGAAAAGATGCAGCCTCTCCTGAATACTCTGAATGTGTTCGAAAAGAATGAAGAATTCTGGACAGATAGAAAGCTTGCCCCAATCCCGGCTCATCTCTTGAGAAGAATTAATGAGATAGGGAATTACTCCCTGATCGAACCCGACCTGAGTCATGCCTTTGACCTGAACCCCGAATTCGTGAAGCACGTTTCAAACTCAAACAATCTCTATATGTTCCTTTCCTACTTTCACCCGCAACTTCCTTCTTTTTTCCAGGAGCTCACAGGAAAAGGGATTGAACTCTCCCTTGTCCTGAGCGAATCCGTGCACTCAAGATTTGCAGAGGATTTCAAAAAAGAGGTGGAAGAATTTCTGAAAACGGGACACGCCAGAGTTTTTATATATGACAAAAATGGGATCGAAAGCCCCGCATTAATTGCGGTATCGGACAAAATAATGATCCTGGGGCTATTCAATGAAAGCGGAAGATTCGACCGCCAGTACATAATAAGTTTTGAACCCGGTGCCATAAAATGGGGAGAAGAACTGTTCAGGTATTATATGGAAATGGCAAGGGAGATCAAAACACTTAGAGAATAAATTTAATAAGACATGTAAGAAGACATGTAAGAAGACATGTAAGAAACTTTGCGGGATTCAGAGCATCAAAGTGCTTTTTCTGGACGTATCACTGAAACTATCCTGATAGCTGTATTTCTGCCAATTGAGTCTGTTTTGAAAGTTCTTCAATTGAGAAAGGTAACGGCGTTAGCCTTAAATATTAGGTTGCCCTAAAACGGAGTATAGAAAAATTAGGCAACCCTAATAATTAAGGAGAATCATGAAACTGCCATACATTTGTTCAAAAAATGAGTGCTGCTGCCGGAACACAGGAAATTGTCCGGGAACCGAGCTCCCGAAAATCGTCCTGGTCGGAAACCCGAACGTGGGAAAAAGTAGCCTCTTCAACTCCCTTTCCGAAAGTTACGCCGTGGTCTCCAACTACCCTGCCACATCCGTGGAAATCACCCGGGGCAAGGGGCGGATAGGAGACAGGGAATATGAAATTATCGATACCCCTGGAATGTATTCCCTGCATCCCATAAGCGAAGAAGAGCGAGTCTCGCAGCGGATGCTCTTTAACGAGAAACCCTTTGTCTGCCTGCATGTGGTGGACGCCCGAAACCTCAGGCGCATGCTCCCCTTCACAGTACAGCTTCTGGAAGCCGGAACTCCCCTGATTCTGGTCCTTAACATGATGGACGAAGCGGAAGATCGGGGACTTGAAATCGACATGGAAAAACTCAGCCGGCTGCTCGGGGTCCCCGTGGTCGGTACGGTCTCGAGTGAAGGGAGGGGCATTGAGGAGCTTAAAACCGAAATTGCAAAGTTCAGCCCTTCAGGAAACATGCCGGAGATAGATTATGGGAGCAACATTGACCCGTATCTTTCGGAAATTGAAAGCCAGCTTGCAGTGGCAAAAGAATCCGGGATCTCAAAAAGAGCCTTCGCCCTCCTGCTGCTCCAGGAAGATCTTACAGCCCTTGAAAAAGTGAGCGAAAAAGAGGAAAAAGGCGGCTGCGGATGTGAGAACAGGAGGTCTTGCGGCCTCAGGTCCATAGCAGAAGCGGCCTCAAAGCAGGCAGATTCCCCCCTCACATACCTCATCACCCTGAAGCGCCAGGCCTACGTAAACGAGATAGTGGAACAGGTTATGCCTGATACCGATCCAGGGGATACGGAAGGTCCGGGCAGAAGGAAAGAAAAGTCCGAAACCGCGGCAAGGAAAGAAAAGTCCGGCGTAAAAAAAATCGCTCTTGCCGAAAACATTGACAGCATACTCACCCACCCGGCCCTGGGCATTCCGGTACTTTTCCTGATCCTGTACTTCGGGTTCTACCGTTTCGTCGGAGTCTTTGCGGCCGGAACCGTGGTGGACTTCCTGGAAAACACGGTATTCGGGGCTCACATAAACCCCTGGGTAAGCGCCCAGTTCACCGCACTTGTACCCTACCCCCTGTTGCAGGACCTCTTTGTAGGGGAATACGGAATTATTACCCAGGCAGTGACCTATGCGATTGCCCTCATCCTTCCGATCGTGGGGGCTTTTTTCCTTGTGTTTTCAATTATCGAAGACACGGGATACCTCCCGCGGCTGGCGCTCCTTGTGGACGGCATGTTCAAGAAAATTGGGCTCAGCGGGAGGGCGGTGATCCCAATGGTCCTGGGATTTGGCTGCTCCACAATGGCCACGATGGTCACGCGAACCCTGGAAACCAGAAGGGAGAAACTAATTTCAACCATCCTGCTTGCCCTGGCAATCCCCTGCTCGGCCCAGCTAGGGATCATCCTCTCAATCCTCTCCGGAAACCCAAAAGGACTGCTGATCTGGGCAGGTGTGATCATTCTGGAGTTTCTCTTCATAGGTTACCTGGCTGCAAAAGTCCTGCCAGGCGAAAACCCCACTTTCATCCTCGAACTCCCCCCTCTCAGGAGACCCAGGCTGTCCAACATAGCCGTGAAGACCTATTCCAGGATGCACTGGTACTTCCTGGAAGTCCTGCCCCTGTTTGTCCTGGCAAGCGTCCTGATCTGGATTGGCAGGCTTACCGGGCTCTTTGACCTTGCCCTGAAAGCCATGGAATATCCCACACAATGGATTGGCCTCCCCGTTGACGCGGCAACGGTCTTCCTTTTCGGCTTTTTCAGGCGGGATTTCGGAGCAGTCGGGCTCTACGAGATGCATGATTCGGGATTACTCACAGGCGTGCAGCTTGTGGTGGCAGCAGTCACCCTGACCCTTTTCATGCCCTGCATTGCCCAGTTCATGATGACCGTAAAAGAACGGGGACTGAAAACTGCCCTTGCAATCTCGGGCTTCATCTTCCCCTCGGCCTTCCTTGTTGGCTTTATCGTAAGCACCCTACTCGGGGCCCTGGGGGTTGTCCTTTGAACTGCCCCCTTTGCGGCTATGAATACTCAAAAGCAAGAGAAACAAAATGTTCCGGCTGCGGGAAACTTCACAGCTGCAACAAGCAGTGCTGCCCCAACTGTGGCTATGAGCTTGTCAAAGAAACAAAGGTAATAAAACTCATACGGAGCCTGTTCAAATGAAAACTAAAAGTGCACTTATTTCCCCAATAGAACCAGACCGGACAGATACCGGAAACACTCCTCTCTCCTCAATGGAAGCTAAAAAAAGAGGAAAAATCTCCCATCTGGAAACGAAAAATCCGGGAATTTTGCAAAAACTAATGGCAATGGGAGTCCTGCCCGGAATGCCCGTGACCCTGCTCCGGCGCAAGCCCTCTTTCCTCTTTGAGGTAGACCAGACCAGGTACGCCGTGGACAGGGAAATCGCGGACCATATTTTTGTAAGCTGCTGACACGAAAAAAAGAAAGAAGGGAAAAAGGAGAAAAGAAGGGAAAAGGAAGAAGAAAAAGAGGAGAAAAGAAGGAGAAAAAGAGGAGAAAAGAAGGGAAAAGAAGGAGAAAGAAAGAGCAGAAGAATTACTCCCCCACATGCCTGACGATATGCCCGGTTTCCGGGACAATGATCCCTGAGAGAGCCAGTTTCACGGCATTGGGAGAACCCGGAAGGCAAAAGACCGCTTTTCCCCGGATAACCCCGGCAGTGGCCCGGGTAAGGATAACTGCGGTCCCGATCTCTTCAAGGCTTTTGTACCTGAAAAGTTCCCCGAAACCAGGGATATCCTTTTCGAAAAGAGGTGCAACGGATTCGATTGTCACGTCTCCCGAGGTCAGGCCCGTGCCTCCGCTGGTGATTACGATATCCGCAGAGCTGGAAAGGGCAGAGTTTATGGCTTCCAAGATCGCGTTTTCCTCATCCGGGACAAGCCTGTAGAAAACCGTAGAATGGCCGCTGGCATTCAGGATATCACTCATGGCCTTCCCGGAGAGGTCTTCGGCGTCTTCGGGGGATTTAACGTTTCCGAATTTTTCAGCTCTTGAAGTCGAAATCGTGATGATTGCAAAAGAATAAGACTTTCCTGTATCTTTTTTGTGAATTTCGGGTGTTGATTCCTTCATTGGGATCCGAGCCTCCATATCAAATTCCTTTGTGTCAAACTCCTTTTTTCCAGGAGTGGCAAATCGTCTCTTTATTCCGGTTTATCCCGCTTATGCGCCCTAATACTTTAATAATTTATCAGCCCCATTGCTCAGATATGCGTATACTTGCAGCGGACATAGGAACGGGAACTCAGGATATCCTGCTTTTCGATTCCGAAAAAGAGATGGAAAACAGCTTGCTAATGGTCATGCCCTCCCCGACACAGGTTATTGCGGGAAAAGTTATGGAAGCAACGCAAGCCGGAACGGACATAGTATTTACCGGGACCATCATGGGCGGAGGCCCTTCGGGAAGGGCTGTAAAGGCTCACCTGCAGGCAGGTTTTCTGGTATATGCAACAGCGAGGGCTGCCCTGACGATCCACGACAACCTTGAGAAGGTGAAAGCTTTCGGGGTCCGGATAGTCTCCGAAGAGGAGGCAAAAAAACTTACCTCCTCCAGGAGTGCTGTAGAAATCGTCATGCGGGATTTCGACCCTGAAGCGGTCTCAAAAGCCCTGTCCGCCTTCGGGGTTACGGTACCGGAAAAACTCGCAGTGGCAGTGCAGGACCACGGGAACGCCCCTGATAAAAGTAATAGGGTGTACCGCTTTGAACTTTTCAGGGAATTTATCGAGAAGGGGGGGGAACTTGAACGTTTCGTATACAGGCCTGAGAAAATCCCGCCAGCTTTCACCCGCATGAAAGCCCAGGCTGACTCCCTCCTGAAAACAACCCTGAGAACAGAGGATGCCCCGGAAATTCAGGCAGTATTCATGGACACCGGGCCTGCAGCCATTTTTGGGGCACTCACGGACCCGGCAGCCCGGCAGCCCTCAATTGTGGTGAACATAGGAAACGGACACACACTCGGAGCCCTCGTGCTTGAGAACAGGATTACTGCCCTCTTCGAGCACCACAGTTCCCGCATGAACCCTGAAAAATTGCAGGACTACATCATCAGGCTTGCCAATGGGAGCCTTGGTTTTGACGAGGTCTTTGAAGATGGGGGGCACGGAGCGTACATAAAGGAAGCCACGGGCTTTTCTAGCGTCCGTTCGGTCGTGGTTACGGGGCCGAAGCGGGGAATGCTCGAAAAACTTCCCGAAAAAGAAATCCGGCCCGATATTTTGGAAAAACTGCATTATGCAGCACCTTTCGGGAGCATGATGCTCTCGGGCTGTTTCGGGCTACTTGCAGGATTTTTTAAAGAATATCCGGAAACATCAATAAAACTTATAAACCCCTAAGTACTAGGGAGTAAGTCACCTAAGCCCGGAATATATAAAAATTCAGAGGCAAATATCAGGCCCGGAACCCCCGCAAGGCCCGGGAAAACAAAGGGCGAAAAGGAAACTTCCTGACATGACCAACCGGAGAAACGGTTACAGATAAATGTAAATACAGGCAAGTATCTCTATATGCACATCTTTCCATGTCTGTATGCGCATCCCATATGTGCGCGCTCTACGCCGGACGGTTCTCTGCAGACATTATGCAAATAATCCAAATCGCAGCAATTGCAAACTATTCCGTTGCAAAAAATTATAATCAGAATCAATTATAATCAGAATCAATTATAATCAGAATCAATTATAATCAGAATCAATTATA
>JAENZL010000008.1:10259-30440 GCA_016841265.1 Methanobacteriota archaeon | reverse complement strand
AATTATAATCAGAATCAATTATAATCAGAATCAATTATAATCAGAATCAATTATAATCAAAATTATCATCTTTCAGGAGATTTAAGCTAATGGTAAGAAAGCCAGCAAGTATGTACAGGAACGTGAAGCAGCGCTCCTTTACCAGAAGAAAGTACATGGGCGGTGTCCCCGGAAGTCAGGTCATTCACTACGACATGGGAAACAAGTCAAACACCGATTTCCCCATAAAGATTTCCCTGATCTCAGAAGAGAAATGCCAGATCAGGCACACTGCCCTTGAAGCAGCCCGTATCACTGCAAACAGGCACCTGGTTTCAGCAGTCGGTAGGCTGGGTTACTACATGAAGCTCCGGGTTTACCCCCACGAAGTACTCAGGGAAAACAAGCAGGCAACCGGCGCCGGTGCTGACCGTGTGTCCAGTGGAATGCGCGGAGCCTACGGAAAGAATGTCGGAACAGCAGCAAGGGTAAGTTCCATGCAGAAGATCTTCAGCGTGGCTGTGGAAAAGGAAAACTTCGAGGCCGCAAAAGACGCACTCTGGCATGCAGGCCAAAAACTTCCGACCCCTGTCAGGATCGTCGTCGACAAGGGCGCCGAACTGGTCCGGTAAACTAATTTTAGGTTATACAGCACCCGAAAATGGAATTTCAAATGACCGAAGAAGCAGTTGAAAACTGCAAACAGATAGGGAAGTATAAACATGTATGATTACGAAGAGCTCCTGGACCGTGCGATTGCCAAGTTACCGGATATCGAGACCACTGACGCTCGATTCGTAATCCCCGAACCTAGAACCTTTTCCGAAGGTAAAGCCACAATCCTGGACAACTTTGGAAACATTGCCGACATCCTGAACCGGGACCCTGACCACCTTATGAAATACCTTACAAGGGAACTGGGAACCGCAGGAAAGATCGAAGGCTCCCGTGCAGTCTTCCAGGGCAGGTTCACAAGGACCCAGCTTGCGGATAACATCCAGGCTTACGTGGACGAGTACGTCATGTGCTCGGAATGCGGACGTCCTGACACCCAGCTCGTCCGGGTGGACAGGGTACTTATCCTGAAGTGTTCCGCATGCGGCGCCCACAGGCCTGTAAAAAAGAGAAAGATTACCCAGACCGAAGTAAGGGAAGCAATCGAGGAAGGGGGAATCTACGAATTCAGGATCGATGCAGTGGGTTCCAAAGGCGACGGGATCGCAAAGGTGGACAGGTACACAATTTTCGTACCCGGTACCTCAAAAGGCGATGTAGTCAAGGTAAAGATAAAGAAAATCAGCGGAAACCTTGCCTTCTCCGAGAAGGCCTGAGGGTTAGCATTTCTTTACGGGAACTTCCGGGAAAGATATTTCCGGGCAACCGGGTTACGGGGAGTTCTCGCAAAATCTTCTTTTTAGATTCTTGAAATCCGACTGGTTTTTAAACCGGGGGATCAGACTTACGCACCTTAATTTTATTTTTAAAAAACACCATCCTGCTAGATCAGGAATTGTGATCAAAAATGACTCCTGAGAAAAACAATACAGAGGAAACTAATAGAGTGGAAATTCCTGCCAATGGGAAATCCATCGAAATCCTCTCGGTCCCCGGGCTCCGGGTCAACCTTCAACATGGAGAGGACACCCTCAGAGGAAATTTCCTGGAACTTACGGCAAACGGGACCCTGAAAGCTGCATGTTCCCCTATCCTCAAGAAGATCAACTCCCGCCTGCGTGAGGAAAAACCCGCCCTTGTCAGGGAAGACCGGGTCATAGCCTCAGCCTGGCTGCCCCCGATTCCCGGCCCTGCGTTCAAAAGGCTGCTCTATGCCGAGATGCAGATTGCCATCGGGAAATACATTCCGGAAACCGTTTCCATCGAGCTGACCCGCCAGAACAGTGCAAGGTATCCCCCGGGAACTAATACGGAAGAACTGGATATCGAAACCTTAAAAAGAGTGATAGATGAAGCCCTTGACCTTGGAACGTTCATTATCACGTTTACTGAAAACGACCCCCTGCTCAGGGAAGAGGTCTTTGAGCTTATCGAGTACGTGGACAAAAAACGCGCAATCGTGAACAGTTCCACCTGGGGCACGGACTTTTCAAAAGAAACCGCCCGGCGCCTGAAAGAGGCCGGGCTCCATGCCCTGATGGTTGGGGTCTACTCCACGGACCCGGCAAAACACGACACTGCCAGAAAAGCCAGCGGGGCGTACGAAAGAGCAGTCTCGGCCATCGAAACGGCTCTTGACGCCGAACTCATGGTCGCCATGACAACGCACGCTTCTCCTTCGAACATGCCGGAACTTCCGGCGCTCTACACCCTTGCATCGGACCTCGGGGTGCAGGAATTCTCGGTCTGGGAAGCCATGCCAAAAGCTGGGGAAAATACAGGAGAAAGACCCCTTATTTCCGACGAGAACAGGAGAGCCATCCTGGAGATGTACGAGCGGATCAACGCCAGCCCGGAAGGTCCCCGGATGTTTGCAAACACCTACTTTGAGGGGCAAATGCTGGGTGCCATGGCAGGTAGGCGCTGGATGCATGTCACTGCGGATGGAGATGTAAAGCCAAGTCCGTACCCTCCGTTTAAGTTTGGAAACGTCAAAGAAGAACCTTTGAAAGACATCTGGCAGAGGATCAGGAGCTGCCCTTATTTCCAGAGGCAAAAGAACTTAAGCCCCATGCACGACCCGGAATTCCTGGAATTTGTGGACAGGATCCCTGCCGGGGCAAAGCTTCCTTATGAGTTTGAAAAGGTTTACCGGCGTTAAACGTTTCAGGCACCGCCTAAACCCTCCCCTTTTCGAAAGATTTTTTGCACATATCACACACTCCGGCATTTCTTTCCTTGAAACAGATTTCGTTTTCAATGTTCATTCCGGGACCCGGCTGTCCGGGGATAAACATTTACATATGAGCAGGTATTTTTAGAGAGCGTTTCAGTTGAAACAGGAATTTACATTCTGATTGAAATTCAGTAAGAAATAAACTGATTAAGATTCAGCAAGAAAAAGACGGCTACCCTGAGGGAATTCATTCAGGAAGCTGGCGTCCACTGAGGGACTTTATGGATACGAAACTTGACCCCTGGAGTTCAAACAACATTACTGACTATTCCAAGTTATTCGAAGAATTCGGGATTTCCCCCTTCGAGACCGTGCTTCCGGAAATCCCTTCCCCGCACATGTATATGCGGAGAAAAGTTATCTTCGGGCACCGCGACTACGAACAAATTGCACGGGCCATGCGGACAGGTGCCCCATTTTCAGTCATGGACGGCTTTATGCCCTCGGGCAAGGTCCACCTGGGACACAAAATGGTCATGGACCAGATTATCTGGCACCAGGAACAGGGTGCTGACGCCTTTGTCGGGATTGCGGACAGGGAAGCGTACTCGGTGCGTGGCTTTTCCTGGCAAAAGTGCAGGGATATCGGGGTCGAAGAGTACATCTTAAGCCTTATAGCCCTTGGTTTCAAACCCGAAAAATCCGGGAAACAGAGAAGTCTGATCTACTTCCAGTCCGGGTGCAAAAGTGTCAAGAACCTGGCATTCGAACTCGGCTCCAGGGTCAATTTTTCGGAACTAAGCGCCATCTACGGCTTTTCAGGGGAAACAAACCTCTCCCACATGCTTAGCGTGGCAACCCAGGCTGCAGACATCCTCCAGCCCGAGCTAGAAGAGTTCGGAGGCCCAAAACCAGTCGTCGTACCCGTGGGCCCTGACCAGGACCCCCACCTCAGGCTGACCAGAGGCCTGGCAGGCAAGATGAATATGTTCAGGATAGAGGAGCGGGAAGACAGTAAGACCGGCAGGCCATACCTGAGCGTCAGGGGAAAAGCTGCCCCGAAAGAAGCCCTGAAAGAGCTAAAGAAACTCATCCCTGGAAAGGTCAAACTCTATGAAGCGCATGTGGACGTACTGGAATTTTCCGACCGCGCAGGGCTTGAGGAAATCGTCCGTAAAGTAGCCCTTGATTTCGGAGGCTATGCCTTTATACCCCCGGCTTCCACCTACCACCGTTTCATGAGCGGGCTGCAGGGCGGGAAGATGTCGAGCAGTATCCCGGAGAGTCACATCGCCCTCACGGACGCCCCGAAGGACGGGGCAAAGAAGGTCAAACGGGCAAAGACCGGCGGCTGCGTAACTCTGGAAGAGCAAAAGAAACTGGGCGGGAAACCCGACGAGTGTTCGGTCTTCGAACTGATGCTCTTCCACCTGCTTGAAGACGATAAAGAGCTGCTGGAGATCAGGGAAGAATGCCTCTCAGGGGAACGGATGTGCGGCTCTTGCAAACAGCTGGCTTCCGAACTCATGCACGACTTCCTCAAAGAGCATCAGGAAAAGCGGGAAATTGCCCGGGAACAGCTCGACGAATACGGAATAATGTGCAAAAAATAAAACTAATGGATTATACTATACATATCAGGATTTATAGCCAAGATTTAAACTAAGGATGTGAACTATAGTCCCGGACGTAAATATTTACACATACTTTATAACCACGGAAGACACGGAAAGCACGGAAGAATTGCGCCCTTGTTTCCTTCATTCCGTGTTTTTCCGTGCTTTCTGTGGTTAAACTTTCACTTGAGATTTATGAAGGAATGTGGGTCCTTGACTATAAAGATCTAAACTAAAGATTTACTCAGGATTTAGACTCAAAATTTACTCAGGATTATACCAGGATGTGATCAAAATATGAGTGCCCAGGACAATCTCACGATCAACGAGAAAAAGGTCTTACTTGCCCTCCAGGAACTCGGGTCCGCTGCCCCCGGGGAACTGGAAGAAAAATCAGGGCTGCAGGTAGATGCGGCAATGCAGGCAGCTTTCCTGCTCGAGGAAAAGGGACTTGCATCCGTTTCCGAAATAGTGCTCGAGCGCTATGCCCTTACCGGGGAAGGAGAGACTTACGTCGAAACCGGGCTTCCGGAACGCCAGATAGTCAACTCCCTCGAAGGCCCGACCCCCCTTGACGAGTTAAAGAGCCGCTTTTCCCCAAAAATGGTAGGAATCGCAACAGGTTGGCTTGTTAAGAAAGGCTGGGCAAGGATTGAAGAAGGCGTAATGGTCCCCTCGGGAAAATCCCCTGCCGAAAAGGACGAAGCCATCCTTGCCGCCTTCGGGGGCGAAGCAAAGACCCTTGAGGAACTTTCGGCTGATGCAAAGGTAGTAAAGGACCTCCTCAAGAGGAAAATTGTCACAAAGCACGAGGAAAAGTTCCGGACCGTTGCGATCACGGATGCCGGAAATGCCCTTGCGGCTGAAGGCATTGTCCTGGAAGAGGAAATTGCCCAGATCACATCCGACTTACTCAAGAGCGGGGCCTGGAAAGGCAAGAAATTCCGTCCCTACAGGCTTGACATAAAACCAAAACCCCTCTACGGGGCAAAAGTCCACCCCTACCGCCGCCTGATCGAACAGATGCGGCAGATCTTCCTGGAAATGGGTTTTACCGAGATCAAGGGAGATGTCATCCAGAGCTCTTTCTGGAACTTCGATGCCCTCTTCCAGCCCCAGGACCACCCAGCCCGGGACATGCAGGATACCTTCCACCTGGGCAGCAAGACCCCTCTTCCTACCGAATACGCCGACAGGGTAGGGGAAATGCACGAATGCGGAGGAGACATTGACTCCTGCGGCTGGAAAGGAAAATGGGACCGGGAACTTCCGGAAAAGAACGTCCTTCGGACCCATACAACCGCAGTTACTATCAAGTACCTGGCAGACAACCCCGAACCTCCCGTGAAAGCCTTCTGCATCGACCGGGCCTACCGCAGGGAGACCATCGACCCAACCCACACCCCCGAGTTCGAACAGCTCGAAGGCGTGGTCATGGACAAAGACATGTCCTTTGCCGATCTCCTGGGCCTGCTTGCCGAATTCTACCACAGGATGGGCTTTGAAGAAATCCGCTTCCGCCCCGGCTACTTCCCCTACACCGAACCCAGTGTCGAACCCGAAGTCTACGTGGACGGTCTCGGCTGGGTGGAACTCGGAGGCGCCGGCGTCTTCAGGAAAGAAGTCACAGAACCCTTCGGGATCAAGGAACCCGTGCTTGCCTGGGGACTCGGGGTCAGCAGGGTCGCCATGCTGAAACTGGGACTAAAAGACCTGCGGCTGCTCTACCAGTCAGACATCGACTGGCTCAGGAAGAGCGAAGTCTGCAGGATCTGAAAACAGGCTCCAATCCCAAAAACAAAGTTCAAGTCAAACTCGCCTGCCCCTTATAGCAGGCAAACTTTTCTTTTTTGATACAGACAAAACATCTGTAATCTATCCCTCGCTTAACCCCTGGAACCCTTTTTTGACCTGCTTTTCAGGTACCGGCACTCTCACCGGTCGCCTGCGACCGGCCCTTCCCAAAAAGTATATTTGAATAACCAAAAAGGGTATTCCAGTGACTGAGAAGGGGTAGTCAGATGACTGAAAAGTGTATCCCAGTGACGGAGGAAGGGCAGTCGGATGACTGAAAAGTGTATTCCAGTGACTGAAGAAGGGCAGTCGGATGACTGAAAAGTGTATCCCAGTGACTGAAGAAGGGTAGTCAGATGACCGAAAAGTGCATCCTGATAAATGAGAAAGGATATCGAGATAACCAAAAAGTACATTCAGAAGACTGAGGAAGAGTCAGGGTAAACTGTTATCTGGGGAAAACGAGAAATATTAGCTGATGAGCGGGGGAAGAGAAGACATTCCTGAAAATACGCAGGAAAAGGTCTTAGAGAAAACTTTGGAAGAAAAGGGGGAAGTAGGTCCTGAAGACATCCTAGAGACCCCTTCCGGAGAAAAAGTATCCCTCCTCCCTCTCCTGGCAGTCAACTTCATAGGGACCCTGGGTTTCAGCATCGTCCTTCCATTCCTCGTATTCCTCGTGGAAAGGCTCGGGGGAAACGCCTTCATCTACGGACTTGTAAGCTCCATGTACCCTGCCTTCCAGCTGATCGGGGCTCCGATCCTTGGCAGGTGGTCCGACATCTACGGCAGGAAAAAAGTCCTGCTATTGAGCCAGCTTGGGACCCTGCTCTCCTGGATAATCTTTCTGGCAGCCCTCTTTTTGCCGCTTACCGTTCTTCGCGAAGTGGATTCGGAAATTTTCGGGGCTTTTGTCTTAACCCTGCCCCTTGCAGTGCTTTTCCTCGCCCGGGCTTTTGACGGGCTTACAGGAGGAAACGTCTCGGTAGCCAATGCCTACCTTGCAGACGTAACCGAAGAAAAGGACAGGAACCGGAACTTCGGGAAAATGTCAATTTCCAGCAATCTGGGTTTCATCGTAGGTCCCGCCCTCGCAGGGCTTTTGAGCGTGACGATGTACGGGGAAGTCATGCCGGTGCTTGGAGCTGTCATCATTTCCATTATTGGGACCCTGCTGATAGTCTTCTACGTCCCGGAATCCAGGGAATGTTCCCTTGCAGGCCCGGCGGAGCCGAAGAGTGAAAGGACAAAAAGCGTGAGGAAAACCTTCGGCTACCAGATAAAGGAATGCGGCACTGCCCGGAAAGGAAAAAAACCGGGATTCAGGGAAGTGCGTGAGCTCCCGCACATCCCCTACATGCTGGGGCTTTATTTCCTGATCTTTCTCGGGTTCAACCTCTTCTACACAGCATTCCCCCTGCACGCAATTACGGTCCTTGACTGGGACATTGCGGAGATGGGGGTCTATTTTACGGTCCTCAGCGCTCTGCTTGTGTTTGTGCAGGGCCCTGTCCTTTCCAGGGCTTCGAAAAGGTATTCCGACGCCACCCTCATAATCTTCGGAAGCCTGATGCTGGGCACAAACTTTTTGCTGCTTATTCCCGGAAACCTCTTCCTGACTTATCTTGCAGCCGGGTTTTTTGCCCTGGGAGACGGGCTCATGTGGCCTTCCTTCCTCTCCATGATTTCAAAACTTGCAGGAAGACAATACCAGGGAACCGTACAGGGTTTTGCAAGCAGTTTCGGAAGCCTTGCCAGTATTACGGGGCTAATCCTGGGAGGACTTTTATACGAAATGCTTGCAGGAACTTCCTTTTTGATCGCGGCCCTTATCATCTATTTCGTGTTTTTGCTCACTTTCAGGTTGAGGGTCTTTGAAAAGAGCCTCGGGGCTTAAACCCGGAAGACAATTTTGAACCTGCAATAAGTTCAAAATAGTTCGCAGTTTTAGGCAAACTTTTATGTTTTTAACACAAAGAATTGCAAATAGAAACGTGAAAAGGAAAAACAAGAGGGAAAAGTAAAAAAGAAAACGCTGAGGCTTAATATGAATAACCTTACAAAAGTGCTCATAGCTCTCTTTCTAATAATAATCGCCGCAGGAATAATCCTGGTAGGCATTAATTATGTCTCTTTTGATTCTTACCATGACAGCGGATATGCCGAGCGGGAAGTAACTGTGTGGGAAGACGAACCCCTCGACACATTCGTAAGTGAATCCGAAAACTATGAAGATCACTTCGTATTTACCTATATCCCGAGAGACCCGAATGCAACCCTTGACTACTACATGACTTATGAATTCAAGCAGGACGGGACCACTCAGGAAAGTGCAGATAAAAAGCTTTACGAAGGAGTTACGGCATCGGACCCCATCGTTCTCGAATTTCCAAGAGAGAAGGGTTCCGAATACGAACTGGATGTCACGATAGAAGATACCGGTGGAGCCATCCTGCACAAAAGCGGAATGAAAGTATATCCCCAGACACGCGGGAACGAAAGCGAAATGTGAATAAAAGAATAGAAAAATAAAAGAGTAAAAGGACTAAAAGAATAGAAAAATAAAAATTATTGTAATCAGGGACGAAAATTATTCAAATAAAGGACGCTGCAAAATGTTCGAAAACGTCAACCTCGGTTTTTTCTTTTTTCTCCTCAGTTTCGGGCTCATTTACCTGGTCTCTTTAGCCCTATGGGTCTGGATGCTGGCTGACTGTTTCCGAAAAGAAACCGATGAAGGAAACACACGACTAATATGGATTATCGTTATTGTTTTCACTTACATCATCGGGGCCTTTCTTTACTACCTCATGCGACGGCCAAAGAGGATTCAGGAACTTGGAAGATAAAACGGGAAAACCCTCATCTTTTTTTCGCAGTATTGATCCCCAGAAGATAGTAAGGAGAACAGTGCCGCGTGATCGAAGTGAAAAGCCCTACAAAGGCAATTAGTGCAGTTATCCATTTCAACGGAGACCTTTTCACAAGGCCCGTTGCAAGAGCAGTGATACCCAGCACTCCCAGGAGAGCCCTGAACATCAGGTCAAAGCCCCCTACGTTTTCTTCCAGAAGCAGTTTCTTAAGATCCACCAGACAAAAACCCCTTATAAACCCTTAAACATACTTATAGAACCCTTCCCTATATATCGTTACTTTCAAGTTTTCATTACTTTCAAGCTTATTAAGAATGTAATTTAAGGGATATGGAGCCTGGAAAATGCACCTAGACTCAGGCGAATACCCACAACATTCCACCCTGTAAAAAATCACAAGCTATATAACAGGAAATGAGAAGGTTTCTAACTATGTCCGAGATAACGATTGACAGGTCTCTCTCATACATCGAAGGCAGCCAGCGCGTGTATGATGAAACCACAACCCTGGAAAAAACAAAAGCCCAGTTAAAAAACATAGGCGTCACGAGAATCGCCGACATCACTAACCTGGACAGGCTCGGAATCCCGGTCTTTTCCTCGATCCGCCCCAGTGCGGCTCCGGGTGCGATTTCCATATATTCGGGAAAAGGCTCGACCAACGAGCGAGCCAGGATCTCCGCCATCATGGAAAGTTTCGAACGCTGCCTGGCAGAGCGGGCAGGCCTGAACACGAATATCAAAAGTGATATTTCTTCCCCTACTATGGTGGAATCATACAAAGAAGCCGCCGAAAGCTACAACATAGTTGAGCCCGAGTCCCTCCTCCTGGCCCAGCCTCCCCAGCCGGATGCAATGTTCGAATGGGTAGGGGCATGCGACCTGCTCAACGGGGAAGACGTGCTCCTGAACGTAAACGCTGTCTACCACCCCTACAACCCCCCAGGAATGTGCCAGCAAATCTTCAAAAGCAACACCAACGGGCTTGCCTCCGGAAACGTGCTTGAGGAAGCCATCCTCCATGGGCTTCTCGAAGTAATCGAAAGGGACGCGATCAGCACGGCCCAGTTCAACCGGAACCTCGGCAAAGAGATCGTGTTAACGGAAGAAGACGGATACGTATACGAACTTGCCCGGAAATTCAAGGACAACGGAATTGACCTCAAAGTCTGGCTCGTCCCCAGCGATACCGGTATCCCCACGGTAATTGCTGCCGCAGACGACGTGAAACTCAAAGACCCGGCCCTCCTTGTCATGGGTGCAGGCTCCCACCTGAAACCCGAAATCGCAGTTTCCCGGGCCATCACGGAAGCCGCCCAGTCCAGGGTCGTCCAGATCCAGGGCGCGAGAGAAGACACCTCCAGGGAAGGTTTTATCCGGGACATCGGGTACGAGAGGATGAAGCGCCTGAACGGGTTCTGGTTCGAAGACGGAGAAGAACACGTTTCCCTCTCAGAAGTGCCTGACCTCTCCACCTCAAGCCCGGCCGAAGGCATCGACACGGTGCTGGAAAAGCTCAAAGGGGCAGCAGAGAAAGTGCTTGTCGTGGACCTTTCCAGAGAAGAAGTCTCGATTCCGGTTGTCCGGGTAATCGTTCCGGGCTTTGAACTCTTTACAATCGACCCCGAACGCCAGGGCAAAAGGCTCAAAGCAGGGAAAAAGAGAGGATCTTCCAGGAACAGAAGTGAAAGGCCCTGGAAAAGAAGCTAATTCACGAAAAGTAAGCTGTAGATAAGTAAGCTGTAGATAAGTAAGCTGTAGATAAGTAAGCTGTAGATAAGTAAGCTGTAGAGCTGTGGAAAAAATAAAGTGGTGGAAGAAACCAGGCCAAGGGACGGACATGAAAACAAAAGCAGTTATCTTTGCCGGCTCAAGCATCTCCCATGAGGAAGCAAGGAAAATCCTCAAGGCGAACTACCAGCCCCCTGTGAAGAGGTTCCAGCTTGAGAAGTTTATCCAGAAGGGATACGGAGTCATCGGGATTATCGATGGGATCTTCTTTGACCGGGCAGCGGTAGGACACCGGGAGATAATAGCCGCAATGGACGCCGGGATAAAGGTTGTGGGCGGCTCGAGCATGGGAGCCCTGAGAGCTTCGGAACTGGATGCCCACGGGATGATAGGAGTCGGGGAAATCTACGGCTGGTACAGGGACGGCGTGATCGAATCCGACGACGAGGTGGCTGTCAGCACAAACCCGGATACCTTCGAATCCATTTCCGTACCCCTGGTCAATATGAGGGAAACCCTGAAAGTAGCTCTTGCCGCAGGGCTGGTCACCGGAGAAGAACACGATTCCCTCCTCGAACTTGCAATCAATACTTACTACCCTGACCGGAGTTATCTCGGACTTGTAAAAGAAGGGGTAAAAAAGAGCCTGATTCCGGAAGAAAAAAGAGAGCTTCTGCTTGATTTTTGCAAAAACGAAGAAGTTGACGTAAAAAGGAAAGATGCGATCCTGGTGCTTGAAACCGTAAAAAAAATGCTTGAAGAGGCCTGAGATTCAGGTCCCATTCAGCCTTATTTTCAAATATTTTTACGTATTCAGCGCTTCAGGATGTAAAGCCTGATGATGTACAGGCTTACGACCAGGACTAAAAAGTTATACACCGCCCTGAAAATAGGGACGTACTGGTACTCGAACCACATCTCAATTATCCGCTCGATAGAGAAGTAGAGCTGGAAAGTTGCCACGAGCAGGAGCAGCATGGCAATCAGAAGCACTCCTTTTTTGAAGTTATCTCCCAGGTCTGAGGTTTTTTCCTCTTTTCTCCCGGACATTCCTGCCTTAATGTCTTCGGCCTCATTCATCTAAACCACCTCCTTGACCTGAAAAGCACTGCAGAGCACATCAGAACTGCGGAAAAGAACATGCCAAATCCCGGAGTGGCTTCTTCTTCTACGGGGTATTCCTCTTCAGGGATCAGCTCCGGCTCTTCACTGCTTTCGAAATCACTTGTCTCGATATTCCGGACTGCCGTTTGGGTATCGTCCTTAATCTTGATTTCCGGGCTGAGCTGAATGTAGTCTTCTCCGCGCTTGACAATGGTGTCGTTGTTCCAGATCAGGACTTCGACTGCGTAGTTGTACTGGTCGGGCATTGTAAGGTTGACACTCCTGATGACCGTTGTCTGGGGCCTGATTTTTCCGGTCCCGACCCAGACCTTATCGGCCAGGAGCCCGGCATCCAGCTCCCGGACCTTGACAAGCATCCGGAAGTCCTGGCTGGTTTTCCTGCCCTCATTTGTCAGGTAGATGTCGTTTTCAATCAGGACTTTTCCGTTTTCAACCTTCCTTACCTGAAAGTCCATTTCGGAAATCTCAAGCCCTATGTCTTCCAGGTCGGCGGGTAGGGCATCCAGGTTATAAACTTTGATTTCCCCATTTCCCTTTCGGGTTTTTTCTTCAAACAGGACGGAACGGATCTCGTATCCCCCTGTTTTCGGAAGGCTTAGGGCCTGACTTACAGCTTTTGTTTCTCCGTTTTCAAATGCCCCGAGTTCCACTTCCTGCTGCACCTCAAGGAGTCCGCTTTCCCTGCTGTAAGCCTTGAGAAGGAGAGAGGTGTTTTTCTCCGTATCCCCATGATATTTTTCAACGTAAGTCGTGACGTTAAGGTCCACAAAAGCAGTCCCTACACGATCCGCAGAGATGTCCATATCCCTTATATTGTAGTAACTTTCTTCTTCTTCTTCAAAACTCCGGAGACAACCGCTACCGGAGGTGAAAGCCAGGAGAATGGACATAATAATAAGGATCTTGAACGACCGGGTTCCGAGTGATTTGATTCCCTTTTTACCCAAAATCTATCCTCCTCTTTAAAAATAGATATAAGAAGTATATGCTACTTTTGCCGAAATTCGTATGTTGCTCTGCACCGCAGAAATAATTGGATGAAAATTATTAATATGGATGCATCAATATTTAAATGGGGGGATTAAAAAAGGCTTAGAAAAAGGCTTAGAAAAAGTCTAAAAAAGGCTTAGAAAAGGGCTAAAAATTCATTGGGGGATCGGCTAATGGAGAAAAAAATTTACAAAAAAATCCTGATTGCAACCGACGGTTCGGCGGGCGCAAAAAAAGCAGCAGATACCGGGATTGAGATCGCAAGGATGAGCGGGGCAAAGGTTCATACGGCATACGTTATCGACACCTCAAGTTATTCCTCAGTTCCGAAAGATCCGAGATGGGAAGAAGCCATGTACGCCCAGTTCAGGGAGTTGGGAAAGGAAGCCACATCATACGTGGAAGAAAAGGCAAAAGCGGCAGGGGTTGAGGTGGAAGCCTTGCTCCTTGAAGGACATCCCGCAGAAGAAATCGTCAATTTTGCAGAAAGGAACGAGGTCGACCTGGTAGTTATGGGTTCCCTCGGAAAAAGCGGGATCGAACGCTTCCTGATAGGCAGCGTGTCCGAAAAAGTTGTCCGGACCTCAAAGGTCCCGGTACTTGTTGTACGGGGAAAGAGCTCCTGAAAAACCGGGAACCTGAGTCAAGGGAAAAGTTCCGGAGATAAACGGAGATAAATAGAGAGAACTTACAAACCGGAGGAATAACTTACGAAACGAAGACCCTATAGGAAAATCCTGGTCGCAACCGACGGCTCACAAAACGCAAAAAGCGCAGCCTGTTCGGGAATTGAAATCGCAGAACGGACCGGAGCGGAGGTCTATGCCTTATACGTTGCGGCCACTTCCTGCTGTTCTCCTCTTATGCCCGAAAGTTATGACTGGGAAATCGGAAAAGAGGGGAGCGAGGCAACCGCAGAGATCGAAGAAATGGGAAAAGCGGAAGGAGTTACGGTAAATACAGTCCTGCTGCAAGGATACCCCGCCCAGGAGATCCTGAATTTTGCGGAAAAAAACGACATCGATATGATCGTTATGGGGACGCGGGGAAAAACGGGGATTGACCGCTTTCTTGTAGGAGGGGTTACGGAAAAGGTCGTGAGAAACGCAAAAGCCGAGGTACTTGTTGTGCGTGAGCCCTGTCCTTAAAATCTTTTACCTTAAAATGTCCATTTTCCTGATCTGTAAATAAAGTAACGGAGTAAAGTAATGGAGTAAAGTAATGGAGTAAAGTAATGGAGTAAAGTAATGGAGTAAAGTAATGGAGTAAAGTGAGGGGGAAAAACCAATGCTGAATGAAAAGATGCAAAAAGCACTAAACGAACAGATTAACAAAGAGATATATTCTGCATACCTGTACCTGGCAATGTCCGCGTACTGTTCATACAAGGGGCTTGCCGGTTTTGCAAACTGGTTCAAAGTCCAGTACGGAGAAGAAACGGAACATGCGGGAAAGATCTACAAATACCTCGTTGAACAGGGGGCCCGTGTAGAACTGGAAGCAATTGAAAAACCGCCCACGGAGTTCGGGAAGCTCCTGGAAATGTTTGAAAAAACCCTTGCCCATGAACAGTTCATCACCCGCTCAATCCGGGAACTCCTTGAACTGGCAGTAGCAGAAAAGGACTATGCCACAAGCATCTTCCTGCAGTGGTTTATGGAAGAACAGGTAGAAGAAGAAGCTAACGACAACGCCATCATCGCAAAGTTGAAGCTTGCAGGAGAGGACGGGGCAGCTCTGCTCATTATTGACAGCGATCTCGGAAAGAGGGGGCATTAACTCCCTCCTTTTTTATACATACTTTTTTCACATACATTTTTACATGGACCGGGTTTCAAAAATTAGGTATTTTTTAACTTGCCATTTTTAACTTGCCTTTTTTAACTTGCTTTATAGTACTCTTCACCGGAAGAACCGACTTCAACTATTTTTCCGGTCTTGAGCAGTGTTTCCAGAATCGGGTGCAATACCTGAGGCTCGATATCAAGGGCTTTTTCCACCTGTTCAAAAGTGCAGGGCCTTCTCAGAAGCAGGGCATAGACTTCTTCTTCCAGGTTCTGGTGGCTTACCTTCGAACGCTTTTTTTTCAGGCCTTTCAGGACAAGCCTGACTTTTTCCTTTCCGAACTCTGACACAAACCTTTCCGCAATCTCCCTGAGCCTCTCTTCCGGGACAGGGATAACAGAAGCTTCCGCAGGCGGGCGGCTGACTGTAAGGATTTCTATTTCGTCGGGGACAATGTACTTTATCGCTTCAATGAGGCCTTCGACTTCCTCGTCCGTGCTGTTAAGGGGGCTGCCGTCAACACTTTCGAGTAGCATGACTTCGAGGGCTAGTTTTGGCCCGGATTCCATGTTTGCAAGTTTCCGGAGCCCTTCGATGACCTCCTCAAGTTTGATCTCCGGGGCAGGCCTGTGAATTTTCTTCCAGGTATCTTCGTTTCCGGAGACAAAGGTTGCCACCACAAGGTCGGCTTCGGCAAGGTTTTCCCGGACATCGGGCCTTCCTGTAAGGGAAGAATTGGTAATAACGCAGACCGGAATTTCGCTTACTTTCCCGATTTCCCGGATGATTTCCCCAAGCGTTAGGTTAAGGCTCGGTTCACATGTACCGGAAAAAGTGATATAGTCCAGATCCTCGACATTCTTATGGAAGTTTTTAAGGCTTTCGACAACTTCCCCGGGGGTTACCCCTCCCTGCACAGCTTCCGGCCCTTTAAGCTTCTTTTCCACGTGCCCGAGCTGGCAGTAGATGCAGTCGTAGTTGCAGTTCTTTTTCGAACCGGTGTTTTTGATCATTTTCGAACCGGTGTTTTTGATCACATCGACCCCGAGAGACCTTCCAAGCCTTCGGGAAAGAATTGGCCCATATACGATTCTTGACTTCATTTTTTAACTCTTCCTTTAACAAAAAAGATCAGGACCTGAAAAAACGGGGAATTTAGCGGGGAATTTAGCGGGAAATCCAGCAGGAAATATCTCCATTTTCCAGACCAAAATTCATTTTTTAAAATTCACTTATGAATGAATTCAGAACTCATTTATGGATTCATTACTGAACTTGTTACTGAACTCATTCCTTTTCATTACTTTCCTGAGGTCGAAGTTCCTTCAAACTTTCCGTAAGGGTCTCAAGTTCCTGTTTCAGAGAGCTTATCCGGTTCTCAAGTAAATTGACGTCTGATTCTGTCCTGGACTGAGCAGGCGCGGGATAGTAATATCCGGGGTAGTCACCCCGGGCAGCAAACCCTCCTCCTCTTTCAAAACCGGGGATTCGCCTGCACCGGAAACCCTGACCCCCTCCACGACCAGCGCCACGACCAGCACCACGACCCATACCGGACCCTCCTCCACGGCCAGCGCCACGACCTGCACCTGCAGGAATTCCTGTCGTATAACCCGGGGCATCACTGCCCGAGCAGTAACCCATAGCCCTTCCTGTCTTTGATCCCTGGCCCATAGGGCCTGTTCTGTCTCCACTTGGCATTGTTTCTTAACTCCTTAATTTATGGTTTTAAGTTTATTGTAAAATTTTAATAATCAAGTTTGAAAATCAATTTTCGCCTACGCAATTACTTCCTGACCATAGGACTTCCGCACTTTTCACATTTCATCTGGCTGCAGGGCACTCCCGGAGTATGGGGAGCTTCATGCCCGCAAGCAGGGCATACACAGTTTCCTTCAGGGCCGCCAAAACGACCTCCTCGACCTCTACCCTGTCCACGTCCTTGTCCACCAACCGGACCCTGGCCTGCAGGACCTGTTCCGTCTTTACCTGGCATCCTGTAATCTCCTCCTTCAATCCTGATCGCTTTGCCATTGACAAAAGCATCGGTAATTTTTTCAAGTGTTTTTTTTAGGGTCCTTTGGAAAGTGGACTGATGAATCTGCATGAGAGCCGCAGCATCACTCTGGCTCAGTTTTTCCAGATAGCTGAGCCTCATGGATTCCAGTTCGTCGATGGTTAACCTGACCTCTTCAGAGGGCTCAGGACTGTTCCCCTCCGGTTTGAAATGCTTCAAACCATGTTCGAAAGTAACCATCCGTCTTTTCCTTGGGCGCACCATTATGCATAATAATGCAAAACACCCATATATAGTTTTGTATTAACTCTGCCACAGCCAGGTTTTGGCGCAGACAGGTATCGTTTAACTCAGGTTTTGGCCCGGTCGGATCTCGATTATTAAGTTACTGGTTAAGTCAGGTCCTGGCTCAGTCAGGTTTTAATATATGAAGCCTGAAAAGCACAGTTAAATGTTAGGCGACCTGGAACTCAATATTGTAAAAAAAAGCTTCAAGTGGCTTTCCCAACAGCAAATAAGTTCCTTGAAGGAACTTTCCCGAGCCCTTTCGACCCGTGCTATCTGGAAACGTCCGAACCCCTACATCACCCGCCTCATCCATGAAAAGGAAGGGGCTTCCTGGAACAATTCAGTCAGGGAAACCTCCCGAGCCTGTTCGGCTCTTGCGACCGAAGGGATTGTTTTCACAGTCTCCGAAAAATGGCTCCTGAGCAAAAAAAGCGGGAGCTCCTGGAATGAAGAAGTTTATGACACTGCCTATGTCCTGGCAGCCCTTGCGGACATGGAGGTAAAAGACCGCGAAGGATGCCGTTGGCTGTACGAAAACTACGGCCCTGCCTGGGAACAGGTGGGCACCACCTCCCTGATCATCACAGCCCTGCAAAAGCAAGACACACTGGCAAAAACCACAGAGTTCCGGACTTTTATCCGGGAACGTGCGGAGTGGGTCCTTTCAAAGAGAGAACCCGACGGCGGCTGGAAGCATATATCCACCAGCAACCTGGCAGTCCAGGCCCTGGTTCTTGCAGGTTTCAAAAACGAAATTGAAGATACTATCCGCTGGCTCCTCGAAAATGTCCACGAAAGCGGGGCCTGGGGAAACAAAGAAGACGATGTAAACGCTACTTCCCTGACACTTATCACCCTCGGGCTTTATAATCAGGCCTGAACAAAAGAAGAGAGAAAAAGTAGAGAAAATGAAGGGAAAAACGAGAAAGGCAAAGAAAAACAAAGATATAAAAAGATATAAAAGAGAGGGAAAAAGGGAAAAACTAAACCGAAAAAAAATCCTGCTTTCTTTTTCGGCTTACCCTCTGCTTCGATCCTGCGTTTTTATGTAACTTTTGCCCTTACGGCTTTTGTACTTTTTTACTTTCGTTTTGTTCATCACAATTCGAAAAATATATATAAACATTAGAGTTTTTTGCAGATTATACCAACAAACATATATACAAAATGATAATATTTAATTTATAACAATTAAGCTATCTCTATACAAAAACAAATATTTTAACCAGTCTATTTTGTTACAAGGAGGAAACCTGATCATGTAGATCGAATGGACTCTAAATCCGTTCAGCCGGGTTAGATTCCCGGGGTTTCCGCCACGTTTTTGAATCCCGGAATGGCACTTACATGGCATTCCACTGAAATTTTTTCCAGAATACAGGAATAATTTCTGAGTCTTTCCGGGTATTTTCCAGCATATTTTGCTGCTTTTGGCATACTTTGCTGAGTCCGCGCTTATGTTTTGTAAGCCGGGGTTCTTGAACGCTACTTTTAGGAAGTCTATCTGATCTTAAACTCATCACGGGGTAACACTATGGAGAAAAAACCACTAGATTCTCTTATATCTGCTGCCGGGGTCTGGATGTCCAGGACCGGACTGCTTCACAAAGTCAAGCACTATGAAGTCTCCCGAAGGAAAATCTATATAGAAATGGAGTGTGGAGACCAGCTCATCGTGAACAACTCCCGCAGCAGCCGCACAGCCCGGGCGCTCAGGCACCACAAGTACAGGAAAACCTGCAAGCACTGCAAAGTCTCGGATGAAGATATAAACCGTTTCCTCACAAAAACCACCGAGAACAAAAGCAGCGTGAAGGTCAGGGTAGTCTCTGCTCCGAGAACCAGAAAAGCAAAACCAAAATCCGTTGCGAGGGCTCCCAAAATTCTTGAAAATCCAAATATTCCTCAGACAACAGCCCCGGCCGCACCTGAACCGGCTTCAGTTGCGTCTGCTGCATCTGCTCCGAATCATTCAGAACCTGCAATGGCATCCACAGCATCTGTTGCGTCTGCTCCGAATCATTCAGAACCTGCAATGGCATCCACAGCATCTGTTGCGTCTGCTCCAAATCCTTCAGAACCTGCAATGGCATCAGTGGCATCAGTAGCATCCGTGGAATCTGCTCCGAATCCTCCAGAACCTGCAATGGCATCCGCAGCATCTGCTGCAAATCCACATGGGACCGCAAGGACACCTGTTGCACCCACTTCAGGTAAAGTAGTATCCGCAACTGCTTCGGCTGCGTCTTCATTGAACCGGCCCGTATCAGCGTCTTCTTCCGCTGCAGCCATAAAAACAGTTTCATCTGCCCCCGCTCCTGCCCCACCCCTCACCCTGAGCCAGAGGGGGAGACTCGAAGCCCTGTTGAGCCCGGCAGATGAAATTTCCCTGGACGGGAGCACGCCATTCAGGAAACTGGAATCAGAGCTGGTTTCCAGGAGGAGAAAAGACCTTCAACGCATGTATGCTGAAGAGCGGGAACACTACCTGGGAAAACTCGAACGCGACATCACGAAGTTCTTTGTGGACAGGGGTTTCATTGAAATCAAGTCCCCAATCCTGATCCCTGCGGAATACATAGAACGTATGGGAATTAACAACGACACCGAGCTTTCCAAACAGGTCTTCAGGGTAGACCAGAAACTCTGCCTGAGACCAATGCTTGCCCCGACCCTCTACAACTACCTGCGCAAATTCGACAGGGCCCTGCCGGACCCGATAAAGATTTTCGAAATAGGCCCCTGTTACCGGAAAGAGTCCGATGGAAAAGAACACCTGGAAGAGTTCACCATGTTGAACTTCTGCCAGATGGGTGCGGGCTGCACCCGGGAGAACCTTGAGGCGCTGATCACGGAATTCCTGGACTTCATGGAGATAGACTTCGAGATCATAGGGGATTCCTGCATGGTCTACGGGGATACTCTCGACGTCATGCACGGGGACCTGGAACTTTCCTCGGCAGTTGTCGGGCCTGTCCCGATGGACCGGGACTGGGGTATTAGCAAGCCCTGGATAGGAGCAGGATTCGGGCTCGAACGCCTCCTGAAAGTCAAGCATGATTTCAAGAACATCAAAAGGGGATCCAGGTCAGAATCGTACTACAACGGGATTTCCACAAACCTGTAATGGCAAAACTCTGTAATGGCAAAACTCTGTAATGGCAAAACTCTGTAATGGCAAAACTCTGTAAT
>JAENZL010000008.1:0-10249 GCA_016841265.1 Methanobacteriota archaeon | reverse complement strand
CTGTAATGGCAAAACTCTGTAATGGCAAAACTCTGTAATGGCAAAACTCTGTAATGGCAAAAATCCCGGTTAAGATTTTATTTGAAAATGAGAGGGTGAAATTTTTGATTCGGAAAATGGCGAACAATGAACTGGACAGGTTCGGGGAAAAAATAATTGAAGGCTACCGTTTATCAGACGACGAACTGAGAGCTCTTCTCTCCCTCGGATCGGAAGAAGAACTTGAGAAGCTTTACTACGTAGCGCGAAAGGTCAGGGACCATTTCTTCGGGAACAGGGTCTTCCTGAACTGTTTTATATACTTTTCGACATACTGCAAAAACCAGTGCACTTTTTGTTACTACAACTGTAAAAACGAAATCAACCGCTACCGCCTAACCCCGGAAGAGGTCAGGGAAACCTGCAAGGCGCTCAAAGGGCTTGGGTTCCACATGGTTGACCTGACCATGGGGGAAGACCCCTACTACCATGACGAACCTGGCCGTTTTGTGGAGATGGTCCGCACCGTTAAAGAAGAACTGGGCCTCCCAATAATGGTATCTCCCGGAGTGATGGACAATTCCACCCTCCTCGAACTGAAAAGAAACGGAGCCAACTTCCTGGCCCTGTACCAGGAAACCTACGACAGGGAACTCTACGCAAAACTCAGGGTAGGGCAGTCCTTTGACGGCAGGGCAGGTTCCCGGCTTTTTGCAAAGGAAAACGGCTACTGCGTAGAAGACGGGCTCCTGACAGGAGTGGGAAACGATATCGAATCGACCATCACATCCCTCAGGGGCATGCAAGCGAATAACCCCGACATGGTCAGGGTCATGACATTTCTTCCGCAGGAAGGGACCCCGCTTGCCGATTTCCAGGATAGCTCAAACCTTTCCGAACTGAAGATCATCGCGGTCCAGCGGCTCATGTTCCCTGATAGGTTGATCCCGGCTTCCCTGGACCTGGAAGGCATTGACGGCATGGTCTACCGGCTGAACGCCGGGGCAAACATTGTAACTTCCATCCTCCCCCCGGACTCCCAGCTCGAAGGTGTTGCCAACTACGACCGGGAACTTGAAGAAAGGGACCGGAGCATCACAAGCGTTATCTCAAGGCTTGAAAGTATGGGGATGGAACCCGCATCTCAGGCTGATTTTGAGAAGATCCTGGGGTGCTAGGATGAAAACTATCTGCCTGATAGGGGGAAAACTCCAGGGCTTCGAACTTGCGTATCTTGCAAAGAAAGCTGACATGAGAACGGTCCTTGTAGACCGGAACCCGAAAGCCCTGATCCGGAACTTTGTTGACGAATTTCACTGTTTTGACATTTCCGGAGAACCTGAAAAACTAATAGAGATTTCAAAAACCGTTGATGCAGTAATCCCGGTGAACGAAAACCTGGAATGCATTAATTTTCTGGACTCGATAAAAGAAAAACTATCATGCCCTCTCCTTTTTGATTTTAACGCTTACGGGATCAGCAGGGACAAGAAAAAATCCAAGGAATATTTTGCGGCCATCGAGGTCCCCACTCCCCTTAACAGCCCTGCAGAGCCCCCTTATTTTGTAAAACCTCCCTGTGAGAGCAGCAGCGTGGGAGCCAGGATCATCTATGAAGAAGCGGAACTTCAGACCCTGGACCCCGGGATGCTGGTCGAAGAATACGTTGAAGGAGACGTTGTTTCCCTGGAAGTCATAGGGGACGGGGAGCATTTTGCCGTCGTGAAGGAAACTCTTGTCCATATCGACGGGACCTACGACTGCCACAGGGTTACCCCACTACCCTTTGACCCCGAATTCAGGAAAATATCCCATGCCCTTGCAGCCAATCTTTCCCTGAAGGGGATCATGGACGTGGAGGCAATCGCCGGGCCTCGCGGGCTTAAGGTTATTGAAATCGATGCCCGTTTCCCGAGCCAGACCCCGACAGTGGTCTACCATTCTACGGGAATAAACCTTGTTGAACTCCTTGTACAGGCATTTGAAGGAGGGATCAAGGAGATTAAGGAAATTAAGAAGCCCGAGGACCTTCCGAAAAACGATTACTGCAGCTTCGAACACCTCCTTTTAAAGAAAGAAGAGAGTGGAGACTGCATCCTTCTCCCTGCCGGAGAACAGTTCCTATCCGAAGGCAGCGAATACGGAGAATATTACAGTGAACCGGGCCTTGAGATCTTCGCTTGCAGAGGAGAAAACCCCGTATTTACCCTGATTGCCCGGGCTCCGGGCCGGGAAGAGGCAGAGTCCATAAGAAGAAGAGGGCTTTTGATTCTGGAAGAAGACTTCGGAGCAGTCGTACATTCCCCGCTTGTTGACATCACTGCTTATGAAGGTTATCAGGAGAGCTACCAGAAAAATAGAGTTACGGTAAGAAGCTGAAGGTTTCCGAAAACAAAAATGGCAATCAATGGTAAGACGGAACCTGAATGGCAGAAATAAAACCTGAAAATTGAATGGCAATTTGATTCTAAGATGGCACCTGAATGGCAAACGAAACCTGAATGGCAGAAATAAGACCTGAATGACAATTGAAACCTGAAGAGAGGTAAAAAATGGCACTTTTAACCCCAGAAGATCTGGAAAATATCAACAGGCGGCTTGAGGAAGCTGATGCTGCCGTAAGGAGCGCTACCGGACTTGACATAACGGAGGTCTGCAAGGCCCTCTACAAAACCAGGCCCTGTACTGAAACAGTGGGTATAGTCCCGATAACGTCCGGAAACGGGATTATCGGGAGTTTCTCGGAATCCCTGCTCGCAATCATCGAATATTTCGGGCTTGACGGCTTTATCACGGAGATGCCGGATGTGAGCGGCTACTACCAGGCGGTAAAAGACGAAGCAAACATCATTTTGATGGCCGACGACAACACCTTCCTTGCCCACAACCTGGAAAACGGCAAAATCGCAAACAACCAGCCCTGCACCGGCATCATCTATGCGGAAATTGCCTCCCGCTACCTGCATGCCGATTCCAAGGACGTCCTGGCCCTCGGGCTTGGGAAGGTAGGCCTCCCCGGCGTTGCCCACCTTGTGAAGAAAGGCTTCAACGTTTATGGCCACGACCCGGACGAGAAGCTCCTCGAAAGGGCAGTTTCCGAGTTTGGGATCACCCCCTACGCCCCTGAAGCCGAAAACCCGAAGAAATTCTCCATGATTTTCGAAGCCACCCCCTGTGAAAACACCATCCCCGAATCCGCCCTTGCAGAAAAATGCCTGGTCTCCACCCCGGGAATACCCTGCGGGATTTCGGAAGAACTCAGGAAAAAATACAACGTCGAGATTGTGATGGAACCCCTCGGTGTCGGGACGGCTTCCATGCTGTATTCTGTATTCGATTGAAGGCCCGATTCACCCTACTTGCGCCAGCAGAGTTGCACCTCCCGAGTTGCGCTTCGGGAGCACGCGTCCTTTTCGCTCGCTGCGCTCCCTCAAGAGGACTTGAAAACAGGTGCGGAAATAAGCTTCGAATGAAAAACAGGGCAACAGGAATACCGTATCAAGCGTGTCTTGTCCCGCTTGCTTGCAAGCGGCGTTTTCCGCAACCCAGAATGAAAAAGCGAAGCTGCAAGAAGAACATAAAATAAGAACATAAAATAATAGCTCGTAAAAACCACTACCGCCTTCGAAACCTCAGCATTTATCAGCATCTGGCCCTACCAGAGGCAGCGGTTCAAGATCTCTTCGTCCGGCAAACACCGGCACAGGACTGCGGTCTGGTCACCATCCACGCACGGGCGCAGCATCCGTAAACACTGCGGCTTCTGGCATGACGGTGAACTCAGCAAGCGAAAGCCAACGTTGTCGTTGCGGTTGTCGGGGTCGTTCCTGTTGCGGTTCGCTGACCGGCAGTTATCGGCGTTGTTGTTCCAGCTGCCGCCCCGATTAACACGGTTAGAGCTACTAACGACCGCTCGCCCTCTGTTCTATTTAACCGGACCCAATAAAAGCATTACTTACCAATTGATCTGAATTATATTTTGAAAGTTGGCGGGCTCAGCACCTCAGGTTCGGCGGCTTCGCACGCTTCGAACCTTCGGGCTTCGCCGGAGTCCATTCCAACTTAGAGTGTAAAGTGGTAAAGTGGAAAGTGGTTACAGTTTCCTCAGCAAGCGAAAGCCAACGTCGCCGATGCGGATGCCGGGGTCGAACCTGCTGCGGTTCGCCGACCGGCAGTCATCGGCGACGTAGTACCAGCCGCCGCCCCGATAAACACGGCTAGAGCTACTTTCACTTTCCCAAGCACTTCCATCAGAAGGGGCTCCACTATAGTTATCATGCCACCTGTCCTGACACCATTCCCAAACATTTCCATGCATGTCGTAAAGGCCCCAATGATTGGGCTTCTTCTGACCAACGAGATGAGTTTTACCTTCTTTTAAAATTTTGTCCTTATTTTTCTTCCATTCTTCGTAAGTGAAATAACCACTATACCAGCAATAATCTTTCAGCTTAGATTCATCGTCTCCAAAGGAGTATCTGGTTGTTGTTCCAGCCCGGCAAGCATATTCCCATTCGGCTTCAGAGGGCAAACAGTACTTATCTGTCCCTTCCATTTGATTGAGCTTTTTAATAAATTCCTGAGCATCTTCCCAAGATACCTTCTCAACAGGATTCTCATCGCCTTTAAAGTGAGAAGGATTACTGCCCATTACAGCTTTCCACTGTTTCTGAGTTACCGGATACTTCCCCAGAAGGAAAGGAGTTCTAAGCGTGACTTTGTGAACTGGCTGTTCATCGCTATACTCCTTCGACCCCATCATGAAATCACCGGATGGGATCTTCACGAATTCCATGCCAACAGAGTTGCAGAGTTGCCTTTTTTCTTCCCCTTCCCTCTGTTTCCTCAGCTGCTCCTGTTCTTCCTTCTCCTTCCTTATTCTCTCTTCTTCCCTCTGTTTCTCCAAACGCTCCTTTTCAGTTGAAAAACACTTCTCACAAAGCGGCCTCTCCCCACGTTTTCTCTCATCCCTGAACCAGCTCTCACATAGCTGGCAAAACTGAGCTCCACATTTTCCGCACAATAAGGACCTGTTGGAGGAATCAATGAGATTCATGCATAAAGGACACTCACGTTTTCCATTGTCTGCTTTCAAATCTTCTTTCATACTTCCTGTTTTCTGGTTTTCAGGAGAGGGGGACGGGTTCGCGGGAGGGGGACTCGCCCTGTTATCCTTCAAATTAGCACCCATGACTTCAATGTGCAGGAGTTCCACAAGAGAGTCACAGAGCCGGAGATACCGCGATTTGAATTCGCTCATGTTGCCTTCGTCAAGAATAGTGAGTACTTTGATGCCGTCATTTAGAAGAGGGTTAATACGTTTATCAGCAATCTCGGGAACCTTTTCGAAATTGGCATGCAGCAAATGGAGTTTGCGCAAAAGGTCATCCTTTCCAATGGAACCGGAATGACAGTATTTATAAAGGTCGTGTATCATCCGGAAACTGTTGGTGAAAACCTGGACAGAATTTGTAGAATAGCGGATTGAGAGGCGTTTTTCAGCATAGATGGAAGCTTCATCCGGGTTGTTATCGAAGATCTGCCGAAATTCTCCGACTTTGCAGGAATAACGAAACATTTTTTCCCGGACATCTACAGCTTCAACACCCTGTGCAATGAACTTGCCGGAAATGCCGTATTCGTGCATCAGACCTTCCCGGCAGTTAACATCAACTTTGAAGAAAATGCGACGAGTCCCGCTGCCCACGATGGGGATTCCCAATTGTTTTGGAATAGAGAGGACGTATTTATCGCTCCAGGGGTCACGTTCACGTTTCTTCAGTTCAAAACGCCGGTCTATGCCGTCAATGTAAGCGTCTGTAATGTTGAGGGCCTGGTGAGTATAGAGTTCAATGGCCCACTGGTCGAGTAGAAGTTCTGAAGGGTTGTCTACACGCAGGATGTACCAGTAAATAACAGGATTTTGCTTGTCGATCCACTGCCTGATATTAGGCATAGCCCTGCCTTCGGGAGAATCAAAAACGAAATCTTTGAGGGCAGGGTCGTAGATGGTACGGGTGATCGCGATAGGATGAGAAGGCATAGACGTTCAGCTCCTGGTTAGAAAGAATATACAAGGGAACCACTTATCAAATTTTGCTTTTTTGAAAGGCTAAGATGCCAAAAAATGACAAAAAGCTAAGGTAGCAAAACTTGCTAAAATAGGAGAAGTAGGGAAAAAATAGGGAGAAACGTCCTTTTGAGGACGGTTCCTGAAAAAACTTATTTTGCTTCCTTGATCTGGAGTTTGGACATCTCGATGGCATCTTCGGGGCAGATGTTTACGCAGCGGCGGCAGCTTGTGCCAGCAGAGTTGCGGCTCTGCAGTGCGCGGTCCTTTTCGCTCGCTGCGCTCCCTCAAGAGGACTGACTATAAGAAAAAGAAAAGATCGTGGGAGTAAACTCCCAGGGATCTTATTTTGCCTCCTTGATCTGGAGTTTTGCCATCTCGATGGCATCTTCGGGACAGATGTTTACGCAGCGGCGGCAGCTTGTGCCCAGGCATTTCTGGCTGTCGTATCTGGCTGTCCGGTTGCCTTCGGCGTCTTCGATGATTTCGATGGCGTTTTCGGGGCATTCTTTTTCGCATTTGTGGCAGTAGATGCACTTGCTTACGGGGACTTCGAGGATGATGCCGATTTCTTTGAGGATGGCAAGGCCTTCTGCTCCGACTTCTTCGATGTCCTTGCTGACCCGGCGTTCGATTGAGGCGTGTTCCAGGGTTTGGGGGAGGACGGGGATGCCGTACATTTCGAGCATCTGGTTGTACATTTCAAGGGGCATGCCCTGGGTCCAGTAGGAGAGTTCGCAGAGATAGAAGTTGTTGAAGGTTTCGCTGGTTGCCATCATGAGGTGATCGGCAGTGATCCTTTTGGCGACTTTGATGACGTCTTCGAGCCTGGACTTGTCCATTACCAGTTCCCGGGCAAGGGCAAGGGAAGTGTTCCCGAACTGGACAATATTCTTTGCAAAACCGGGAGCTGCTCCGAGCTGGCGGGCATCTTCGGCATCCACATAAGCCCCGGAGGCTCCTGACATGTAAGCGTATTTCAGGTCTTCATACTTGATGCCGGAGTCCACGATGAGGGTCATGTGAGCTGCCCGGATTGCTCCGATTGCTTTTCCGGCTTCTTCAACATCCTTTTCGGTGATTTCGATATCAGGGCCAAGAACCAGTTTACCATTTGGCAGGGAAGGGGATTTTTCAATGAGCCCGCTTTTCAGCGCCAGGGCAAAAGCCGAGATCACACCGGTGCCCGTTATGCCCACAGCTTCGTAGCCGTAGAACTCTTTTATGTCCCCGGTGATGGGATTAATAAGATAAGCATCCCTTTTTTCCATCTCCTTGTCAAGGACAATGATCCTCCAGTACTCCCCTTCGGGCTTTACATCGCAGATCGCTCCGGGGCTTGCGAGCATCCCGCAGCTAATTCCCTGCCCTTCGATTGCAGGACCTGCAGCTGCACTTGCCGTGATAATCCGCTCCCCGATCTTCAGGGCCATCTCGGCATTTGTCCCGTAATCAGTAACAAGAGCAGGTTCAGTCTGGTTCAGGAAGTCAGTTTCAAGCATCATTGCCAGGGCGTCTGCCCCAATCTCGTGCTTAATTGCGGGAGGGACGATAACTTCGCAGTTAGGCATTTCCAGGTCCTTAAAGAGCTCGGAAGCCGGGAACACCCGGGCGTCTCTTTTCACATTTTCCACGCCCAGCTTTTTCTGCTTGTTTTCTCCGGCGTATGCAAGGTCCCTGATTTCGATGTTCTGGAAAAGGGAAAGCTGGATAGGGTTTCCGCAGACAGCCAGCCGCTTTACTTCGGAGAAATCAATATCGAATTTAAGGAACATTCTCCTGATGGTTTCAAGTATCACCGCATTAGCCACGTCCTCTCCGGTTGAGATCGCAAAGTCAAGGTGATCCATGACATTTCCACCGGGCAGGGGGTGCCCCATGGTAATAACCGTTTTAATGGTTTCTTTCGTTTCAAGCTCAATAAGCTGTGCTCGAAAACCGCTCGTACCCAAATCAAGTGCTATGCCGTACATTTTTTATTCTCCTTAATATTTTCCCGAACTGTGCATGATTTCGAGGCATCCGACACTCTGGATTACCCCTTAAAGGATTGGAAATAAGAAGGGAAAGAATTCAAACCCGAATACTGAAACAGCGAAGTTTAATTTATATGGCCCACGATTTATATAACAGACAGTATATCGTAGTATACCGATCTGATTTTGCTTTCAATCATTGATAATTATTAAGCTCTTTATTGCAATTATTAAGCTCTTTATTGCAATTATTAAGCTCTTTATTGCAATTATTAAGCCCTTTATTGCAATTATTAAGCCCTTTATTGCAATTATTAAGCCCTTTACACAATTCCTTTTCCATTAATAAAAAGCCTTTTTGTTCCGAGAATCTTTCTAATTAAACCTGAAGCTTCAAACAGATATTCAAAACTTTACTGAAACCTCAAAGCATTACCGAATTATGGGAAGTTATACTGCAACTCTTTTACTATAGATTATCTATCACTATAACTCATAAATTAACTACAACTATAACTTACCAATCCACTACAGCTTATTCTTTCAATCAATATTTCCAATCAGTTTTCCAATCAGTTTTCCAATCAGTTTTCCAATCAGTTTTCCAATCAGTTTTCCAATTAGTTTTCCAATTTGATTAACTGTTCAATTAACCATTTCAATTCAATTTTATTTTATATTTATGTTTTCATGCCCCGTTCTTTAGTTAAGCCAGCAAATCATTATATACATTAATTTTTCCATGGATATCAGATAGATATAACAAATGTACTTGTTTTCAGAGAATTTAAGATCAAACCGAATTAAAATTGAGGGATATTTATAATAAGAGGATTAATCAATGCATAATAATACATATTTATTTATACTATGATTTTTTGATATTAGTCGCTGTTCTTTATACTAGAGAGAGGGAAATAAATGACAGAATATACACCAAAAGAAAGATTATATCGTGCATTAAGGAAACAGCCAGTTGACAGAATGCCTTCCGCCTGCTTCACACAGACGGGAACTATTGAGCAGATGGAAGCTTGCGGAGCCCACTGGCCTGAAGCCCATGAAGACGCAGAGAAAATGGCAACTCTTGCGGAAGCTGGGCACACAGTCATCGGTTTTGAAGCTGTGAGAGTACCTTTTGACATCACCGCTGAAGCCGAACTCTTCGGTTGTGGCATCAAAGCCGGCGACAACAAGCAACAGCCTTCAGTCATCAAGCACAGCGTAAAGAACCTGGAAGATCTCGACAAGATCAGAGATTATAGTCTTGGCGAAGGCAGAGTATCCAAGGTCCTCGAAGCAGTCAAGATCCTCAGTGAAAAATACGGAAAAGAACTTCCAATCATCGGATCCATGATCGGTCCTTTCTCCCTTGCCCAGCACATCAACGGAGATGCCTGGTTCGGGAACCTCTTCACAGGGGAACCCATTGTCGCCGAGCTCCTTGATTTCTGCGCTGACTTCAACGTAGCATACGCAAAGGCAATGGTCGAAAACGGGGCAGATACCCTGGCCATCATTGACCCCACCGCAAGCTACGAACTCATCGGCGGAGAATTCTACGAGAAGTTCGCCCTCCCCTACCAGAAGAGGCTTGTGGACGCAATGAAGGAACTCGATATAGCCTCCGTCCTCCACATCTGCGGTAACACCACCAACGGGCTTTCAATCATGGAAAAGACCGGCGTGGAAGGAATCAGCGTGGACCAGAGAGTCGACATCGCAACCGCAAAGGGCAACGTAGAAAACGCGCTCATTATCGGAAACCTCGACCCTGTAGCAGCCCTCTGGAACGGCACTCCCGAAACCGTCGCCGAAGAATCCAGGAAGATCCTCGACGCAGGAGTCGGACTCCTTGCCCCTGGCTGTGGGATTGTCAGCATGACCCCTACCGCCAACCTCCAGAAGATGGTAGAGTGTACCATCAACTACAAATACTGAATAAATTAAACTGAAAAAATATAAAGTCGGCTCCAAAGCCGACACCTTTTTTTTAAATTTGCAAGGAAAGGCACTTTAAGAAAGTTTCGAGGAAAAATCTGTATTTGAAAAAATCGAATTTTTCTAAGAAAAGTGGATTCACTGAGAAAATGAATTCTCTGAAAAAGTGGATTCTCTGAGAAAGTGGATTCTCAGCCACTTTTACAAAAGTTTCTGCTGGAGCCTGCGGTTTTCAACCTCCGCAGCAGGAGTCCCCTTCCTCGGAGGCCGTAGGCCGACAGGT
>JAENZL010000060.1 GCA_016841265.1 Methanobacteriota archaeon | reverse complement strand
GGAATAAAGGAAACAGGAGTACAATTCTTCCGTGCTTTCCGTGTCTTCCGTGGTTACAAAGAATGGAGTGAGTGACATGCCTGGCGTATATAGATTTTTGAATGACGTAGAATCATCTGCAACATGGAAAACAAAGAAATGGTCGATTGCTTAAGAATCATCATGCTTTTCTATATTACTTGCTTCCCTTTTACAGGATTTCACTCTTGTGGCTTAAATACTGCAATTTACAAAATCATTCTTTCAATTTGTGCTCTCGGGTAGCTCCCAAAGTTTATAAGCAAACCGAGCTTCAGGCCAGTTGCTTTCAAATAATTCAAAAGCTGTGCTTTATGTTCCGGAGCTATTTCCTTAACACTTTTCAGTTCAACGATAATTTTATCATAACAAATAAAGTCAGGTTTGTAGGTCTGCTGAAGTATTTCACCCTTATACACCAACTTCAATTCCTTATGGGCAACAAAAGGAATATTTTGTCTGTGCATTTCTTTTTCAAGGCATTCCTGATAAACAGCTTCTAGAAAACCGCTACCCACTCCTCTATAAACCTCAAAAACAGCCCCACGTATAGCAAAAGTTTCTTCTTCATAAATCAATTCATTCAATTGATGCTTTTGGCTTGTTCCGTAGTTCATATGCTTTCTGTCTGATCCGTCGATTTTTTGGAAGACTATTTGAATTTATTTTAATATATACTTTACGATTCAAGTGTGAATACTTTCAAAACAACGTGAAGCACAATTATTCCGTGCTTTCCGTGTATTCCGTGGTCACAGATACTGAACTGAGTTAAAACCACTGAAAGCACGGAAAACACGGAAATGAAGGAAACAGGGGTACAATTATTCCATGCTTTCTGTGTATTCCGTGGTTATAATTTGAGTGTGAATATTTACGTTCGTTGCTATAAGTAAAAATAGAAGTCGAATAATACCGAAAGAGCCTCATTTAAACCGATTCTATTTTTTCAAAATCAGAACCTTTTTTCCGAAACTTTGTTTCAAAAAATATATCCCCCTTCCGACCGGTGATTAATTCTGATTTTAAATATAATACCACTGGATAAAAATATCCAGATGCAGGTGAGACAAATGATGAGGTTAAAAGGTCAAACCGCCCTTATAACAGGCGGGGGCAGAGGTATCGGAAGGGCGGTGGCCCTTTCTCTGGCAAAAGAGGGGGCAAATATCGTCGTTACTGCCAGGCACGAGAGTGAAATCCGGGAAACGGTCCGGATGGTGAAGCAGGCAGGAGTTAAAGGAATGGCTGTCCAGGCGGATATCCGGAATGAAGAGGATGTCTGGAAGCTGGTCTCGAAGACCATGGAGAAGTGCGGGAGGCTCGATATCCTTGTGAACAATGCGGGGATCGCTCACAGGAAAGCTATTGAGGAGACATCCATTGAGGAATACGAGGAGATAATGGACACAAACGTGAAAGGGCTTTTCCTCTGCACAAAGCACGCAATCCCCCACATTTCAAGGAGTGAGAACAGGAAGATCATCAATATCTCGTCCGGGGCAGGGCAGCACGGGATCTCGGATCTTTCGGTTTACAGCGCCTCGAAGTTTGCGGTAAACGGCTTCACGGAAGCTCTGGCTTCGGAACTAAGCGGGAGGGCTATGGTCTACTGCGTCTGCCCGGGTGCGGTGGATACGGAGATGTACAGGTCCATGTTTATGGACATCCCGGTACTCAAACCGGAACACGTTGCAGAAAAGGTCCTGGAGCTCGCCCTGCCGGAATCGAATGTGCTCTCGGGGTCCGTAATCGAGGTATATGCGCCGCCGATTCCGCAGATGTAAAGTGAATGTCCCCACATTCCCTACACTCCCCACATTCCCCACATCAAACTTTTTTTTATTTGCCACAACAAAATCCTGAGCAAAACAGGGACCCCTTAATTAAAGGTTAATGGAAAACAAAGTACTTTTTTAATCAGCTTTGATTTTCCGGATCAGAAACCCACATCAGAAACCCTGTTTCCAAAAACATATCACTCCTGCACCCCAAGTTTTCAAAGAAGAATGATCAAAAAAGGGGGATATATATGCGCCTGGAAGGCCAAACAGCAATCGTTACGGGGGGAGGCAGAGGAATCGGGAGAGCCATCTGCCTGGCACTTGCAAGAGAAGGAGCGAATGTTGTAATTGCGGCAAGGACCTGGAGGGAAATTCAGGTAACGGAAAGAATGGTCGAAAGAGTAGGGAGTTCAAGCAGGGCTCTTGCAATAAGGACCGATGTGCGGGATGAAGCCGATGTCCGGCACCTTATCGAAAAGGCTATAGAAGGTTTTGGAAGACTGGACATTCTTGTAAACAATGCGGGGGTTGCTTACAGGAAGTTTCTTGCGGACACTTCTCCCGAAGAATACGAAGAGATAATGGATACGAACGTGAAGGGCATATTTCTCTGCACTAAACACGCTCTTCCCCACCTGCTGAAAAGGGGGAACGGCAGGATCATCAACATCGCTTCAGCAGAAGGAAAACATGGGGTTCCGAAGCTCTCCGTGTACGGGGCTTCAAAATTCGCGGTAATCGGGCTCACCGAAGCCCTGGCCTATGAAGTCGGGGGAGGGCTGCAGGTATATGCGGTTTGCCCGGCAGGGGTGGATACGGAGATGTATACTTCCATGTTCATGGTCGAGCCAGCTCTCAAACCGGACAATGTGGCGAAACAGGTCGTTGAGCTCTGCCTGCCGGGAACGGAAATTCCATCAGGATCTACTATAGAGGTCTGCAAGAGTCCTGTCCGGCTGGTCTAAGGAAGAGGAAGTTAGGTTGGTCCAGGGAAGTTCAGTTGGTTCAGGGAAGTTCAGTTGGTTCAGGGAAGTTAGGGATGACCTGAGGAAGTAAACTGGTCTGTGGAAGTTAGGCTGGACTGAAGAAGTTAGGGATGACCTGAGGAAGTAAACTGGCCTAAGCAGTTAAGGGCTGCCCTGAAGTTGCTTCGAACCTGGTCCGGGATTTAGAGTAAAAACCGGGGACAAAACACCGGGGGTAGGGCAACAAATCGCCGGGAGGACCATTATCCTTATCGATGACTTGATAGCCATGGCTTCAAAATGCGAGCGGTAATCTGGTCCTGTAAAAAAAGGAAAGCCGGAAAAAAGTAGTTGTTGCCGTTCCCTTAGCAGTTTTTCGTAATCGAAGGCTTTCACGTCCTTTAAAGGCAGAGAAAGGAATTGAGAAGAAATCAGAAGAAAGGGGGTGAACCGTCGTGCTTGAAATCCCCGCTCCTCTCCGGGCAAGCTCCCGGATTCACGAAAACTGGCATGACGTTCAGGATGAAGAAGTGCTGGACCTGCTCGGAATAAAAGAGCAGAAATGAAGGGACAGAAAAAAGGTACAGCGAGAAAAAGCTTGAACTCATCATATAAAAACCTATCTATAGTAAACCGGGCTGAACTCCGGGGTACTTTCTGAGACAATTAAATAATAAATAATAAATATGTGATGGATTTTTGTGAATTAGGTACGAATGAGGGGCGGTAGACCCAATTCAATATATATACAAAAACTAGAAGTATATAAAAAATATAGGGAATATAGACCTATGTCGGGTATGAGGAGACAATACCCATACGAAAAGGATAAAATATAATGAAATCTCAGGAAACCCATAAAAGAGAATAAATATATGAAAATTCGTTATCTCTATAAAATTTATACGGTCAATTGAAAAAAAATTGAAATATTTCATAAAGTCTAGAAAAATTCAAGTTCCTGATCATCGTGAAATCCTGGAAAACATAATAGTTCTGGAGAAAAGAAAAAAATGGAATTACTTGTCATTGCACTCATCATCGCCGGTCTTTACATGGCCTGGAACATAGGGGCAAACGATCTTGCCAACGCTATGGGGACCTCGGTCGGGACCGGTGCGTTATCAATAAGGCAGGTTATCATTATTGCCGCAATCTTCGAGTTTTTAGGGGCGGTCTTTTTCGGTAAAAGGGTGACTACAACAATTGCCAAAGGAATCGTTCCCATTGATATGATCAGCGAGATCCACCCGACCATTGTGGTACTCGGGATGCTTGCCGCAATCCTTGCTGCAGGCTTCTGGATTACCCTTGCAACTTTCTACAACCTTCCTGTTTCTACCAGCCACTCAATCGTCGGCTCCGTACTCGGCTTCGGACTCATTGCAGCTTTCAAGGGCACAATTGCTTTTTCGGACATCCACTGGGTCGTCCTCCTCAAAATCGTTGCCAGCTGGTTCATATCCCCAGTTCTGGGAGCGATTTTGGCTTACCTGACTTTTTCTCTGGTCCGCAGTCTGTTCCTGCACAGGGCGTCAGATCTCCCCCTCGTTGAGAAAAAATTCATATCCTTACAGGTCGTAACTGCATGCTACATTGCATTTGCGCACGGGTCCAATGACGTGGCAAACGCCGTCGGCCCTCTCTCGGCCGGGCTAAAGGTCCTGGGACTTACAGGAAATGAAGTCCCAATCTGGGTGCTTATCATTGGTGGTATCGGGATGGTAATCGGGCTTGCCACATGGGGCTACAAGGTCATCGAAACCATAGGGTCAAAAATTACGGAACTCACACCGACCCGCGGTTTTTCCGCACAGTTTGCGACCGCAACCGTGGTCCTGCTCCACAGCTACAGTTCCCTTCCCATCTCCACCACCCACACCCTCGTGGGCTCCGTCATAGGAGTCGGACTGGCAGGCGGGATTGCAGCCGTTGACCTGGGCGTTATCTGGAAGATAATATCTTCATGGGTAGCAACCGTCCCCATAGCAGCACTTACATCAGCGCTGATCTATTTGGGGCTTGAGGTGATCTGGTTATGAAAGATTACATTCGTTCCGTCCTCGACGTGGTCGTAGATTCTCCCTTCGTTCCCCTTGAAATGCACGCCAAAAAAGGAGTACTTGCAGTAGAGAAGCTAGCTGAAGCCATGGATGCCTACTGTGCCGGGGATAAAACACGCCTGGAAGAATTAACCGCCGAAATTGACAAACTGGAACATGAAGCCGATATTATAAAACAAAAAATCCGGGCAAGTATCCCGTCCTCGGTGAAGCTTCCGGTTGATAAAAAAGACCTCCTGTCTTTCTTAAAACAGCAGGACTCTATTGCCGACTTCGCCCAGACTTCAGCTTACTGGATGACCCTCAGACCCTGCAAAAACCTTCCCGATGAAGTAAAAGAGGGTTTTTTAGAACTGACAGCAGGCGCCCTGAAAACTGCGAAGCTGTATAGCGAGGTTATCGATGAACTGTACAAGCTGCTTGCCACCTCTTTCAGCAAGGAAGAGGTCAAGGAAACTCTGGCCATTGTCCCTGAAGTCGAGAAACTTGAACATGAGGTGGATGTGCTGGAAACCGCCCTTTTAAAGAAGATATTCGAGAACGAAGATGCCATAGGAGGACCGGGTGTCTGCCACCTTATAGGCCTCGTTGGAAGGATCGGCACAATTGCTGACAAGTCCGCCAACTCCGCCGACCGTCTGAGGACAATGATCCTCAAAAGGTAAAAACCTGAGGCATCCAGGCCTCAGATTACTTTTTTGTATTCTCCGTAAATTATACCGTACCTTTATCCTCAATCGATTTTCTCGACCATGCAAGCATTATAAGCTTAATCAACAGGGTTCCATCTTTTCAGCAGAATCGGACTGTACCGCATCAAACTCCGACGAATCCCTGAAACTGACGATTAAGGATGCTATAAGGACCAGAAGACATCCGAAAAGTGTTGTAGAGGATAGGGAAATTCCCAGAACCACCACATCGAAAAAGACCCCTGCAACCGGTTCAATAAGGGCAAGCAGGCTCCCGGTCTGAGATTCCAGGTTAGCGAAGCCGATGGTGGTAAGGATCCCTCCAAGCCCCACGGAAGCCATCCCGAAAGCCATAAGGGCCGGTACATTTTCCACAATAAGGGAAAGAGGGGACTCAAACGCAAAAGGTATCATAAAAAGGCAGCTAATCGCGGTTCCCCAGAAAGCGATCGAAAACTCGGTGTATTCGGTTTTCAGGACCCGCACGTTCATGATGATGGCTGCAAAAATCATCCCCGCAAAAAGCCCCGAAGCAATCCCGATAAAGTGGCTGCCGGAAAGCTCAAACTCCGAAAACCCGCCCTCGGGCCTGATTACCAGGAAAACTCCCGTAACCGCAACGAAGAGGGCAGCTATGTTTTCCTTTCCAATTTTTTCCTTTAGCAAGAAGGGGGATGCAAGCATCACGTAAATGGGAGCCGTGTATTCGAGTAAAATGGCTATGGATACACAGGTCTCTTTCACACAGATAAAGTAGAAAAACATGTTCACGACGACAAAAATGCCCTGCATGAGCAGAGACATTTTCTTTTTCCCGGGCTTCAGTTCCCGAACTTTTCCGGTCCCGATAACGAAAAGCATTATAAGGAGCAAACCGAAGAATAGCCTGTAAAATATAATGGAAGTTATGGGCATGTCCCGGATGTGCACCAGGAAAAGCCCGGTCATCCCGTAGAAGGTACAGCCGAGCAGCACTGCCAGATGAGGTCCTTTTTTCGAAAAAAGCATAAGGCAGTTAAAAAGGATTTATGCTTAAAAATATGCCGGATCACTTACATAATATTTTCATAAGTTTTGTATTAAAAAGGATCTGGTTTCGGGAAGTGAACCGGAGTTCGAAAGAGAAAAACTTTAGTTAGAAAGAGAAATTAATTACGCGATCAGGGGATCAAAATGAAAACAAAGTGGATCAAGGACAACATATCTTTCAGTTATTGCGTGGAGGCAGACCTGATGAATATAGCATCAATGCTTTCAAAGGAAAGTGTGTGCAAATACATGTTTTTTGGGCCAAACAAAGAAGAAGATACAATGGCTTACTTTTCTCCGCTGGTCAGGTCAATAGAAGATTCTTTAAAGGAAGATAAAATACCGGATTGTCACGTTTTCATTATCATGGGGAATAGTACCGGCGAATTTATAGGCCAGTGTGCACTGCTTCCAATAGAATTCACCAATGGGAATTATCTGATCGGGTACCAGATCGATGATACTCAGTGGAGAAAAGGATATGGTACTGCTGCCTGTGATTTTTTAGTGCATTACGCTTTCAATGTTACAGATGCATTCAGGCTCACAGGCGATTGTGCCCGGGGCAATTCAGGATCAGAGAAGGTGATGATGAGATCAGGTTTTCAGTCTGAAGGCAGACAAAGAAAATACTGGTCTGTTGGTGAAAAATATTTTGATAGAATGCTTTTCTCACTTCTGAAAGAAGACGTTCCTGAAAGCAGGTTAGAAGAATTGAATAATATGTATAGGTGAACTAACCAGAGATTTTGGGATGTGCGAAATCATTTTGGGATGCAACAGTTAGAAAAAGCAATAACTAACACTGAAAAAAAGGACAGCGCACTTTTCAATACAATCAAATAAGAGACCACTCCTTTATGGAAATAAGAAAAAAGAAACAAACAAAGGAGTTCTTTTATGAATCATAAAATCTTAGTTTGCTTTTTTTTGTTGATTGTGATTGTGACTGCAGCCGGTTCCGGATGCATCTCAGAAAGCGATAACATGCCTGAAGAGGAAATCGAAAACATCGAAGAAATCGAAGGCCTCTGGCTGGGAAGCCTGGAAGTCCAGGGCGGACAGGAATTGAGAATATTATTCAATATCTCTACCGGACCCGAGGGTTCCCCGACCGCCACCATGGACAGCCTTGACCAGGGGGTAAGCGGCATACCTGTAGAGAAGCTTACTTACAAAGACGGGAACCTGCGCCTTGAAGTGACATCCACAGGTGTTTTCGAAGGGGTGCTGAAAGAGGACGGCACAGCCCTTGAAGGAGAGTGGAAACAGTCCGGGTTAGTTTTGCCACTTGTGCTTACCCGCATTGAGGAAAAACCTGAAATGCGCAGGGAGCAGGACCCCGTAAAACCCTATCCGTATGACGAAGAAGAAGTCGTTTATGAAAACAAAGAGGCAGGGATCCAGCTGGCTGGCACATTAACCACGCCGAAGACTGAGGGGCCTTTCCCCGCCGTGCTGCTCATAACCGGGTCCGGAAAGCAAGACCGTAATGAAGAGGTTTTCGGGCACCGCCCCTTCCTTGTACTCTCGGATTACCTGACACGCCAGGGCATTGCCGTCCTCAGGGTCGATGACCGGGGCGTCGGAGGTTCAACCGGGAACTTCTCCAATGTCACCACCGAAGATTTCGCAGAAGACGCAGTTGCAGGCGTTGAGTACCTGAAGAGCCGCGAAGATATAGACCCTGAAAGGATAGGGCTGGTCGGGCATAGTGAAGGCGGGCTAATTGCCCCGATTGCAGCAGTCCGGTCCCCGGATGTCGCATTCATCGTGCTCATGGCAGGCCCGGGCGTGACGGGAGAGGAAATTGTCCTGGCACAGAGCAGGCTGGTTGCCGAGGCTGACGGAGTGCCTGAAGAGACTATCACCAAAAATGAAGCTCTTCTAAAAGACATATTCACCGTGATCAAAGAGGAAGAGAACGACACAATTGCCGGGGAAGAAATCCACGGACTTATAACGGATATGGTGGAAAACCTGAGTGAAGAAGAAAAACAGTATTCCAGCTACACCGAAGAATCCCTGGATACCGAAATAAAGCTGCTGGTATCGCCCTGGACTCGCTATTTCCTGAGCTACGACCCCAAAACGACCTTGATGGAAGTGGAATGTCCGGTCCTGGCGATAAATGGGGAAAAAGACCTCCAGGTACCCCCCGAAGAAAACCTCCGTGCCATTGAGGAAGCCCTCGAAGCAGGAGGCAACGAGGACTATACCGTAAAAGAGCTGCCTGAGCTTAACCATCTATTCCAGACCGCCCAGACAGGGTCTCCCTCCGAGTACGCAGCGATTGAAGAGACCATGTCTCCGGATGCTATGGAACTTATTGGGGACTGGGTTCTGGAACACACCCAAATGGAAGAGTGAATTGACTTTAAGGGGAAATGAGGACGCTTTGCTGTTATGAAGAACCATTGAGATAGAGTCATTTCCCCTGCAACTTACTATTCCCCTATAATTTACAGCCCCTTCAATTTACTATTTCTGCGATTTACCCTTATTTTTCTTAAATGCCACTCTCTTCAATAAAATTTATTCAAGACTTACATTTATTCAAGACTTACATGAATTACTATTTTTTACATCTATACAACTATAAGTGTATAATACTAATAGATAGTTTAATAAACTTAATATGATAGTTTAAAGATATACCATTGAAATTATTATTTACTAGTAAAAAGCACCCATTGATGACTAAAATTAGTTGCGCGCATCTAAGGTACGAATCCAAATTTTTAGTTCATTAAAATAAGAATTGGACTTCATTATAACACTTTTTTTTAATTTTGTATGCGAAAAACGTATAGTTATAATTAAAGATCTTATGCAGAAGCTTGATTATGGGTTTAATTTTAATTTCAAAGTGGAAAAACTATTTTTCAGGAAGAATACGGCCCTATAAAGTTTTAAATTCTGTAAGGAATCAGCGATTTTACCCTGCTTGTAAGAATGTTTATATAGTTAATCAACTAAGACAAAAATTGGAAAACTTTGAGAGTTGGGGACTGACATATCCTTCAAGGGGACACAATTAGAATCTTTAGATTGTTGCTATTATATATAGAAATGTGGCAGCATTGTCTGCCCCCGGGTCTCGAAATAAAACCGAATATCCCATATAAAGTTAAAACTTGATTAAAAATTGAAAGGTGTGAAGAATGAAGACATTAAAGAAATTGCTCGCATTGTCAATTATTTTACTGACAATAATCCCGCTCGCTTCGGCAGATACGACGGTCGCCCTGCTGGCCGGCCAGACGCTTGATGTTGGAATGGTAAACACTACATGTGACGGAACTAACCTCTCCATAAAATACACAACAGAAGACGGATGGACCTTAAACGAAACTCATCTTGCCATCGCAGGGGACTTTACCGAAATCCCGGCAACAAAGAAAGGAAACCCGGTCCCCGGCCAGTTTGAATATACAGAAGAACACCTCACCGGAGTAACAGAATTTACCTATACCATTCCTCTTGAAGATCTGGGCCTTGAAGCGGGAGATCCCATATGCATCGCAGCCCATGCAGCCGTGCAGCAAGAGGTAGAAGGAGATGAAGGAACAATACTTCTTGAAGAAGGTGCCTGGGGCGCTGGCAAACTTTTCGTCCAGAAAGGAAACTGGGCAACGTATATCGAATGTGAAATTCCGGTGTAAACCCCGAATCCCCCAGATCCAAACCACTTGAATTCTTAAATCGGGTAAAAATCCCAGCCTGCAGGAAAAGCTTACCCCGGGAACTGATGCTGTCATGCTTCAGGAAAAAAGACCCATCGCTACTTTGAACCCCCGGGTTACATAATTTATCCCACCGTTACAGAAGCTCTCCTGCATGCTCCACTGAATGTTCCACTGCATGAAAACGATAAACAAAAAAAGGGACCGTATTCCATGACCTCGAAACCCCAGGCCCATTAATTTCGGTCCCTTACCCTTATCAATATTTTATCTTATGCCAGGGGTGTTTTACTCCGGAAGATTTTTTTCGGTTTTTTCTTTATGGCTTTAAGCCGCTTGCGAGGTACCGGTTCGTTAAAATCAGATTCGTTGACCAGACCCGGAAAATCCGTATTCTTTACCCTTTCCAGGTACACCTTTTAATTAACATCCTTGCAGAGTGACCCCCACGGCTACGAAACGAACTTCAAAACCGGCTACAACCGAATCTTTGCCTACGCCGCCGAAAAGAACCTGGAACCCCTGGGACATTTCGGCCCGAGCAAGGAACTGTACTTCAACGACCCTGCCGAAGTCCCGGAAGAAGAACTGATGACCGAAGTTCAACTCCCGGTTAAATGAACTCTTCCGGTGAAACATATCTCTGTCGGGGAAACAGATTCCTTCCGGCGAAACAAATGCAATCGATTAAGCTGTGCCCCGGCACATTTTTATATTTATTTCTCCAGAAATACAACAGTGTTATAGACAGGTGGTTCAGGATGAACTCTCATCTGCTCCTCAAACCCTTCAGGCAGGTCCAGCAGGCAGTTCCCGTTCAGCAGTTTTCTGAGCCCTTTCTCATAAATTCTGCACGAGATCCTGCTCCCTAACGGCATGACTTTCAGAAGGTGCTCGAAAATTTCCTTCTTGGATTCAGCCTGGGCAGCTACCATCAGAGCCCTGACCCCGGAATCGAGATTGGCATCGAAGTCCTTTCCGTCAAGTGAGAAATGATTTCCGTTGACTATGGTTATATCTTCTGAAAGCCCGAGCTTTTCAATAAGCCTCCTTGAGAGGTTTGCACGGGTGGACACCTGTTCTATCCCGATGCTCTTCACCCCATACTCCCTGAAAAAAACAATCAGGGTAAGGGGAAGTGGCCCACTTCCGAGAAAGGCAACCGTGTCTCCGGGTTTTAGCCCGATCCCTTCGTATTCCGTGCGAACAAGTTTCAGATAATTCCCGTAAAAGGGAAACTGCTCCAGGACATCCCATGGTGATTCGTTTGCAAGGACTTCATTAGCATGCTCAGTTTCGAGTTTTACGGTGTAAAGGTTCCTGAACCTGATAATGTCGGTAAAAACCGGCTCAAGCTCTTTCTTTTGCAAAATCTCCTGGGCAGTTTTATCGTCCATCTCCAGAGTGATTAAAGCATCCAGTTTCCTGAACAATTCCCCGTTTTGGTCGGACGGCCCGTACAGGATTTCTTCATCGGACAGATCCCTGATATCCCGGTGCAAACCGAGAATCTCTTCAATAATATATTCTTGCGAAAGCTCCAGACCCTCACTAACTGCAATAGCCATAACAATCCCTCTGGAATATTTGGATGTCCTGGGATATATTTCTGTTGAAAATTTCTTAAATAAAATATAAAAAATGCCGAGTGTACTTTTAAGCGTGCGACAAATTTTGCTTACAACTACCTATAAGGCCATAACTTTTTTCTCAGCGGTATTTTTCCACATACCACCCTACCACAGGCGGGATCCAGCAGAGATTAGCAGCAATAGTCTCAAGGGCGGTGTAGGTCTGTGTGGTCGGGCTAAAACCCAGGAATCTGGCCCCGAACAGCCCGAGAGGGACAAGCGTGATAACCGCAAGACTTGCAAGCATCACGGGGTGGCGGAAGTACCTTTCAAAAGCGGCATTCCAGGAACCTTCCTTCCTTTTCAGGAAAAGCATTCCCGAGATATTTGCCCCTATCTGGTCGCTCAGGGCATAGAAATAGGGGATGTAAAAACCCTGGACCCCATACACGTCCACTCCTGCTAGCCGGCTTCCCAGGTCTATAAACCAGGGGATTGTAAGCCCGAACAGTTTTCCCCAGCCGTAGGCTTCCGCCATCGTGCCTTCGGCTTTCCGGAGGCGCTGTTTCACGGAATAGATGCCTTCAAAGATGCTTTCTCCCTCTCCCGCCAGCGTCCGGACCAACCACTGCCCTACCGGGCTTCGCTGATAACCCTGAAAATCCAGGAAAATTCCCGCCAGAAGCCCAATGATGTAGCCGGGAAGGGTGTATTTGATCAACTCGGAGAATTCCTCCCCTCCGGGAGCTTCTTCCTCAAAGACATCTTCCTCAAAGACTTTTCCACTTTCAAATCCCACTCTTTTCCTCCCTCATTTTTTAGCTCTGAAAATCTATTCTGGTATCCTTAAAAAACCGATTACTGAAATTTACGGAACACTGAAATTTACGGAATTTTCCAGGTATCTCTCTTTGAAAACGGAACTTTTATCTCCGAAGGCGGGAAGACTCCTTCCTCGGAGGCCGCAGGCCGACAGGTGGGAGATGGGAGCCGTCAACTTCCCAACACTACAATAAAATAACTCTCTATTAATAATATAAGAATTTCCTTATATAACTTCAAAACAATTCGTAATGTTATGAAAAGGGGGAACGTGTACCGGATCTATCCGGATGATGAACAAAAGACGCTTATCGAAAAGCATATCGGTTGCGTTAGATTCATCTATAACCGTTTTCTGCACATCAAAAAGGTCTTCTACGACAAATTCAGGATCAACATTTCCCTGACTGAACTTGACAAATACCTTCCCATGTTCAAGGAAATCTATCCCTGGCTCAAAGAGGTCAATTCCCAGTCTCTTCAGGAAGCCAGAAAAAACTTGCATGATGCTTTCTCCCGGTTTTTCAAAGGACAAAACGGTTTTCCTCAATGGAAAACAAAGAAGGACATCAACAAATCTTTCCAGATCCCTCAGAGGTATAGGCTGAACCTGACCACTTCGCAGGTGTTTCTTCCGGGAATCGGCTGGATGAAAATCAAGATGCACCGGAACCTGTTCAGTCCTGAGTTTTTTGAGAACCTGATCAAGACTACCGAAGTTA
>JAENZL010000059.1:1650-13435 GCA_016841265.1 Methanobacteriota archaeon | reverse complement strand
TGAAGCAGGAAGCCCCTTCCTCGCTTTCATCAGAAAGCAGGTGGGGGTAGTTCACTCTGCTTAACAGGAATATTTTGGGATCAATCGGAGTTAACGGACGTATAATGCATATAATTGGGTTTTATGTTTGTATTATATGATTGCTTTGAAATGATTGGGTAATTTGAAGATTGCTTGAATATAAAGGGGACTTCTGAAGATTAATCGTGTATTATTGGAGTATTTTTTTATTGTTTGTGGGTAATGGAAGGATTTTAATATTCCTTGCGGATATAGAAGGCATTTTAATGTTCTTTATGGCTAATGAATGTATTTGATGATTCATTTATGTTAATTGGCTTATTTTATAATTAATATCATCTAAATAGCTTATTTTACAATCTATTATGTTTAATAAGTGATTATCAGATTCTATTACAAATAAAAGGCGCTTTTAATTGTCTCTTTTTGAAAAATAAGCAATAATAAATCCCCATTTGGTAAAAAACTATATATCAGATGTATTTAATGATTATATAGCCGATTTAAAACCCTTTTCTTTAACAAAAGTCGGAAAGATACAATATTTGTAATTAATATTTTTGGGGATTTTAAGGTTTTATTCACTTTTCGACTCCCACTTGAGGTTCTATTGTGAAGTCAATAATCAAAGAAATTTATGGTGTAAATGATGAAGTATATTCTGATTGGAAATGGCAGTATAAACACCGTATTATGACGGTTGAAGAGCTTGAAAATCTAATACCTCTTTCAGATTTAGAAAAAGAGGGTATAAAGGAGGCTCTAGAAGTATTTCCCATGGCTATTTCTCCCTACTATGCCTCCCTTATGGATCCCGATGACCCAACGTGTCCTATCCGGATGCAGGCGATACCCCAGGCAGCTGAACTCCAGAATTTTGCCTGGGAGTTTGAGGACCCGCTCTGTGAAGATGCGGATTCTCCTTCGGAAAAGAGCTGCATCACCCACAGGTATCCGGACAGGGTTCTCTTTCTCGTTTCAAACCGCTGTGGGATGTACTGCCGGCACTGTACAAGAAAGAGGAGAGTGGGAAACCGTGAATGCGACTTTTCCGAGGAGATGATCCGGGGAGGAATCGAATACGTAAGAGAGCATAGGGAAGTCAGGGATGTGCTGCTTTCCGGAGGGGACGCTCTCCTTGTTTCCGATGAGAGACTCGACTGGCTGCTGGACGAACTATTTTCAATCCCCCATGTGGAGATTGTAAGAATAGGGTCAAGAGTGCCCGTTACCCTTCCTCAGAGAGTAACCCCTGAGCTGTGCAATATCCTGAAAAAGTATCCGTCTGTCTGGTTAAACACTCATTTCAATCACCCGAAGGAAGTTACCCCGGAAGCAACAAAAGCCATAGAAATGCTTGCAGATGCGGGAGTGCCCCTGGGAAACCAGTCTGTTCTCCTGAGGGGTGTGAATGACTGTCCCTTTATAATCAAGAACCTGTGCCAGGAAATGCTCAAAATAAGGGTCAGGCCTTACTACCTTTACCAGTGTGACCTGTCCTACGGACTTGAGCATTTCAGGACAAAAGTTTCCAAGGGCATAGAAATCATGGAGATGTTGAGAGGACATACTTCAGGGCTTGCGGTCCCGACTTTTGTGGTGGATGCTCCCGGGGGTGGGGGGAAGATCCCGGTGGGTCCGAATTACCTGATCTCAAGCTCGGATACGAAGGTCACTCTCAGGAATTACGAAGGTGTCATCTGCGTATATCCGGAACCTGAATATAAAGGGGAATGTCCCGATAAATGCCAGATCTGCGACGATCATCCCAAGCTTAAAAACCAGATCGGGGTTGCAAAGCTTTACGACGATGAGAACAATACCATCGCCCTTGAACCCGAAGGGCTTGACCGAAAAAATCGCTTCTAAAATGACTGAGAAATATCTAAATAACTATCTAAGAATGCATTCATTTCTAAATATGCACATCGAAAAAGGGCTAAATAATCCTCTTTTTCGGTTTTTGGATGCTCAACTACTGAGATATTCAACTACTGAGACACTCAACTATTGAGGGCATGAACTTTTGAGACTATCAACTACTGAGACACTCAACTATTGAGGGCATGAACTTTTGAGACTATCAACTTTTAAGGTTCTTTTAGATCTCAAATTTTGAATGTTTACATTTTGTAATATACACCGGCTTTAATATGCGCCAGCCACCAATTCGAGGAGGAATTTTTTATCGAAAAACAAATACCTTTAACCCTAAATAAGGAAGAAGAACTTCCGGGATACTGGAAAAAAACAATACTCAATATGCCTGGCCTTTCAGCAGACCTTGTGATTGATTATTACAGCAGAAGAATAAAAGTAATGAATTTCAGGGGGTCTTTCGAGGTTCTGAACCCTTTCCTTAAAGAACTTGCAGACCTGGAAAAGATGGGGAAAATCATCGTATACACTCCTTCAAGAGAAAGGCATGCCCTTGAAGCTTGCGGATACGTAAAAGAAGGTATGATAACAGGTTATTTTGCCGGGGAAGACTGTCACATCTTCTCTACATTTCCGGAAAAATCCAGAAAGGAACCTTCCTTTCCCTTAAAAGAGGACCGAATAATAGAAGAATGCCTTAAAAAATCCAGGTCACAGGAAAAAAAAGAGCACCGCAGGGGTACGATCACCAAAAAAAACATCCTTCCGGAAGGCTATACCCTCAGGCCCGCAGATGAGGCCGATGTCCCTGCAATGGCTGCCCTGTATTCCAGGGAGTTTCAGCTATACCCGAGTCCCCTTCACAAAGAAAGCTATCTGCTGGAAGCCATGGGTTCGGGGGTCTTCTACCTGGTGCTCGAAAAAAGGGGAAAAATCGTGAGCCTTGCATCTGCGGAAACGGAAACTGCGCTGAAAAACGCCGAATTAACCGACTGCCTGACAGTTCCGGAAGAAAGGGGAAAAGGCCACATTAAATCACTTATCCTGGGCCTTGAAAAGGAACTTGCGGCCCGAAACTTTAAAAGTCTCTATACCCTGTGCAGGGCTCCTTCCCCCGGAATCAACCAGGCATTTTCCTCCCTCTGTTATTCCTATTCCGGCAGGCTTGTGAACAACTGCAGGATCTCGGAAGGGTTTGAGGACATGAATATCTGGTGCAAACCGCTTCGGTAAAGGGCCCGGGTCCGGACAGTGACTGTCTGGTAAATAAATTGATAACCTCGTCAGAATTGGTAACTTCGGCAGGAAACTTTTCAGGGGGTGTCACGGATCTGATTTTGAAGCTGGTCGACAACATTCTTTGCCGCTTCTTCAGCAAGGTGCTTCCTGTAGGCTTTCCTGGAGACAATGCCTTTTGTGGAATCTTGCAGTTCCAGTTCCCCATCCATCAGTTTTTCCCCTTCCCGGGAACCAGTGTTTTTGAATACCCTTGTAACGTTTCCTTCATTGAATTTTTCAAAATATATGGTGTCTTCTCCTGTGGAGCTATAGAAATACATAATTTCAAGGCTTGAAGAAGCATAAACAGGCGTATAAAGCCCTTCGAAATCCCTGACATTTACCAGCAGGGCCTGAGAATCATACATTTCCTCGAAGGATTCGGCGTCCTCCACATCCATCCCTGCCTTTTCCAGTTCTGCCCTGATTTTTTCCCGGAAAAACCCTGAAAGGACATCCTCACCTTCTACATAGAGATAAATCCTGCCCGGAAAGTCTATTTGAGGTTCTCCTGTAGAGTAAGCCGCTATCCGGGAATTTGCCCTTGTTTCGCTCTTTGCAGCCTTAAAGTCCAGAACAAAAAACGAAGACAGGACGACTGCCAGGATGAGTACGGCAAGAAGTATTTTTTTCGTGTTTGCATCTTCTCCCATACTCTTCAAGTTAAAAGTTCATTTTTTAAAAAAGAATCGGATAAAATGAGATCCGATCTTTTATAATATACGTCAAAAAAAATGGGGGAATAAGCGAAATAAAGCTTGCATAAAAATTCCATCTCTGCAAAATCACACCTCTGCAAAATCACAAATCTAAAAAAAGAGAAATTCCGGAAAAGTTCCGGAGTTTCAGAGAAAAACGATGAACAGCACATAGGCTAAGGTCATCATTCCAAGGGAGTACTTGAGCCCTGAAGGAAGGCTGCCAGATCCCATTTTTCCTGCTACAAGCCCGGAACCGAAGCCCTGGAGGAGGGCTGCGTGGAAGAAGAGCATGTTATATTCATTTATGTCGAAGCCGCCCATGGACATTGCCGGGTTGCTGGAACCGTCCAGGGCCGGGAGGAAGAAAGCCGCAAGTACGTATACGATGACCAGGAAGACGCAGAAGGTCACGAAGATGATGAAAACATAGATGAACATCTCGGCAGAACGTTCCTTTTTCAGGTTTTTCTGGACATCGGCATCTTCCGCAACGACGCTTATTACCTCGTGGATGTTCCCTGTGGACTCGCTGGCCTGGGCAATGAGAGATATGCTGCGGCGGGTAAGGTTGGTCCGGATTCGGGACTCAAAGCGCTTCAGGGCATTCACCATATTTGAGTTCCAGCGGAGATCTTGAACCATCCTTTTAATCTCGGGTTTTAGCCGGCCCATGTTTGACTGGGCGGTAATGGCAATGGCGTCAGTCAGCAAAATTCCGGTCCCGTTAATGCTTGCAAGCCTCTTGAGAAACTCTGGCACCTGGTCTTCTATCTGCCCGATCTTCCGGACTTCAAGTTCGTGGAAGATGATGAAGGGGATAAAGAGAATGAGAAGGCTGAAATATATGTAATCGTCAAGGGTCGACGCAATTTCAATGAACCCTCCATAATAGGGCTTGTTTTTCAGGTAGGCGGAGGTGAAATATCCGAAGGTCAGGGGGGCACTTACGACAAAAGCACACAGAGGTTTCTGGATCATTACCCGGATAGGGTGAAATAGGGTGTTTTTGACCCGGAAGAGCTTTTCATAAATCTCCATTTTCTTCATCAGCTTAAGGTCATGTTCTGTTTCCGGTTTTACCCTTACGTCACTGAAAGAATCGGGTCTGGTCCGGGAAATGATTTCCTCCGGCAGTTTTTCGGCCTCTCCGGTAAGCATGTCCAGAAAAATAAGGAAAATGACTGTCCCGAAGGGAATTGCCCCATACACCAGGAGGTAGAGTTTGATGGGACCCCCGTTATCAATTAGGTTCATCACCACAAGAATTATCATAAGGAAAAGGGGGCCTACGACAAACACGGTGATGTATACCTCTGCCAGCAGCCCCAGGGTTTCAAGGAAACGTCTGTGAGCTTTGTTGGCCTCAGACTTGTAATGCTCTGTCTTATTGTTCAAATAAAGGGTTATGTCCCCTCCACTGGAAACGATGGAAATCAGCCCGTCGACCAGGTCTTTAAAATGCTCGGAGGGCGTCCTGTCGGCCGCATCCCAGAGGGAGTCTTGCATATCCTTTCCAAAATACTCCATGTCCCGGATAATGTTTCCGAACTCTCGGGAAGTATTCCCGTAAAGGTGGGCATGCTCCGCCAGAGATTTCATTGTATCGAAAATCGTCATCCCACCCCCCCTCTGCAGAACATAGAGGAAAGCGGTCGCATGAGGCATAACTTCATTTATCGCCCTTTTCCTGCTGTCAGCTTTCATGGGAGGATAACTCATGATTAACCCGTAGGTAAGAGCAGCAAGCAGCAAAAAAAGCAAAATCCCTCCTACAAAGGTGAGAAGAAGGGGTAGACGAGCTTCAATAAATCCGGGAGTTTCTACAGCCCGGGTAACCCTCGAAGAAATATGCAGAGTGGAAACTATGGATTCGGGAGTTATACCCCTGAAAAGCAGCCTGCCCAGAAAAAGGCCTATAAACCCTCCAAAAAAACCCGCAAGCAGAGAATACAGGACCGCTGTAGATACGTACTGTTCCACAGGAAGAGGGATCTGAGCCTGCCTTAGCTTTACCCTGAACATAGAGAAGCGGTCTTCATATTCAAGGATTTTTGCTCCGAAAATCCGGAAGGCAAAGGTATCAATAGCGCTCATGCCACCACCACGTATCAGTCCCCGTGCAGGAACATTTCCCGCAAGTTACCATTTTCAACCGCTTCCATTACAAGCCCGGGATTGGTGGCGTACATATGCACGATCAAAGAGATACTTACATAATCCCTCATATGATTCTCAGCCATGTATGCAAGGATCTTCTCCCGTTCCTGGAATTCCTTAAAGAGTTTGTCCGGGTTCCAGCCTCTTGCCCTCATAATCTCATTTAGCACATAGGAATCCCCTGCCCGCTTGAAATTGTCATGCTGGGGGTCCCAGCTATAGAGTTCGTTGATCCTGAGACTGCCGGTTCTCGCATCAAGCCCGGTGATTTCGACAATGGTCTTGGTTCTCCTCACCCTCACCTCATTCACATATGTCTGCATCTGGATGGAAATGACTCCAAGGGCCTGCATCATCACATGTGGGACGTTGATTGGTTCGTTTTCAAGCCTGTTTACAACCGTCTGCACGTCACTTGCGTGCATGGTGGAATAGGTGGTGTGTCCCGTGGACATAGCCTGGAAAAGGGTAAGGGCTTCCTTTCCTCTGACCTCTCCCACAATGATGTACTCAGGACGCTGCCGGAGGGCAGCTTTCAGGAGTTCGTACATGGAAATTTCCCCGGCGCCTCCCACCGTAAAGGATTTTCGGGTAGCGTCTGCAATCCAGTTTTCGTGGTGGAGCATAATTTCTCTGGTGTCCTCGATGGATACGATCTTGGCAAGCCTGGGGATGAACAGGGAAATTGCGTTCATGAGCGAGGTCTTCCCGGAGGCGGTTCCACCTGCAAGGAGTACGCTGGCATTATTTTCGATGGCAAGCCAGTAGTAAGCCATCATTTCAACACTACATGTACTGTAATTTATAAGGTCAATAGGTGTAATTGGGTCTCCCTTGAACTTCCGAATGGTGTAGGAACTGCCCCTTGTGGTGACCTCCTTTCCAAGGGTTGCCTGGATCCTTGACCCGTCAGGAAGAGTGGCGTCCACAATCGGCTCCCCGATGGAAATATGTTTCCCGCTGCGCTGGCAGAGCTTGACCACGAGAGAATCAAGTTCTTTTTCCCCGAAAATAACGTTTGTCACAATGTTATTGTGCTTCATATGGTAGAGGTAAATCGGGATTTCAATCCCGGAACAGGAAATATCTTCAATGTTTGGGTCCTGGATCAGGGCGTTGATCCGTTCGTACCCGATAAAATTCCGCCGGAGGAAGTACATAATCTTGTGGAGAGAAGGCAGTTCAAGGGTGTTGAAATACTGGTCAAAAAGGCGCAAAGCTTTGTTTGTGAGTATGACTTCCTTTTCCTTTCCAAGCATCATATCTTCCTGGGTGAGGGTATCTTCCAGGTTGTTCCGGACACGTTCAAGGATAGCTTTTTCATATGCAGAGAGAATGGGCTCCACAACGTTGTAAAACTTCGTTTCCCTGTTTTCGATAATGCTCACAAAAGCGTAGGGTTCTTCCACCCAGTAACGCTCTACTTCGGCAAAACCCACAGGGATTTCGTATTCCAGAAGAGGGCCATAGGTTTCCGGGTCGTAAGGAGGAAGGGTCCTTATTTCCTCTTCTCTCAATTTTCTCATTATTTCGGCAAACTTAATTTTTGCTCCTTCAGGAGTCTTTACTTCCTCCATGAATTCCTTTACTTTATCTCCTAACTTTTCGTCTCCCTTTACTCCTGCAATATCGTAAACCAATTCTTTGAATTTAAGCGATGATCCGGCTTTTTTTTCTTTCTTTTTCTCTTTTTCTTTCTTTTTCTCTTTTCCTTTCCTTTTCCCTTTCTTTTTTCCTTTTCCCATATTTTCAATTTCTTTTGCCCTTTCTTCTTTTTCTCCTTCCTCTTCTATTTTTTCTTCTTTTTCAATTTCTACTTTATTTTTCTCTTTTTCTTCTTCTTTTTCTCTTTCTTCTCCTTCTCTTTTCTCTTTTTCTTTCTCTTCTGCCTCTGTTGTCTTCTTTTCAGGGGATTTTTCCAACTTGCTGGGATTATTAATTTCCGTTTTCTCGCTCATTTTTTTGGGAACCGTATCAATTTTTGTTTTTTCTGCGGGACGCAGCTTATTTTCAATCTCGGGTTCATATGCAGGAGGAAAAATTCCTTTCTTTTCGGTTTCTATTACAAGCCCGACTTCTATTCCAAGGCCGTAATTCTTGGAAAATGCGGATTCTTCGTCCGAATCAACATCTTCCCCTGAGATGTCTAATGGCTCATCTTCCTTATTTTTTATTTTTGAATTGGGGTTGTCCTCTCCCCCATCCGAACTTTCCTCTATTCGCGGTTCCGGAATATCTCCGGAATTCCGGGGAGTTTCAACTTTCAAATCAGTAACAAGAACTTTTTTATCAGGCTTTTCTTCCCTGAGTTTTTTTCCCTCTTCCCCTGAAACATCCTCCTCGAACCCGCTGTCATCGGCGGCTTCCCCGGTCAGAAGAGTTTCGTCGTTACCCCTTTCAGAAGAGTCTTCTTCAGAGTCCTTTTCCCCCTTGCTCTGTAGCACCATTGAATTTTCATCCGTAACCTCTTTTTCATCGGCTTTTTCAGCCTGGAGGTCTCTTTTATTGTCCGTTTCATCCCAGCTCTGATTTGAGCTTAAAGTATTTTCTGAGAGATTCTCGTTTTTATTATCCATTGAGACTCATCCCACTAAGACATGTACCCCTGTATGAAAATAATTTTTACATGTTGTGGGTATAATCTGTCAATAAAAATTTATAACCTTTTTGGTGAAATTTCATATGTAACTCTTATAAGTTTGTACATTTTGGGAGATTACACTTTGCTTGATATCTAAAACGCAAATATATTTCCTCATTATTATTTTTTTAAACTTATATCCATAATTATATAAATTGTTTGACTCCGATATGGTTTACGTAGTCACAATCAGTTGGCCCTATCTGGATAAATACAAAATTATGTTGATGGATACAAAAGTAGGTGGTCATATCATAAATTGTGTAAAAGTTCGTGTAAAAAATTATGATGGAATATTATGTAAAAATTTAGGCTTAAATATAGACAAAAAGAAAATTGGATGAGATTGTATGCTTACCAAAACAAAATTATGTAGAGCTACAATCTAAAAAAATAGGGATTATTTAGATGCTTAAATACTACAATATTTCAAATTGTGGTGCTAATTACATGGTCACAAAATGAAATGAGAAATGTGGATAAAGAAAGGAGTGAAATACCCCTGAGCTGAAGACCTGGGGGTTTTACGCTCTTATTTATAAATAAAAGTCTCAAAGTTTGTTTCCTTTCCTTATTATTACCGATTCCCCTGTCATTTCTGCAGGTTTCGGGATGCTCAGCAGGTCAAGCAGGGTCGGGGCAAGGTCGCAGAGTTTCCCGTCTTTCAGGCCACCGACCTCGTCGTTGCCCACGTAGATGCAGCGTACCGGGTTTGAGGTATGTGCTGTGTGGACATCTCCTGTTTTCCTGTTTTCCATCTGTTCGGCATTCCCATGGTCTGCGGTGACAAGTGCCACTCCACCAGCTTTTTGCAGGGCTTCAATGGTTTTCCCAACGCAACTGTCAACGGCTTCCACTGCTGCGACCGCAGCGTCGAAAATCCCTGTGTGGCCAACCATGTCCATGTTGGCGAAGTTCAGGATAATTACGTCGTACTTTCCTGACTCAATCTTTTTGATTATCTCTGTCGTTACCTCGTAGATACTCATCTCGGGCTGCAGGTCGTAGGTGGCAATTTTCGGGGACGGGATCAGGCAGCGGTCTTCTCCTTCATAGCACTTTTCGACTCCCCCGTTCAGGAAAAAGGTCACGTGGGCATATTTTTCTGTTTCCGCGATGCGGAGCTGTGACTTGCCGGCTTTGCTTAGCACTTCCCCAAGTACGTTTTTCAGGGTTTCGGGAGGATAGGCGATTGGCAGGTCCAGGTTCTCGTCGTACTGGGCCATGCAGACGTAATGCACTTTCGGGGTGGCTTTTCTGGGAAAGTCTTTGAAGTCTTCGTTTACGAGAGCCCAGGTAAGCTGCCGGGCCCGGTCAGGCCTGAAATTAAAGAAGATTACGGAATCATTGTCCCGGACTGTGGCCGTCGGGTTCCCTGCCGCATCGGCGATTACTGTCGGTTTTACGAACTCGTCGGACTCGTCCCTGGAATAGGATTCAGCGACTGCGGCAACTGCATCAAGGGCATTGTAGGGTGCAAGTCCCAGGGTAAGGGCATCGTAGGCGAGTTCTGTCCTGTCCCAGCGCCGGTCCCTGTCCATTGCATAGTAGCGCCCTGACACGGTAGCTATTTTTGCAACTCCGCTTTCCCTGCAGAAGGCTTCGAGTTCTTTAAGGTCTTCCAGGGCTGCCCTGGGTGGCACGTCCCGCCCGTCAAGAAATGCGTGTATATACACTTTCCCAAGCCCTTTTTCTTTTGCAAGCCGGATAAGGGCTTTTAGATGGGTCATGTGGCTGTGTACGCCCCCATAGGAAACGAGCCCCATGAGGTGCAGGCTTGAGTCATGGCTTTTAGCGTTTTCTATTGCATCCAGAAACACGCTGTTTTCGAAAAAGTCCCCGTTCCTGATAGATAGGTTGATACGGGTAAGGTCCTGGTACACGACACGCCCTGCCCCGATGTTAAGGTGTCCCACTTCCGAATTCCCCATCTGTCCTTCGGGCAGTCCCACGGCTTCTCCCGAGGCTTCAAAAAAACAGGACGGGTATTCTTCCACCAGACGGTCAAGGTTTGGGGTCCTGGCTGCCAGGACTGCGTTTCCTTCCCTTTCGGGCAGGTAGCCCCAGCCGTCCAGGATCATGAGCATAAGAGGTCTTCTTGCTTGAGTCATATGCAGGGAATTTCCGCATCCGTCGATAAAAAGCTTGTTATGAAATGTCATTTTATATATTTATGTTGTTTTGAAAATATAATAGAAGTCCGTAAATATAAGTATTAATAATTACATAACTCTTCAAAAGGTAAAAACGGAACCGCAAATATTCTCGCAGAGTCTCTGTTAACATCTATATAAAAACTAAATTGTTTTCCCCGCATAACAGGTAAGGGGATTATATCTCCGCATAACAGGCAAGGAGGATTGACTATTATGAGTGAGGAAATTCAAGACATTATGAATATTACGCACGTAAAAGTCCAGGACTTTACTGCGAACCCGGCTCCCCTGGGGCTGATGGGTTTCGGGATGACCACGGTGCTTTTGAATTTGCACAATGCCGGGTATTATGGCATGGGTGCAATGATTCTTTCCATGGGCATCTTTTACGGCGGGCTGGCCCAGGTAATTGCAGGGATTGAGGAGTGGAGGAAAGGTAACACCTTCGGAGCTACGGCTTTCACTTCTTACGGGTTTTTCTGGCTCTCCCTTGTTGGAATTGTTCTGATCCCAAAGCTCGATTTTCTGCTAGGGTCGGGCTTTGCAGATTTGGCTCCTGCTCCGACGACCATGGCCGCATATCTCTTCATGTGGGGTCTGTTCACTTTCTTCATGTTCATAGGCACGTTGAAAGCTAACAGGGCACTGCAGGTAGTTTTCCTTACCCTTACTATCCTGTTCTTCCTGCTTGCGGCAGGGGATTTCACAGGCAATATAGCAATTACGAGACTTGCCGGGTATGAGGGTATCTTCTGTGGTCTTTCAGCCATTTACGCGGCTATCGGTCAGGTTCTGAACGAGATGTACGGAAAAACGGTGTTCCCTCTCTAAAAACACTATTTGCCTTTATAGATAACAATTTTTCCGGGCCTTATGCCCGGACCTTTTTTACCTTGTCTTTTTACCTTGTCTTTTTACCTTGTCTTTTTACCTTGTCTTTTTACCTTGTCTTT
>JAENZL010000059.1:0-1640 GCA_016841265.1 Methanobacteriota archaeon | reverse complement strand
TTTTTACCTTGTCTTTTTACCTTGTCTTTTTACCTTGTCTTTTTACCTTGTCTTTTTACCTTCTCCCTATTTCTTTGAATTTTTTAATTTTTTTTGGAAAATTATTTATCTCTTAATACTTATCCGTAAATTTGTATTACGTGGGTTCATTTCGGGGAAAACGATTGAGGAAAGAAAATGGACACAAAGAATATTGACTGGAATGAAGTGTGGAAGGACAAAATGGAAGCCCAGAAAAGGGCGTGCCTTAATACTGATTGCGGAAGTATCTGGAAGAATAAAGAAAGTGCAAAGCGTTTCTGGGAGATGTCTCGGAATAATGGGGATCGGATCGAAAAAACGATACAGGGTATGGTCCTGACTCCTGACTCCCGTGTTCTTGATATCGGGGCAGGCCCCGGTAGTCTTGCAATCCCTCTTGCGGAAAGGGTTGCGCACGTTACAGCGGTGGAACCTGCTGAAGGGATGATGAGCGTCCTTAAGGAAAATATAGAAACTTACGGAATTGAGAATATAAATTGTGTGCATAAAGATTGGGAAGTCGTTGATGCCAAAATGGATCTTTACGGTCCGTATGACGTGGTTTTTGCTTCCTACTCTCTGGGTATGAAGGATATCCGCTCTTCGATTCGGAAAATGATTGACGTCTCTTCCGGGTACATCTATCTCTACTGGTTTGCAGGGGAGACTTCCTGGGACATGCACTCCCGAAAGCTCTGGCCCTCTCTGCATGGTTATGAATATCAGCAGGGCCCCAAAATTGATGTCCTTTACAATGTTCTCTATGATATGGGCATCTATCCAAATATGGAGGTTTTCCCCTTTGAACACGTCCAGACCTTTGTAAGTCTGGATGAAGCGGTTGAGAACTTTAAACCCCATTATGCTGTAACTTCGGAAGAACAGGAAGAGATTCTCAGGGCACATCTCAAGGAATTACTTGAAGATGAAAACGGAAACATTGTGAACAGGGGCTGGAGTACAAGGGTAAAATTATGGTGGAAAAACAGGGGTCGAGAAGATAATAAGCTGTGATGCTCCGGGGCTAATATCTCTGTTTATCTCATCTTGGTTGCAGTTTTACGGTCTAATCTAATCTTAATTGCCGTATCCCTTATCCATATCCCTTCAATTACTGTAGACCTTCAATTACTGCAGACCTTCAATTAAGTCCGATGAGGGGGTTTCTCTGCTGGTTTTCACAGCCGCTATGCAGCTTTTTTTCTTCAAACAGGTTCTTTTTGAACCCTGTCCCCTCTTTATGTGAAATACTCAAGCTCCGGAACGAAGCAGGGCTGTCTTCCAGCAGAAAGGGGGCCAGCATGGGGGATGTGGTGTAAATTTCTTCTCTTTTCTTCAGGACTTCGAGGGAGACCAGCACGTCCAGAATCCTGGCCGTGAGCCGGGAGTCAGTTCCGAGTTCTTCTGCAAGGTTTTTCGCACTCTTTGGTTCTATAAGTTTTGTGAAAATTCCAAGTTCTGCTGCCGTCAGGAAAATTTGTCCTTCTTCGTAGTTCATTGCAATTTCCCGCAGGAATTTTTTACTGTCTGCAGAAGATAGCATCCCCTCTGCAAGTTTTCCCGGATTCAACCTCCGCAGCAGGAGTCCCCTTCCTCGGAGGCCGTAGGCCGACAGGTGG
>JAENZL010000007.1 GCA_016841265.1 Methanobacteriota archaeon | reverse complement strand
AATGGAGAAAAAGCTAAATCTCGAGTTATTCCCTAAATAAGCGGAGTTAAGGTTATAATTATCTTCCCCATTTTTATTATAAAATTCACTAAATTTATTACTATAAAATTTATACCTTTTTACTATAAACTTTGTATTTTTTAGACACCTGTTTGAAATGTACCTGTTTTTCTGAAAAAAACTACTGAAAAGAGTAGTTTGTATCTCCCGTTTTTGGGAAATATTCTATCTTTTGCAGGCGAGAGGACTTCTTCCTCGACAGTTCCGGCTTGCAGGAAATGGCAGGTGGAAGGAGAAAGCCGTCCACTTCACAAATTATTTTTATTCTAACGCAAAGCATATTAACTGTTAAGATGTATATTAGTATGATGTTGAAAGCCTATAAATTTAGGTTGTATCCTACAGCCGAACAAAAAACCATGATAGCTAAACAGATTGGTAGCTGTAGGTTTGTATACAATTGGGCTTTAGAACAGAAAATTAAGACTTACGAACAGGAAGGGAAATCAATATCCCGGTATGACCTGAACAAACTTCTTCCTCAACTGAAACAGGAACATGAATGGTTGAAGGAAGGGAACGCTCAGTCATTACAGGGAATGACTCTTAACCTTGAATCAGCATTCACAAGGTTTTTTAGGGAAAAGAAAGGTTTTCCGAATTTCAAATCAAGAAAGAATCCTATACAGTCTTTCCCGATCCCTCAAAGCTACACAGTAGACTTTGATAATAACAGTGTCAAGCTCCCTAAAATGGGAGAAGTCAAAGCAGTTTTTCATCAAAGGTTTGAGGGGAAACTGAAAACAGCAATCCTCTCACGAACTTACACACAAAAATACTATATCAGTATTCTTGTGGATGATGGGGAAGAGTTGCCAGAAAAACAGGAATTTTCTGCGGATACAACTGTAGGGGTAGATGTAGGTATCAAGGATTTTGCAGTTCTCTCAACTGGTGAGAAGGTAGAAAATCCCAAGTACCTGAAAAACTCCATGAAACGGTTGAAAGTTCTGCAAAGAAGAGTCAGCAGAAAAACAAAAGGTTCGAGTAATCGGGAAAAGGCCAAATTAAGGCTTTCCAGACTTCATGAGAGGATCAGCAACCAACGAAACGATTTCCAGCACCAACTTTCCTCAAAACTGATAAGCGAGAACCAAGCAATATCTCTGGAAACGTTAAACGTTAACGGTATGTTGAAAAACCATTGTCTTGCACAGGCAATAAGTGATTCTTCATGGAGTAGTTTTGTTACAAAGTTAGAGTATAAAGCTGAATGGTACGGAAAAACCATATTAAGGATAGGAAGGTTCAAGCCGTCCACAAAACTTTGTAACGTTTGCGGATATAACAATAAGGATATAACCCTGGATGTTAGGGAATGGGAATGCCCTAAATGCAAAACCAAACATGACAGGGACATAAACGCCGCTATCAATATCAAAAAATTCTCATTACAAGATCAAAATCTGATCGGAATTTGACACCCACGGAACGTGGGGAAGAGCCTGTGGACTTGTGGAGGTTGCTCCGGGGAATGAAGCAGGAAGCCCCCTACTCTAAAACCGAAGGTTTTAGGGGGGTAGTTCACATAACATACGTTCCATATATCAAAGGGAATGTTGTGCTTTCCGGGCTCTTCAAGGGAGCTTAATGCTGCCCGGATAGCATGGACAAGGTGTTGAGTAAATAAAATTATGGGGTTTGTCTGGCAGTCCGGCAAGGGTATACTTAATAAGAATAGTTGCTGGACTTCCTGAATCTTCTTACTTAAACTTAGTTTCATTTTTCCCAATGAACATGGGTAAATCAGTCTAATTAAAAGGGTGAAAGACATGGTTGAGTACATGAATCTCAAAATAGGGGAAGCTGCAGGAGCGCTTTACCACAGGCTGGTAGAAGGGGACTGCAGTCTGAATCAGATAAAGAACCACCTCAGTGAGGAAGGTTTTGACTCACAGTTAGCTTTGATGGCCGTAGGCTGGCTTGCCAGAGAAGACAAAATAAGCGTTGACAAAACAACAAACAAGTGGTCAATCCAGTTGAAGGAATAAGTGGTACTTCAAGCTAGCCGCTGCTTCCTATCCTCCCTTCAAGCTAGCTGTTGCTTCCTATCCCCCCTTCAAAGTAAAACTCCTGCCAGGTAGGCCAGAGAACCTAACTGCATGACCGTAAGAGTCTTTTTTCTCAGGTCAAGGACTTTTTTTCAGACTGGTCCCTGAGAAGTACCCGGCAGAGAAAGAGGTAGGAAAGCACCGGGACAAGGATCAGAGCCAGGAAGAGCCAGTCCCTGAAAAGCCTGGGGTCCATGTTGACAAAAAAGGGAAGAGGGTCAAGGAGCATGATTCCCGCATACAGGGCTGCCGAAAGTTTTGCGGCCGAGCTTCCGGACCTGCAGACAGCTAGCGTCCTGACCCCGAAACGGCGGTCTCCCGGTATGTCGGCAATATCAATCATGATCTCGAAAGCCAGTCCTACAATAAAGGTGATTACTGCAAAAAACAGTCGAAATATTGAGTAATCAGTCAAAAACGAGTGGGGAGAAATATTAAGAAACTTCCTTTCCGACCCTGGTTTTCCAGGAGCTCGCGGTCATAGGGACTTTGGTAAGGGGCCTGGGGCTTAAATACATTACTTATATTTTGAATGTTGATTTAACAGAGGCTGAATTAAACAGAGTGGAGAAAACAGAAGCTGGATTAGATAGAAGCTGGAGAAAACAGAGTGGAAAAACATGACAAAACCAGTACTTACAATGAGTGTCCTTACCGGAAACTTCGGAGTTTGCAGGCTTGACAGCGTATCAGAGATCCCCGAATGGGCCCTTAGAAGTGATTTCTATTCGATAACTAAAACCTCCGATGAACTGTCTATCGTCTGCCCGGAAACTGATGTTCCGGGGAATGTCATATGCGAGCGGGGCTGGAAAGGGCTAAAGGTAGAGGGACCTCTTGATTTCGGGCTGACCGGGATTCTTGCGGGCATCAGTTCCGTCCTGGCCGGAAAGGAGGTCAGTATCTTTGCGTTTTCAACGTATGAAACGGACTATATCCTCGTTAGGGAAAAGAGTCTGGAAACTGCTGTTGAAGCCCTTGAAGAGGCGGGATACTTTCTTTTGAGGTAATTCCCGGGAAGAAACCGGTTTGAGCATTGGGTTCAATATGCTGTGTCCTGATATAGGAGTTACGCACTTGAGAAGTAAAAACAAGAACATGAGGCCTTATCAATAATATTATGATTTAGACAGTTTGGTGTCTCATGCCACTGGTTTTTTGTTCAACTGCGTAAGTCCTACTGATATAGACTTCAGGACTTGCCCGGTTTACAGGGTTTTAAAATAGGGAAAAACGTTTAGCAAAGTATAATAATAACCAGCGGGTAATTCTGAAAACATGGTTGACATGATGGAAAAGCTGGTAACTATGTCGTTTTATCCCGTCCTTCTGGCGGGATTAGTGCTCATTTCCGCTCTTTTTGTTTTTATGTTCAGGTTTGCGGAAGCTGGAAATCTTGGTCTCGTGCTGTTGATGGCCCTGTTGGTTTCGTTTGTTTCCGTCCTTATTGTAAGATTCATTGTCTACAAAAAGAAGTACGAAGGTTTCTAAGTCCCTTGCCTTCCGGAAAATGCTTCCCGGGACCTTTCATTATGATATTCCTGCTTGAACCGGGTTTCTTTAGCTCATGTAGAAGACCAGGAGCATGAATACTGTGTAAATCAGAAGCAGGAAAAGGCCCTCAAACCTTTTGATCTCCCAGCCTGTCCAGATGAAAAGAAGAAGCATGAGGCTTATAAGAAGCATAAAGGGGATTATGAAATAGACGACCATTTCCGTTATTGGGAGAGGGTAGGCGAGCCCTGCGCAGCCAAGGATCAGAAAGATGTTTGTTATGTTAGAGCCAATGGCATTTCCCAGGGCGATATTTGCAAAACCGCTCCGGGCAGCCGAGACCGTGACCATCAGTTCCGGAAGCGAAGTGCCCACTGCAACCAGGCTCATGCCGATAAGGGTTTCGGGAATTTCCAGGAGCCTGGCAAAGAAGATTGACTGGTCAACAAAATACCTTGCCCCAATAATAATGGCAGCCCCACTTGCAAGCAGCTTAATTGAGTCTCTATAAAGGCTTCCATCCCCACAGGTTTTTATTTCAATATCTGGCTCAATTTCAAGTTCCGGTCCTTTATTTTCAATTTCGTCCCCAGTCCAGGTTTCGGTTTTTTCTTCCGTTTTACAAGTGCCGTTTATTTCTATGCGCCCTTTTATCCCGGTTTCAATTTTTGCTTTCAGGTCAAAGAGATACTCAAATTTGAAAAAATAGTTCAGGAAATCCTTGAAATATATCTCTTCCTCATGTTTCTGCACCTTATCAAGCAGGAAAAAAATGTAAGCTACATAGAGCAGGAGAAATATCGAGGCTTCGAGCCTTGAGATCCGGAAATCAAGGGCAAAAATGTAGAACACGACGGAGGCAAAGAGCATAATGTAGCCATCCCTTTTCAACATCAACTCCTCGGTTTTGACCCTGGAAAGAAGCGCTGCGGTGCCTACAATGAGCCCTACGTTGGCAATGTTTGACCCTACAACATTTCCAATCACTATTCCGCTCGCTTCCTGGAAAGATGCGATAAGGGAGGAAGCAAGTTCGGGCACTGAAGTCCCCACCGAAACGAGGGTTAGCCCTATCACGAATTCCGAAACCCCAAGCTTCTTTGCGATAGAGGAAGAGGCCATTACAAATAGATCGGAACCCTTGACAAGGAGGCCGAGTCCGACTACCAGAAGGATTACGTTGACTGCGGACACAGAAAAAGAAGTGAATTTGGGTTTATTTAAAAGTATCTTCTTTATAGCAAATATTTTAATAGATCTATTTTACTGGAGCTATTTTAGAGCAAACATTTTACAGCAAATATTTTCCTTTCAGCCGATACCCTGTAGCTTGTTGCGGGGTGCGCCAGCGAAACTTTGATTTTTTAAAGCGGTTTATCTCCGAAGGCGGGAAGACTCCTTCCTTGGCTCCGAAGGAGACCTGGAGGGGTAGTTCACTCCTCTGCTTCTGGAACGGTTGTGAGTTTTGAGTATTTTACCCCTTTCAGACTCAGGATATTTTCAGTAAGTTCCACTATCTTTTTGCCTTCTCCTTTCATTATAATAACTTCAAAACAAGAGTTTGCATCAATATGGAAACGCACGGTCGAATTTATCAGACCGATGTACTCGTGCTGGATTTTTCCCAGGGAATTGGAAACCCCTTTCTTTGAGCAGTCATATACGATGGAAATCGTTGCAGCTCTTTTTCCCTGGATTTCTTTCATCCATTCATAGTGCTGGTTGTAAGTCCGGATAGCGTCCCTTATGCCTTCCGAGCGGGAAGAGTATCCCCTGTCCGTTATTATTTTGTCAAAATTGTCAAGAAGTTCTCCGGGAAGAGATATCCCTATCCGCATAAGCTGCTTTTCCATAATCCCTACTCCTAAAAATAATAGAAGACCCCTTTTAAGATGCTAGAATTACCCCTTTCAAGGTACCCTTCTTTTGGGCCCTATTTTTCCTGTTCTGGATTTCCTGTTCTGGATTTCCTGTTCTGGATTTCCTGCCCTGATATTCGGTTGAATGAAAATCCTTACCAAATTTTATTTCGAATTGAGGCACGGCAGGAAACATAATTGGGCTCAAATGTCCCTCCTATATATAGTGGTCTGAAGTTATATTTAACATTTTTTTACATCTTAAGTAATATTTTTTATTATTTTAAACGTGTTTATTCTTAATATATTATATATTTTAGCAGGGTCCTTTTGGCGTTTACCAAACGTCTCCACAAACAAAAAAACAACCTTTGTGAGTTTATGGAGCAATTCCTGAACTGAAAATCTGAAGTTATATTTTTACGATTCCTAAAAGTGTGAAAGTCAAGCCATGGCGGAAGTGATCAGGTCATGAAAATCCTGTCATAAGGTTAAAGGCACAGGAAAATAGAATGAGGAAATAGCAGGGTCCGGGCATGTTCACCATCGGAAATCATCCAAAACTTGAATACGGGCGGCTCACTGTCTGCGGGATTTCCTCGCCGGGGCGCTATCTTGAGTCTGAATCAACCTTGCTCCTGACAAAAGTCAATATCGTGAAGACCGCTGCAACAAAGTTCGTGGGCATCCCCTGGCTATTGAAGTTCCGGGGAATAAAGGTGAGGCGGACCTTCTAATGAGACGAAAGGATTATTCCGATCTGCTTTTGCACGGAACCTGAACAGGATCTGCATGGAATTTGCCGGGATTTGCCGGAATTTCTCGGGATTTAGACAGTGCCTAAATTTTTATAAATTGAATCCGGTTTGATAAGCCTCTCGTGAATTCCCAAAAAGCTTATTAAAGGCAGAGTGCTATAGCGTGCGACACGTTTACTTTGAAATTACAGAAATCGGGCTAATTTCCCGGGATTTTCCCATTTATCATATTTAATGAAAGAGTTTCAATTAGAGAGTTGAAAAATCATGGCAATCCAGAAAGGCAATTTCATAAAATTAAGCTACACAGGAAAGTTTGACGACGGCAAAGTTTTTGACACAACCGACGAAGAACTTGCAAAGACGGAAGACATTTTCAACCCCCGCGGCCTTTACGGCGGAGACGTTGTAATTGTTGGGGCAGGGCACACCATTGAAGGTCTGGACGAAGATCTCGAAGGAAAGGAAGTCGGCTACTCCGGCAGTGTCGATATTCCTCCGGAAAAGGCTTTTGGGCCAAGCAACCCCAAGCTCATTGAGACCATCTCCATCACAAAGTTCGAAGACAGAAAAGCCCACCCCGGCATGAGCGTCGAAATAGACGGCAAAAGAGGTATAGTCACAAGGGTAATCGGACGCAGGGCTACCGTGGACTTCAACAGTCCCCTGGCAGGCCAGACCGTGACCTACGAGTACACCATTGAGGCAGCCCTCGAAGAAGGCGTCGAGAAGGTCCAGGGCCTGCTCGCTCTCTACACCGGCCTCCGGGACATGGAAGTCGAAATCGAAGGCGAAGTCGCAAAAATCTCCATCCCCACCGGCCTTACCTTCAACCAGCGCTGGCTCATGGCAAAGAACAGGGTGGCAACCGAACTCTTCCAGTACCTGGGCCTTAAGGAAATCCAGCTCATTGAAAAGCTCTCCGCCGAACCCCAGATCTCCGAAGAAGCCATTGCAGAAGCCATCGCCGCAGCAGGGGCAGATTCCGAAGCAGAAGCAGAAGCTCCCGAAGCTGAAGCTGAAGAGCCTGAAGAAGCAGAAAACTAATCTTTGACCTGAACCGTAAGGGATAGGTTAGGAGGCGAAGAGCCTTTCTCTTCGCAAATTTTATATATAATAATCGGATTCTCAGTACATGCTCCCCGGTGTTCAATACATCAATACATCAATGGTGTTTCCGGGAAGTCTTTGAGAATCCCTTCCTTAATGCTGAGATAGCCAAGCGGACTACGGCGCCGGTCTTGAAAACCGGTAGTGCCTCGCACTGCGGGAGTTCGAATCTCCCTCTCAGCGTACTTTCTTAAGTTCAAAGTTCAATTAAATATTTTCTTTTTTCTTATATGTCCGTCGGTTATCCCTCATATTTTTGAAGGGGTCGGCAAGCTCTTTTTCAGTCACCGCATTTTTTCCATATTTAAAGAGATATTTATGTCGCCAGACTCAGGCTATGTATCCCTGGAAAGAATATAGAGAGCCATTTCCATGGTCAGTTTGTTTTGCTTTACAACCTTTTCTATCTTCTCAACAGGTGCGCCTTCCAGTTTTAATCTCCTTATCTCTTCAATAAAGGAAGACGGGATTTCGTAGTATTCGTTAATGTCTTTCCTGTGGCCCCATACATCTCCTTCCATGAGCTGGACTCTCAGCATTTCCAGGAACATTTCGATTGACCTTGAAACCGTCCGACGATAAGAGTTCGGAAGCTGAATCACCTCAATTTTCGGGCAGGCCTCAACCAGCGCAAAGATATCTATGTTCGAGGGGCGAAACGCCAGGTGAACTACTCTTTCATTAGGATTAAGCGTTAAAATCTCTTCTTTGGAACTAACTACACGTATCTTCATTTAATAATTCCCCACTTGTATATTTTTTTCCCATTGTTACAGTTCATTTACTTATGATAAATATTTTTCCCCTGAATATTTCATATAAAATTCAAAAATAAGAATTTTTCCGAATCCCCGGGGTATAAGCTTTAAAAATCGTCTCTCAAAACAGTTTTAGAGATCTTAGGCATAACAACCCCTGCAATAGATCAATCCGCTGGAAATCCACTATGGGGAAATCATCCGGAGTATAGAATACAGCCAGGTATAGCCCACATATGTTAAAGGAATGTGAAAATAATAAAAAATAAGAATTAAGGAGAACCAGCTTCATTATTCGGGTTGTGGACAAGAATAGTATGTATGAAACTGGCTCATATATACATGAGATTTACAACTAAATAAATTTATGCAGTGCCCCGCCAGGCCGGGCAGTCCCCTGAAGAGTCAGAAACATCAACTTATCGAGGTAGACCACCTATGGTTTTATCTGGAATTTCCTGGAGTCTTTTATTTTATATTTAATACCGTATCTCCTTGCTTTTAGCTTTCCTTGCTTTGCATTTCTTTTGCTCGCCCTGGTTACTTTTCAAGTTCATGTAGCATTCTTCGCAAAGAACCTGGCCGTTTTCCTGCATACTTTCGCCTTCAGGCACCATGGACTCGCAAACCTGACATTTGACCGTATTTTCTGTTTCCATGTTTATATTTTCTCCACGGTATCACTTTATGTAGAATCTATTTGTAGGGAACTCTCATGAAGCAAAATTAGTAAAGTTTTACGGAAAGAAATCAGTGGATTTTAAGGAGTTACCCTGTCCCCTGTGCTTCCTTCAAATGAGAATGCTTTAATTCCTTATATACCCACAGTTGTCCAAAATTAACGTTTATTGGGTATAATTCAAAAAGATATATAAATATATAAATACATTACTAAAAAGATCTACAAATATATAGATACATTACTAAAAAAAGAAAAAATTTGGTAGTTAATTAATTTTGGAATAGAATAAATTGGCATTTTCCCCATTTTATATTTTATTTGCCATTTTTATGTTTTTATTCTTCTCCCATCTCTCTCCTGAATTCGAGGTAATCTATTTCAACCTCTTCCAGCTCTTGCTCCATATTTTGTATCCCCCATTTTCTTTTGCTTATCATATGTCCCTATGTTTCCTTGTATATTCATTAAACGTTTTTAAGGAAATGACTCCACTTTGGAAAAAGTTGTTAATTTATTTAAAGTTTTCCGTTAACCGAGATCTATTCACACTTTGCGTGTTTAGTTAACATTCATTGCTATTATTTGCTAAATTGTAGCACTTATGCAAAGATATTTTTAAATGAAAGGTGTGGCATTTCACATTCCTATGCAGAGAAAGCTTGTGATGAATAATTCCGGACCCGAACTCATCATGGGGATCAGGAACCTTGCGGGGCTTGAGGCATGCGCCCGGTATGCAGACGCGGTCTATTTTTCAACTGACCGGCTGAGCCTGCGGGCACGGGCAAAGGAGATCACCCTTGAGACCCTGGGAGCTTTTACGGAAAAAGTCCAGGTCAGGGGGCTCAGGGCTTATCTGGCGGTAAACTCCACTGTAAACGAGGGCAGACTCGGAGAAGCTTCCGAACTTATAGAAGCAGCGTCCGATGCAGGAGTTGACGCGGTAATTGCCTGGGACCCGGCGGTAATCCTCAGGGCAAGGAAGGCGGGGCTTACTGTCCACATCTCAACCCAGGCCAACGTCACCAACCACGAAACCGCCGAGTTTTACAGAGAGCTGGGAGCAAAGCGGATCGTGTTCTCAAGGGAACTTTCCCTGGAAGAGATCCGGCAGGTCCGGGAGAATTCGGAAGTGGAGATCGAAGCCTTTGTCCACGGTGCCATGTGCATGGCGGTATCAGGCAGGTGCCACCTTTCGGCTTATGTCCTGGGCAGGTCCGGGAACTGTGGGGAATGCACCCAGCCCTGCCGCTGGGAATGGGAACTGCATGGGGAAAACGGGATCGTGGCAGAAAGCCGGGGAAAGTACCTCCTCAGCGCAAAAGACCTCTGCATGATAGGCCACGTTCCGGAACTTATTGAGGCAGGTATCTCGGCTTTCAAGGTTGAGGGACGGCTCCGGGACCCGGGCTATCTTGAGACGGTTTCCCGCTGTTACAGGGAGGCGATTGCTGCGCACGAAAACGGAGGCTATACCCCCGAAAAGATCGAAGCCTGGACCCGGGACCTCGCTTCGGTCTACAACAGGGGCTTTTCCACGGGCTTTTACTTCGGGGTCCCGGGACTGGAAGGCTTTTCCCCGGAAAAAGGCATGAACGCCTCGGAAAATAAGCGCAGGGCTGCGGGAATCGTTACAAACTATTACCCGAAAGCTGGGGCTGCGGCTGTCAGGCTCCTCGAAGAGGGACTTTCTGTGGGGGATGAAATCCTTATAGAAGGGAACACTACCTATCTCAAGCAGCAGGTCCGGTCCATGAAGAAAGAAGGCCTGCATCTGAACAGGGCTGAAAAAGGAGATGAAGTGGGGCTTTCCGTGGAAGGGACAGTCCGGGAAAACGACCGGATATATATTATTCAATTAAAATAATACAACAGTATCTATATATTGGATTCTCCCTTATCACGGTAGCAAATTGCAGGGTTTATTCAAAAAATCTAACCTGGTTTAACAATCCTCTGATCGGATGGTTTGTCCTTTCCCGGACGAATCAACCTTTTACGGAGTTAAAATTATATTCTAAGCTTCCGGTTACAGGCCGGAAATGTAAAGGTGATAATTTGATAAGCGTCAACGAAATGGGATCATACGTCATCGAAGAGATGCTCGACTGGGTCGAAGACATAAAAGCGGAAGTTGTCAAGCTCGAAAACGGCGCCACAATTATTGACTGTGGGGTCAACGCGGAAGGCGGGTACGAAGCAGGTATGTACCTGTCAAGGCTCTGCCTTGCCGACCTTGCCGACCTCAGGTACAGCACCTTCGACCTGAACGGGATCAAATGGCCTGCCATCCAGGTTGCAAGTGACAACCCTGTCATTGCCTGCATGGCTTCCCAGTACGCAGGCTGGAGAATTTCCGTAGGCGACTACTTCGCAATGGGTTCCGGGCCTGCCCGGGCACTTGGCCTGAAGCCAAAAGAGCTCTATGAGGAAATCGGGTACGAAGACGATTTCGAAGCCGCAGTCCTGGTCCTGGAATCCGACAAACTCCCCGATGAGAAGGTCGTTGAGTACATCGCCAAGCACTGCAGCGTAGACCCCGAAAACGTAATGATCGCCGTTGCCCCCACCGCTTCCATCGCAGGCTCGGTCCAGATCTCCGCCCGTGTAGTGGAAACCGGGATCCACAAGCTCGAATCCATCGGCTTTGACATCAACTGCATTAAGAGTGGGTATGGAACCGCCCCAATCGCCCCGATCGTCGGAAACGACGTCCAGTGCATGGGTTCAACCAACGACTGTGTGATCTACTGTGGCGAGACCAACTACACCGTCAACTTCGAAGGTGAACTTTCGGAACTCGAGGACTTCGTAAGGAAAGCTCCCTCCACAACCTCCGGTGACTTCGGACAGCCCTTCTATAAGACCTTCAAGGAAGCAGGTTTCGACTTCTTCAAGGTCGACGCAGGCATGTTTGCTCCTGCCAGGCTTACCGTAAACGATCTCAACAGCACAAAGACCGTTTCCTGCGGCGGGCTCTACCCCGACATCCTGCTCGAGTCCTTCGGGATCAAGCAGCTCTAAGGGCAACTGCCCTTTTTCCTAACTTTTTTGATTCTTCTTTTCTTTTTTATTGATTGTTTGATGATTGCTTGATGATTGCTTGATGATTGCGTGATGATTGCTTGATGATTATTTGATGATTATTTGATGATTATTTGATGATTGTTTGATGATTGTTTGATGATTGCTTGATGATTGCGTGATGATTGCTTGATGATTACTTGATTTTCTTTATTGTCACATTTTTTCTTTATAGGCCTTTTAATACCCTTTTTCTTTATTTCTTCCCTTTTTGTCACGTATATAGTTGATAACGCCGTTAACATAACTTATTTAAGGATCTGAACCCCTATTCCGTTATATTCTTCATAATAAGTATGCTTGCCTGAAAGTATACTTGTATGGTTCTTTCAATAAAGCTTGGTTTTTGAAGAGGTTATTTTTATGAATGTGATAAACACCGGCCAGGGTGTAGGCGGCATCCTGAACAATTTCAGGGGTCTTGTTAAAGATTCGGAAAAGATAACGTTCGTCGGGACTCCGGGGTTCTGCACCCCCTTTGCCGAACTCATCGGGTTCGTGGTCCGAAACAAGCAGCTGGCTTTTGTCCCGAACCTGGACTTTGAAAGTGCAAGAACACTTTCCATGACCAAACAGGGCATGCAGCTGGGAGACTCCACTGACCCTTCAGCCGATACCGTCGTCCTCCTGGGCGGGCTTGCCATGCCGAAGATCGGGGTTAAGGCGGAAGAAGCAAACGGGCTGGTAGGGAAGGTTCTCGAAGGAAAGGAAAACGGGAAGATCATAGGTGTATGCTTCCAGTCAATGTTCATGCAGCAGAAATGGGAAGAAGTAATTTCCTTTGACTACATTATCAACGCTGATCTGAATATCAAGGTCATGGAAGTCTGAAGAGTAATGTGAAAAGTGCCAATCTTCTAAATAATTTTTTAATTCTTTAGAAATATATAATCAGACAAGAAAGGCATTTTAAAGATTTATTAGTCAGTGGGGACTGTGAAAAGTCGTTGCCATTCGGAACGATGGCTATTTGGAACTACTGGTAAACAGGGCAGATACAACGTCCGGGAGCCGACAGGAAAAGCAAAGTGTTCTCCTGGAGCTGGAGAGGGGAAAGGCGCTCTCTTTTGAAAATCTCATTTCCGGAAACCTATGTCCCCTATAAACTCAGGGCACAGGCTTAAAGGTCCCCGGATTTTTTCTCCTCGGAATTTTTTGTTTTTTCTCCCGAACTGTTTACCAGTACCCATTCAAGGTACTCCTGCTCCCCTCCGATCTCCCAGAACTCAATCGCAGGCAGTTCATACGTATGGAGGGCTTTTACAAGTTTGCAGATCTCATCAAAGCGGGAAGAGTCGGTTTTAACGATCATTGCAATTTCGGTACCTTCCTCAATTTTGCCTTCCCAGGTGTAGACCGATGATATGGGAAACATGTTCACGCAGGCTGCAAGCTTCTTTGAAACCAGCGCCCTTGCAATGGTAGAAGCGTTCTTCATGTCTCCCGTTGTGATATATACGATTCCCTGCATTTGACCCGGACCCTCCGGAAACATTAACAATTTAGATGATGTTATTGTTTAACGATTTCAAGCCAACAACTGCTGTAGTTAAGAACCCAAATTCCTTCATAAATCTCAAGCGAAAGTTTAACTACAGAAAACGCGGAAAACACGGAATAAAGGAAATAGGGGCATGATCATTCCGTGCTTTCCGTGTATTACGTGCTTATAATGTAAGTGTAAATACTTACGTTCGGGTCTATAACTCCAGCTCAATCACTTCAAGCTAATATTAATTCAAGCCAATAAGTAATTTCGGCTAATCGAAAGTGTTATACCGTGTGATAAATTATAGATGGTGATTACAAAAAACGGGCTTTGTACGGGAAGCAGGCATGAGTATTTATATACCAATATCAATATAATTACACTGATTTATGTATAACATGTTTTATTTGATTGCTATTTGGCCCTCTGACTTTTCTGCACTGTCTCAAGATTTGGCCTATAACATAATATAATAAAACGTTTTATTTGCTTTAAGTTCCGAATAATTCGATTCATACCAAGATCATTTCATATTCTCGGAGAATTTCTTTGAGTGGCACAAGCATTGCAATAAGCATATTCATACTGTACTGGTTCCTTGTCTCTATCCTGGACAGGCGGGGAATTCTGGAGAAATACAATATAAGCACCTTTGGTCCACTGCCCATCCTTATGATCAGGACCACAAAAGGGCTCAAACTGCTTGACATCCTGGCCCGCCCGAAGTCCTACTGGAGGGTTTTTGCAAACCTCGGGATCTGGCTTATGTTTGTGGGCATGATCGCCATGTTCCTGGTAATCGCGCTCTCGGACTTTGCGCTGTACATGTCTTTCCTGAACAATAACGTCCCGGAACCGGGCAAGTACAATGCCGCCAGGAATATCCTGCTTATCCCCGGCCTAAATGAGTTTATCCCCTTTACATGGGGAGTTATTGCGCTAATCGTTACTCTCGTAGTACATGAGTTTTCCCACGCAATCCTCTGCCGGGTGGAAGGCATCCGGGTCAAGTCCATGGGAATCCTGCTTGCCCTTGTGCCCATCGGAGGTTTTGCGGAACCCGATGAAGAACAACTTTTCGGCAAAAAAGAAGAGCCGGTAGAAGAAGACGAACTTCCCCTTACTGCCTCGATTGAGGCAGTCAAGGAATGGGAACGACAAGAAGAGCAAAGGAAAAGGGAAATACCTCTCAAAGTCAAAGAACAAAAACCTGCTCAGGAGCCTGAAAAAATTGCAACTCGGGCCCAGCGATCCAGAATCCTGGCTGCCGGGGTGATGGCAAATTTCTGTGTCGCTTTCATCGCTTTACTGCTCTTCTTCGGGCCCGTGCTCGGGGCAATCGCTCCCCTGAGTGATGCCATGGTCCTTGGTGTGAACGAAAGTTCCCCTGCTGACCTTGCTGGAATCCGGGAGGACATGGTAATTACCCGGATAGATGACACCAACATCACCAACGCCATGGACGTCCTTTACTACCTGGAAACCGTTGAGTCCGGGGACATAATACAAATCCATGCCCTGGAAGACGGGGTAGCTTCGGTGTATGAAGTCGAAGCTCCCGAGCTTTCCGACGGCCACATCAATGGGGTGCCTATTGGCGGGATTGTGGAAGGAAGCCCTGCCGAAACCGCCGGTTTTGAGGAAGGGATGACCATGCTCCGGCTCGATGATACGGAGATGCAGGACATCGCCAATTTCGTAAGTTTCATGGAAAATACTCAGGCCAACCAGACAATCCGGGCGGAACTGCTTCCCCCTGCGAACTATACGGGAGCCCTGACGGAAAACGGCACGGTTGTCCTTGATGTTAAACTGGCTCCCCATTCCATTGACAGTGAACGCGGGTTCCTGGGAGTTATGTATGGAATGAACGGAATTGTTGAATGCCCGATGCTCGGCGTTTCCCTCTGGATGCCCCAATCAAAATACTATCTGGAAGCCCTCAAACAGATCCCCTCCCTGCTCACGGGACTTGCCGGCTGGCTGATCCTCTTCGGGCTTCCCATCTACGGGTTTGCAGGGGAAGGTTTCCGCGGCTTTTCAGGCACCATTGCCCAGTTCTACCAGCCCGTGGGCTGGGCCGAACCCCTTGGAGTGGGCATCTTCTGGATTGCCAATACCCTGCTCTGGATAGGCTGGCTGAACTTCTATGTGGGCCTCTTCAACTGCCTGCCTGCGGTACCCCTGGACGGGGGCCACGTGTTCAAGGACTACACCTACTCCCTTGTGTACCGGATTACAGGAAAGGAAGAGGTCTCTGCAAGAGTCTCCAATTCTATTTCAGCAACCTTCTCAATGCTGATTCTGTTTTCGTTTATCTTTATGATAATCGGGCCTTTCATAGGTCAGTGGTTGAAGTGAGATGAAATTTTACAGTTAATATCCGGGCACTGCGATGGAGCCTGGAAGTTCCAGGGATATGAAAGTTTCGGGGCCTGTTATCCGTAAAGCTCCGGATATTTTATTTTCTTTTTTTGAGGTGACATGTTAACCAGCTTTCACAATAATTATAAGATATCCCGGCTAACTTATAAACAGTAATAATGAAACCAGGGTGTATTAATGGCTCTTCCCAGATCCGGAAAACCTGCAGGCAAGGCTAAAGTTCGAAGAATTATGCGGAAAAGACCTCATTCAGTTTACAAGATCGCAGCTTTGCTTATGGTAATAATATACATCATTCTCTTCGATTACCTGATGATGCTGGAAGGCCAGCCCGAGAATGCAAACCCGATAACTGCAATCTACTGGGCAACCACTACTATTGCAACGGTAGGTTACGGTGACATTGTCTTTACTTCCCTGGCAGGTCAGCTTTTTTCGGTGCTCGTGCAGGTAGTGGGCATTATCATGATTTCCGGTTTCTTTCTGACATACGTGATTATGCCCTGGCTGGACAAGTCAATCAAGTTCAGGCTCCCCAGGAAGGCCCCCTCCGGTTTGAAAGAGCACATCATCATTTGCGGATACAACCAGCTTGTGGAGACCCTTATAGATGAACTGGAAGAGCAGGATATCCTCTTTGTAATAGTAGATGATGACGTGGAGCTGATACGGGAACTAGCCTACAAAGATATTCCCTGCATCCTCGGAGTCCCCAGCGACAAACAGACGCTTTTGAACGCCAATGTAGAAAAGGCCAGGATCCTGATTGCAAACAAGTCTGATGAAAGGAATGCAAATATCGTGCTGACCTCCCGGGAATTCGAACACCTCCGGATCATTGCCATTGTAGAAGATCGTTCTAATTCCAAATACCTCCGGTATGCAGGAGCCGACACTGTGGTTTCCCCCAAGTCAATGTTCGGGCAGTTCATTGGGAGGAAGGCTATGGACCGGCTTGTGAGCAGGGTAACCGGGGCAACCGAAATCTTTGAAGGGGTGCACATCACCGAGTTTCCCATATACCTGAAAAGCCCTCTTATAGGAAAGACTCTGAGGGAAGTTTCCAGCCAGAGGCTTACCGGAGCACGCATTGTTGGGATCTGGAAAAGCGGGATCCTTTCCTTTGATCCGAAAGAGGACGATGTGATCCGGGACAATTCCGTTCTTCTGGCCGTGGGAACCCCCGAACAGCTTTCAAAACTGAAAAAACTAACCCATTAAACCCGTTGCCCGGATCCGCTTCCCTGGCAATGTAACAAAAAAAGTTTATTGTTTTAGAACATGACAGGCAACGAAAAAATTGCCAGTTAAAAAGTCAAAGAATGAATCTGATGATTTCGATCTGAGGATTCAGGAGTGAGAAATGGAGCCAAAGGGACATCTGGTCGTGCTGGGATACGGAGACGTCGGAAAGAGCCTTGTAAAGGTGCTCAAGAGCGGACCTTTTCGTTTTGTTGTCGTGGATTCGGATGAAAAGGTCTTCGAATACGCAGACTTCGAGCATATCGTGGGGAACGGAGCCGATGAGGAAGTGCTCATTTCGGCGGGGGTGAAGACGGCATCCTTTGTTTTTGTGGCCCTGAACGACGATACGAACGTCATTTTTGCAACCCTGATTGCAAGAAGCCTTAATCCGAACTCAACCATCGTAGCCAGGGCAAATTCCGTAAAGTCAATCGACAAGATCTACAAGGCCGGGGCGGATTACGTAGGTTCCCTTTCCATCGTGGCAGGGCAACTGCTTGCCAAAATGACTGCCAGCTGTGTGGGAAAGTCCTGCCGGATGGATGAAGATATAATGCTCTACGAAGGCATAGAAATCGAAATACATCACGTCGAAAAGGGCTCTCACATGGATAAAAAGTCAATAGGGACCCTGGACCTTGAAAATAAGATCGGATGCACCATAGTAGGCATTGAACGCGGGGGCCTTGCAATGACCGATCTCACTAAGAAGACTTTAATAAGGGCCGGGGACGTGATTGCTGTTGTCGGGAGCAGTAAACAGATTTCAGAGTTTAAGGAAAAATATATTGAATAAGAATATAGGGAGAATTTTCAGGGGAACTTTTCAGAAAAGATTTTCAGGAAGGATTTTCAGGGGAACTTTTCAGGAAAGATTTTCAGGAAGGATTTTCAGGGGAACTTTGTAGGGAGAATATATCTGTTATTAGGGCTTATGCAATAAATGTAAACTGATCTACAGCTAGAAATTGTTTGCATTCGATGGCCACAGCTAATGATTATTTACAACTAATGATTTTGCAGATAACGATTCACAGTTAAGAATAAAGTACAGTTATAAAATTAGTTACCTTTGAAGATGTGATAAAATGGAGAGCTTATCGACCGGGATTGAGGGGCTTGATTTGATGATAGATGGCGGATACCCTAAGGGAAGGAGCGTACTTATAACAGGTCCTCCGGGTTCCGGAAAAACCATTCTCGGGCTACAGTTCCTGCACAGGAGCTGTGCGGACGGCAAGAAATGTGTCATGATCCTTACCCGGGAACTCACCGATGACCTCCTCAAGCAGGCGAAAAGCCTGGGGCTTGAACTCGATCCTTTCCTTGAAAACGGACAGCTTACAATAAAAAACATCTTTGAGGACAAGATTAACAAGATCAAAAGTTCCTCAAAATTCGGGAAAGGGCTCAGTACGGTAGACGCGGATATTCTCGACCACCTGAGCAGCATGAGCCCTGATATCGAGGCCGTGGTCCTTGACAACATCGGGGTAATGGCTATTGACCATGATATCAAGGAATTTGCGGACAAGTTCAGCTCAATCAGTATAATCCTTATGAAAAATGGCTGTACGGGCTTCTTCGTCATGGACGAGGATTCCTACGAACTTACCCACAGGCTTACCGGCTACATGGTTGCCGGGCTTATCCGTTTTCTGGTTAAAGAAAACCTTAATGTCGGAAGGACCAGCCAGTATATTTACGTCCAGAAAATGCGAAACAAGCAGGTGCCAGTAAAGTATTCCCTGTATGACATTAGTTCCCGGGGAATTGAAATAATCAACAGCATAAAAGGAAATTACTGAATTTTGAGTTTGTTCCTTTTATTTCTTTTTGAACCCGAAAACACTTTTCGATCCAGGTGTGATAGAGTGCCACCGCCAGCTTGCCTGGCGACGCTTCTCAAAAAGAGATGTGAAAAAAATATTTATTCAGGCTGTACTTATTTCTGTTTTGTTTGAACCATTATCGGCTTTTCGGCCGCTTTTTTATCAGATTTCCTTTATCTTGAAATAGCAGCATTCATTCCGGTTTCCAATGGTTTTATACACTTCGACTCCCCATCTGCCGGGCATTTTTGAGGCAACGTTTGAGAAGATCTTTCTTGTGAGGGTACAGAGAATCGGGTTTCTGCGCGCCTGTTCTTTACCCCAGGGGCAGGCTACCCCTTCAATTATGCAGACGGTTCCTTCATCGTCTGTTTTCGAACTGAAATCCCCTCCGAGCTGGTTCATGATATCTTCACAGATTTTCCCTGTGTAGGCAAGGTCTATGTCTTCCAGATCAAAGGAATACATATCGATCAGGGTTTTCTGGACCATGCCGGTCATCTGGTTGATCATGATCTTTTTATCTTCGAAAGAGATTGCCTGGAGAAGGGTGGGAATTATCTCGGTCAGGATGCTCTGAATCCTGTTTTTAACCTCGAGACTGTCGCGTTCTGCCGCCAGTTTGTCGTGGAGATCTTTTACCCTTAGCAGGGACTTAACTCTTGTAGTGAGTTCCAGCTTATTTATGGGCTTCGTAAGAAAATCGTCGGCTCCCGCATCAATCCCCCTTATGCGGTGCTCGAGCTCCGAGAGGGCCGTAAGCATCAGTACCGGGGTGAACTGGGTTTTACTGTCAGCCTTAAGGAGCCGGCAGACCTCATAACCGTCCACTTCGGGCATCATAACGTCCAGGAGGACCATGTCAGGTTTTTCTTCCCTGACCTTCCAGAGAGCCTCTTTTCCGCCGTAAGCGGTAATCGTTGTGTAGGGTTCCGATAAAAGGTAGGCTTCCATCAGTTCTACGTTGATCTCTTCGTCGTCGATAATCAGGATTTTGGGTGTTTTATCTTCAATCGACAAGTTCTGTTCCTCCGGATACCCGGATTTTGATCCCCTCGGATGTAATTTCAAAGACCGACATGTCCGGAGAAATGGGAGTGCTGCGCATTTTGGAAATATTCAGGTAGCGCTCCATTTTTCCAAGGTATGCGTTTTCTTTTACAAGAAGCCGGATTGAGCCGTATGCCGTATACTCCGCAAGTTGTTGGCTCATGTTGTATGCGGCTTCATCCATAACCAAAAGGGTTGTACATCTTTTTTTTCGAAGAAGGTAGTTCATCCCATCTAGCTGGTCCCGTAATTTTTTCGTGGAAATCCGAAGGGCGAAAACCCCTATATTATCAATAACAAGGCATTCCGTGTCTTCGGGTACAAGTTCTGCGAGATTTGGGAGTTCGATTTCAAAACTTTCGGGCTTGAATCCGACTCTGGTTTGCCCTATCTTTTTCGAACGGTTTTCGAAGATCCGTTCGATGAGAAGCTGCCCGCTTTCGTAGTAAGGCTTGAGGTCATGGCCCAGCAGGCTTGCCTGGTAGAGAATATCTTCGGGAGTTTCCTCCGTTGCTATCATCATACATTTCTTGCCTTCAAGGCAGGACCTGTAAAGAAAATGGATTCCGAAAATGGTTTTCCCGGAACCTGCTACCCCCGTAATAAGAATCACTTTCTCCCCGGGATAGCCTCCGCTTAGCTTCTTATCCAATTCATCTATACCCGTTGAAAACCTTTCCATTTTAACCATGACCCCTTATTTTTCTGGGCCTCCGGCCTCTGTCCGGCTTTTGCACCGAATCGAATCGGAAGTCTTTCTGTATGTAGTCGCATCCCGCTGAAACTGACTTTAAGATTTTAGTAATACTCTATTAATTAAAAGTAAAAATGATCCTCATATTTAATATTGTTGACGTAGGTAATGTTATGCCAACCATATAAATATTGTTTAATTGTTGTTGTTCAAGCGTAAAAGATTAACGGCTGTCAGCCGAACCATATACAAGTTCGCGTTTTACATAACATTACCCGGTCATCTTTAGACTGTAGGAGGCAGAAAGTTCAGGCTTTCCTCCAGTGATAGGTAAAAGTAAATGTTTCTTTCATACCCGGCAATTCGTTCATTTTAAGAGAAAACTTTAACATAGGTAATTACTATCACTACTGCTACATTGCGGGCTCGTAGGGTAGCCAGGATATCCTAATGGGCTTCGAAGTAAAGTCTTCTATAGTATAGAAAGTCTTTTACGAAGATACCCATTGACTCGTGTTCGAATCGCGGCGGGCCCGTTCAGTATTTTTGTTTGCAGTTATTTTTTCCATTTACTTCACTGAAGTATATTTTCCACCAGTTCTTATAGCATATTTTTATCAGGTATTTACGTTCCCTCTGTATTTAAGCAATTCTAAAAATTAACTGCAGGTGGGGCAATTGGTTAATTATTCAGTAAGGCACCAGGTGAGGAATTCAGTAAGGCATTCAGTAAGATGACCCGTATTATAGAAATTTGTTTTCTGAAGATATCCAGGACATGAATTTGAAAGTGAATAATATGGAATTTTCGATATGGATCTGAAGCAAGAGCACTCTTTTGAGATAAAATGGATCAGGGGCAACCTGGATCTGGAGGACCCCCACCATGTCCGCCGGGAGGTCTTCATGAAAGAGCAGAACGTTCCGGAAGAAGAGGAGATGGATGCTGCAGATGCTGTTTCCTGGCACGTTGTCGGATACGAAAATTCGAAACCTGTGGCTACCGGAAGAATTTTTAAGGACGGTGAGACGTGGTTGATAGGGAGAATCGCTGTCCTGAAAGAATACAGGGGAAAGCAGGTCGGCAAACTGGTTGTAGAAAAGCTACTTGAAAGAGCTGTCGAACTGCGGGCAGGAGAGGTCCATGTCCATGCCCAGACCTATGCTGCGGGTTTCTATGAAAAGCTGGGCTTTGTGGCTTACGGGGAAACTTTCATGGAAGCTGATATCGAGCATATCGGCATGATGAAAAAGTTATGAAGCTTACAAAAAACGGTCAAACTCCCGGGAACTGACTATATTTTATTAAACTGATACTTACTTAATCCTTAAAATTGAGTCTGTATCATGGGATGGTACGGCATAGATGCGGTTGATAGGGCTTTTTCCAGGACGAAAAAAGCTCTCTTTGAACCTTTTGACTTCTGGAAATGGGCGAAACTTGCGCTCATAATATTCTTACTCGGCGGTGCAGGCTCCAATTTAGGGGGCAATTACGGAGGCTCGGGGACTAACTACCATATGGGTCCAGACGACTTTGAAGATACTTTCCCGGAAATAGACCCGGGGCAGATTCCGGACGTTCCTTTCGACGGAACATGGTCCGACCTGAACCATATGCAGCTTCCTGCAGCTGCCGGAGTCATAATTGCGGGGATATTGCTGATTTTCCTGCTGGTCCTTATTTTCTCCTACATCTCCAGCGTTATGGAGTTTGTGTTTGTGGAGGCTCTGGTTAAAAACGAGGTTCTCTTCTGGGCTTATTCAAAAAAATTCCTGGGTAAGGGGTTATATCTCCTGCTCATAAGGTTCGGCATAGGGCTTGTTTTCCTGCTACTCATTGGGATTGCTGCACTCCCCCTGGCCCCTAAACTACTTGAAAATATCTCCGATTTTTCCTGGCCTGCCCTGATAGGCGGATTTATCTGGCTTTTTGCCGTGATTGCGGGGCTTGTGGTCCTGGGGACGGTCATCAACTCTTTCCTGGGCTTTGCAATTCCCGTTTCAATCTACCGGGAAACCGGGATCCTGTCGGCTTTCGGACTTGTCTTCGGGAATTTCAGGAAAAGCTGGAAGGAAGTGCTGGTCTACTGGGTTGTCAGGTTCCTCCTCGGGCTGGGGGTTGCAATCTTTGTCTTTGTTCTCTTTGCCCTCCTCATGCTTGGTTTCGGGCTGGTATTCCTTATTGTTGACGGAGTCCTGTATTTCCTCTTCTCGGCCTTCCTATCAGGACCCCTGCTCTGGATGCTTCTCATACCCTTTGTCCTGCTTGAGCTGCTGGCGATCCTGGCAATTCTGTTCTTCCTGAACGTGCCCTTTGCCGTTTTCATCAAGTATCACATGCTGAGTTTCCTTGAAGCCTGGTACCCCGAATCGGATATCCCGATGTTTGACGGTTTTTCCCCTTCCGACCCGGAACTCAAGAGATTTTAATTTTGTTCCTTTTGTTTCCTTTCTTTTTTGTTTCCTTTCTTTTTTGTTTCCTTTCTTTTTTGTTTCCTTTCTTTTTCTCTTCCACTTTCCCTTCTTCTGTCTTCTTTTTATTCATTCGACTGTTCATTTTATTTTTCATTGTATTTTCCTTTTTCATTCTCCCGGAGTATCAATGTTCAGAAGCTTTGTTTTCATAAATTATATTGCCTTTAGAATATAAATTATAACATAAAAACGCTGCTTATTAAGAATCACTGAACACAGGGGTTTAATCATGAAACAGGAATTCATAGAAAAGTACTATCTGGGAAAGGAAGTTGAAATTGACGTTTGCGGGAGAAATACGTACCGGGGAATTGCTGCCGAATGTAAGGACGGGGTACTGAGCCTTAAGTGGAATATAAAGGAGGAAGGCTACACACATATCGATATTGAGAGCATCGCAGCAATATGGAAAATCATGAAATAAAAAGCATAAACGCAAAAAAAACGTAATTGACAGGGTATTGATTCCAGAGTCCATGCAAATACATGCTGCTCCCCGTTAAACTTCTTCTTTCAAACTCTTTTCATTTTTTCGATTTCAGCTTCCTGGATTTTTTCAGGTAAATATTCAAAAAAAGCTCCAAGCCCGGCTGCGCCTTTCAAGCTATTAAATACACCCTTTACAGTCGATTTTTTAACGTAGACGCTGTCTTCTTCAGGCTTCACTACCTCCCAGGACTTCCCGGCAAGAGAAAAGCTCTGGCAGGCTCTAATGCAGCCTGGAGAAAGCCTTGCTTCCCCTATTTTTTTGTTTGTCCGGGAGTTCACAACTTCCACGAGCCTTTCGGAAGGGATATTGGAATGGAGCGTTCCCTCTTCCCCGAGGTTCATGATGAACTCCGAGGCGTAAATTTTCCGGTTTCTGGAGCTTATCAACCCTGCATCCAGCAGTTCTTCGATGATGCTTTTCAGGTCTTCGTAGGCACAGAAATTGTTGAATAGCCTGTACAGGTAGTCTTCATCCACGCCCCAGGGGTTTGAGAACAGGACGGAAAAAATTTGCTGGACTGCGACGGAAAGGTCCGGTACATACACTTTGTTTCCAGGGAAGTTTTCTTTTACATGCTCCAGAATAAGTTCGAATAGGGGCCTTGATTTGCTGTCGCAGAGGAAAAAAACCCTAATGACCTCCGTCTTTTTCCCGGCGCATTCAAGGTCCCGTGCAAATGAAGAAAGGTTCCCTGGAATTTCGGCAAAGACTGCGGCGTCAACTTCTCCAACATCGATTCCGGAATCCGGGGTAACTGATGAAATGCAAACGGCTCTTTCAGAATTTTTGAAGAAGTTCTCCACTTCTTCCCGTTCGGACCCTGAAAGCCCTTCATGGAGGAAGACCAGGGAGGCGATTGCTGTCAAAGGGGTCCGGAACTTCCCCAACAGGGCTCCGACTTCTTCGCATTTCTCCCTGCTGCTGCAAAAAATAAGGATCTTCTTTAGCTTTTCCTTCCCGACAAGCTCGAAGATCTCCTCGAATGACGCTGCGTACGTCTCCTTTATTTCCCTCTCTTCTTCCACCCGGATTACCTGGAAATCATCCATGTACCGTTCCCCGACCTGTACCGCATTTCCGATGGGGGCTGAGAGGGCGTAGACGGAAAACGTTCCTGCAATTTCCCTTAAGCGTTCAAGGAGGAGGCGGACCTGGTCTCCCCGGTATCCCCCATCGATACCGTGGACCCCGTCAAGGACCACAGCCCGTACCCTCTCCAGCCCCTCCGGATACCTGCAGAGCAGGGAGTCCAGGGCTTCAGGGGTCGTTATCAGGAATTCAGGAGGGTTATCCGCATTTATACAGGCCCTGTACGCTGTTTTTTTAGATACCCGCAAGCCGGGTCTGGCAAGCTGCTCGCGGAGCCTGTCAAATATTTCACTTGCCCTCGCCCGGGTAGGACTAAGGTAAACCACAGCCAGCCCTTTCCTCTTTTCTTCGAGGACAGTTTCGCACAACGGGGCTAGCACAGCTTCGGAAATCCCCTCTGTTTCCGGAACCGCGATGAACGCATTTTTCCCCTCAAACACGGTCCGAATAACCATTTTCCGGACAGGGGACAGGGGGCCGGCCCGGCTGAAAAAGGTGTACCAGGTCCTTTTCAGGAGCCTTTTTATATCCTGGTTTTCATCCCCTGTTTTTACCCTTCCTTTATATTCGGCTCGCTCATTTCCTTCTTTCTCACTCATACTCAGGGCTTCCGGAATTATTTGGGCTTTTTTTTCCTTCCTTTCAGAGCTGGCTTTTTCATTTGAAAATTCCATCGGAACCGTTGTCCGGGCAATAACGCATGAGGTCCAGCCCTTCCACCGCGGCCTTGACGAAGTTTCTGGGCCTGTCAAGCGGGAGGTAGGAATAAAGGTTTTTTTCAGACGAATAACCGTAGGCTTCGGAGTAGATTTTTTCGATTTTCCCGAGCAGGGTTTGCAGGGAAGGTTCGTCCAGGGTTTCAAGTTCTATCCGGTCCATGGAAGCAAAGAGAGAGGATACTTTCGAAAATTGGTCCATGGATTCAAGCATCTCGGGCACGAATGAAAAGATCAGTTTCAGGTCAGATTCCTTCTCCCAGAGGTAGGGTACAGGCTGCTTCGTCATTTTGCTGTAGATCAGGCCGCTTTTCTTTCCCAGGTTGTCAGCGTCAGGGGTGTCGTCTATCAGGGACTCGTCGGAATTGCTCAGCAGGACAAGCCCCCTGAGGGTGTTGAGAGCCTTGTCAAACTGGTAATCCGTATACCAGTAAGGGTCAACCGTCTCGGCTTCGTCAAAAAGGATGAGGATCCCTTCCAGTCCCAGGACGTGCTTTGCAGCCCAGCTTAAGCCGCTGAGCAGGTTGGAGTAAAGGTTTGCCGCAGTCTGGTGTTTCTGAAGAACCGGAAAACCTGCAGGCCCTTCCCTTCTGCCTTCGATCCATTCGAAAAGCCACTCCCGATCCTTCCCTTCCTGCCAGGCTTCCTGCATTTTACCAAGGTAGGGATGGCTCCGGATCTTTTCTACCTCAGGGCTTCCACTTTCGTTCAGGAGAGTCAGGAATGCCCTGAAATCCCCCAAAGCCCCGTTTTCCCTGAAACAGAAATTGTTCACAAAGCTTTCATACAGCTGGTGTGGTTTGTGGAACGGAGTCTCCTGGGCATCGATTTCGATCCTTGCAACCCCCCAGTTTTGCCTGAGCGCCGTTTCCGAGAGCATCTCAAGGAAATGGGTCTTTCCGCTTCCGTATTCCCCTATAACCTGCAGGGCTCCTCTTCCTGAATCAAGCCAGCTACAGGCTTCAAGGAATTCGTTCTCCCTGCCCACGGAATACTTTTCAACGCAGGAAAGAGGCACACCTCCAAGCCTTAGCGCCTCAATAATCCTGCGGGCTGCAATTCTCGATTTGATATCCTCTCCGGGGGAGTTTCCATTCCCGGAACCCGGGACTTTTGCTTTTTCCCCGGCAGCATTTTGTTCAAGTTCAGGAGAGTCAAGTTCAGGAGAGTCAAGTTCGGGAGAGTCGAGTTCAGGAGAGTCGAGTTCAGGAGAGTCGAGTTCAGGAGAGTTGAGTTCCGAAGATTTGAGTTCAGGAGAGTCGAGTTCAGGAGAGTTGAGTTCAGGAGAGTCGAGTCCTGAAGATTTGAGTTCTGGAGATTCAATTTCTGAAGATTCGAGTTCAGGAGATTCGAGTTCTGGAGATTCAACTTCTGATGATTCGAGTTCAGGAGGTTCAATTTCCAGAGAGTCGAGTTCTGGGGATTCGAGTTCAGGAAATTCGAGTTCTGGAGATTCGAGTTCTGGAGATTCAAGTTCCGAAGATTCAAGTTCCAAAGATTCAAGTTCCGAAGATTCAAGTTCCAGAGAGTCAAGTTCTGGGGTTTCGAGTTCTGAGGCTTCAAGTTCAGACAATTCCATTTCAGGGGATTCGAGTTCAGAAGATTCGAGTCCTGAAGATTCGAGTTCTGGAAGTTCGTTTACCTCTCCGGCAAGTTCTGAAATTGATTTCAGGAGTGTTTCAGTACCTATTCCAGCAGAAGTCACAGGAGTTGCAGGAACAGTAGATTTAGCTGTCACATGTTCGGACTCTACAGGTTCAAATTCTGTGGGTTCATATTCTATAAGTTCAGAAATAGCAGATTCGGATTCCACAGAATCAGAGACTACAAGTTCAGATTTAACAGGTTCAGATTTAACAGGTTCAGATTTAACAGGTTCAGAAACAGCAGATTCAATGTCTGACTCCGTGGTTATTTCGGTAGAATCAAGGCTTATTTCTTTATTTTTCCCTGTATCTTCTTCTATTTCGTCAATTTGTTCGTATTTCTGCTTTTCATCCGAAGTAATAGAATTTATGGTAGCCATCAAATTAGAGATTCCTGCCGAATCCTTACTTTGCCCTGCTTCCGAAGTTTCTGCAGGAACTGAAGTTGTTGCAGGTTCCGTCTTTTGCGCGGGGTCTGGTACTTTCCCTGAGAAGGAAACGTTCGGAACTGGACCTTCTGGAGCCCTTTCGTCCTCTAAAGGCTCAGGGGTTTTCAGCAAATACAGAATTTCGTCAAGAGGCGAAGGATTTTGCGGAGCGGCCCCTTGTGAGTCTTTTAAATCAGCTGTTTTTCCGGAGTTTAGGACTGTTGGATTAGAGGGGACTTCCAGCTGGCTTATCAGTTCTCCGGTGTGTGTTACTTCCGGAAGTTCAGGGACCTTCAGAATATCCGAAATTTCTATAGGCTCCATTTTTACGGGAACCGGGTTTTCAACAGGAGTAAGCACCTTCAATACGGCTTTTTCCCCAGCAGGCTCATTTACACCTTCAGGTTCGGGTTTATCCAGTTGATTTGAGACTTTCAGCAGGTCGAAGATTACGGGAACAGCAGGGATTTGTGATGCTTCCGGTGTTTTCTTTAAGGCGGGGGTTCTTGCAAGATCAGAAATTTTGGTCAGATCAGAGAGTTCACTCGGATCAGCGGCTTTAGTCGAATCAGCGGTTTTAGTCGAATCGGGGTTTTCTATTGAATCCGGAAGACTGATTGAAGAAAGGGTTTTAAGGTCAAGGGCAGCTCTGGGAGGAGGACTTATTTTTTCCACCCTGCGACCTTCGGAGGACAGAAGACTTGTCTCCTCAGGCAGAGATAAGGGCAGAGCTCCAACTGTATCAATTTCTATTTCAGGGGGTTTGCTGCTTTTCAGTATTTCCTTCGCTTTCCCGGTTTCTTTTGTTTTCTTTTCGGCTTCTGCTTTCGAAGAGCCTCCAAAAATCCGGCGGCTCAATTTGCTCAAAATTTCAGTGAATTTCCCAAAGTTAGGGAGTCTAAGTCCTAAAAAACTTTTTCCGGCCACGGCACCACCTGGGGTAGTAATTTGAAAATAAATATTAGGGTTAATATTGGGGTTAATATTGGGGTTAATATTGGGAATTAATATTGAAAATCGATAATTTGAATAAAAATTAAAGAGTATAATATATTAAATTTATTTAATGCTTAATAGAAGTTACGCACCTGGGAAATAAAAACAAGCACATGGGACCTGAATGGTAGTAATATTATTTAGACAGTAATAAATTTCATGTTACTGTTTTTGATTCAACTGCGCAAATCCTTGCAAAAATTTTAATCAGGTTTTCCCCGCCCCCTTCGCACTTTCCATACTTTTTGCTTTAAGGGCATGGAAGGAAGGGACGATCAGCTGGACAAAGAGGCGATTGTATGCGATTTCTCCGTAGCTTTCCTGGTCGGCTTTTTCGGCAACTTCCTTGATCGTGGCTTCCAGTTCGGCCTCGTCGAATTTCATTTCGTGGGCGATTTCGTAGATCCTGGCAAGCTTTGCCCCGATTTCGGTCAGGAGGTCCACGGGGTCTTTTGAGAGGTTTTCAAGGTCAATCTTGACTCCCGTGGGGTTGATTTCTCCTTCAAAAGTGGTCGAAAGGCGCTGGTTGAGGGCTTCGTAGACATTTGTTCTGCCTTCCAGGAAACTCTCGTCAGGCACGGCATAGAAGACCATGGTCCCTTTCAGGGCACCCCGGCTGCAGGCATCTACCAGTTCCCTGAGGTTCTGGAGGAGGGTGCTGCGTTCCCTTGTGCTCATGCTGGGGGTCTGTTCCGCTTCGTCCAGCAGGACTATAAGCCCCGAAAACCCGGTTTTCAAAAGAAACTGGACAAGACAGCGGAGCATTTTGAAGGCTGTCGACCGATCAATTTTCTCATATATGTGGAGATCGGTTAACAGTTTTGAGGAGGGGTTTTCCCCTTTCAGCCACTGCACGATGAGGTCGAAAAGTTCTTCGTCGCCCTGGTAAAGGACCGTAAAAGCTTTTTTTACCGCGTTCTGGAAGCTGGTGCTTTCAAAGGAGCCCAGTTCCTTGAGGTACTTCTCCACCTCTTCTCCCGGACGGTAGGGGGGGACCAGGGGCAGAGTCTCAATAGTTTCCCTGTACCACTTCCTCAAAACCGCCTCTATTCCTTTTTCGGGATCGTTCAAAAGGGCGGCTGCTTCCTGGGGAAAGATCAGGTTGGAAACAATGGCTCTGTACACCTCTTCCAGCTTGTGGAAGGGCACGGAATTGGCACTCAGCTCGATGTAGGAAGTAATGTAATTATGTTCCCAGGCCCTCCCGAGTACATTGTATAAAAAATGGGTCTTGCCTCCTCCGTAGGCACCCACGACCATCTTGAAGGAGCTACCCCCGTATTTTATGTAGTCTTGCAGGTACTCGGCTTCTATCGTTTCCATGTACCGGTCCAGGCCTGCCGTGAAAAACTGGTATCCGTATAGGGGAGGCTGTCCGGTCCCTCCCACCTCGTTGATGATCCGCTTTGCCAGGTTTTTGTCGAGTTTTTCAAATTCGGTTTCACCAGACATTTTCCTCTCCCTTGCTGTGTCACTCCATTTTTCTTAATGTATTATCTCAATTCGACCTTCTCTAACCTGTTATCTCAATTTGACTTTCCCTAACCTGTCATCTCAATTTGACTTTCTCTAACCTGTCATCTCAATTCGAATCGTATCACTTCATTTCACTTCCCTGAACTTAACCTGGGATATGGACTCTCCCAGGCCTTTTCCGGAGTGCGGGGGTATCCAGAGGAATGCTGATTTTCGTTTTGTTTCCGCTCTCCTTGCTGTTATGAGCCTGAGTTCGAAACCTTCAAGCTTCCGCTTTCTCAAACGTGAGAGGTCATAGCTGAACATGATCCGGCTGTATTCCCCATAGAATTTTTTCAGGGGGTTTTCCCTGAACTTTTTATCCTGAATGACAAAAGAGTACGCAGAAATGATCTCGGAAACCGGGATTTCTTCATCAAAATTCTTATTCTCCCGGAGCAGGCAGATCCTGTAGGCTTCCAGCAGGTTATTCAGGAACTCATCGTCATCGAATTCCCTGCCGCTTATGGTTTCGTCCCATTCCAGCAGCTTTGCCGCAGTCAGGTCCGGGCTGGCTTTAACCGTGTCCATTCTCTCGAATTCGGGTCCGTAGTAAATGTCTACCTTATTTGCATCCAGCTTTACCACAAACGTGTACATCGAGGTCCTGAGCCGCGGGTAATGGCCTTCCAGAGAAAAACCGTGGTCCTTCAGGTTTTCAGCCAGTTTTCGTCCGAAATCCGCCTTTACAAGGGCTTCGAGACTTGAAATCTCAGCCCTGTATGGTTTAAGTTCCGAAATCATCCTGCCCTTAAAAACAGGGTCGAACAGGCAGTTTTCCAGGTACCTGTCCATTTTCTTCACTTCGTCTTTCAGGATGCTCAAACGTCTGGAAGGGTTCTCTTCCTCTTTGCCAATTTTTCTAAGGGCCAGCCTCATGTTTTTTGCTAATGTGGCCTGGCTCCCGAGTTGCTTGATTATTTCTTCCATTCAAACCCTCGCGTCCTGTTCTCGTAGCAAAGTATCTTTATACGGAGTACATAAATCTGCCTATATTTATATCTGAAGTGAATAATTTTATTTGAAATATAATAATTTATTATGTGATTTTTTAATGCAAGGATTTTTCCGGAGAGCCCCTCTCAAATTTCACAAAAAAGATTGTTTGAGCTTCGATAATAAAGCTGCTGAAAACTTCAACAAAAAGGTTAGCTATTCTTTAGGCACGGGAACCCTGGTATACCCCTGGGCCCTCAGCCAAAAGGATCATCGAAGTTTGGTAACAAAACTTTGAAATATCCATTCCAGGTCCATCTTCGGGGAGGCAACAGGCTCCTTTTCCAGCTTTCTATAATAAAGCTTAAATTGAGTGCAGTAATTACTGAATAAAATGTACTGACTGACCGGACCTGATAAACTAACTTTATAAACTAACATTATAAACTAACTTGATAAACTGACTTGATAAACTAAATTATAATCGAAGCATGTAAGAAATAGGATGCTTTTACGCTCCAAAAGGAGCAGGTTCACTTCACCAATTAACCTTATCGATCAACCTTGTCGATTAACCTTATCGATTAACCTTATCGATCAACCTTATCAACCAACCTTATCAACCAACCTTATCGATCAACCTTATCGATTAACCTTATCGATTTACCTTATCGATTAACATTATCTTTCACAGGGAGACCCCCACATGATAAAAGAAATTACTGCCAAGTATGATGCAGGACAAATCGAACAAAAGGTAACGCAATTCTGGGAAGACAGCGACGCGTACCGGAAGACCCGGGAACACCGCAAGCCCGGAAAAAAGCTCTTCTTCGTAGACGGTCCTCCCTATACCACAGGACACATCCACCTGGGGACTGCCTGGAACAAGATTATCAAGGACTCCATTCTCCGCTATTATTCCATGAATAACCGCAACATCATGGAGCGGCCGGGCTGGGACATGCACGGACTGCCGATTGAGGTCAAGGTAGAAGGCTTACTCGGCTTCAAGTCCAAGAAGGACATCGAGAGCTTCGGGGTAGGCAACTTCATCGAGAAATGTAAGGAATTCGCCATCACCCAGAAGGAGGCTATGACAGAGCAGTTCGAGCGCCTCGGGACCTGGCTCTTGTGGGAAGACCCCTACATGACCCTGAAAGACGAGTACATCGAAGCCGCCTGGTGGACTCTCAAGCAGGCTCAGGAAAAAGACCTCCTGGACGTGGGAAAGCGTGTGGTCAACTGGTGCCCCCGCTGCGAAACCGCAATTGCAGACTCCGAGGTCGAGTATGAGGACCGGACCGACCCTTCCATTTATGTCAAGTTCAAGGTTAAGGGGGAGGAAAACACCTTCATCGTGATCTGGACCACAACCCCCTGGACCATCCCCTCAAACATTGCAGTTGCAGTCCACCCGTCCTTTGAATACGCAAAGTTCCGGGCAGTCAGGCAGGACGGAAAGGAAGAAGTCCTGATTGCCGCAACCCCCCTCATCGAAAACGTGCTCAAGAAGGGCAGGTACACGGATTACGAAGTTCTTGAGACCATGCTCGGGGAAGACGTTGCAGGGCTTGAGTACGAAAGCCCGCTCGGGGACCTGGTGCCGCTCCAGAAAGAGTTCAAGCACAACGTCTATGAGGCTGAGTACGTAACCGCAGAAAATACCGGCTGTGTGCATATCGCCCCCGGACACGGGATGGACGACTTTGCCGTAGGGGTCAAGAATAAGCTTCCCATTTTCTGTCCCGTAGGCCCTAACGGTTCCTACACCGAAGAAGCAGGCAGCTACGCAGGCCAGAACATCCGGGAGGCAAACCCCGGGATCATCAAGGACCTGCAAGAGCGTGACCGCCTTCTTGCCGAAGAGACGATCAGCCACAGGTACGGGCACTGCTGGCGCTGCAAGACCCCGATCATCTACCTGGCAACCGAACAGTGGTTCCTTAAAATTACCGACCTCAAGGAGAAAATGCTCCAGGAAATCGACGCCGTGGACTGGTACCCCGACTGGGCAGGCTCAGCCCGGTTCAGGACCTGGGTGGAAGGCGCTCGGGACTGGTGTATCTCCAGGCAGCGCTACTGGGGAATCCCGATTCCGGTCTGGAAATGCCAGAAGTGTAACAGCATAGAGGTCATCGGGACCAAGGAAGAACTGATAGAGAAGTCCTCCAACGCAGGCGGGGAAATCGAACTGCACCGCCCTTACGTGGACGAAGTGACCATCCCCTGTGAATGCGGAGGAGAGAAAAAGCGTGTTGAAGACGTCTTTGACGTCTGGTTTGACTCTGCAGTTGCTTCCTGGGCAACCCTGAAGTTCCCGCACAGCAGGGAGGACTTTGACGAATGGTGGCCTGCCGACTTCATCACCGAAGGCCACGACCAGACCCGCGGCTGGTTCTATTCCCAGCTCGGCGCAAGTATGGTGAACTTTGGAAAAGCCCCTTACAAGAGCGTGCTCATGCATGGTTTCACCCTGGACGCCGGCGGAAAGAAGATGTCCAAGAGTCTCGGAAATGTTGTCACCCCCCAGGAAGTGATCGACAAGGTCGGAGCCGATACCCTCAGGGCTTACGTGCTCTCAACCAGCGCTCCCTGGGAAGACCTGAAGTTCAACATGGAAGAAGTGGAGACCGTTCACCGCTCAATCAACATCCTCTGGAACGTCTTCAGGTTCCCCCTGCCCTACATGGCCCTGGATAAATTCGACCCGATGCAGGTCTCCCTTGACTCCGTAAAAGGCGCCCTCAGGGAAGAGGACAAATGGATTCTTTCCAGGCTGCAGTCCGTGATCAAAGCCGTGGATGACGCCATGAGCGGCTACCTTCTCCACAAGGCGGTCAGGGAAATTTTAGAGTTCACCCTCGAAGACCTTTCCCGCTGGTACATCCAGCTCATCAGGCCCAGGACCTGGACCGAAGCCGACGACCCGGACAAGCTTGCTGCCTACCGTGTGCTCTACGAGATCTATGTGACCCTCACAAAACTGATCGCCCCCTTCATGCCTTTCCTGGCTGAAGAGATGTACCAGAACCTGGGCCGGAACGTGGACCCCAAAGCCCTTGAGTCCGTGCACATGTGCGACTGGCCAACGGTCAACGAGGACTTCCGGGACCCCGAACTCGAAGTTTCCATGGCCCTGGTAAGGGACGTCGTGGAGGCTGCCTCAAACGCCCGCCAGAAAGCAGGCAGGAAACTCAGGTGGCCGATATCCCGGATTGTCCTGAGCCCCGAAAGCGAAGAAGCTGCAACAGCGGTTAAACGGCTCAAATCCGTCCTGATGGACCAGACCAATTCCAAGGACATCGTGCTCACCGCCGTTGGCGAAAGCTGGGATGAACTGGGTCTCGAAGTAATCCCCAACCCCGGCAAGATCGGCCCTGTCTTCAAGAAGGACGCCGGAAAAGTAGTCCCCGCCCTGAAAGAAATGGACGGCGTTTTCCTGAAGAAAGCCTTTGCCGAAGCCGACGAGTTCGAACTCACCCTTGCCGACGGCTCGGTCGTAACCGTCACCCCCGAAATGGCAAACTTCAACGAAACCCTCCCCGAAGGTGTCGCAAGTGCCGACTCCGATGCAGGCCTCGTCTACGTGGACGCTAACCTGACCCCCGAACTCGAAGCCGAAGGGTTCACCAGGGAAGTTATCCGCAGGGTCCAGGACATGAGGAAGGAACTCGACCTCATTGTTGACGATAACATCATAGCCCTGGTCCAGATCGATGACGACAGGGTCCTTGACCTGGTCGACACCCTTGGCGAACTCCTCGCAGAAGAAGTCCGGGCAAGCATCCTTGAGCTCTCCAACGAAGACGAAATCACCGGAGACCTCGTAAAGGACTGGGAAGTCGAAGGCATTGCCATGAAGATCGGAATCGCAAAGGATGATTCGGAATAAGGAATAAGGAATAAATTTGAGAAATTAAGCATTTATAGTCTCGAACTTTATAACCACGGAAGACACAGAAAGCACGGAAGGATTGTAGCCATATTTACTTCATTCCGTGTTTTTCCGTGCTTTCCGTGGTTAAACCTGCCCCTGAAATTGGAGAAAGAATTTTGGTTCCTGACTATAATTGATTTTGAAAAGTGTAATTATAGTCCCGGACGTAAATATTTACACTTAAATTATAACCACGGAAGACACAGAAAGCACGGAAGGATTGTAGCCCTATTTCCTTTATTCCGTGTCTTCCGTGCTTTCTGTGGTTAAACCTGAACTTGAGATTGGTGAAGGAATTTGGGTCCTTGACTATAAATTCCTGGATTTACTATAAGCAATTAAGCAAATTGGAGAGTGATTAATATGGACTTTGCCGCCTGGGAACCGATCTACGAGCGAATCCTTGCTGATTTCGGCTTTGACCGCAGCGGGGATGAAGAGGCAGCCCGGCTCCTCTCCAAAATGCTGACAGAAGAAAATACTGTCAGCCTCTCCGAACTTAATACAACGATTTCCGGAAAAACCGTCCTTGTCTGCGGAAACGCCCCGAAACTCCGGGCTGAGCTTTCGGAAATAGACCTTTCCTCTTTTGTAATAATCGCAGCCGACGGAGCCGCCGCCGTCCTGATGGACCTTGGCCGTGTCCCCGAAGTCATCTGCACCGACCTTGACGGCAATTCCGAAGCCGACATCGAAAAAGAAATCCTGGCCTGCAAAAAAGGCTCCCTCGTCCTCATCCACGCCCACGGGGACAACACCGATAAGCTCGAAAAATACGTGTCCCGCTTCAAGCGCTTCATAGCCACGACCCAGGCCGGGCCCTTTGACAATGTGTACAACTTCGGCGGCTTCAGTGATGGGGACCGCTGCGTCTTTGTGGCAAAGGAATTTGGGGCTGCGAGTGTCAGGCTTGCAGGGTTTGATTTTGAAGATCCCGGGGTGAATCCGATTAAGAAGAAGAAATTGGTGTGGGCGAAGGAATTAATTGAGATTTGTGAGATTTGAGAAACGGGGCTGGGTTTTAAGTTTCTGTTTTCGTACTCTTTTTCGGTGTCCAAAAATATCTTCTTGCCATTGTTTTCTAGTTGATAACTTTAAAGTAAATAGTTAATTCTCTTTTTATTTCGTTAATATCAAGTGATACTTGGTTCATTAATATCGCAAGAGCTGCCTTGTTATTTAAATTAATACTTTTTGTTTTTAACGTTCCTTTTATGAAATCTTTGAAAAACTTTTCTAATTCTTCAGATGCCATATATTGGTAGGGAATTACCTCTTTTAAAAACTCGTTAGGTTTTTCGAATCTAATCGAGTAATTAGGATCTTTTTCTAGTTGTTCATCGAGTTCAAAAAAAAGCTCATTCAATCTACTTTGCAATGGGTAGTAGAAAAATTCGAGTTTTTTCTCCATGCGTTCAATTTTTTGCGTTTCCCTACTTTGCTTAATTATTAGCTCTGTTTGCTGAAGACTTATCTCTGTTTGCTGGAGGCTTATCTCTGCTTGCTTCACTAGTTGTTTATTTTGAAAAGCATAATACGCTGTAAGAATAACAAGTAAAAAAGCAAAAAGTGCACTAGCTTTTTCAGGTTGATGGTTAAACCAATAAATTAGGTTAGAAGTTAATAATTTTTGATTATTCAATGATGAATAATTTGTAACGCCACTGAACTCGACATCAGACTCTTCTATTTTTACATAGGGTTGTTGATTAAACGAAAAAACCACATTAAGTGTGTCAGGATAGTTTATCACGAAGGGTCTGTCCGCTATTCTTAAAAGCCCTTCACTTCTATGAAGAATAATACTCTTTGGCTCTCCTTCTATTTTTATTTGGGAAGGCTTCCATAAGTAAAAATTAGATTGCTTGAAATTATGTAAATCGAAAGTAATACTGCCCTCACTGTTCAGAATAACGGATGTAAAATTTCTTATCTCTTTTCCATCGATTAATAAATGTTCAACTTGAATGTCATTAAAACCTATAGAACTAATTGAATTAGAACTATCACTACTAAACCTGATTTCATTAAATGGGCAATTTGAGTCTCCTGATATGAAAATGTCAGCAAAATTATCATTGTCTGGTTTTATGATGCAATTCTCTAAATATGATAACCAAACAAAAGCATTATTTATTGGAATGGGAGCGTCTTCATTAAAATAGACTTCAATTCTATCAAATTCAGTAATGCTTTCTGTGCTTCCACTTTCATTTGTAATAATGATTGTCTGAACACCATCAAATTCCGCTCTATCAATATTACAAACTACAGAAACATCTCTTGCTTTGATGGTGGAGAAATTTCCTTCAATAGTAAAATCTTTGGCATTCCCTTTAAAGTCTGTTTCTGCACTCATGATTGGCGTTAATAAAGTGCCTAATAAAATAAGGATGGAGACTACCAGTACTACCAGTATAATTTCACTTTTTTTCATGTATACTCTACAATTTTACAAAATTCTTTTCCATGATGGTCAATTCTTTTAAATTTTCACTCTTTTATTTACGTTACTTCTTATTTTGTAATATATGGCAGTCATGTCATATATATTATAGATGTTAGTTGATATTGGGATTCTTGAATTATTGAATGAATAGTCATTTTAATTTTCTGTAAAAACTTATTTTATTCCAAGATAAATAGCTTTTTGGAGTGTATAACATATGTTATAATTTTTCATTGTTTATTTTGTCTAAATAATCCCCATATGTGGAAATTTGATATTTTTGTTTTTCCTTTGTTGCACTTCAAACCTCTTTATTCTGTGTTTATGCTGTTGTTTTTGCTTTCTGATCAGTCTTTTAATTTTTGTTTTGGGTAAGCCGGGCTTACGCCCGGAACAAGACAGACTCGATAAGGCTATTCCGGCTGCTTCGGTTTAAGCTCAGCATCCACACGTCTTTATACAAACCCCGTTTTTATTCCCTTCTCAAGAGCACGAAAACCGCCCCTATCACTGCCACAATCACCCACACCGAACTAATGAAAGGAGTACTTTCTGAATCAGGTACTGAACCTTCTTCCACCTCGCCCTCAACCCCATCTTCGCCGGTCTCATTTCCTTCCTGCCACTTCCCCTGCACCTTCAGTTCCTCAATCACGGCACCTCTATCAGAAACCGGGCGCTTTCCGGGGAAATACACGGACACTTTGAAGAGCCGGTCTTCCAGGTCTATGTCCTTCAGCATGAGGAGCACTTCTTCATTTTCCTCGAACTCGGGCTGGTCTTCGGTCCAGACATATTTTCCGGTTTCGGTCCTCACCTTTATGGTTTTGGCGGGCAGGGGGCTATAAAGCCATTCTTCGACGGTGATTGTAAAGATGGTATAGTCGTAGTGCTCTTCGATGTCACTGACCGTTCCGATTGCTATGCGGTCCGAGTGGTTGACCTGGTAGGGAATTTCGGCGGATTCTGCGATTAACTCGGCTGCTGCGGGGCTAGCTGTCAGGGAGAACAGGCAGAGCAGGCATAGGGACAGAGTGATTAAAAGGATGGGTGCTTGTTTCACGGTTTTAGGTTTCATAGAATTCCCCGATGCTCCTTCATGGTTAAGGAGGACTTTCCTATCCCTTAATTAGTCCTTAACTTATTTATTGATTTTTTAAGGTGCGGTTTCATTCGCAGTTTAGGCTTATGGTTGCCGGGGGAAATTGTGTGAAAAAACAAAAGATTTAGGAAGAAAAAAGTGGGATACATTTGGTCCATCTGGCCACGAGCGATAGCCTTAGCCTTTTAGATTAGCTTCCAGGTATATGTGCGTGGTTAAGTATGTGGAATGCCTTCGGGATAGACATCACGAAAATAGCTATCCAGGATTCCCGTCCAGATCATTACAAACTCGATAGAAATTCTAGAGAATTTTTATATATCTTCTGGGATCGTCAAAAAACCAGAAAATAATCAACAGTCTCTAAAATGTCCTTTGGCATATGACAAATGATACGTACCGTCTGTTTTATAACTCTCTAAAAGATCTTTTAAAAAGCGTTAATAAGTATTTTAGTCCAGTTTGATGCGGATTTTTGCGGAAACGCCATCCCAGGAGAGGCCAAAATAAAGTTCGAGGCGATGCCCACATCCGATCTTCCATAAGGTGAAAAATAGAACCTGCTGCAAGGGTAAGGACTTTGATATCTCCTCTTTTATCATATAAGTATAAACCTGTCAGAAAGAGGGTTAAAGAAAATACCAATGTATGAGCGATTATCCGTCCGTTTGCAATGGTAGAAGAAAAGATAATCATTCCTAGAGGTTTATCTATTAAGTCTGGAAGGAGCGATCCAATGACCAGATATGTTGGATCTATAATGGTCCTTAATTGTGGTATGAAAAATGCAAATCCGAAAAATACCCCCAGAGTGACGCCAATATGTCCAAAAAGAAGCATTAACATTAAAAGGTACTTTAGTTACATATAAATATGGTCTAAAGATCTGTTTCTTGCAGAACTTTACCAAAATAGCCAATGTTTTGACCTAAAGTGCGCCATAGTGAACTAGCTGGAATGGACCATTGGTTCCAAGTTGACCATAGTTGAATGCAGATTGTCGTTGTAATTTTTTGCTTATTCTGCACAATTCTAAAGGGCTCCGTAGAGCCCGCCATAAAAATATCCTATCATATTCTGGAAGCCTGGCATAATCCTTTCACGTATGGTTGTCGGGTTTAATAATGGATCGGATTAGAACCATACCTTGAACCATGTAGTTTTTCATCTTCTACTTTTATTTTATGCGATACAGTTGCACCAGATGGTTTTTCGTCTTCTACTTTTATTTTATGCCAACCACACAAACTGCAACCTTCTTTGCAATGCATGATATATTTTACAACACATCCAATCCCTATTGTTGCTAAGATACAAGTCACTATTTTCATACCTTTATGCACATTTATTCACCCCAAGTTATTATTGTGCCTTATTGTTTATGAAGATACGCAAACAAGCAGAAAGTCGTGATTAACCCGGGTTTGACAGATTCTACTAAATACGTAACTGTTCAGCCTAGCAAAAATCGGTTTTTTCATTCTAACTTTTTATTTTATTTTTCGGAAAACAAAAACCGCCCCTACCACTGCTGCAATTACCCACACCGAATTAACGAAAGGAGTGCTCTCTGATTCTGTGGCTGGACCTTCTCCTTCTTCTCCTTCTTCTGGCTCGCCTGCAGTACCATCTTCGCCGGTCTCATTTCCTTCCTGCCCAATGAAAGGAGTGTTTTCTGATTCCGTGGCTGGACCTTCTCCTTCTTCTCCTTCTTCCGGCTCGCTTGCAGTACCATCATCGTCTATTTCATCTCCTCCCTGCCACTTTCCCTGCACTTTCAATTCCTCAATCACAGCATCCCTATCGGACACCGGGCGCTTTCCAGGCTCTTCCACGGACAGTTTGAAGATCCGGTGCTCCAGGTCTATGTCCTTCAGCATGAGGAGCACTTCTTCATTTTCCTCGAATTCGGGCTGGTCTTCGGTCCAGACACCTGTTCCGGTTTCGGTCCTCACCTTTATGGTTTCGACAGGCAGGGGGTTGTAGAGCCATTCTTCGACTGTGATTAGGAAGATGGTGTGGTCGTAGTATGGGGTGATTTTGCCGACCGTTCCGATTGCTATCCGGTCCGAGTGGTTGACCTGGTAGGGGATCTCGGCGGATTCTGCGATTAACTCGGCTGCTGCGGGGCTAGCTGTCAGGGAGAGCAGGCAGAGGGCCAGTGTGATTAAAAGGATGGGTGATTGTTTCAGAGTTTTAGGTTTCATAGAATTCTCCGATGCTCCTTCATGGTTAAGGAGGAATTTCCTATCCCTTAATTAGTACCTAACTTATTTATTGATTTTTTAAGGTGCGGTTTCATTTGCAGTTTAGGTTCATGGCCCTGGAAATGAGCTAAAAAACGTAAATAAGTAAAAATCAGGTCAAAATCAGGTCAAATCAGGTCAAAATCAAATCAAATCAAATCAAAAATGAGCTCGAAAAGAGCCTGAAAGAGTAAGACAAGTTTCCTGATGTATGATTTTTGGGATTTACCAGGGGTTTTACGGATCGGGACCGGGTTTCTAAAAAGCAAGTTAAATATATATTGCTTGTATAATTGTTAAAGAGATAAAAAGGAGAGATAAAACGTGCAGGATAAAATGACTTCAAGAGAACGGGTTCTGGCCATGCTCAGGCGGGAACCTGTAGATAGGGTCCCCGTAATCTCGGGTTCCGCCATGGTTGCGGAATATATTAAGAAAAGTGGAGGAGTTTTCCCCGATTATCATAATGATTCGGAAATGATGGCCAATGCTGCAAGTCTGATGCATAAGGATGCAGGGGTCGACAATATTGTCGTGCCTTTCGGGATGTTTGTGGAATCCATTGCTCTCGGGCTTGAGGTTAAGATGGGAAGGATAGATATCCAGCCGTCTGTCAAGGGTTTCTTTGAAAAACCCGAGGACGTGAATCCTGACCCTGACAAATTCCTGGCAGACCCTTACGTCCGGGCAACCCTCGAAGCCACGGAGCTTGCAAAGGAACGGTTCCCTGATGCTGCTATCACTCCTTTTCTGGTCGGGCCTGTCACCCTTTCGGGGTATTTGATGGGGGTGCAGAAGCTTGCGGATTTAAGCTGCAAGAGCCTGCATCAAGAGGAGGTCATGGACGAAATTATCGAATGGTTTTCCAGAGCCCTGGAAATTAATAAGATCTATGCCAGAGCCTGCATCGAAGCCGGAGCGGACGTGCTTTACTATTCCGATGCTTCTGCCTCGCCCAACCTACTCATCCCGGATTTCTACTACCAGGTGGGCGTGCCCGCGGAAATCGAACTGGGGGAATTCATCCACAAGCTGGGATGCCCCTGGGAACTCCACATCTGCGGCGACACAACCCCAATTATCGAGGGCATGGCAACCACCGGAGCAGACTGTCTCAGTGTCGAACAGGCCGTGGACATGGCAGAAGTCGTAAAGATCGCAGGAGACGTGCCCGTGGTCGGCAATGTAACTCCTCTCCTGATGATTGACGGTACCGAAGAGCAGATCCGGGAAGAAACGAGAAGAGGGCTGGACGGGGGAGCAAAAGCTAGCAAGCTTGGCTGCGGTACACCTTCCCCCAGCAGTCCGGAAAGGCTCAAGCAGTGGGTAAAAGCAGTTGCCGACTGGTCTGCCGAACACCTGTGACCATTCGGGGTTAAGTTAAACAGTGAACCCGGAAAAAAAAGTGGAAGTGGATAGAAGAGTTAGAAAAGAAGTGGATGGTTTGGAAGTAGGCAGGAAAAGCCTGAGGCAAATCTCCATTTCCGATAGTTCTGCACAGCTTTGAGAGATCTTGAGGCATCTTGAGCGCTGCACAGCCTTTGAGGCATCATTAAGAAATGAAATGTGCCTTTGCTTAACCTTTTTGTTCTTGCTTCCTCGCCAGGACAAATTCAGAATTTTGCTTCTCTACCACAAAAAGCATCAACTGATGTCCTAATTCTTCTTTTCCGATCCTTCACCCATTACCGGAACAATTCACTCGCCTGCCAGGGTGGAGTGATGAGTAATGTTAGTAAAGGACCTTATGTGTTCCACTTTCGTTTATGGGGGTACAGACCCATGTTACCGGGTTAACCATATTTATATATTACCAGTGAGTATAAAATTATTTTAATTCAGTGTCAACCCGGCAAAAACAAGAATCATATATCTAAATTTAGTTAATTCCCGAAACCGGAGTTATAATGAGAGTACAAGAGCTCCGGGATCTTATAGACCATGCTGTTTGCAAACGCCTGCCGGTCATTTTAATTGCAGGTCTGAAAACGGTTGGTGATAGTTTCCCCTGGGGCTGAGGTTTGAGAACCTTGTGTTTCTGGAACTTTTGCGCCAGGAAAAAGAAGTTTTCTTTTTCCGGGACAGGAAGGAATGCGACTTTGTGTTGAAGGAAGAGGGCAGTCAAGGACAGAAAATTACCGGGGCTATTCAGGTTTCGACCTATTTCGAGAACCCGGCGGTCAGGAAGAGGGAGATCGAAGGGTTGATGGGAGCTATGCAGGAATACGGGCTTGAAGAGGGGCTTATCCTGACTCTGGATGATGAGGAAATTCTGGAGATAAATGTGGGGGGTCAGGATGGGAAAGAAATGAGGAAAATCTTTGTCAAGCCTGTGTGGAAATGGTTGTTTGAGTGATTTATTCTTTCCCCAACTGCTAGAGAGGCGGATGCAGCAGAAAGGATTAAAAACAAAGATGCAAAAAAGGAAGAAACCCGGAACACCATGTGCTCCGGGAAGAAACATTCGGGTCCGGACCTGTCCCCCGACTGGTGGAACTTTCCGGGGACATTTTCGGACCTATTCTTCTTAAATTCTCTGCCCTGAATCTTTGCTCTGAAATTCAGGCAGTGATATCGACAGGCACAGTTTCTTTTTCTGCAAATTCGCCTTCTAACATGTCTTCTCTCTTCTCCTTCTGGGAATAGATCCAGAGCGGGATGAAGAGACAGAGCACGGAAAAGCCGACAAAGGTCGTGTTCCAGCCGAGTTCAAGGCTGTTGAGGTAGATTATCCCGATCAGGAAGAAGGGGATGTTCAGGAAGGCGGTTGCAAGGGCCACATTTTTCCAGCCGCGGGGGGCTTTGAAGGGTCTTTCGAGCTTTGAGAGTTCGGGGTCGTTTCTCACTTTAACATAGGTGTAGAGACTGATCCCGTTTGCGCAGATGTACCCGATGGCTGAGGCTGCAAGGATTGCGGTCGGGGTCCCGAGCAGGATAAGGAACATGTTGAAAAGGGCATCTGCCAGCATTGCATTCATTGGGTGCCCGTGGGAGTTCAGCTTGCTGAGGAACTTCGGGAGGTTGCCTTCTACGGACATCGAGTAGATTGACCTTGCCGAGGAGAGGAAGGCGGTCTGGATGATCAGGAGCATGGCCCCTATCAACATTACGATTGTAATCGAAGCTCCAAGGCTGCCCAGGGTCATGTTGGCAATTGGGAGCATCGGGGAGACCTGTTCGGAAAGTACACCTTCGACCCCCAGGGTCCCGATAACCGAGGTCTGGACAAGCACGTAGAGCACAAGGCAGATTGCCCCGCAGACCAGCAGTGCTTTTGGGGTGTCAGTGTTCGGGTTCTTGTACTCGGGTCCGTAGATAGCTGCGGTTTCCCAGGCGCAGGCGCTCCACTCGGCCATTGCGAAAATCCCGAAAAGGATCAGGATGTGCTTCATGTCCCAGACCCAGTCAGTCGGGAACCAGGAGCCGGTGATGTTTGCCAGGTGGAAGTCTCCCGTAAGGAAGGGGGCGATGGTAATTACCAGGAGGGGGACCAGGGAAACCACGGCCAGGATGTATCCGGCCGTTGCGCCATTCTTGAGCCCTTTCGAGTTAAGAATGGCAAGGCTCCCGAAGATCACGGCTCCTACCAGTAAGGAGAGCAGGGTCTCAGGGATAGCCCCAAAGGCAGGGACCAGGCCGTGCAGGTAGCTTCCGATCAGGATCGCATAGATCGCGAGCACCGGGCTCCAGCCGAACCAGTAGCTCCAGGCGCTGAAACCGCCTATAAACCTTCCTAACTTGAATTTCCCGTTATTGCTCTTGTTGGAAGCTGAGCCAAAAACCGTCTGGGTATAGCCGGGAAGCCCTGATGCCTTCGGAAAGACGGTTGCAAGCTCCCCGAATGCAAAGTTCTGGAAAAAGCCCAGGAAAATGGTCAGCACCCAGACAACTATTGAAAACGCCCAGACATAACTTGTAAAATAACCAATGGAAGGCAGGATCAGCAGCGGCACACCGAGTGCGATTGCAAGTCCCTGCTTCCAGTCAATACTCCGTTCAAGCTCCTTCGGGTCGCAGCTCGCCCGGCTGCATTCTGCCCCGTGCTGCCAGTCTACCTGCGAGTAGGGGGGATGGGTATCTTCGTCCATAACAATTCCTTTTTTATATTTATGATATGTTTTTTATATTTTGTATTTTTTTTATTTTTTTAATTCGCGGATTCACATCTATAAATGAAATAAAACGAAAGTTTTCCTGTCAGTTCCCCTGTCCGTTTTTCGTTCCGTTTTTCGTTCCGTTTTTCGTTCTGTTTAGGCGATCTGTTTTCGGAACATCTCACAGGAATTAATGTTGGTGCCAAGCAGTTTTTCGATGTTCATTTTTGCGGCAATGCCCCTGGCTGCGCCTGCTACGGAAGTGATTACTCCGATATCGAGTTCTTCCCTGAGTTCTCTCATGACGTACTCGTCGGTGAGGTCTGCGACCCCGACGCCAAGCTTCTTTGCCACGTATTCTTTTGCTTCCCCAAACCGCATGTTCTTCGAAAACTCCATCCTTGCAACAAGGTTCCCTGCAGCCCTTATCCCGGTCATCCCGGAAGCCATTATGTGGGAAATCGGCATATCCAGCGGGTCGCCGACCTCGTTCATGCCGGCAGCAAGCCCCTTTTCAATGATTTCCGGTGCAGGAATCTCGGACTTTGCTTTCTCCACGGCGGCAAGGACTGCGTCCTTTTTGCAGGAGATTACCGCATCTGAAAGTTCTTGCAATAATTCTTCACTGGTCATCTGGTGGTTCACTTCTCCATTTTTTGGCTGCGCCACAGTAGGCAACCGGTATCTTATTACCGGTCAATGTAATATATAAATTTTACTATTTGGATTGAAAAATATGAGACTTATATTTAAAGAGATCTTTTGGATCTCTGAGTATTAAGAAGGATTTTCAAGAACGCCCTCTCAAAGTACTGCAAAGTAGCCGGAAAAAACGTGAAAGCTTACAAAGTGTAAACTCGCAAACTTAAAAGGAAATCAGAAAATGTGTTAGAGAACGTGTTAGAGAATGTATCAGAAAATGTATCAGAAAATGTATCAGAAAATGTATCAGAAAATGTATCAGAGAACTTACCAATAAACTTTTTTCAATTTGATTTTCAGGCACCTGAGCACTCACCGGCCGCAGAGCGCAGCGAAGAGGACGGCCTTTCCAGGACCCCCGAAAAATTGCATATGAAAATTGAATTCAACCTTCACAGCAGTCCTTTAGCTCATAACTCAAACACAGCGTCTTTCATTCATAATTCAAAACAGAAAACTTTAGTTATTACTTTTTAGTTATATTTATTGTGTAGCGGCCCTTATTCACTTTATTTATTTTCTCGCTTCTTTCTAATTTCCCTGGAAGACGTCCCATCATCTGCATATTCGTCCATCGGGATAATCTCACAAAACTCCAGGACCTCAGGGTTGATAGACATTTCAACGGATTTCCTGTGAAACACCATGAACCGCACATTCTTTTCCTTAAACTGCTTTAAAATGACAGCTGAATCTGTTATTCCGTCATAGTATTTTGTGTCAAACAGCCTGTTAAAAGTATCAGCTCCAATAATGAAGGTGCTGTTCGGGAAAAGGTCGGCTTTTTGCAGGAAGAGCGGCGCGTTTGTCAGACAAACCCCGCCCATGAATGCTTCGTCTTTGTATTTCCTTAAGGAATCAAGCCTCTGGCTCAACGAGATAAAATCTATGGGCGGCTTGTCAACGTTAGTCAAAGAAATCTCAAAGTGAACGGGCGTATTATATTTCTTCGACGCCCAGCTCGCCATGAAAACATGGTTCCTGTGGCAGGGGTCAAAAGAGCCGGAAAATACGAGCTTTATCTCTTCTGGCTTTCCAGGCTCTCCGGGCATTTCGGGCTTTGTCTCTTCAGGCTTTATCGTTGCGGAAGCTTTTGCTTTTTCGGTGGCCTCATTAAAATTGATCCTTGCCATCCCAGCTGTTTCACAAGAACTTTCCGAGCTGCACCTCTGCTGTCTCAGCAGATCCCCTACCGCCCCGGAAACTGACGCATATTTTTCAATAACTTCTCTCCCTTTTCCGGTCCCGATCCCATCCGTTGTCCTTATCCCAGCCGGCAAATCGATTTCAGGAACGCCGCAGTAACGGGCGAGCACATTGAAAATCAGGTATGCAGCGATCTTTTCTTCCTCTTCCCTTGTCCGGTCCGCTGTCAGTTCAAGGGTTCTGACCCCGGTTTCACGATATGCCTGTATGGCAACATGGACCTCGTGTTTCCTGCCTTCCCGTTCATTTGCCGCCTTGAGTTTGCAGGTCGCACCGATCCCTATTACGTCCGGTCCGTTGGAGCCGTCGGAGCCATCGGAATCGTCGAAACCGTCGAAACCATCGAAACCGTCTGAGCCTTTAGACAGTTCCAGGGCTCGCTGGTAGGCAACCATTGCCATCAGTCTTGCGGTTTTCTCCGAGCAGTACTTTTCAGGTTTCCTGCCGAGGAAGCGGTCCATCGCCTCCATACCGTATGGGACAACCGCATCCAGCACCGTTGCCGAGCCGCTGCCGTGCCGGAGCAATTCCCCAAGAATTTCAGCCCCGCCGCCGGTTATTGCCAGAACGACTTTGCAGGGGGATTCGTGGACCTGGAAAATGCGCTCAAGAAGTAGACTGTTTTCATCCGCAGCCGATTTATCTGCCATCAATAGGGTGGATACACTAATGAGATTATAAATATTATTATTCAGGCAAGGGTGATGTTCGAAATTTCAGGTGTCAGGTATTCTTTTTCCAAGGTTAAGGCGTTCAAGTATCAGGTGGCTTGCTATTTACGGATATTTCGGTACCTTAAAACCGGTTTTCAACTTGATTTTCAGGTACCGGCGTTCTCAACGGTCAGCTTGCTGACCGGCTTTTCCAAAATGTAAACACAGCTAAATATTATGTCAAAAAGAAATTAATGTGAACAATTTATTAGTTTTTTCCAGTAAAATGCGAATGATTTAAATTTTTTCCTATCTTGCTGGAATTAGCTTTGTTGTGAATCTGTTTTTTCGATTAATGTGGAATTTTTGCCACATAATATATATATAATGTGAACGTTTTTCCACATAATGCTGAGTTCCAGGGAAATTTCCATATTTAAGTGTCTTAAAGAGCCTATGAATATATCGGACCTTTCAGAACTTTTAGGTCTGCATTACTCTACAGTATCGAAAGCTGTGAGTTCGCTGGAAAGTGAAGGTTTTGTGCTTAGAGAAAAAAAAGGAAAACATGTGTACATCCGGCGCTCGGATTCCCTGCATGCGCGGTCCCTGGAAGATATTTTGAGGGAATTTCCAAGGCTCCCATTGGGTAAACTTTTTACTCCTTCTTCTCTACATGTTTTTTCCGTATTGAAATCGCCGCGCAGTATTACTGAGGTTTCTGAAATAACGGGTCTTGACAGGTATACCGTATCTTCGGCAATATCAAGGTTGGCAAGATACGGTATCGTAATCAAGGAAAAAGGCAGGTTTCTCCTGAGCAGTCGTCATGCCCTTTTTGAAGACTTTGCTGACAATTATTTTAAGTACAGGGCAAATATGAACCTGCGGGCTGTTTCTCAAAATGGGGTGTTGATCTGGCAAAGAGGCCCGGAATTTTTGTTCAGGGCAGAAAACCTGAACCCTGATCTTGAACCACATCTGGAAAATAAGATCCATCCGACGGCTATCAGCATTTTCCCGAAATACAGCCTGGATGTGATTACCGATATGGACTATTACTTCTTCAGCAAAAAACCACTGTGTGAGGAAGAGTTCTTTATCCATACGATTTTGATCGATCCTTACAGCCCTATTTACAATTCATATGCTCTTGCACTTGCACCCAAACTCAATTCAAAAAATTTCATAAAATATGCCGCATATTATGATATTGAAGCCCACGTCAGGACCCTTCTTGAATATCTCGATAAAAAAGAAAAAGGCAGCGACGTTGTCCTTCCCTGGAAAGAATACCAGGATCTGCTTGAAAGCCTGGTGTAAGTATGGCAACCTTCAGACGAACCTATCTGGAAAATGAGTTTAAGAAACTCAACGGTGAGCTTTCCGAACATGTCGATCTGTATCTGATAGGCGGCGGAGCCATGAGCTTCCAGAACCTTAAGGTGGCCACAAAAGATATTGATGTTGTACTCAGGTCAACCAGGGAACTCGAACTCACCAGAAATGCCCTTTTATCTCTGGGCTATTTCGTTCCCTGTGTCAGGGGAGCCTACGCTGAAATGAATGCGAGCGACATACTTGAAAATGCGGATGGCTTCAGATGGGATATCTTCGTCCGGGTAGTCTGTAACGGCCTGCAGCTTTCCGAATCCATGGCAAAGCGTTCCATTGAGCTGTTTTCCCTGGAAAATATTTCAGTATACATGATAGCCCCAGAAGATATCTTCGTTTTCAAAAGCGTGACCTCAAGAGACAGGGACCGGGAAGATATGTATACTCTTTTTACCCGGGGTCTGGACTTCGACATCATCCGGGATGAAATCATCTGGCAAAACGAGCACGACCAGAACTTTGCCTGGATCGCCTTTTTCTTCGACGGGCTGGAGGAGTTTGCAGACAGATTCAAAATTTCGCATTCGGTCATTGGTGAACTGCATGACCTTGCTTATCAGGACATGCTGGCTCAGATGCTTATTGAAAGACTGAAGGGCGGTCATCAGACTTTTGAAGAGCTGAGCCAGGACCTTGATTCCGGCGATGTTAAAAAAGCGCTTGAATCACTTGTGAAAAAAGGGGTTATTTTGCAGGTTTCTGAGAGCAAATTCTCATTGAATGATTTATCTTGATTTGCCTTTTTTAAATGGAATCAAAATCCTTTACCTGAACCCTCTGGTCCTTCCGGAAAAAGATGGAATTTGTTACTGGCTCATAAGAGGTAGTATTTATATTCAGGATAATTGTCTCAACAGCGTTGAGAGTTTTCATCTAATGGGCCGGCTACAAGAAATCTCAAGCCCATACACCTCAGCTTTTTCTTTTAATTCCTCAAAAGCAGGACTAAAAATACCGATTGAATAATGCAGGAAAACCCAAAGTTTATATTTTCCGGAAAAAACAAAATCGACCGTACAACGAAATGGGGAAGCCCCTTTGCAATAGGCAAGGACGGGAGCAGGGAAGAAGTACTGCAAAAGTACCGGGACTACCTGAAAAAGAGGCCATCTCCTGAGGGCAATCCCCGGGGAACTGTCAGGCAAAGTTCTCGTCTGCTGGTGCTGGCCTGAGCAATGCCATGGGGACATACTGGCATACCTGGCTAACAACCCGGACAGGATCGAAGAATTCAAGCAGGGGAAAAATCCGATGAAGGGGAGAGTTCAGTCGACTTTGGGGAGTTTTGGGTGAGTGGGTAGATTTTGAGGGGTGGGTTGAGAAATGAGAGGTATTTTCTACAAAAGCCGAGATGAAATAACTCTAATATAAATTACATAAGTGACCTGGATGTTGAGTTTACTCACCACTTTAATGATAATTGCAAATGAAGAAAGATCTCTATAAAGCCTGAATATATTAACTTATACAATTATATATGCTTATAAACAGAATAACAGATGTATGAAAATATGCAAAAGCTGTAATAAAAAATATAGGGATAAATATATATTTTGCCCAGAATGCCATAAAATGCTTTATCCCGATTTACCTTCCAAAATATCTTCCAGTAAAACAAATTTAGTGAAGGAATCACAGTACGAAGATTGGAATCCCCCATCCCCCGCAACCCTATATTGTAAAATCAAAAATATTCCTTATAATCTCTTCAAATATAACAAGGGAAAAGGATTATACTCCCTCGAACTGCGGAAAATTAGAGACTATCTTGAAAAAAAAGACTATTGTTGCCTCACATGTTCTTATTACTTAAGACCAGAATGCACCCTTAAGGGGGAAAAAGTTGTTCAAAAATCTATTTGCAAATCTTTTGAACCTAAACCTTGAAGGAGTAAAGCCTGTGATTACCCCATTCGAGGTACCAAGGCTCCTGTTTTGTCCGAAATTCCTCCAAAATGAATGTTAACTTATTCCTTCTCGAATCCCTGATTAGTGAATTTCAGTGTTCTACCGTTTTCGGTAACGATCCGTACAACGTTGTCCGGGACTCCGGATGGAATGTCTGCCTCAATTTCCAGTGTCACTGTCACCGTCGAACCCATCAGTCCGGCAAGGTGAGAGATTACTTCATCAGCGATTTTCCCTGCGTCACGGCCCACACGGGTAGAGTCAAGGGTCACACTGCCGTGGAAACGTCTGGGAGGTTGTTCTGCTGGTGGTCTGGTTGTGGTTCCGGTTCCAGTTCCAACGTCCGTTCCAGTTCCCGTAGTCACACCTCCACCTGGCGATCCATATGTTGAGCCAGTTTCCGTAACTTGTGTGGGTTCTTTGGGAACTGCCTGAGTGGATGGTGTTTCTGCTTTCTGCTGATTTACAGCCACTTCCGGCTTCACCAGTAAACCTGAAAGGTTATCTTTCGAGAGGTCTACAGATTGCCCGCAACGAAGTCCCCGGTATCGTCCCTCAGCTCCGTCGAAACTATCGGCGTAAGTAAAAGATTCCTCCATCCACGTAAGCAGTCTGAGCCCATCACAAACCGCACCGATGAGCACTGAAGGTTCTATTAGTCTGGGAAGGTAGAGATAGGAAGCAAAATCTTCTGCGAGCTGCTTGATTGCAACGTTATCCCCACGCCAGAGCGGGATGCGTTCAAGATCCATGCGCAGCCTAGTGCCTGCAAGTGCAGTTATCAGTAATTCCTCGTTTTTGAGCTTCTTGCTGGCCCGCACTGCAAGGGGGTCCTGGCCTGAAAGGCGAATTGCCTGCCACTCAACCGGAGACTGAGGCTTTTCCTGTGTGGGTACCAGTAGCCACTGGTATGCTTCGGGCAGCCGGGCTGTCACGGTGCTGTTTGCATTCTCTTTTTGCGTCTGGGCCTGCTTTACCTGGTGGGGTGAAAGGTCAAGGGTGTCTTTTTCTTCGAGGATAGACTCCCATGCCAGGTACTTGCGCACAGCTTCGTCGAGGTCCTGCAAACGCATCTTGTCAGGTGCGAGGAAGACAAGGGTATTGCGGTAGAGACGTGGGCTGTTTCCGCGGGTTTCCATAATTAACCTGGCAGCTTTTTCGGCGGCGTTTCCTGCTTCCTTGCTGTAAGTCTGTTCGATTCCCAGCACCACCAGACGTGCATCCAGGTCGTCGGGCACATCGCCACTGGAAGTCGGAAGAGGGTGCACACGACTAAAATCTCCCTGATGGCGCAGGTCTGCACGCAGGCGTTTGTCCAGCTCTTTGACCACTCTGTCAGGGTCGCGTTTGAGCTGCTCGGCGCGATCCTCGGCCAGTTTGGTTACAGTGGGCTGGGTTGAGTACCAGTAGCGAGGTCCGTCCTGGTAGAGATAGGTTGCTGCTGCTGCCAGCCTCCTTAAGGCGTCACCGAAGATGGCAGGAGATTCTCCAGGCATCACACAACCCAGTTTCACACGCCGGTCTTCAAGGCCGCGATTGGAAGCTGTCTGGATGGGGGCAGAGCCCAGATAGATGGTGCGGGCTACCCGGCGGCAGGCGGCGAACTTGCCAAGGTTTGGTACATCCGAATCAATGCGCAGGGGCAGTGAGCTTGGGCCTTCCACATCTTTTTCGATGATTGGAGTCCAGTTGTCGGAGAGGTAGCGGGTAAGTTCTGACTGCACACGCTGGTCATCTATGGCAATGTTGGCCGGAAGGATGAGCGGGTTTTTGTCCCCTTTTTCCCAGAGGCTGTAGATGACCGCAGCCATCAGGCGCAGCACGCCTCTGGTGCGCTGGAACTTTACAAGTGTGGACCAGTCAGTGTAGAGCCGGTCAAAGACCTCCGGGTGAATCGGATAGGCTGCCTTGAGGCGTTTTTCATAATCAGAGTCCCAGCACTCCGGGGGAAATTCTTGGCTCTGTGAACGGTAAAGGTCGGCAAAAGCCCGGGCAACAACGTCCCTGTCCTTGAACTGCTCCGGGTCCGTCATGGGTTCAAAAAGCCGCCTGCGAACGATCTCGAACCCTTCTTCCGCACTTGCAGGCCGCCAGGAAGACTCCACACGTCCGACTACGTTTCTCAGCCTGTCAAGGGCTTCTCTTCCGCGCTGTCCTCCCACTTCCACGTCATCGGCCTGGGCATGAATAGAGGTGGCAGTGTCTGAGGCCGGCAGGCTGATCACAAGCAGACAGTTCCCGGCAAGCTTGGCAGACTCGGTGAGGGCCTGGGCAAAGGTGAACTGGGTCTCGAAACTGCCTGCAGGCAGGTCGCTCTGGTCATGGAGCTGGCGGGCATAGGCAACCCACTCATCGATAAGAACGATGCAGGGGCCGTATTCACAGAAAAGTTCCCGAAGGACATCACCAGGGCTTGTCGCTTTCTCGTCGTCCGCACGCAGACGTTCGTATGCTTCTTTTCCTCCAAGCTGCCAGGCAAGTTCTCCCCAGAGGGTGTGCACGACTGTCCCGTCGGGTTTGGTCACGGGGTTGCCGGGGGAGATCTTGTTGCCCACGAGTACCACACACTTCGCATTAGGAATCTTGGGAACTCCAGCCTCCATGAGCACACTTTCAATTCCCAGAAGCTCGCTTCCACTCGCATTTCCGGAAAAAAGGTGGTAGAGAGCCAGCATCGAGTGGGTCTTTCCGCCTCCGAAGTTTGTCTGGAGCTGCACCACGGGATCTCCTCCCTGTCCAGAGAGCCGCTGCAATCCGTTTATAAGGAGGCCCCTGAGGCTTTCGGTAAGGTATGTGCGCCTGAAGAACTCGACCGGGTTCCGGTACTCATCCGTCCCCTGTCCAAGGTGGACCTGCCAGAGGTCGGCTGCAAACTCAGCCTGCTGGTAGCGTCCGCTTGCAACGTCCACGTGCGGAGTGACAATTTCCCTCCAGGGCTTGAGGAGGTTGCTGGATGCACTTTCGATGACCGTTTTCGAAGCTTTGCGCCTCTCATTTCTCACCTGTTCGTCAAAGATCAGGCGTCGAAGCTCCATTTTCATTTTGTGAACTTCGTCGGCCTGCGGGGAAGAAATCGCTGTCAATAACCTCTCTACCGAGTCTAGGGCCCGGTCGGCGTCGTCACTGGAGAATGGTTGCTGATGCGCCCACTTATTTCGCACGTCCCGGAGTTCACTTACCAGACTGCGCTCCGCAAAACCCAGGGTTACCCGGAAAACTTCATTCCAGTTATCCCACATGAGTTTGAACAGCCCTGCCGTATCAAGGTCGGAAATGGGCTTTCCCGCAAAGATCCAGTCCTGACCCAGGACATCTGCCATCTTTGTCCGTGCCTGCTCATGATAGGTATTTTCCATTTCCCTCTCGACGAACGACCCGAGGCTGTCCTTCAGCAGTTCCAGCGCCTTTCCCACACGTTCGTGGTTGCTCATTGACATGCTTTATTCCTCCTCAATAATTCGTGTTTGCCCTTTTGGCAGAGCCTTTTCCTCCCTTGAAAGCCTCATAATTTCAGGCCAGCTCTGCACCAGTGCATTGTAAGCCAGCGCCTCTCGTGCCCTCTTCTTCCTCTCACAGAGGGTGTATAACAGGTAAGCAAGTTCCCTTGCAGTGTCCGCTTTGCTCCCGAGCTTTGCCACCAGTTCGGCAGCAGATTTTTCCCCCTGCTCAAGGGAGCGCACCAGGTGATGTACCATCTCCCAGACCGTCAACCGTGAATCTTTTTCCGGGTCCCAGTCCCCTGGCAGCTCATCGGGCCTGAGAAGGCGCACTTTGCCTCCTTTTGAGGTCAAAATTCCTGCTTCCACCATCCCTGAAACGCTCGTGTTCTTTGCTTTGGAGAGAGTCTCAGCAACCCCATATTCGCCTTCATCAAACCCAAACTGCTCAAACCACGCAAGTGCCCAGCGGCTGTCTGCGTCGAAATCCCCTTCCTGTTCAGCCAGCACTTCGTCAAGGATCTGGTTTATAAGTGTAAGAGCTTCACGCACTGTAAGTGCTTTGCCCTGGGCATCGAGTACTTTTGCGTAGCGCGTATAGATTGCCATTCCGGGGCCAATGGCTGCCTGTGCTAGGTCTACAGGGGCGATATTTCCGTTCTGGAGGTGTGTTAGGGCTTCGGGAAGTTCATTTTTGAGAGCATTCAGGAACTCGCGCCGAGTGGCTGTGGGGGCGTTGGGATCTCTTTTCCGGCAGACAAGGACGACGCTTGAGGCGAGGGCGTTTGAGCCAATCCCCGTGGATCGGGCACTTCGTTCAGTGCGTATTGGCCATGTGCCACCTAAGGTAAATCCAGCCTTGATAACTGCTTCAAGGAAAGTTTCCCAGCCCGTGGAAGCTGTACCTTCTTTCTCCGTCTCAGACTGCTTGAAGGCATAATAGATGGTAACTGGAAATTCTGGATGAGCTTGCTCAGCAAGCCGATGCATGGCCCGCTTCATACCATCGAGGAAGAAGGTTTCAGCCTGTTCTTTATTGCCATGGCGATAGGGTGTAGCTACCAGCTCCTCAGCTTTGGGAACGGCTAAAGTGGCAAAGACCGTGGGAAAAACTGCTTTCATTGAACGGCGCAACCAAACGTAGAAATAGTCAGAGAGATCTGCATAGCCGATGTTGTCATAATAAGGAGGATCTGTTGATATCACTTTTATTTTACTCAGATTTTGCTCTTGTGAATCACATTGGATCGCAAACCCATTATTAGTACCCAAAAATTCTGTAATTACTCTTATGACCTGTTCACAGCAGCTCAAATAGCTGCCAGTGGATTCGGAGAGTACATTTGCTTCCGAATAGTCCCAAACCATTGGAATTGCCTGTCTGCCAAAAGTATTCCTCATTGTTTGGCCACCTGAAATCCACGAACAAACAGTAGAACTGTAGTCTGCAAGTTTATCCACAGTACATGCCAAATACACCGCCACAGCATCCGCATAAGCCTGAGCACCTTCCCCACCATCGTTGAGAGAGATTCCATCTTCAGATATTCCGGCGGCGATTGCATCTTGCTTCACCTTTTCTCGTGCTTCCTGCACCAGGTCGGAGAAGGTGGTAAGAGTTACGAGTTGGCGGGGGGTGAAAAGGTCACCGTACTTTGTAAGTCCATATAACTGAGTTCGAATATCCCGTGGATTATGATTGATCTCTTGTTCTGGCATCCATGATGGTGTAGCATTTTGAGCAGCTTTTTCGGATAAAGTGTCGGGAGCAAGGTAAACTCTTCCCTTAGTTCCTTCTGCAACTATAGCCATCATACGTTGTCCAAGGTTGCCTGCTATTCCTTGTTCACGGATGTAGTCGACCCGCATTGGTGAACCTGATAATAAGCATTTGAAGTGTCCACCGCGCCCAACTTTGGTTCCGTTTTTCGCGCCCTCCAAATCATCCGGTTTTCCAACCTTCACAGTAAAACGGTAGCTATCCCCCTCAATTACCGGTTCAACATAGGCCTCTTTTCCTTTTTTGGTGGAGAGCATAAAAGTAGAAGCAAGCGGCACGTCCACATGCGCAAAAGCAGGGTTCGGGCTTTTTACGGTACGAGCCCAGAGCCAGGCGATAACGGTAAGTTCCTGCCCCATATATTTTTTCAAATCTGGCCGTTTCCGTGCCATTTCTTCTGTAATCTCAACTTTCGGGTAAAGGTGACCAATTCTCTTTTCCGCTTCATCGCGCATCCATTTCCCATAATAGCGCACGTCTTCAGCCAGTCCCTGTGCACCTTTCCAGCCGCCGGCAGTTATCCCTTTTTGCTTTCTGGAATCAGGGTTTACCGGGGGCCGGCCCGCGAACTTCGGAGGGATTTCAATCATGGCTTTGTTGATGAGGACGGCCACGGGGTTCAGGTCGCTGGCATAGCTTTCCAGACCTAGGCGCTGGGCTTCGAGGGGGAGAGCTCCACCTCCCGCGAAGGGGTCGTGGAAAGCGGGAAGTTTTTCGGGGTTGAAGAGTTCCGCTGCCCGTGGGTGATCTTCGTTTTCCTCGCAGGTGGAGAGCCAGCTTTTGCGGATTTCTTCTCTTGCCTGCCCGAGCACTTTTTCGTTTGTGGTGTTTTCCCAGAGCACAAGGTCCTCAATTATCTGGAAAAGGCGCTGCCGCTCCTCTTCCTGGGCTTCTTCTCCAGGAAATTTTTCCGGGTGAGCTGAGGGGTCATCCACCATCTGGGCAAAGATCACGGCCCTGGCTGCTGCAAGGGGGCGGCGTGCCCACCAGAGGTGCAGGGTGCTGGGGTGCCCGTGGCGGATGGATTTTTCCCGGGCTGAGGCTTTGTTGATCGCCTTAAGGGGGAGGGCAACTTCGATGAGTTTTTTCTTGTAGGTCATGAATTATTATGCTCCGTAAATTACTCTTCATTTGCGCAAATTAAAAGATTCTGGGGTGTATTTCTGTCGGGGTTATACTGGTCAGGTTCATAAACGATTCTGTAGGTTGCCGGATAAAGGGTAATCTCACCCTCTTCGCGCATGGTGCGGAGAGATTCTCCCGTCAATTCAACAGGTTCTCCTTCCGGATCGGAGAGGATAAATGCATGGGTTTGAGGGAACCTGTCAACAAGTCCCCATACCTCGGCATCAAGCTGGAGGGGTTCCATCTGGAGGCAGTGGTCTTTGGGCCAGTAAGAGCGGACCAGTTCCCCTGAAGCCGACCACATCTCCCATGAAAAAATACTGTCATTCGACTTGCAAATAAAGCTTCCATCGGCATGATAGAACTTATCCCCATCCTTTTTGTAGCCCATAATCTGAGCGAACCGCTCGATGATGCTCGGATTGTTTGGTTTTGATGTGTGGGCTTTTTTGGTTTCCGGGGCCTCAGCAGGAGGTTCTTCTCCTGTTATTCCGTTTTCTCCGTCTTCCAATTCGGCTGCAAGTAGTGGGAGACCATCAGAAGAGGATTCATCCTCATTCTTTTTATAACCCAGGCGCTGGGCGAACCTGCCAATGAAGCCCATCTTTGGTGATTTAGAAATATGAGGTTTTTTGGGTTTCACGACCTCGGAGGGAAGTTCTTCATAAATTATTTCAGATTCGCATTCTTTCGGTTCGGATGCAGGTATAAGGTGTTCATCAGGATCTGATGCAGCCATTTTCTCCACTGAAACGGCCTGAGCCTCAGTCGGGCATACATCTGCAAATTCGGAATCCTGTGAAACCGGTCCCTCCTGTAATGTATCTCCAGCTAGGGCCACAGCTTCCTCTGCAACTGATGGCTCAGTCTCCTCTGCAATAGGGGATTTGACATCCTCTGCGACTGGTGGCTTTGTCTCCTTTGAAACCGGAGGTTCGACTTCCTCTACAATCGTGTATTCGACTTCCTCTGCAACCGGTGGCTCGTCCTCTTCTATTTCCAGAAGCTCAAAATTCTCTTCGATATATTCGGTGACATCCTCAGGAGAACGGCCATAACAATAATTGAGCGCAGCGTTAATGTCCTGGTGATTAAAAAATTTGCCAAGTTTTTCAGGCACTTTACGCGCCAGTTTCGCATTCGGCAGATCATCGACGTAAAGGACCCTATCAAGCCACAGGACCTCAACACTTCTGGGAGTTCCGGCCGGGGTTCCTTCTATATAGGGAATAGTTTCGAGTCCTCCGGTGGTCTGCCATTTTGTCTCAACAAGATCTTCCGCAAGGGCCCTTATACGGGCAGTGTTGTCCTCATCGTCAAGAATAAGGCGGCAAAGCTCTGACCCAAGCCTTTTAAGCCAGGTTTTTTCTTCGAAGTGGCCTTTAAAGAACGGGGGCTGATGGAAACGTTCCTCAATATGGCTGGCCAGAGTAGGAATTTCTGAAAATGGTGGTTCCTGCGTGATCGCTCCCAGCAGGTGGAAGTCCACCGTCTTCTGCTTGACCCATTTGTGTAAATGGCTCCAGGGGACAAGCGACTGCATTGTGAGAGCATAGCTTATTGTATCCACCGGGACCCATTCCCCTGCCAGGTTGAGCCAGTGCCCGCATTCGTCCCAGATACGTAAGGCATGGCGTGCAAGCAGCGCACGGACCCGCCGCGCATCCTCCTGTGAGAGTGCTTTGCCCGAAGGCAGGCCCTGCAGCCACTTGATGACAAGGTCCACTGTGGGCCGTTCAGGAATTCCCATCTTTCGCCAGATGACAAGATCTCTTACCGAAGCCCGGACAACTGCCACTCCCGGCACATCTTCTTCATCGGTAGACAGGAACACATCCGAGGCCTGAACCCAGGTTGTGTCTTCCGTAAGAATGAGCTTTTCGTCATAAAAAGTATTCTTGATATTATGGAAATCAGCCGTCGAGCAGGTATCTGCCATCAGGTCGAGCCTGCGGTACCATTTATCCACCTCATATACAGGAGGTTCGTCTGCCCTAGAAAGCGTTTGCAGGCAATCAAGCAAGCGTTCCGGCCCCATGGGAACGGAAGATACCCCCAGCATGTCAAGCAACTGGCGGTTTGACTCGTTGTCCAGCTTTCCGTGTATAAAAGGTTCCACGTCCATGAAAGGCTCAGTTTCCGGGGTCCTTCGTACGAGCTCAGCCGGTTTCCGATAAAATCCACGGGTATCAGGGAGGCAGGAAATCCCGCGCAGTTTCAAAATCCAATCAGGAGTTAAAGAACCGTTAATTACTGATTTCTTGGTGCCTGTCGTAGCAATGTGTAAAGCTTTCACACTTATGGCCTTCGACCAGAAGGTATCCTGCTGAGCCAGTATGCGTTCAACAAGACGACCCCAGAGTTTATCGTCTTCTTTCGCCAGAGATTGCCAGTGACGCCAGTGTATCCCTTCAAAATCCCAATCATCGATTGCGAATTGGTCCGTTACATAGTGAAAAGAGATATTGCCCTCATATCCACGATTACGGATTTCACGATCGATTTTTTGACGTCCCCATACAGACACTCTCTTCTGTAGTGGGGGTACAAAGGTAAAAAGTCCGGCACGCCCTGAAGATATCCATCCTGTCCACTCTTCCTCCGTGCACGAGCTGAATGTCGAATAATCGGAATGCAGCAAATGATTCTGGCCCCAATTACTCGGCAGCAGATACTCTAATGTACCGTCCTCGTCGAAAAGTATGACGTCCTCAGTAGAACGTAGACGTGTGTCTTGGGTGACGAAGCGGAAAGATGTACGAACCGTAGCTCCAACCTTAGCCGCGATCTGAGCAAGTTTAATGCAATCGGATACAGGGTGTTTCCCCTGACTGAAAAAATCCGTAGAAACTCTTTCGACCATCTGACTTGCATCACTGGAACTTTCGATACCTACTGCACGCAGGACCGTATAAGCGATTTCTACTTCCTCAGTAAGTTTCTCATTTTCACTTTCCTTGACCTTTCGCCGCTGATCTGCAAGAAATTGAGACCAATCATTATTAAAGACAAGAAGATAAGTTGCCAGAAACTCCCATTCTTCGCTGGATTGGAGTATTTTCCTTTCTCCAAGCCTGATAACTTCACTGACAGAATAAAGCACTTCTTTTCCTTTCACCGGAACAATACGCACTTTATCTTTGTCCGGGTTATACCTATATCCAGTGAGTTCTGAAGCAATGTAAACCCACAGCTTAAGCAGGCGCTCCCAGCTTTCAGGCTTTGGCAGGTGTTTTTTCTGCAAGATTATGAGGACCTGATCTCTGGTAATCTCTTCGATTATACCCCATCGAACAAGTTTTTCCCGGTCAGCATTTGATACATGGAGCGAAAATATTGGACGATTTGCGTCGTCCATTAGAGTAGCAACTTGGTCAGCAGGCCACACATCAAGAAGCTCCTTTGGAATAATAACACTCTGATTTGCTGGCTTAAGATCCCCATCATTCGTAAGAAGGAGGCTCTTATTCTCTTGGATAACGTCAAATGCCTCTTCAACAGTCGTTGCGCATATTCCTTCTAAAGAACTGTCGTCTCTATCAATATTCGGAAGCAGGGCATAGGCCTGAGCCCTTTCGGTAAGCTCAAGGCGGTCATTCTTTAGCCACCGGAGCATTACCGAAGTTGCCAGTTTACCAACCCGTTCCAGCAACCAGCGGTTTGTCGGGGAAGTCTCCGGGTCCTTGATCTTCATGCGGGCAGGGTCCTGAATGAATGGTGCGTTGCAGGCAAAAGGCAGGGTAGTCTCAACTCCCGTTGGAAGTACGACAAAGAGACGGCCTTTTGCTCCAAGGACCAGCTCGACCTGACACGGAGGAAAATCAGCATCTTCTCCGGCAGTGAGCATACGTTCTTCCTTAATTTCGGATAGGGCCTCTTCAGGAAACTGTTCAAAAGCAGACCTGACAAGCAGAAACGGCTTTTTTCCTTTATCAACAAGCTCAACCCACTCGGTATTCTCAACCGGGCCGGGCCCGATATTCTTCCATTCAACTACCTCATCCTGGATGGCAAGCCTGCGGATGCTTTTGAAAAAGAGCAGAGAGACGGGGCTTTTAAGCCATTCCTGAAGGTTCCTCTCAACTTCCTTCTGGCGGCGCTTTTCCCGGATTACTACACGCACCACGGTAAAGTCATCACCCTGAAGAGGGGGTTCGGTCCAGACGGGTTCGGTAAACCTGTGACGATCAAATACAACTGAAAGTGAAGGAGTGAAGAGTTCCACCCTGTCCCCCAGACTGAAGGTGCTCTTAAAGCCAATCCCGCGGAAACCTATCGTATGAAGGGCCCGCTTATTCGAATATCCAAAGCGACACAATGAAGCAAAATGTTCTGCAGTAAAATCCTCTCCGTTATGTTTGAAAACAAAAACCCCGTTTTCAACATGAACAGAGGCTTCTGTGGCACCTGCATCATCGGCATTCTGGAGAAGTTCAGATAGTATATGTCTGGGACTCTGGACCTGCTTGAAAAGTTGATGCCATGGTCCAGCGAGTTCGGGATCCTGTTCAAGTTGATCCCACCGCTTTGCTGCACCTTCACGAATACGCTTAAAATACTCAGGTTGTGGTATCACTGGGGAACCCTCTCCCGTGCCGTCATATTTGATAATTCATGATTCGCGCTCAAAGCCCTTAAGCCCGGATCGCACTGTAACGACCAGGGAAGCTTAAGCTTGACTGCAGCGTTTTTGTGAGAGAGAAGTGATAGATAATTCATTTCATTTACCTCTGTATTCTTGCAGGTTGATTTTCCAGATATCAAAATATTCTGTCGAGATATAGAAATACCCGTCAAATTCGATGAAGCAGATCCTGAAATAGCTGATGTCAACGTGATAGATTACAACGTTTGTGCGATAGAAAAGTGATGGATTATATCAAGTACCCCAATCACCTTTTCTATCTTTCTTCGGTGCTCTTCGTGGTTCTAAATTTCTTAAAGGAAACTTTGCATTCAGACCTTACCGTGGTTCCTCTGCCCTTACCAGCATTTCGGCAAAGCCATAGTTTACGCTCGTCACCCCAAAGTCTGGCTCGCGCTGGAAGGGCCGGCGCAGGTAATGGACTTTGTGAAGTCCATCCGGCAGGAACTCAACAATCGCCAGGATGAAGTCCTCCGGTTTATTGAGAGAGTAGAGAATTTCATTTTTAGTGACTGTTACGGTCTGCGCTCCGGAAACCCGACCCTTTACCTCAATAAAACGCAGCCTGCCCGTGCCCGGGATGCGGCTCTCGATATCATAACCGAGCTTTTCAAACTCGCGGTCGGTAGGTTCAAACCCGAGCCTGCGCTCCGTTTCCATCACGACAGCCCGGGCCCTGGCCGCGGAGGCCAGGGTATCTGTCGGGTGCGAAACTTCAGGGAGCAGCTTTCCGGTCATTGCGGCAATCAGGCCGGCAGGCACTACCACCAGGCCCCCGATAACGACCGGAGGAAGAGCGGAAATCTGCTTCTCCAGTTTCAGTTCTTCCATCCGCTTCTGGAGCCGGGTCTGCAGGGCATCGGCACGCTTGCGGGACTCCCCGGAGTTCAGCCTTGCATTAACCTTGCCCGCCTGTTCCTGAAGTTTCAGCTCTTCAGCCCTGTGATCCCAGTAAATAATCTCCTTCGTAAGCCGGTCTTTCACCGCAGCCTCGGTCCTGTCAATAAGCTCAAACTTGTTCGAACGGATCTCCGCAAGGTGCTCCGGTACGACGTTAGCCACAGCATGGCCCTGAGCCCTCTGTTCAAGCTCTTTACTGATCCAGGCACACTCCGATCTGGAAAAAATCTCTTCCACCCCCGGCTCTCCTGCCCCGAGGGGACGGTAGTCAAGGTAAGGAGCATATTGCAGGTGTCGGGTGCCCCCTTCCGAGTCCAGTTCAACATAGAGCATGCGTTTGGAAATCACCCGCCGGTCTCCAGAACGTGTGCGGCTCGCGTCCTGGACGGCGTGTTCAAGATAGAAAATTACACGCGGCTCAAGCCCCTGGTCCTGTTCGTCTACAAGCACCGTGCCCCTGCGCAAAAGGTCCCGGTGCCGTTCCAGCGTAAGGTCTATGGTAGCAGAAAGAAGCGGGTGGCCCGGACAGACAAAAGCCGCAAGTGGCTGCCCCTGAGGCGCTATCAGCGGCTTCTCAAAAGCAATCCTCTCGTACCTCGGCAGCACCGGCTCCCCCATACCTATCAGGCGGTCACGGTTCCGGACCGGGGCCGGCACATGCTTAATTTCATAACGGCGCGGCTCCCGCTGCTTCAAGGTCCCTCCCAGGCGCTGGAAGGCTTCAAGGAAAAAGGACTCAATGAAATGCGGTTGGAGTCTCCTAGCCTCGGCCCTCTCCATATCCTCTCGGATGCGGTGAACTCGGCTCGCGTCCATTGCGTCACGTGCGAGGGCCTTTTCCTCAAGCAATGCCTGGAGCTGGTCCCGATCAAAAGCGTTGTCCACAACCTCCGTAAGCCTCGCCCGCACCTCAGGCTGTTCACCGTAGCGGATCGCCTGCAACAACAGTTCCCTCAGCGGTTTGCCGTCGAAATGGAGCTTGCCCAGAACATCAAAAACCTGTCCTCCGAGGGCCTGCCGGGCCTGCTCAAGCTTCACCAGGAGAGTGCGGTAGACATCCCCTTCCCGGGTTTCCTCGGCCACAAGGTTCCAGAGATGGCAGACTTCGGTCTGGCCTATACGGTGGATACGCCCGAAACGCTGCTCAAGGCGGTTGGGGTTCCAGGGCAGGTCATAGTTTACCATCAGGTGAGCCCGCTGCAGGTTAATTCCTTCCCCAGCCGCATCCGTCGCCAGCAGGATCTTAACCTCAGGGTCGTATTTGAACGCTTCCTGAGCCTTCAGCCGTTCCTCACGGCCCCTGCTCCCGTGGATTGTGACAACAGCCTCCTTTCGACCCAGCAAAGTAGTGATGCGATCCTCCAGATAACTCAGCGTATCCCGGTATTCTGTGAAAATGACCAGCTTCTGGTGGGGCGACGGCACAGGCTTAGGGTCCTGCTTTGTCCCATCGGGTTCCTGACCATCGGCCATCTGCCCGACCATGGTTGACGGGGTGAAAATCTCTTCAAGCAGGCTTGCAAGTTCCCGCCACTTTTTATCTTCTCCACTGTGGCGAACGACTCCAGCAAGAGTTTCCAGGCGTTTTAGTGTCTCAATTTCCGCCTTCAACTCCGGGATGCTGCGGGCCGCCGTGGCCTGATCCAAAATTTCTTCCTCGGCGGCTTCGACTTCGCTGTTCGGGGCATCTTCCAGGTTTTCAACATCTTCTGCATCGAGCACCATCCCGGTATATACAGAACCGTTAACAGAGCCATTAACAGAGACCATTCCTCCGCGCTGGAGCAGTTCCATTTCCCGGAGGCGGCTTTCCAGGCGTTCCCGGCGACGGCGCAGGGACTGGGCAATGGCCTCTGGGGAAGAGGCTAGGCGGCGCTGCAGGATGGTCAGCGCAAAACCAACTGTTCCGGCCCGTTTATTGTTCTGGAGTGCTTCGGCCCGGTTAAACTCCTCCCGCACATAATTGGTAACTTCTCTGTAAAGCTGAGCCTCGGCATCCGTGAGTTTATAAGATACGGTATGAGCAATGCGTTCAGGGAAAAGAGGCGTTGCGTCGAACTTGAACAGGTTCTCCTTGACCATCCTCCGCATCAGGTCCGATACATCCGCCGCATGGACCCCATCACGGAAACGGCCCTCGAAACGGTCCCCGTCCAGAAGAGCCATAAAGAGCTGGAAGTCTTCTTCCTTCCCGTTATGCGGGGTTGCCGTCATCAGGAGAAAATGCCTGGTCAGAGTAGAGAGGAGCTGCCCGAGCCTGTAGCGTTTTGTGTACTTAATCTCCCCCCCAAAAAACGTGGCCGACATCTTGTGCGCCTCGTCACAGACTACAAGGTCCCAGCGGCAGTCAGGAGCCTTTAGTTTTTCCTGCACGTCCTCGTTGCGTGAGAGTTTATCAAGCCTTGCGATGACAAAGTCCGTCTCCATGAACCAGTTCCCGGTCCGAGCGGCTTCCAGCTTATCGTTGGTGAGGATCTCAAAAGGCAAATTAAAACGTCGGTAAAGCTCGTCTTGCCACTGTTCGGCCAGGCTTCCTGGACAGACAACAAGACAGCGCTGCAAGTCCCCCCGGACGATTAGCTCCTTCATCAGGAGTCCGGCCATAATTGTCTTGCCAGCCCCCGGGTCATCGGCCAGCAGGAAACGAAGCGGTTGGCGGGGCAGCATTGCATCGTAGACAGCCGTTATCTGGTGTGGAAGTGGCTCGACAACTGAGGTGTGGACGGCCAGAACCGGATCGAACAGATGCGCAAGGCGGATACGGTGTGCCTCCGAAACCAGCCGAAAAAGTTTACCATCCCCATCGAAACTCCATGGCCTTCCCTGCTCAACAACTTCAACTCTTGCCTCATCATGACGGTAGAGAAGTTCACTTGCTGGCTTGCCGTCGGGAGTTTTGTAGGTTAAATCAAGGGCTTCCGAACCATACCATTGCACATTCACGACAGTCACTAAGCCATCCGTAAGAATACCGCGTACGGCTGCATTGGGTTTTAGGTCTTCGAGTTTGCTCATGGTCACTTACCTGAAAGAATTCGATGAAACATAATATTTATTCTTTGAAGGTTTTCTATCCGAATATACCTGCTAATCTTATTAACTCTATCTATTTTTTATAAATTTTCAAATTTAAGGATAGATTCCACGATCCTAGATCGTTCTTTGCTTTTCAGGGTCATTCTCTGATGTAGATAATAGCAAATGGCTAAAACAGTTCTTGGAATTAACAAGTTCCTTGAAATTAAAACTGCTTTCAGGCGATTATAGTCTGGAACCTGAAACTGGACGGATCGGATCTTTATGCTTCTGTCTATGCATCTTTTGGAAAAGCCGGCTGCCTTCGGCACCCGGTGAGAGCCCGGGGTCCAGCTAAGCGAAGGCTAAACGGTCGCCGGAAAATTAGAAAATGTAATCAAAAAGAATTCTGGCGCTTAACTTAATATTAGACTGCTTCCGTTTCCACACCCACTTATATCAACAAATCCTCAATCCCCGCTTCCTTCACAATCTCAATCGCCTCTGCCTCTTCCTCAAACGTCAGCCCCCGTGCTATTTCCGGATATTCCATCGCTTGGTAGCTGGGCCTGTACTGGAACATCAAATTGAACCTGACCCTGGGAATATGCTCTGAGACCCATTCGGCAATCGGTTTTGTGCAGCAGTCCAGGTGGCCGGGGAGGACCAGGTGGCGAAGGAGGATTTCGGCGGTTTCGTAGGCGAATTCGAAGTTGGGCTGGACGACTTCCAGGTAGTTTTTGACTTTCGAGTACTTTTGGGCGCAGGCGTCGTTGCCGTATTTGAAGTCTGCGAGGTAGACGTCAACCACGCCTTCCAGGAGGCGGGCGATTTCGGGGGAGTGGTACATGTTTGAGTTCCAGACGATCGGGGTGTTTTCCGAAAGTTCCCGGACGATTTTCAGGACGGTGTGCGGGTGGGGGGTCGGGGTTACGAAGTTTACGTTCCTCGCTCCGTGCAACCTTCGGAGGTCGATCAGTTTTGCAAGTTTCCGGGGGTCGACTTCAGTGCCGGAATCAGGGAAGGTGGAGATGTCCCAGTTCTGACAGTAAACGCAGGCAAAAACGCAGCCGGTAAAAAAGATCGTGTGGGAAGGGACAAGCTCGGGCTCTTCTCCCATGTGCAGGAACTCCGAGGCAATCCTTGAGCTGTCGGTCAGCCTGCAAAAGCCTTTTTCGCCTACTTTTCGGTTCACCTCACAGCGGCGCTCGCAGCAGTGACAGCTTTCCAGGATCCGGTCAACGATTGCGATCTTCAGGTCAAGGAGGGAAGGGCTGGCTTTCTCGAATTCCAGGAAGCCGCCTGTAAGGAGCTTCAACTTGTCCGAGACATCGGGGTAGGCAAGGGCTCTCAGAGCTTCGGTTCCGAGTTCTTTCCGGAGTATCCGGTATTTTTCCATTTCCCCGTCATGGATCTGCCAGAGCTCTTCGAGAGGCATATCAGCTTCAAACTCTGCCGGGATTCGCTCGCTTATCTTGAAAAGAGCAGGCAATTCGTTTCTCTGTACCCTGAGATAGCGCTTCAGGTACTTCGGAGCTGCCATATGGGAATATTGGTTTGCATGGCTTGAATGCTTTGTGGTGAATGTTTTGAGGGGAATGCTTTACGGTAAATGCTGTGTGGGGAATGCTGTTGGGGAATACTGTGTAAAGAATGCTGTGTGATGCCGACATGTTTAAGTGCTTTTAGTATGTGGATGCCTGTTTATGGAATGGCTCGTTCTTTTCATAGCAGGCATTTTTGAGGCTGCCTGGGCAATCGGCTTGAAGTACACGGAAGGCTTCACCAGGTTTTATCCCAGCGTATTCACGGTAGCCTGCATGCTCTTGAGCTTCTATTTTCTGGCGCAGGCCCTGAAGACCCTCCCAATAGGGACCGGATACGCCGTCTGGACCGGAATCGGAATCCTGGGCACCACTGTCCTTGGCATCCTGCTTTTCAACGAGTCCTGCGATATCGGAAAGCTTCTTTGCATAATGCTGATTTTTTCCGGGGTAATGGGGCTTAAATTTCTCACACATTAACGTTATTTCGTATTATTTATCAGATCCATTAACGTTATTTCGTCTCATTCGTAAGGCACATTTACTCATTTCTTTTTTTGTATATTTTTTGTGTTGTGCGTGGGGCTAAAAATTAATAGCTAACAGGACAATGTTAGTATGGGGATTCATTATCTGATTAAGCCCGGGGTCCGAGCTGTATCCTTTTTCGGATAGCTTTGCCGATACCCGGCGCCAGTTTTCAGGAGAAGTTTCAAGAGAATTTTCAGGAAATTTTCGGGGCAATTTTTAAGGGAGGATCAGGGAGGAATTTTCTGGCAGCAGTTGACAGCACTACCATCAGTCTATGGGATATACTCACCCTTTTGTTTCTGTTTTTCTTTCTCTACGCCGTTATCTACCCACAGTGGCAGCTAAAAGTGATCCGCATGCAGCGCCAGGCAAGGCTGAAGGGGATGGAGAAGCGCTGGGGAAGCAAAGTGCTCACCATGATCCACAGACGGGAGTCTATCTCGATGTTCGGGATTCCAGCCTACCAGTTCATAGACGAGGAGGACGCCGAACAGGTCCTGCGCTGGATCCGGGCCTCCAGGAAATATCCCCTCGACCTGATCCTGCACACCCCCGGGGGCCAGCTCCATGCCAGCATCCAGATCGCCCGTGCCCTGAAAAAGCACCCGAAAAAGACCAGGGTCATCATCCCCCACTACTCCATGTCCGGGGGCACGATGATAGCCCTTGCAGCCGACGAAATCGTGATGGACAAAGACGCCGTAATCGGTCCCATCGACCCCCAGATCGGAGACTTCGTGCGCGGGCTCTACCCCGCCCCTTCCTGGATCTACGCCGCAGACACGAAAAAAGAAAAGGCAGACGACAGCACCCTCGTCATGAGCGACATCTCAAGAAAATCCCTGAAACTCACCCGGAAGGTGGCAAAAGAGCTCCTGGCTGATAAACCGAAGAAGGCTAATAAAGCGGGGAAGGCTGGCAAATCCGGAACTGCTGACAAAGCTGGTAGAGTTGACGATGCGGGAATAGCTGGTAGTTCGGGAATTGCTGATAGCTCGGGAGCAGTTAATGAACCAGGGATAGCTGATAATCCGGGTATGGCTGGTAAAGCCGGATACGATCAGGGCAGAGATATCTGGGTTGATGAAGTAGTTGAAAAACTGGTAAGCGGGGAAATGATCCACATTACGCCCCTTTCAGCTGAAGAAGCAAAGCAGCTCGGGCTCAACGTGAATACGGATTTTCCACCTGAGGTCCACGAGTTCATGACATTCTTCCGGCCGGCAAAGATGAACGTGGAATATGTGGAATGAATACCTCCGCAATAAAGTCCCCTGTACCTGAAGAATGCAGATGGGTTACTGGATTATACATGGCATGTATAATACATTTCATGTATGTTATTTCCTAAACGTCCTTGATTTTAGTGCTCCTCATTAGTCGTTTGATGTTTTTCCAGAACCTTAAAAGATTTGCATATTGCGTGCTTTTATAAGTTAGAGAAATGTTAGCTTGTCAGGGAAATATTTCTCTTAACACCGGAAACCGTATTTCAATTCAGATCGCGAAAAAGTGCCTCCGCCAGCTTGCCTGGCGGCCCTCACCAAAAAGAAATGAAAAAGAGAAATGAAAAAAGAGTATTTTTCAGGCTGTATTTTTTTCTATTTATAGTCCCGAAGGTAATTATTTACACTTAATTTAAACCACGGAAGACACTGAAAGCACGGAAGGATTGTGCCCCTATTTCCTTTATTTCGTGTTTTCCGTGCTTTCTGTGGTTAAACTTTCGCTTGAGATTGGTGAAGAAATTTGGGTACTTGACTATAGTTTGTGTCCTTGCCGTTTTTCTGGTCGCTTTTACTTTTTGTCTTTTGTCTTCTTTTTAACTCTGGAAAGGCCGGTCACCTTCGGTGACCGTGAACAAAAACGACGTGATATTCCTAATTCCGGTTGCATGGGGCAGAATTCATGCTTTCGAGCCAGCCGTTACTTTCTTTTTCCTCTATCTTCAGGCTTTTTCCTTCCGGACCCGTGCATCATCCTCACTGAGCCCAACCCAGCTAACCTTATACCCCAGCTCTTCAAGCACCGGGTAGTAGAGGCTCCGGTCAAGTTCGAATCCTTCAAAAACCTTTACGGCATCGGCGTATGTGCCCGAATTTTCAAGCTTTTCAAGTTCCCTGTCAACTTTTTCCAGGAGATTCCGGTGCAGTATGTAATTTTCGAGCAGCAAGTATTCTTCCGACCCCTTCGATTCCCTCGGCTCTTTCGATTCTTTCGATTCCTTCAATTCTCCCGAACCCTCAAGCCGCTTCGAAAGCACATCCTTCAGGGCATCGGTCCCGATTCCCTTTTCTTTTGAAATAGCTTCAAGGCTGATTATCTCCCCGGTCAGCGGAATCTCCGAATCCTGCACCTTTTCCCTGTCCTCTGCACGTTTCTCAGCCTCGTACCTTCTGAGGATCTGCATGACTTCATTGACCGGGATTTTTTTCTCGTAGAAGATCACGTCCCGGGCCGGGAAGTCCTTTTCAGAGCACTTCAGTTTCCGGTTGATCAGCAGGATGACCGGTTCCCGGACTTCTTTCAATTTCCCTATCTTCTTTTCCAGGTATTCCGAAGTCCAGAAGCCCACGATTTCCAGGTATACGACCGTCCCGTCCCGCTCCAGAGCAAAATCCGGGACAAAGGCGTATTTCCCGGCTTTCAGGACGGTTGGCTCCCGCCTGATCTCCCAGCTCCCGAGTTTCAGGCCGCCGAAAATCTTTTCCACGGCGCTGTCATAGGTGATGCTTTCTTTTTCGTCCGGGATTTTCATATCTTCTTTTGGTATGCCGACCCCGCCACGGGTTTCGTACCCTGCTCTTGCTTCTCCAATCCGGGTCCCTGAGGCTGTGGCTTCAGATCCGGTTTTGGCTTCGGGGTATTCAGGCCCCTCGGGCAGCGGCGGTCTGAAAGCCTTTTCGGAACTGTCAAGGGCAAATTCCAAGAGGCGCTTCCCCTGGTATCCTTTGTGCAGAATTCCAGCTTTCAGCTCCCAGTTTCCGGATCGAAGAAGGACCGGGAAAAGCCTGGCAAAAGAGTTCCCGTAGCGTTCCGACATTTTAAAAAGGGAGGCAGGTCCGTCCAGGTGCAGGTGAACACCTTCTTTTGTTCTTTTTCCCACTCCTATTTTCTTCTCCATTCCTTTTTTCTGTCCCTTTCCTGCTTTCTCTTCTTCTCCTTTCTCAATCTCTTCTTCTGTTTCCCCTTCATCTTCCAGGGTGTACATGAGCCCGGTTTTGAGGATTCTCCAGAGGATTTTCTGGTAGTCCCCCGTGATCCGGATGTCCATGTCCACGGCTTTGAAAAGCAGGGTCTGGGTCAGGGAGATGTTGTATTTTCGCAGGAGCTCTGCCGGGGAGATGGAGTCGAAGCTTTTCAGGACCTGGTTTTCTTCAAGGTCAGCCCAGAGGGCTTCTTCAAGTTCGGGGACGGATACCGCGAATTTATCGGCTGCTTTTTCAAGGGCGGCTTCTCTTTCCAGGGCGGAGATTGCCATTCCTCCGCAGGCTTCGAAAACGGCTTCTCTGGCGGCAGAGGGGTCTACGGCTGCAGCCGTTTCGATAACGGTTTTCCTCCCGAGGAGCTGGGCAAGGCCCCGGATGAAGCGGTAGTTCATCTCTTCAAGACCTTCCAGTTCGGAAAGGAGGTCCCCGTAAGGTTTTCCTACATGCTGCTCGAAGGTCTCGATCAGGAGTTTTGCAAGTTCCAGGTTTTCGGCATCAAAGGAAGCGTAAGTGGGCTTGATTTTTCCGTAGGAGATGCGGGTTACCAGGAGGTCAGACGTTAGCAGGTCACTCACCTCCCCTGGGCTTTTCTTGATCTTTTAAAGGACTTTTTGCCTGGCTTCCGGGCTGGCTGCCTGAATTGTCCAGGGCTCCTTTTCTCCTGCGGGCGGTTCCGGTTTCCGAGGTTTCTGAGGCTACGATTTCGTAGAGCACGGCTTCTTTTCCTTCTTTTTTCCTGAGGATGCGGCCCAGGCGCTGGATATAAGCCCGCTTGCTCCCGGTCCCACTCATGATGATCCCGACGCTTGCTTCCGGGACGTCGATTCCCTCGTCGAGGACCCTGGAGGTTACAACAGCCCTGTAGGTCCCGTTTTTGAACTTTTCGAGGATGGAGTTTCGCTCTTTTACGGGGGTCCGATAGGTGATTGCGGGGACCAGGAACTGCCGGGAGATCCGGTGGACAAGGCGGTTGTGTTCGGTGAAAATGAAGACCCTGTCTCCCCTGTGTTCCCCGAGGATTTCGGCCAGCTTTTCAAGTTTCGAGGCGCTGTTGAAGGCAAGGTCCCTGGCGGCGTTTCTTGCCAGGAGGGCTTTTCGGGCTCCGGGGTCCCTGCCGCTTTTCATGACCAGTTTCTGGAAGTCCTGCGGGCTTTTCATTATGATCCCGGTCTTTTTGAGGTAGTTTAAAAATACGGAATAGTGTTCATCGTACCCTTCCCGCTCTTCGTCCGTGAGTGCCACGTTTACTTTTTCGATCCGGTAAGGGGCAAGGTGTCCGCCTGCAAGTTCCGAGACTTTCTTTTCGTAGGCTTTCCCGCCGACCAGCCGGTTCAGTTCGCTATGCAGCCCGTCTTCCCGTTCGTAGGTGGCGGTAAGCCCCATCCTGTACGGAGCTGCGGAAAATTCGGCAATGCTCCGGTAGCCGGTTGCGGGTAGGTGGTGCACCTCGTCAAAGATCAGGAGCCCGAACTTGTTTCCCAGGGTCTCGGCGTGGATGTAGGCGGAATCGTAGGTTGATACGGTAATCGGGAGGAGTTTCTTTTCCCCGCCCCCGAGTTTTCCGATTTCCATTGAAAAGGCTTCTTCAAGCTGCTTTTTCCACTGTTCAAGCAGGTCCAGGGTAGGGACGAGTACCAGGGCAGGGGTGTTGCAGCCGGCAATGGCCCGGATTCCCACAAGGGTCTTTCCGCTTCCCGTGGGCATAACGAGCACGCCCCGTTTTTCGTTCTCCCCCCAGGAGACAAGGGCTTCGGCCTGGTAATCCCGGAGTTCCAGCTTTTTCCCCGATGTCTCGTAGGCTACCCGGAGGTCCGGACAGGGAAGGAGGTCCAGAACGTCGTCTTCAAACCCAATCCTGGAGTTTTCCAGGTAATTTGTGATGTCCCGGTACTGCATGGCGGGAGCCCTGAAGCTTTTGCTGCGCTCGTCCCAGGTTGCGTTGGGCACCCGGACGTTTCCTTCGATGAGGAGAGTACCCTGCTTGAAGCTGAGCTTGATCATTGTTTACTAAGAGTTGGGGCATGATATATAACGGTTAAGGAATACAAAGGCTCTTATGCCGGGTTTTGGGGCAGGGTTTGAGGTAGGGTTTAGGCAGGGTTTTAATATTGATGAATTTTTTCAGATGTATAAGATGTAAGAAAAGGAGTTTTATCCTGGATTTTTCTTTTCAGGGAATAATTCTTCTTTTTTCAAAATAAACTTTTTATATTTTTGGTACACAAAGTAATTATCAGAAGACCATTACTTTTTAAAATCAGTAACTTAGTTACCCCAGATTATATAAAAACGGGCATTATAATATGTAATTATAAGCTTGCTTACAATGGGAAGATTGGATACTAGAATGAAAGGAAAATCCATATGTGCCCGATAGACGATCCTGCATGGAAAAATAATAATCATGTAAGGGAAAATTTAGTTCCCGAGCCCCTGCCCCTGGAAGCCCTTTATTTTAAATACGGGATCGAACGCAGCCATGCCGATAACGTGGCCAGGAATGCGCTGGAACTTTTCGACCTGCTTGCCCCTATCCACGGGCTGGATCAAAAGTACCGACAGCTCATGGAAATCGCGGCTATTGTCCACGATACTGGGATTTCAACAGACCTGGAAAAGCACCACAAAGCAGGACGGGATATCCTGTTTCGGTACCCTCCCGCTGAGCTTCCGGAAAGCCTCCGGCCGGTGGTTGCCTGGACGACTTTTTTGCACAGGAAAAAGGCAGGGGAGAATAAGCTGGAAAAGCTCCGGAAAACCTCTTTTGCAGAAATGCCTGAAGAAATACAGGATATCACCCTGAAAGTGGCTGCCCTCCTGCGGCTTGCCGATGCCCTGGACTACAGCCGGATGGAGAGCAGGCTAGGAAGTTCAAAGTTCGGGAAAAAAACCGTCGTATTTGAGATAAAAGGCCCGGGGGCTGCAATCGATGCAGAACGGATGGCCAAAAAAGGAGACCTCTGGGAATTGTTATTTGACACGAAGCTTGAGTTCAGGCCCGAATCGAAAAAATGAGCCGGAAAAACGAGCCGGAAAAACGAGCCGGAAAAACGAGCCGGAAAAACGAGCCGGAAAAACGAGCCGGAAAAAATGAGCCGGGATGAAAATAAACGGTGGATTAAATGACTTATCTGGTGCTTGTCCGTCACGGGGAAGCCAGGCTGAACCTTGAAAAAAGGTTTGCCGGCTGGCTTGACACCCCGCTTACCGAAAAGGGAATCGAAGATGCCTTGAGCTGTGCTTCCGATCTCGCAGGAATCGACTTTGACCTTGCATTCACCTCCAGGTTGATCAGGGCGAGAGAGACCCTCTTCCTTATCCTCTCAAAACAGAAAAAAGCCGGGATACTGGTACATGAAGCGGGAGCAGAAGGTGAAGCAGCTTTCCACCGGGAACGTTACTCCTTCCCTGAAAAGCTCATGGACGACGTGATTCCTATTTATTCAAACGAAGCCCTGAACGAACGCTATTACGGACTTTTGCAGGGGAAGAAAAAGAAGAAAATGAAGGAAAAATACGGGGACGAGCAGATTTTCATCTGGTGCAGGAGTTTTGAAACCGGGCCCCCGGGAGGAGAAAGCCTCAAAGACATTTCCGCCCGTGCCGTGCCCTTTTTCGAAAAGGAAATCCTGCCTGCCGTAAATGAAGGGAAAAACGTCATAGTCTGCGCCCACCAGAATAGCTTGCGGGCACTTATAAAGCACATCGAAAATATTTCCGATGAGGCCATCCCTTCCGTAGCGCTCGCAACGGCAACTCCCCTGGTTTACAGGTATTCCGAAGGCAGGCTGTTGAAGGACAAAAGTTAACCTGGAGAAGGGTTTATATCGATTTCACTGGCCCTGAAAAGCCCTGGAAACCGTTTTAAATCCGATAATTGAAAAAGCCTCCGCCAGCTTGCCTGGCGGCCCTTTCCAACAAGAAATAAGAAATTTTTGAATGAATATTTATAGATTGGATTTGTCTCTATTTTGTTTGCGTTCTTGATTATTAGAATTCTTTTGGTTTTTGTATTGTTTTCTTCCTTCTTTTTTTCTTGCTCAAAGCGTCAGCTGAATACTGCAGGCTGACCCATTTTTTTCGTTTATAAGTAGCCAAGCGGCATTATATAAAGCGGGTCTTCGTTTGCCGGGAGCTTGAGCGCTTTTCTTACTTCCTCGTCCTCAAATGCCCCGATGGCACAGGTCCCGATCCCGAGTTCCGTCGCCAGCAGGTAGATATTTTCGGCTACGTGCCCGGCTTCCATGACCGCGTAACGGACACCCCTTTTCATATATGTGCTGGTTATGCGCGGGTACACCGCGGAAATCACCAGGCTTGCAGGAGCGTTCCTGATCATGAGCTGGGAAAGGGCAGCTTCGGCCAGCTTTGCTCTCAGGTCTCCCGAAACGTCCTCGATCAGGGAATGCTCTTCCGAGATGTACCGGTAAACTCCCGGCTCGATCCCCGCCACGTTTCCGGCAACCAGGTGCAGTTCCAGCGGGTAGAGAGCCCCGGCTGACGGGGCTGTCCTGAACCCCTCTTTCGAACTGATCCCCTGGGCAGCCCAGAGAAAGCGGGCCACGTCCGATTCGGAAAGTGCCTTTTCCGAGTATGAGCGTATGGATCTCCGCTTTGCAAGAATTTCTTCAAACGAGCTCCTGCCCGCAGCTCCCTGTTCAGGCAGTTTGATTTTCATTGGCAGGTCCGTAAGACCCTGGTTTCCCATATCATTACCCCCTTGATTTCATACCCTATTCTATTTCATTGCCCTTCTTTTCAAGCCTTTTTATTTTCAAGCATTCTTCCGTTTCCCACGGATCATTTCGCCATCTTTCCCATCGCATCTTCCGAGATCCTGGCAGGCGTCCAGGGTGGGTCCCAGACCAATTTGACTTTTGCTTCCTTTATGCCTTCTATTGCCCCGACCTTCCGTTTTACGTTCTCGACTATAACTTCCCCCATCGGGCAACCTGGCATGGTCAGGGTCATTTCAATATGGACATGATCCCCTTTTACCTCAACTCCATAGACAAGCCCGAGGTCGACAATATTGATCGGGATCTCAGGGTCGTAGACGGTTTTGAGAACTTCGATGACTTCGTCTTTGCTGACGATGGTACACTCCCCCTTTTATAAAAATACACAGTTGAAAGTTAAATACATTTCTGCTAAAAAAATGGAAATTTGAGATTTAAAAGTTATGGAGGTAAAAAGCGCCCAGCTATCCGGATGAAAAAAGTGCAATGAAGCCCTAGCTTCATTGCTTTTTTATTGTACTAAGCTTCCCCTTCTTCTTTTTTCCTCCTTTTTCGTCATTCTTTTACAGCAGCATTTGCCGCCTCGGCCATAGCCCTTATATTCTCGAGCTTTGTTCCGGGGGGAATCCCGCAACCCGGGGCAAGGATATCCACTCCCCTGGCAATGCATTCGAGAGACTCGGCCCTGACGTCTTCCGGACTTCCCAGGAAGAGGGTATCCGGAGGGTTAATGTTGCCTATGATTGCAACCCTATCCCCTACGAGTTCTTTTGCTTTCCGGATGTCCACCAGGTGGTCAAGACTGACACCTGCAACTCCTGTGTCTGCCATCATCTCCAGAAGGGGGGTTGAGTCCCCACAGATATGGAGGATGGCCGGTTTTTCCAGGCTGTGGACAAGTTTGGAACAGGGAGGATAAGCCGCCTCCTGGTAGAAGTCACTCCCCAGAAGCTCACTGCCTGCTGAAGGATCTATGACAACGACCGCATCAGCTCCGGCTTTTTCAAGGGCACGCCCGTAACTGACCAGTACTTCGGTTGTGAAAGAAAGCAGGGCCTTAAAGAAGCTCGGGTTGTCGAACATGTCCATCAACAGGGCTTCGACCCCCCTTATTTGCCCGGCGAGCGTAAAGGGTCCGGTGATCCCTGCTATGATCGGGAGGGTGGGGTCCTCCTCTTTCACGAGCTTTATTGCTTCGAGCACCACGGGCATCCTTCCGGCTTCGGAGGGATTCGGGACTTCCAAAGAGTAGAATTTCTCAGGATCGCTGAGAACCGGGTCTTTGATAGAAGGCTGGGAATCGGAATTTCCTCCGTGTATGGCAGAACCCAGGGCTTCGGCTTCGACACAGAGATCGAAGGGAACCCTTACGCTTTCAATTCCTCCTAACCGGTTGGCAGCAAGAGCCAGTTTTGCCATATTCTGTGCACTGGAATGTGCTTCGGGCCAGGCTGTCCCGTATTCCTCCATCATCTCAACAGTTGCGGTTTGAAGAGGACAGGCTACAGAGACCCTGTCCACTTCTTCCTTATTAAGGGCAGCAAGAAAACGTTCTTTACTGTTCATTGCAATCCTTCATGTACATTTTTTTAGCTATGTAGCTCGATGCTTCTCTTTTTGCTTATCAGTTAGCTTTCTTTGCTGCTACGAGCTCTTTGACAGCCTTGATAGCTTCCGGGGCATTTTCGGCGTATGCATCCGCGCCTATTTCATCACAGTAGCGCTGGGATACGGGGCCACCTCCGATCATGATTTTGGTTCCCTGGACTTCCTCCCTTGCAAGTTTGATCACATCTTTCATTCCCATCATGCTTGTGGTCATGAGGGCGGAAAGCCCTATAACATCGGTATTGTACTCTTTTGCGGCCTCGATAAACTTTTCAGGGGGAATATCCTTTCCCAGGTGATGGACCGTGAAACCTGCGGCTCCCAGTAAGCTGACTACCAGGTTGATCCCGATGTCATGGACGTCCCCGAATACCACGCCTGTGATCACATCCCCGGGTTTCTCCGCTGCTTCCACATTCACATGGGGCTGAAGGATTTCCACTGCCGAGTTCATGGCCCGGGCTGCAATCATAATGTGAGGGACAAACATTTCCCTCTTATCATATTTTTCACTCACGATGCTCATTCCATGAGCACAGCCTTTCATGATCGCTTCGTAGGCATCCACCTTTTCTTCGATCACTTTGTTTGCAAGTTCCACACAAAGGTCCTGCTTGCCGCTGACCACAGCTTCTGTCAGGCTTTCAAAAATTTTCTCTTTAGAAGTCATATTACCACTCTGCTTTTTTAAGAAACTTTTTCCCGGGTCCCGTGCTTCAAGAAAAATGCAGGGAACGGGTTTTGAGTTTGTTTGAGTCTATCGATTTTCCTGTTTGCTTGCATGCTTCGTCTGTTCGCATGCTTCGTCTGTTAGCATACTTCTTTTCGCGTTTTTTACCAGGGTTTCATATTTTGTGGTGCAGATAGTGTGGTGAGAACTATGGTGCAACGTTCTCATTGCAAAAGCTGTTTTTACGACATTTAAACCATCCTAAGCCGTGATTTTTCATAGCTTTTATATAGAGCTGGACGGTGTTCACTTATCAGGTTACATACAAAATATAATAATCCAGTTATTTTATATTATCTCTAAGTATGGAAAAATAGCATTATGCGAAGTGATATGAAAAAATTTGTGACTGGCCAGATTGATAAACTATAAATATGAGGGTTTAGGTTGGAACATTTATTGCAATGTTACTCTGGAGATACAAAAAGATTAAAGCTAATTTTTTGGGCTTTATTGAACGCCATTCTGGCAGGTCAAAATAATCGTGATATAAAAACTTATTGGCAACAAATCTTCTCTAATAGCAGTTACCGGAAATTTTTGTTTCACTATCCTGCTAAATCCTCCTGATAGGGCACAAGAGACCTATCAGGACTTAATATTTTTGCCATTTTTTGGCTTATCTTTTTTTGTAAACTATCAGAGTAAATTCTTTTTTGGCTTTTTGAGATATTCTTCTTCTCATTCTTCTGGTTCTTTTTTTGGATTAATAGTATGGATTAAAGATAGTTCATTCTCTTTTTAGTAATAAATTTTTAAAAATAGTATTACTTGAGATTAATAGAACTTACTTGATGGAATATAGGTCAATAGTAATATATAGAAATGATTAATATATTAATAACAGTGGATACTTTCACCAGGTCCATCAATCTGACTTAGGGGGACAAAAATGGATTCCGACAATCTAAACCTTAGTGTCACCGACCAGAATGGAATGAAAAAAATTTACCCTCTTGTACAACATTCAATTGAAAACAGTATAGAGCCTATTTTCTGGATTAATTCTGAAGGTCGTTTTATCTACGTCAACAAAGCAGCCAGTAGATATTACGGTTATTCCCGGAAAGAGCTACTTACATTGATGGTCTACGATGTTGAAACTCAATTTTCTAAAGATGGCTGGGATGAAGATTGGAAAAAAGCCTGGAAAAGTCACAAAAAAGAAAAATTAATCGTTTTTGAAGGCTATTACCGCAAAAAAGACGGTAGTGTATTTCCTGCTGAGACGACGTTGAACTATATCGAATTTGAGGGTGAAGAATATCTTTTCGCATTTATTAATGATGTTACTGAGCGCAAAAAAGCTGAGGAGGCGCTTCAAAAATATGCGGAAGAAATGAGACGTTCTCATGAAATGAAAATAATGATTGAGAACGTTATAAATAATAGTCCGGTAGTCATTTTTTTCTGGAGGGCCGAACACAACTGGCCTGTAAAATTCGTATCCGAAAATATTAATCAGTTTGGGTATTCAGCCGAGGATTTCACATCAGGAGAACTTTTGTACGGTGACATAATTCACCCCTCTGACATCCTGAAAGTAAGGAATAAGTATACTGAGAGTCTGGAAGCCGGTTTGAAAAATTACATTCAGGAGTACAGGATCTTGACGAATTCCGGCGAAGTTCGCTGGGTTGAAGAAAGGACCTTTGTCGAGTATGATGAAGACAACAAGCTCACTTCCATTCAGGGTATTATCGTTGACATAACGGAGAATAAAAAGAGCAGTAAGTTCTTGCAAATTCAGTGCGACCTTGGAAATGTCCTTGCTTTCAACAATAATTTACAGGATACGTATAAACAGGTACTTGAATTGTCTCTCCACATAAGCCCTTTCGATTCCGGTTGCCTTTATGTGTTCGATAAATCCACAGGGGACCTGGATCTTGTGGCCTATAAGGGGTTGTCTCCTCAATACGTTGAAAAGGATTCCCACTACAATGAGAATTCTGTCTTTGTCCGTTTGCTCATGTTAGGAAAACCCGTGTATAAGACCCATCCGGAAATCAGTTCCATGACGGCTGTTAAATTTCCCCAGGATGAAAAATTGCGTGCTACAGCCCTCATGCCTCTGAAGTACGGGGGAAAAATTATAGCTGCACTCAAACTTATATCGCACAGCAAGAATGACATTCCGGAAGCTTCTCGCAGTTCGCTTGAAACTATTGCTTCTCAGGTGGGGGTAGTTATTGAACGTGCAACGGGTGAAGCAGAATTTAATAAGAAAAGTAACGACTTTCAAAATCTGTTTGATGTACTGGAAGATTTTCTATTTATACTCAGCCCGGATGGATGTATTGTCCACTGCAACCAGGCATTTATTAAACGCCTGGCTTATTCAAAGGAAGAGCTTCCGGGTATGAATATCCTTGAACTCTGTGCCCGTTCTCAAATGCTGGAGGCAGCCAGGACCTTTTCTGACACTGCGGCTGGAAAAAAGTCTTTTAGTGATATTCCGTTTCTCGATAAAAATGGAATAGCAGTTCCTGTTGAGACAAGGTCCGTTAAAGGAGAGTGGAATGGCCTTGAGGCTATAATATGCCTTTCCCGGGAAACTCTTGACCGCAGGTGAGCAAATCGGGATTTGATTTGTAATCCTTCAGTACTTATTTTTGGAGCTACTCCGGACAACGAGGCTCATTTTTATGGCAGGGAGTTCAAAATTACGGAGCATGATAGCCCTATCACAGCGCAGGTGCAGCCCTGAGAAGGTTCGGGTGTGCAAAATCTCTTTTCCGGGCTTTGTTTGATAAGCAGGGTTTTATAATATGAAGAAAAAAACCAAATTATTATTAATGAAATATTAATCTCTTTTTAACCTCTTTTTGTAACGATTTTGCAAAGTTGTATTATTTATTTTTTTTGAAAGATATGCCTCATATTTATAATTTACTAAACTACCTCATCCTTGATTTTTCGTATCCTGGCTTTCAACGTATCGTTTTTGCCAGATTTTCGTGGACCTGCCTGAAGTGACTTAACTTTTATTATTTAATTTTTAAGTATCCGCAGTATTTGAATGTGATGGGTTTTTGATAGTTTGAAAGCGTTTAAATTATTTTTTTCGGTATTTTAATTTGCAGCTCTTCGAAGAGCTTCACGGGTGGAATCCTCAGGGTGGAATCCCGGACAGTGTCCCACAATTTCTGAGAGGTCAAAAACCCCGAAATTGCAGGCTGGCAGATTCGCTCTCGATAAAGCTATGATAAAACGACCAAAAACGGTGAATTTAGAAAATCTATGAAATTTGACTCCTTACTTACAGAAAATTAGGGACACTGCCACCTTATTAGAGTGAAGTTGAAGAGTTCCGATGAAAAATTTCAATGGTGCGCAATAAACAAATCTGAATACATTAGCTAAGTTCTGAAGTCTGAATAAATTTGCTGAGTCCTAAAGTCTGGACAAATTAGCTGAATTCCGGTCTTTTGGAGTGGATCAGCAGCTATACCCGGGTTTCCGGGTTTCCGGCTTCACAGGTGCATGTGAGTGCGGAAGTTCATGTGATTGCAGAAGGTGTGCTGAAATAACGTAAAACTGGCTAATAAAACGGTCAGAAATTCGTAAAAAAATTAGAGGTATATGTATGAGTACAAAAGAAGAGATGAGCCATGGAGAAAGGGTTAGAGCAGCAATAGACCTCAAGGAGCCAGATAGAGTTCCGGCGTTTTGTACACTTAGCTGGGCAGTAAACCTGGCAGGTAATAACCTGAACTGCATCGGCAAAAAAGAAAAAGATGTCAGCATGCCCCAATTCCTCAACACACCGGAGATTCAGGCTGAAGCTCATTTCAAGGCAACTGAACTTTTTGATGCTGACTTTGTCTGGTGTTATTCGTCCAATCAACCTGTGGCAGTTGCCCTTGGATGTGAAACAAGTCAGCCTTACTGGAGCACGACAGCGATTTCCAGAACGGCAATCGATAAAGTAGAAGACTGGAAAAACCTGGAATTTCCGGACATTGAAAAAGACCCTACAGCCTCTAAGCAGCTTGATACAATCAGGCTGGTGGAGAAGGGGCTGAATAAAAGAGGAAATGATACTTTTATAGACGGGCTCACAAACGGACCTTTTACGATAGCAGGGCTGGTTCTGGGCATTGAAAAATTGATGTTTGCCATGGTCGACAGCCCGGATGAAACGAAAGAGTTTATTGATTTTTGCACGGACGTAGCCATAGAACTTGCAAAAGCCCAGCTTGATGCCGGCGCAGACCAGATTTTCTGCCCCGACCCTTCAGCCTCGGGAGACCTGATCCCCCCGGATTTCTACAGGGAATTTGCACTGCCTTATGCACAGAAGTACTGTAAAGCGGTTACTGACCATAAGGATAGGTATTCTTGCATGTATCATATATGTGGGGACACGGCTGACAGGTTAGAAGACCTGGCTTCAATAGGTGCAAGCTTCCTCAGCCTGGATTACAAAGTTAGTATGAAAGAGGCTAAAGAGAGAATTGGCGACAAGGTCTGCCTCTGCGGAAACGTAAACCCTGCGGAGACCCTTTTCCTGGGTACTCCTGAAAAGATCGAAGAAGAAGGACGCCAGTGCATAAGGGATGCAGCTCCCGGTGGTGGGTACATCTACTGGTCGGGATGCGACCTTCCCATAGATTGCTCCCTAAAAAATGTGAAGGCATTCATGGAAGTTCCAATTAAATACGGAAAATATCCCATAAATTAATAAAAGTCAGGCTGACAGTGTCTTTAATAACCATTTAAAGGACACTGATTTAATACCCCTTCAGCGTGTAATAAGTTATAAGACCTGCTATGAATCTCCTGTGCGATTGCATGTTTGCCATTTTGGTGCTTTTGCACAGGGTTTTTTGCTTCTGATCAGGAATTACCTGGTAGAAAAGGCAAATAGCTCTTTTCAATTGCTTCAGGTCAAAATCCGCTTTTTTACATCTTCAGGTACCCTGTCCGAGATCCTTTCGGGTGTCCATGACGGGTCCCAGACAAGTTCGACCCCTGCCTGCTTCACCCCTTCGATTGCCTCTACATTTTTCCGGACTTCTTCCGTGATGAACGTACACCTCGAACAGCCCACTTTTGCAAGTGTCATCCTGATATCTACCCTGTCTCCTTCCACGTCCACTTCGTAGACAAGCCCGAGGTCCACTATGTTGATAGGAATCTCGAGTCCGTAGATGGTTTTGAGAACTTCGATAATTTCGTCTTTGCTAACGGTGATAGCACTTCCCCCTATGAAAAATACGGAATTGAAAGTTAAATGCATTTCTGTGGGGGATGAATTGAAGTTTAAGACCGCAAGTGGGTATTTAAAGGGCCGGCAGATGGGTATGATTTTAAAGAGGTTCTGAAAAATAGGAAAAAAGAGCCATGAAGGGATTCACAACACATCATGGCTTTCTTTGAGTTTTCAATGCTTTCCCGTGTTTCAGCCCTGCAGCGGGTATTTCCCGTATTTTTTGGGCATTTCGTAGAAACGTTCGATGTTTTCAAGGGGGCAGTCCAGCGGGAAGTCGCAGCCTGACCAGAGGATGAAGCCGCCTCCGGGGCCTGCGTCTGCGATGCACTTTTTGCTTTCGGCTTCGACTTTTTCGGGGGTCCCCATGAAAAGGGTGTCAGCCGGGTTTACGTTTCCGCAGAGGCAGACTTTGCTTCCTATCCTTTCCTTTGCCTCTTTCAGGCTTACCTGGTTGTCCAGGCTTATAACACTCATGCCCACTTCGGCCAGGATTTCCAGGCGATCGGCGGTGTTTCCGCAGATGTGGTAGTGATGGGCGTATTTGTCCTTGTATTTGCGGATTGCTTCCGACTGCCTTTTTGCCGCTGGGAGTTCCAGCTGTTCATAGAAGTCCGCAGGGATCAGGTCTCCCGAGGCTGTCGGGTCCGGGGTGAAGATATGGTCTGCCCCGGCGTCGATCTGGGCTTTTGCGCATTCGATGCCAACATCGGCACAGAATTCGATGAGTTCTTTTGTTTCATCGGGCTTTTCGATCATTGCAAACATCAGGGGCTCCACGCCCAGGAGGAAACCTGCAAGGGTCAGGGGGGCCATAACCGTTCCCGTAACAAAGATGTCGTCTCCGCGCCTTTCATGCAGTTCCCTGTCGAGCAGCCTGATTGCGGAAAGCTGGACAGGGATTTTCCCGTCGGTGTCCATGTTCGGGAATTTCAGGTTTTTCCAGTCCTCTACTTTTTCGATGGCTTCTCCGACGACCTGCGGGATGCCCCAGGGAGGTTCGGCTTCCTTGCATCCCATTGGCAGGGCAACGACGTTGGAACCAACAAGGACATGGACAAAATCGAGGCCGAAACGGTCCACGGCTTTAACCCAGGCGTCGGCGTAGATATCCGGGTTGTGGACAAATTTCGGGAAGTAAACGTCCTTTTCAGGTTTACCCACGCGGTTGATGTTGTCCCCGGCCAGGTTTACTCCCCAGCTGCATGGGCTAAACGCCGGGACCCTATCAGGTTCTTTCAGGTCGATTGCTTTTTTGATCCGTTCTCCATGACTCATTTCGTCCATTTTATGCCCTCCTTTCGGCGACGAGCCTTTTGACGGCTTTAATGGCTTCCGGGGCATTTTCGGCATAGGCATCCGCTCCGATATCGTCGCAGAAGTGCTGGGACACGGGTCCTCCCCCAATCATAATCTTTACGCCCGGGACCTCTTTTCCGGCCAGTTTTACCACGTCTTTCATGCCCAGCATGCTTGTGGTCATGAGGGCCGATACCCCGATCACATCCGCATTGTTCTCTTTTGCAGCCTCGATGAACTGTTCGGGGGCCACGTCCCTTCCCAGGTGGTGAACGTTAAAACCGGCAGCTGCAAGCAGGCTGTTTACCAGGTTGATCCCTATGTCATGGATGTCCCCGAAAGCCACCCCCATGACCACATGTCCCGGGTCTTCCACGCTTTCCACATTCACATGAGGCTGCAGGACTTCCACAGCCGAGTTCATCGCCCGGGCCGACATCATGATATGGGGGACAAACATCTCCCTTTTATCATACTTGTCACTCACAATGCTCATCCCGTGAGCACAGCCCTTCATGATCGCTTCGTAGGCGTCAATGCCTTCTTCGATTGCTTTATTTGCAAGCTCCACAGCAAGGTCCTGCTTTCCGCCGACCACAGCATCCGCTAATTCGTTGAAAATTTCTTCCCTGGAACTCATAAAACCACTCTGCTTTTTTTACTCTGCCATTTTAAGAAGTTCCCGGACTCCGGAAATTGGAAAGTCCGGAACCGGGATTATGGGGTTTTCACACGTTTTTAAAGCTTATTTTTGATTTCCAGGCGCCTTTATATCCATGTTCTATGATGTTTTTGGATCCTGCTGGGGTAGATTTTTTAATTCCAGGCGCCATTAAATCTCTTTTTGGGTTTTTGTGGTGTGTATTTTACGGTGCGAAGATATTATGATGAGAACAAGAACTTTCTATGTCCTCAATGCCAACCCTCTCACCTATTAATATATTAGAAGCTGCATCAATTTAATCCCCCTGCAAGTCTTACAGTTTCCCAACCTTTTTAAAGGCTTGAAGCAGGAATTTTACAGTAGGGGAAATGAAAAATATATTTAGATAGTTATTCCACTTTGGCATTTTCGAAAAAAACAGGTGTCAAAGAGTTTTAATTAAAAAATCGTAATAGTTCCGCATGAAATAAATATAAATATTAGTAATTTCAAAACGAGAATTTTTAATAATATACTCTGCGTTTTTCCGGCCCATAATATCTTGATTATTCTCCCCCTTCAGCTTCTTCCGAAAGCCGGGAAAGAGAGATAAAAACTTCCCTTCCTTTCCACTTTCCCCTGTTAATGCGAGTTTCTGCAGGAATCTCAATCCCTTTTTTGCTTACGAATGGGATGGTGCAGGAGGATTCTTTTCCTTCAAGGAGTTGGGAAAAATTGCCTGCGGCTTCAAGCACCTTATTCTGGGGGTGAAGGGAGATTATGCTCTTTCCTTTGAGCTCTTCCGGAGAGTATCCGAGGTTTTTTGAGACTGCCTGGTTGCAGTGGACTATGCAGCCGTCGACGTCGACTATAAAGAGAAAGTCTTTTAAGGCGTTGAAAAGAGCTTCCAGGTCGTCACAGGTCTTTTTCAATTCGGTTTTTTCCATTACCCGCCCGATGGCAACCCCAATTTCGGTAGCGATGGTTTCCAGGGTATTTCGGACATTTAGGGGTATTTCGTCTTCTGTGCGGGAAATGAGCTTGAGGGCTGCCACAAATTCCCCTTTGTATGAGATCGGGAGAAAAGCAGTAGCTTTCAGCGTCTCGTGAGGCTGGAGTTTTACGTTTGTCAGGGAGCAGATCTCGGAGTGGTGCTTGTATACGGGCTGCCCGTTTCTTGCCAGCCGTGCCATTACGGAATTCCCTTCATAGTGAGAAGCAAACTTCAAAAAGCTCGGAGATAGCCCCCTCTGGGTTTCCAAGGAGAGAGCTCCTGTTTCTTTGTCTATCATGTATAAGCATCCAGAATCAATGGGACTGACCTGCAGTGCCAGCTCAAGCAGCTGCTTAAATGTTTCCTTAAAATCATCCGTTGTGATAAGTGCAATTCCCAGGTCGCACTGGACCCGCAGAAAATCGCTTTCCTGCTTGTGTTCGGTGATGTCCATGATAACGCACTGCAGGTAGGAAGCGCCTCCTTTTTTATCCACCTGGATGAAAGTCCGTTCATCCACCCAGCGAACCTGCCCGTCCCTGGTCAGGATACGGTACTCCTGGATGAACTCGTTTTTCCCTTCCAAGCAGTTCCTCATAAGATTGTCTTTGACTTTTTCAAAGTCAGAAGGATGTATGATGTCGCCATAAAGCAGCTTTCCGCTCGTAAACTCTTCAACACTGTACCCGAACTGGCTGATGTTGTCGGATATGAATTCCACCGGCCATTTGTGCTCGGGGCGGCAGAGGAATACAACAACCGGGCTGTTGTTTACCACCGTTTCCAGGACCTTCTGGACCTTCATGGCGTAGAGCAGGTCTTCATTCGTCTTTTTCTGTTCCCTCATGTCCTTTGCCACTGTCAGGACTGTGGTCTTTCCGTCATATTCCATGATATGCGTACTCAATTTGATGGGAATGACGGACCCGTCTTTTAGCACGTGTGCGGTATCAAAGGTAGCCTTCCCGTTCCGGTAGATCCTCTTGAACTGTTTAGGGAGACTTTTTTTGTACTTCGCATCAAGGTCATAGGGCGTCATCTGCAGGAGCTCTTCCCTGCTGTACCCAAGGCGTTTGCAGCTTGTCTCGTTTGCTTCGAGGAACTTTCCGTCCCTGTCATGGATTATTATTGCGTCGTCGCTGTATTCCATAAGGGCTTTGAACTTCTTTTCCGAATATTCCAGCTTTTCCTCCAGCTTTTTTTCTTCCGTGATATCCCTGATGAACCCTATATAATCCTTTATCCTTCCTTTCTGCCCGTACCTGACTAGAGTCCGGTCCTCCACCCAGCATACCTTCCCGGCCTTTGTTAGAACACGGTATTTCTGGGTATAGTCCCTGATTCCTCTTTCGGAATTGCTTATTATGCCAAAACCGAAGGCTTCCAGGTCTTCAGTATGGACAAGGTCTGAGTACAGGAGCTTTCCGTCCATAAAGTCCGCGGCCTCATACCCGAAAAGCGAAACGTTTCCGGAGACAAAATCCACAGGAAATCCTGCCTCTGCTTTCCTCAAAAAAATAACTGAAGGAACGTTTTCAAAAACTGTTTTTACCTCTTCAAATGACCCAAATGCCTCAAAAAAATCCGGTATCTCACTACCTGTCTGTTTCTTTCCGGAAAAACTGTTTTGAAACCCATTTCTGCTGATAATGATCCCCCTTGCAAGATTTTTCAGACTTATTGCTTGTGTGCTTGTCCACAGTATATCTATTATAAAAATGAGATCTATTGAATAAAAACTATTCTTTTTGTAAACCATTCCTTTTATTCATCCCTTCAGCCTGGGGGTAAATTCAAGACAGAAGGAGTAGTAAAAAGGAATGGTAGAAAATGAGATAAAGGAATGCTGAAAAAATGGGAAAAAGAAGCTTATGGCTTTCCTTCCATAGTTTTCTTTTTCAGGCATCTCCGATTTCTGAATAGATCCGTGAAAGCCCCTGCAACGTGGAATACCCTTTCCGCGTGATGATGTAGTCCCCGCGTTCGCTCCTTTGCAGGATCATACCGGTGTCGAGAAGTTTCTGGAGGTGGAAAAGGAGGTTTCCACCCCTGAGGCCAGTCAGTTTTGAAAGCTCAGAGAAGGTCTTGCTTTCCCCGGAGAGGGCTTTTAGCATGAGGAGACGCTGTTTATTGGCGATAGGTTCGCAGATTTCGGGGACCATTTTTTCAGGCTGGAGGTCGCTGATATCTCCTTTATTTCCATCGTCTTCCAGGTCCTCGTAGATCTGGAGGGAGCGCATGAACTTGACCTGCTTTTCAAAGAGGCCGGTCGCTTCCGAAAAGCACTTGCTGCACTGGGGGGTTTTTGCCTCATTGCGGAGCTCTTCAATCTTGCTCCTGTACTGCTTTACGGTCTCTGAGTCGACCTTTCCCCTGCAAACTAGCCCTGCAGTTTCCTGCAAGATGTCCATGAATGCCGTTTCACAGAACTCCCGCATCCCGCAATCCCTGGTCATCTGGCTGTGCATCCGCTCGTTTGCGTCTTCACAGAGATAGTCTACCATGGGTTTCATGAAGTTCTTTCTCATCTCTGTCAGCATCCCTTCGATATGCTGCTGGTTTGCCCGCTGCGAAAATCGGGAAAACTCGCTCCTCAGGGTCGTGACTTCTTCCTTTATTGAATGTAGTTCATCTCTGTAATAGGTATCGGGGTTTTCATGCGCGGTCTGCATAATTTTTCCGTCTCCTCAGGGATCATTTCCGGAAACTTCTAAAACAATTCCCTAAGATAAATATTGCTTATTTAAATTGCTGATAATAATGCTGATAATAATGCTGATAATAATGCTGATAATAATGCTGATAAGTTTCCAGAGATTCCTCACCAGGTCATTTTTCTGTACTAATTGAAGCTTGTACATAATTGTGACGCTTAAATATATAAATATATACATCAATTCACTGTTTGGTGATTATTCATGGAGTTAGAAGACATTAACAACTACGTACAGAATGCCAGTGCAGAAGAACTCAAAGCCTTTGGCTTCCTCGGCCAGTGGATGATGGAAAACGGACCAAAGTACTGCACCTGCCCCTCAAAATGCTCCGAAAACTGCGAGCTTGCAAAAGCCCTCGGAGGAGCCCTGCAGATGGCAGGCCAGAAGTTACAGGGACAGTGAACGGAATCTATCAAGGATTCTACTGTCTCTTCTTTTTTTATGTATTGGATCTTCAACTTTTTTAAGAATTAATTTAACATTGACCTGTTCTTTTTTCGGATCTTCCCCATTTCTCGTGGGTAAAACAGGTTTCAATTCCTGATCGAACTGAATCTTCAGGCAAAACCCCCCTTAACCTTCTGGAAAATAGGCAAGCAGTGGGGCAAATTCAAAGGTGAAAAAGACAATAATACCTACGGAATAGACCTTGCCAACATAAACGAAAATTCAAAAAAGTAACTAAGTAAGGGTCCAGGTAATCGAAAAGGAAAATATTGTCCTTTCAATCCCACAAAAGAACCCGTAGTATCTAACACTTCATTGCCCGTATCGAACTTGAAAACCTGGAAACAAGCATAATGGCAAAGACACCCTTTTGCTTGCGAGAAACTTGCAAGAAGCTCTTTAAAAGGTGGTGAAAAAGCAAACAAGTAAAACAAGGTGAAAAAGCAAACAAGTAAAACAATAACAGCAAAAAAGTAATTTATTTTCACCCCCCCAATTTACGCAAATAAAGGACACTAAGTATAGACCTTGTATTTATATAAAATGAGATTTGGTGAAGATTAAACATTTAATATATTTCGATCGACGGATATCAATAAATATCTTCAAAACCATTTTCTAATAGATGACGTACATTGTAGCACTGCTTTGTACTTCTGCCTGTTATTTTTTTATTTGGGTGGCGGGAATATTTACATTAGCTAGCAGCCGTAGCTATGATCCGGCGTATTATGGCTTAATTACAGCTCTTGCCCTACTATATCCACTTTCGTTTTTCGGATCACTTTCTTTTGTTGCCCTCAACCAGAGAAAGTCTGATAAATGGTTTCTGGGACTCCCACTTCCTATTGTTATTCTCACATTGATCTTAAGCCCGGATGTCTCAGAAAAACTGTTCGTGCTCCTTCTTGTGCTTGCAGCACCGGCTTCTGCACTATTCATCCTGTCCGTGCCCGAAGAACAGCGAGAATCAGTAAAAAAATACGTTAAAGCAATTAAAGTGGTCAGTGTTTATGCAGCCATTAGCGGATTCATTTATTTCATGGATACCTTTTTACACATAGATTTTCTTTCTGGTTTAGTCCCTGGCATGTTTGCGATATACGCGGCTTTTGGCCTTCCCTCCATAGGGATATGCCTTGTGCTTATGGCAAAAGAAAAACGAAAAAGGTCAGATTCTTCTCCCGGTAATTTTGGAAAAATTACAGTCTCATCCTGAACCTGAAACCCAAAATCAAAAAATTCAAAAACCGTCCACTGTTAATACTTCCGCACCATCTCCGCCTGCCACTCCGTCTCCTGCCACCCTCTCAACCCTCTTGACTTGTTTATCCTGTCCAGGTAAGCTAGCACCTCATCCGCGGAAAAACCAGGGTCCCTGAGCACACATCCTATGACCGTCCCGGTCCTGCCTATGCCCCCCATGCAGTGGACAACGACTCCCTCTCCTGCATCTATTTTTTTCACCATAGCCGCTGCCTGCCTGGCAAGCCCCTCCTCCGTTGCAGGGTCCTGCGACGAATTCCCATAGTGCAGGCATTCCATCTCCGCAGAATGAGGGTGTCATGAAAGAAGTAGGGGGGAGGTGGAATATAAATTTTCACTGGGTTGGTAAGGGAAGTGTTGGAAGGAGTTGGGATCTAAAGGCCGTATGTGGGGGAGATAACTCGAATGAAAATTTATGCCACTCATTTAAAAAACTTGAAGGTGTAATTATCGTGTCAGCCGATATTTAAGGCATACCCCACCATATTTATTTATTGGAACTATTACGAATAATATGCTCTTTTTTGACCAAATAATCCCAAATTTTAAAACTCTGGGGACAATTTAAATACTAACTACCAGTTATATACATAGTATGAATAACAATCAATTGGATTCACGATGAATGTGAACCACTGCAATCGTGATGATGGAGTTATAACTACAGCATTACTATTGGCAGCTGGTAAGGGTAGTCGTCTTTATCCTTTAACACGCGACACACCAAAATGTCTTACAATAGTTCATAAAGTATCCATGCTTGAACGACTTGTCATCAATTTAAAAAAGCAAGGCTTCAAACGTCTTGTTGTGGTCACAGGGTTCCAGGAAAAATGTATTCGTGATTTTCTGGGAACGCGGGCTGGCGGAATGAAAATTGAATATATTTTCAGTCCCCTTTATGCGACCACCAATAACATATATTCACTCTGGATGGCCCGTAAAATTATTAATGAGCCTTTTCTCCTGGTTGAAAGTGATCTTGTTTTTGACGTATCTCTTCTGGATGACATGTGTTTTCCTGACAGAATTGCCATTGCACACATGCATCCGTGGATGAATGGTTCCACTGTCACAGTCAATAAATCCCGGGATGTTAAGAAATTCCAAAAAGGTATTGCCGGGCCTTTTGATGAGATCAGATACAAGACTGTTAATATTTACAGTTTTTCGCGCTCTTCATGGCATAGTATTACAGAAAGACTGAACCAGTACATTTCAGCCGGCAGAGTAAACGACTATTATGAAACCGTATTTGCGGACATGGTGGCTGATGGTAGTCTCTCTCTTAAAACAGTCTCTTTTGACAGCAAGCGATGGTATGAAATAGACACAGTTAAGGATCTGGCAGAGGCTGAGAAACTATTTTCGGCAGACAAATCAAAAACAATAATTCCTAACAATATCACGCCGCATACCTCTGGAATATCAAAGTCGTTTTTTCAACAAACAAAAAGAAGGGAGAAGGAAACGATTACTCGTTCAATTTCCGGTTTAAGGTCATTCCCTCCGTCCAATTCTTTAAAATTAAAGCCAATTCTTGCGGCTAAGACTCCAAAAAAAGAAGTGCCACCTAAAAACAAATAAAGAAGGAAAATACATGATGCAGTATAATTATAAGACTCAAACTGAAAAATACGAATTTGTTTCCGGACAGCATGGTGGTTACTATCGTCATAATTTCATAGACCATGCTTATCTTTACAATCTATATTTCCCGCCAGAGGCAGTTTTTACAAACTTTAAAAATCAAATTCACGACATTGTCCTTAACTACCCGATTGCACAGGATGCTCTTGCCGGTCTTATAGGTAATTTGATCCATCAGCCTGCTGAAAGGATCGTTGTAGGAAACGGCGCTGCCGAACTTATCAAAATTATATCCGGCCACATATCCAGCAAGTTAATTGTTCCAGTGCCCTCTTTTAATGAATATGCGAATGCAGCACCGGCAGGCCGGGTAGTTGAATTCCCCCTTGAATATCCATCTTTTCAATTGGATGTAGATAAGTTTGCTGCTGAAGCGATCAAGGTTAAAGCAGATGTTGCTGTTGTGGTAACACCTAATAATCCAACATCTATGCTGGTTCCAAAGTCCGATCTAATAAATCTTGCACAAAAACTTGCAAATCATGATTGCATGCTGATCGTCGATGAATCCTTCATGGATTTTGTACATAACCCGGATCAAACCAGCCTGGAACATGAAATAGAACGTTACCCGAATGTGGCAATCCTTAAAAGCATGAGTAAAGCCTATGGTATCTGCGGTCTCAGGATCGGATATATGCTAACTGCAAATTCAGCATTTGCTGAAGCTGTAAGGAAAGGCGTACATATCTGGAATATTAACGGATTTGCCGAAGAGTTTCTACGGATTTTGCCCGATTACAGACAGGAGTTTGTAGAAAGCTGTAAACAGGTACGGACCGACAGGGACAATTTATATAAAAACCTGTGTGCTATCCCAGGAATGACTGTTTACAAACCTGATGCAAACTTTATTTTCTGCCGCCTCCCGGATTATGCACAAAGTGGCCCTGAAGTCACGCGGAGTTTGTTTATTGAGCATAACATGTACATAAAACACTGCCAGGACAAAACTCTACCTGAATCCAATCGTTATATTCGTATTGCCAGCCGTACTGAAACCGAAAATTGCAAATTAGTTGAAGCATTGGAAGATATCATTGACTTGAATAAAACGGAAGTATCCAGATGAAAGATTCGCAACATCAACAATCGCATAAGACAGGAATGCTTACTTTCGCCCGAGATCTTCCAAATATCTGTTCGCTTGCAGGGCTGTTATGTGCGGTCCTTAGTATATACTATGCTATATTAGGCAATTTTCCGGTTGCGATAATTGGAATGGTTTGGGCTGTTTTTTTTGACTGGGGGGACGGAATCATTGCCCGCCGGATGAAGGGGCGAACTGATGAATATCGAGCTGTTGGGGGACAGCTTGACTCATTGATAGATATTGTAAGTTTTGGAATTTGCCCCGCTGTATTTCTCTTGAGTTATGGAGAATTCAGTCCATGGTTCTTACCTGGAGCATTCGTGATTGTCGCTGCCAGTGCGATACGCTTGAGTTATTTCAATGTTTTCGGCCTGGTCGATGATTCGACATACATGGGATTGGCACTTGACAACAATGTCATTATTCTTGCTTTTGTCTTTCTGTTTAACGGTTTATTCAGCCATACAATTTTTTCAGTCATTATATATACAATATTTATGTTTATGGCTGTCTTTAATTTAGCACCGGTCCGAACGCCCAAGTTTAACGGAAGGTGGTTTTATGCTCTCGGGGTTTATGTCACGGGATTAACAGCCATCTATAGCTGGATACTGTGGGGCAAGTATCCGTAAAAGGAGACATTAATCGTAATAATTCAGCCGGGACAAAACAACATCAATAGCCATCTTAATTAAAATTCAATGGACAAATTTCAAAAACCGTCCACTGTTAATACTTCCGCACCATCTCCGCCTGCCACTCCGTCTCCGGCCACCCTCTCAACCCTCTTGACTTATTTATCCTGTCCAGGTAGCTCACCACCTCATCCGCAGAAAAACCAAGATCCCTGAGCACACATCCTATGACCGTCCCGGTCCTGCCTATACCCCCCATACAGTGGACAACGACTCCCTCTCCTGCATCTATTTTTCTTCTCACAAGAGCCGCTGCCTGCCTGGCAAGCCCCTCCTCGGTTGCAGGGTCCTGCGGTGAATTCCCATAGTGCAGGTCTTCCATCTCCGCAGAAAACAGCACCTTGAGAGGATATGGGTTATAAGAAACCTCCGAGTCGCAGAGGCAGACAACCCCGGAAAAGCCCGCAGCCCCCATATTTGCCCAGGGAGTAAACACTCCCGGGTAGGACATGCCAGCGAGAAGCGAAGGCTCCTTGAGCACGACGTAGAGGTTCCGGGGCATTCTGATACCGTCTATTGAGGGCATCTCCAGCGGGGTTAATAGTGAGGGCATTATTCTGTGAGTATGGGATATGTGGGATATAAATTTTCATTAGTCCATTGTCCAAGGAAATTACCATCAAGGAAATAGTAACTATGAATGACGTAACATGTGCCACCTTGAGAAGTGACATTAATAGAGTGTAAAGGGGTATTTTAAGAAAATCACTGGGAATTATGTATTAGAAATATACTAAAAAGAAAGGATTCGTGCAATAATTAAAAAGATACTGAAATTAATAATTAAATATAATTACAAAAATAAATTCATCACTACCTGTCAAAAAACTTATTAATAAAAACCCCATTGTTTAGATAAATAATTATAAGAGTTATTATCCAAAAAATGGATCTTGGGGTATAATGGCAGGGGAATGTTTAATCGACTTTGGTGATAGTTATTTAGATTATGATGATTTGATAGAGAGGAGAGCTTCCGTAATCCCTCTCGTCATAAATGAAAACGTCAAATGTTCCAATACGGACATTGAAACATATAGGGCTATGGGCTTAAGTGTCGAAAAAAATAAAAGACCTGATGTCGAAAAATTAAAGAATTTTTTGCTTGAAAAGGTTAGACGCCTTCAAACTTCACGTGTTCGTTTTCTTGTAGAGAATATTACATTTAAAGACTTTGACAGTGAAAAAAAAGGAAAATGGCGTTTGAGACTTGATCCCTCCGCACCTTACTACGGAGACTTTGTTTTTAACAACCACAGCATTATTTTCAATTGTTTTAGGAAGCAGGGTCGACTTAGTGTTGATAGAATTTTTTTGCAAAGGGTTTCAAAAAGACCTTATTTATCAGAAGGTATGCTTTCAGGACAGGTACTCGTAATTGAAGATGAAAATGCGAGGTTACCTGATGAAACCTATATGAAATCTACAGATTTTGAATGGTTGCTGGCTCTTCCGAGACGAAGAAGAGAGTTGGAAGAAAGGTTGAATGAATGGAATGAATACATTTCTACATACCTAGCAGCCATCAAAAATAAACAGGCATGGATAACATACAGAGATCTTGAAAGAATTAGTCCATTGATGGCAAAGATTCAGATTTCCACAAAAAATCACTCAAAAAATGCCTACCAATTCTTTTACCCTGAAGATGTGGTTTCACTCTTAGACGAAAGAGTGCCTAATGATAAAGAATGGAAACCAAATGAGGAAACTGCTGACTCGGAACTTATAGGCACCATTGCAAAGGGTGTAAACATAAGAAAGTATATTGCATCAGACAAATTTGATAGGACCGCAACTGGGTCTGTGGCTCAAAAAAACTGGGATAAGGGGAATAAAGAGAAGAAAGCAGAAGATGAATGGATAGAGCTTGAAATAGAACTGGATGACAAATATGTGTATGATACTGAAGAAATTATAAAAGATTATGATGATGATAAAATATCAAAAGACCCAACGGTATCCAAAGACCCATTGGATCCACTACCCAGATCAGGTCTACTCGTAAATTCTGTCTTTGCTGATGAATTACCGCTCAAACTTCAGGAAAAAGCGATAGATCGTTTAAAAGAAGGAAATGCTGTAAATCCTAGGCTTGAAGATTTTGTATTTGATATAAAAGAAGCTAAGGACCCCACCAGAAACGAAATCGTAGAGAGAGAGACACTCGTTGAAAATGCCTTGAATGAGAAACAACTGGAAGCTCTTCAAAAATCCCTAAATGCACCAGATATTAGCCTAATACAAGGACCCCCCGGAACTGGAAAGACAACAGTGATTGCTGAACTTTGTCACCAAACGGCATTAAGGGGCGGCAAAGTGTTACTAACATCCCAATCGAACCTTGCAGTTGACAATGCACTTTCAAGGTTGGCTAACAAAACCAACATTATGCCAATAAGGATAGGTAGACATACCACCGAAGAGGGACAAGATTTTGTTGAAGAAAACGTCGTAAAAAGATGGTTTACAAGTGTACAAAGAAATGTTGATAAGGTCATAGAAGGGCAAGAAAAATCAATAGATGATTTTGAAAGTTACAGAAACGCTCTGGAAGAGATCGAAGAATTAAAAAATCTAAAAAAAGCTCAAAATGAAGAAATTATAATAAAAAAGAAAGAAATGAGATCCTTCTCGAGTGAGATAACAACTAGAACAACTGAAAAATCAAATTATGAGGGGCAGATAAGCTCGATGTCCTGTGTATTAGATACTCTTAGTCAAGTACAACATCAAAAAACATATCTTGAAAAAGAAGATTTTTGCAAATTTGCAGAAATATGCCCAGAAACAATCGAGATTGTAAATAAAAAGATAGAGTTGATTTTTACAAGTTCAAATGTTGACTTTACACCGAACTACAATCTATTGGAACTTGGAGAAATTTTAGCATATCTAAATAACACTGGTAAATATCTGCCTGAAATTAAGCATAATTTCCATTCTTTGAAAGAACTTATATCACAACTAAGCCGATTAAAGGATGATGATGAGATACGCAATCAAGAGAAGATAAAGTATGAGCTTATATCACAAATGAGTGAAACTACTGACAAAGTTCAATCCAAGCAACTATCTGAAAAAATATGCGAATGTAATATAATTATAAAAGAACTTAGAAAACAGAACAATAGAAATAAACTGAGTGAGAATTGGAAAAAAAACATTTCCTCATTAAGAATAGAATTAAGTAAATTATCTTCTCTATTTGTTCTAACTGGCTCAGATGATTCAAAAATTTTAGTTGATAAGCTCAAGTCCTCATTATCTCCAGATGAAGAATTCGAACCCATTATAACAAAATTGCTATACTTATTTGATAACATAGATAGTGACCCTCTTAAACTACCTGCTAGCATAATAGACAAAGTTGGGAAGTTGGGAGAGGACTACAAGTATAAAAAGAAAGAACTTAAAAATTCTGTTGAGATTTTAGAAGCTGAATTGGCATCCATCAGAACTAAAGTGGGAGATATCGAATACTTCATTGGGGATAAAGAAAACGAAATCGAAAGTCTTGATAAAAGAATCTCATCCAATCTAAAAACGATATCAAAAATTAGGGCTTCCAGATACGGTGAAATAAAACCTGAATGTGAAATTTTTGATCCAGCGACACTCAACATTGACACCTTAGAAGCTTTAAAGCTCGATTTCTCAGAATTAAAAGAATCTTCCGAACCACAGCTAAAAAAATCTAAAAGATGGCTGAAATTACAGAAAGAGTGGTCCAAGAGAATTGAAAATTCTTCGAAAGAAGATTACAGGGACATTGTGGACATTTATATCGACTTTGCAAATGTTGTGGGGGCAACATGTACTGAAACAGGAAAATATCGTTTCTGGGGAAAGCAGGGGAGAGAGTTTGATCTTATCATAATTGATGAAGTGTCCAAAGCTACTCCTTCAGAGTTGCTGATGCCAATGCTTCTAGGAAAGCAGATTGTACTTGTGGGAGACCATCAGCAGTTACCGCCTACTTTCAGGCTGGATCAGGAAGAACTTCCTATAGACGAAGTTGAAGACAAGGAATCTATCAAGCAAAAATTAAGAAAGTTTGAGAATTTAGTAACAACATCATATTTCCGTGAAATGTTTGAAGCAGCAGAACCAGAACTAAAGTCACGTCTAATTATACAATATAGAATGCATCCCGCAATAATGAATGCTATTAACCAGTTTTATCCACCTGGATATAAGCTGGAATGTGGAATTCCGAATCCTGAAGAAAGTAGGAAAAATGATTATGTTTTGGCAGGAAAGGAAGGCGAATTAAGCCCGAAGAACTCGCATGTTATATGGGTAGATACAAGTGAAATTTTAATAAGAGGAGAAAAACGTAGAAACTTTGAAGGTAGAGAATATGGAAAATATAGGTCGAGGTATAATGAATTTGAAATTCAGGTGATTGAAAAAATTCTTCTCTCCCTTAACAAACAATTTGAGGCTATAAATGGAAATGATGCTCCACCCCAGGATGTTGCAATTATCTCTTTTTATGCTGGCCAAATACGAAAACTTCGCACAATGGTAGACAAACCAAAAAATTCGAAACCCCTCAACAATATAAGGTACCGTATAGGAACTGTTGACCGTTTTCAAGGAATGGAAAGGCCGATCGTTATCGTAAGCTTGGTGTCTTCCCCATACAAAAATGACCCCACACCTTTCGTAAAGGAGTTTAGAAGAATTAACGTTGCTTTTTCCAGAGCCCAGTGCTTGCTTATAATCGTGGGATCTAAAAAGACATTAGAGGGGGTAGATGTTGAAATCCATTTTGATGATGGAGAGGTTTCCAGAAGGCAGTCGTACTATGAAATAATCAAAGCGGCAGAATCGGGGATCAGTGGGAACTGTTTAATAAAGGGGTATGATATCGTATGAACGAATCAAAAAGGGAAGAAAAACAATTCCGCTTTTTAATAAAGGAAATAGAGAGTGACATAAAAGTTCTAAAGCTCACAACTTCTTCAAATGTGATAAAATCCAGAAATATCCATTTGCTTGAATGGGCTGTTATCGCCCCTCTGGTTGAACTGGATAAACCAAAGCCTTCTATGAAAGAAATCGCACAAGAGTTTGGCATTGAGAGGGTGGAATTCCTGTATCATGCAGCAAGACAACTTTCAACTCTTGGAATAATTAATGAGATCGGAAGACATGAATATGAGGTAACCGATGTTGGTAGGGCTCTTTACAAGAAAGGAAAAATGCTGAGTGATCCCAGAGAAATTGAAATTCCAATATTCTATGAAAAAGAAAGTGCGGAATGGTTTATTGGAAGCAACATAACTGACAACTCAATTATTGAGACAGTACCTATTTCCGATGAATTCCAATTTTCCGCTTGTGTGCCTGACTATATACCTGAAGAAGTGATCAACCAGCATGCAAAGGCGACGAAAAGAATTGGAAATAATGAACAGATACTGGAAAATGAAATTCTGGGTGCTGATGAAATAGTAGTTCCCTTGAAAGCAAGATTATTTCTAAATGCAGAGGGAATTGAAGCATGGGCTACGGAACAACCATTTGGAGACGAGTACAGAAAACTTTTGAGTAAGGCATTGAAGCACAACTTACTGCAAACAGGGAAAATTAAACATCACTTTAAAGAATTTTTTGAAGCTATTGAGGGATACACCTCCCTTCAAAAAGTCCAACCACATAGAATCCCCCAAGGTGCAAAACTTTTTTTGCCTGATGAACCTTCAAAAATGGTTGATTATATCATGAAGTCCGAGCCAAAATGGTTGATTACAAATGATTCTAAACTTTTTGATACTGTTGAAGGGAATGTGAATAAACCTTCGATCTTAATCTACCTGAAAAAAGAATCTGACTCTTTTACAATCGAAAAATCGAACGAAGATATCATACCAAAAGCTATAGAATTGGTGGTACCTGTTACTGATGTTGACAGTGATCTTATTCTAGAGGGATCTTTCGTCTCTGAAAATATCCAGTCCTCACTTAATATCATAGAAGCAGAAGGTTGTGAAGTCCCTTTTTACGTAGTCCAAGAAAATAGTCATCATGACAAAGGAAAAGAACTGTTGATATCTGTTCTGGAAAAAAGTGATGAGAAATTTAATGAGAAGCTTGCCAAGTATTATCTTGAACAAACAGAAGCCAATTTCTATGATGTAATTGAAAATTATCCCCTTGAAGCTGTCATGGACCGCAAAACTTCTAAAAAAGCATTAGATTCGATTTCTGGATTGAAAAGTAAAATTGAATCGTTTTCTCAGAACTCAGGAACAGAGTTTAAAATATACGATAAAATAATAGGAAATCTGCTTCTCGCTGATTTAGTAGAGTTTGATGTAAATACAATTATCCAATGTAAAAAAGCTTACTTTAGTCGGTTAAATCAATTATTTGAAAAAGATTTTGTCGAAGCAGGAGATACTTCTTGGGAAAGTATTTCATCATTTCTGGAAAAGAGAACAGAAAAGTACAACATGTTAATGTTACTGAAAGACCACATAGAACAGTTTGGAGAAGCAAAGGATTCGGAACTTTGTCTTGAAACTGAAAAGCTTATTGAAAGGTCTAATAAACTGATACTGGAGCAAATCAATTTACTCCCTAACCCCACAAGTGAAGTGGACATCGAGAAATTACTCAAGGTTGTGGACTTATACAAGCACAGTAAGATTGAAAGTACTTGCATAGATAAAATTAATTCATTCCTATCTCCAGAAAAAGCCAGTATTCAACCTGATAAGCTTCTTGATATATATTTCAACCTTTCAAGAAAAGGTCTCGCTGTAGCAGAAGATAAACTCTATCCTGTAATTTTCAAATCTTTTGATGCTATTGGCTTTGACCTGCTTGATGCAGATCTACACAAGAAAGTAAAGAAACTAAGCCAGAAATGCAAAGAACTTCTCCCAGGTTTTGATCTGGATAGTATAATTACGGTTTATCTACCTGAATCTACCGAAAAAATAGATTCTAAAAACAAAGTAAATATCTTAATAACCAACCTTTCTGAATTAAGCAAAATAACCAAAATAATTAATGAAGACTATCTCGGAAAAATTATAGGCGAGCAAGAGAGTATTTTACGAGGAAGTGAAAACTTTGAAGATTTAAAGATTTGGCTTGCTTTATTATCAAATACAAGGAAAAAGATTGAGAAAAGAACCGAAAAGGAGATTTTAGAGCAGACAAAAGATGAGATATGGGATGTAGTCTATCCTTACATAGAAGAAGATATGTCAATAATTTCCATAATTGAAAAAGAGTTAAAGGAATTGGGCTTGGGCGAAGAAATAAAAAACATAAAAAATAAAAGTAAGAAGAAAGCATCCAAAAATAGTTTGAGGAAAGAAAAGAGAGAAACATCAGGAAGTGAGACATCCCCGGAAGAGCGGATAAACGAAGAAAGTGATCAAACTTCTCAATCTAAACTATTATCCTGTCCATCCTGCAATAAAGTATCACTCGGATACATAGATATTGAATCTTCAAAACCGATTCTTTCGTGTGGATACTGTAAACAAAGGATAGAACTTGAATCCGATAAATTTGTGTTTGATACTAATATTTTAGTAGACTGTCTGTTTTCAAATCTATCAGATACAGATTTCTTTACTGGCAAAACAATCATAATTCCTGAAACTGTATCTGATGAAGTAAACCACTGGAAATATGATAACAAAAAAAGAATTTTACATAAAATAGCACTAGAAGAAATTAAAAAAATACGGGAAGCTAATGACCAAGGCAAAATAACATACAAAATAAGAGGAAAGGAAGCTTCCTACGATGAACTGATTGAAAAAGGTAGAGCTGATAAAATAATAGCTAGAGACGGCCAGAAAGAAAATGCTATTGTGCTCACAGGTGATAAAGATTTTTACGGTATAAATCCAGACGTATCTGTGTTAATTTACAAAAAACTCTCCACCCAAAGAAAATGAGAAGCTTTATTTGACAAGTCTGATTCCAAAGATTCACACAACTAACCGGTGAGTAAAAATGAGCATGTGTGGAAGGCTTAAAGCCGAGATGATTGCCAGAAGAAAAGAAGAGCTCCGAAAAAATCGGGTAAGAGAACAGTGCCATAAATTAAGAGATATTCTGAAAGCAAAACTTGAAAAGTACTATAGTAACCCGAAGTATTCATTTTTACTAAAAGACGAAGCTCTGAACATTGAAGATCATCTGGAAGAATCAGAAAATATTATTAAGGACGATCCTGACCAGGCATTATCAATTATTCAGGCTATAGGGACTGAGCTGAATTCTTCAATAAATTCTGTAATTGCGACTGAAAGGGAGTGGGCGCAGGAAAAAAAGGCGAGTTATGATTTATTGGACGAAACAATAGACATTATTGAATCTTTCTCAGTGAATTCCGCAGAATCAAAAAGGAAACTGGAAGTCCTGAAAGGCAAGCTCCTTAAGTTTCGGGATATAGCGACAACCTCTGAAGAACTTAAAAGGCTTGTAAAGGATACACAAATTGAAGCTGATTCGATATTAAAAGCAGACGAACAGGAAGAAATTCGGAAAGAAATTGTCAAGAGACTGCTTATGGCCCTGAAAAAAAAAGGGTTCGTAATTTCCAAACCTGTTTTAAAAGATCATGCCGTCCATATCCACGGGAAAATGCCCTCCGGAAAGAAGGTCCTACTTCAAGTATATTGTGAAGGAGAAATTGAATTCGATCTGGATGGGTATGCGGGAACAAGCTGCAAGCAGGAAATTGAAGCAATAATTGAAAAATTGGATACTGAAGGAGATATCAAGTCCTCAATCGAGCATTATGTGTGGCATAATCCCGACAAGATAAAAAAAGGTGTGAAGGATTTTCCGGGAAATATGGGACAGCAGAACTACAGGAAGAAGGGGATGTGAGTGGATTTCCAGTTTGAAAGCCTTTTAAGAGAGTCAAGGATTAGAAAAGGGGTCATCCTGTATGGAAACACAAGGGATGAATACTTTGATAAAAAATCTAAATCATACTTCCTCCTGTCACACTATCTACAATCTGTTCTGAAAACCAATGGTTTCGATGTAGTTGGACTCTGGAATCAAAATGTAGGGTTGAAATTCCAGGAATCGTATGAAGAACAGATTTTTGCCGACTGGTTTAATGTACATTCAGAACAGATCGAAGAAGAAAACTCAGGTGAGAGTTATGACATTGATTTTGAAGACCATGAAAATGTGTATGAACTGCCCCCTTTAAAAGATTTTGATGAGCTGGTAGCTGCTTTGACACCGGTTCTGCAAATAAATAACAGACCTGCAGCTTTTATTCTCGATTGGACTGATTTTCAATTCGGAACCATCCAAACACCTATGGCGCCTGATGATCTTGAAAGCCTTCGAGCCCTTTCAGCTCTCATGACAGGAAACCAGGGAAGTGGAAAAGCTGCTAATCTTTTGAACAGACCACCAAGTACGATAATACTTATTGCTGCTAAACTGAGTTCGATCCCACCTCTTCTATATCAACCTGAACCTAGAATTAAGCTCTTTAATATTGGTCTTCCAGAGAGAAACTCCAGGAATCGGTTTTTTGAAAGGCACCTGGAGAATATGAAACTAAAGAGCGATCCAGACAAAACTCGCAGAAGAATAATTGATGACCTGGCCGACATGACAGAAGGGTTCAAAACAATGGATTTAATCCAGCTCATGCGTCTTGGAAGAAATGAGCAAAACCTTTCTCCCGAGAAGCTCGTAAATCTCTACAGATTTGGCCAGCGCAAATCCCCATGGGAAGACCTCTCAGAAGAAAAACTTACCACAGTAGAAGAAGAACTAAAAAGAAGGGTTGTGGGCCAAGACAATGCTGTTGAGCATGTGGCAACAACAATAATAAAAGCTGCAATGGGACTTTCCGGAATTCAACATTCTGCTCAAATGAGTAAACCTAAAGGGGTGCTTTTTTTTGTAGGACCGACTGGGGTTGGAAAAACGGAGCTTGCCAAAGCTACTGCTGAATACCTCTTCGGAGATGAAAATACATGCATCCGCTTCGATATGAGTGAGTACAGCCACGAAGAATCTGACCAACGCCTGATAGGTGCCCCTCCTGGCTTTGTAGGTTTTGAAGAGGGAGGACAGTTAATAAATTCAGTGCTCGAAAGACCATTTAGTGTACTCCTTTTTGATGAAATAGAAAAAGCACATCCCAAAATATTGGACAAATTTCTGCAGATTCTAGAGGATGGTAGACTCACTGATGGCAAGGGCGTAACAGCATATTTTTCAGAAACCATCATTATTTTTACCAGCAATATTGGAGCATCAAAAATTAAAACAGATCAGGATTTTAGAGCAATTGAGAATGAATATATATCGGAAGTCAAAAGCCATTTTAACAATGTGCTGAAACGTCCTGAACTTCTCAACCGAATAGGGGACAATATCATCGTGTTCAACACGATAAGGGAGAGAACACTTAGAGAGGAGATAATTAAAAGAAAGTTAAAGCCCCTGCAAGAGCTTATCAAATCAAAATACAATGTGAACCTTCTGCTGGACACTGAGCTATATTCATACTTTGAAAAAAGAGCGGAAAGAGAACATGGTGGTAGAGGACTACTGAATGCTGCAGAACGCGATTTTATAAATCCACTCTCGCTTTACATTTTTAGAAATAAAAACTTCCTTACAGAAGGTAGAAGCATACATGTAAAATATGATGGAAAATCTGCAGAAAATCCAATAAGTTTTGATATAATTGAGTGATTTTAGAAATTGCAAAATAATCATAAGGAAAGCCTATGGATCAGATTGATGATGTTCTGCTTAATGTAGCGGACATTGCAGTTGGAAGTTATACTAACGGACCCGGAAAGAGGCTCGTGGTCTGGGTTCAGGGATGCACAATAAATTGTAAGGGCTGCTTCAACAAAAAACTGCAACCCCACATAGCGAAACACCTTGTGGGTCCTGTGAAGTTTGCAAACGAAATTGTGCAGTTATGTAAAAAATATGATTGCGAAGGGGTCACACTTTCCGGCGGAGAACCATTTCAACAAAGCAGGGCGTTAATCAAATTTGCAGAAATTATCAAAAAAAATAATTTAACTGTTGTTTGCTTTTCAGGTTACAATTCCACAACTCTATTAAACTCAAAAGATGACAGTGTAAAATCATTTTTGAATAACATTGATTTACTAATAGCAGGCCCATTTAACTCAGAGAATAAGGACTACAAAACTACCTGGTTTGATGACCCAAATAAAGATGTAATCTATCTAAGCTCTGCATATAATCCAAAGGATTTTTATTTCGAGGAGCATTGTGAATTCATTGTAGGAAGTGACTTTATACAAATAACTGGTTATCCAGACGAGGTACACATTATACAATTATAAAAGCTCCTTTTTGTAGTAGTGAGGCCATTAGAGAAAAGGCGTATCATTTCATCCCATACCTATTAATATTTCAATCACCGTACCTATCCCAGAAAAACACGCCGTAAATCCCATATATAGGTGACTTTACCAATGTATTCCGACCGAATCAACGCATTACCCCCATACCTTTTTGCAGCGATCGATGAAGCAAAAGCCGAAGCTAAGGCTAAGGGAGTCGACGTGATCGACCTTGGGATAGGAGACCCGGACCTGCCCACCCATCCGCATATTGTGGAGGCTATGTGCGAGGCTGTCAGGGACCCGAGGACGCACAGTTATCCGTCCCACAACGGGCTTTATGAGTTCCGGAAGTCTGCGGCTGACTGGTGCGAGAAGTATAAGGGTGTTAAGCTCGACCCTGACAGCGAGGTCCTTGCCCTGATCGGGTCCAAGGAAGCTGTGGCACATATCCCGCTCGCTTTTGTCAACCCTGGAGATGTCGTGCTCTATACCGACCCCGGCTATCCTGTCTATAAGATAGGGGCCGAGTTTGCGGGCGGAGAGCCGTACCCACTGCCCCTGAAGGCTGAAAACGACTTCCTTCCGGACCTGGACTCCATCCCGGCAGATGTCCTTCAAAAGGCAAAGCTCTTCTTCTTCAACTACCCGAACAACCCTACCTCGGCTGTTGCGGATATGGCTTTCTTCGAGAAGGTTGCAGCGTTTTGTAAGGAGCACGACATCATCGCCGTGCACGACAACGCCTACTGCCAGATGGTCTACGATGGCTACGAATCTCCCTCTTTCCTGGCTGCAAAAGGCGCAATGGACATAGGGATCGAACTCTACTCCCACTCCAAGACCTACAACATGACCGGCTGGAGAGTTGGTTTCGCTGTCGGGAACAAAGACCTCGTCAAGGGCCTTGACAAAGTCAAGTCCAACATCGACTCCGGCACCTTTGAAGCCGTGCAGCTCGCAGGCGCGGTAGCCATGAACGAGTCCCAGGCCTGTGTGGACGACACAAACAAGATCTACACCGAACGCAGGGACACCCTCATCGAAGGCCTCAAGTCCATGGGCCTCGAAGTCAAGCCGCCAAAGGCCACTTTCTACATCTGGGCCCCCGTACCCAAAGGCTTCACTTCCATGGAATTTGCCAAGCTCCTCCTCGAGGAAGCCGGGATCGTGGCAACCCCGGGCGTCGGCTTCGGAGACGCAGGCGAAGGCTTCATCAGGTTCGCACTCACCCGGCCCGTAGCCAGGCTGCAGGAAGCTGTCGAACGGATGAAGAAGCTGCAGTTCTAATCCGGCAGAACAACCGTTCTGACCCGAATTAAATACAAAATTCATTCAAAAGATCATAGTCAGGCGGCGGGATCCATAAATCCCCCGCCCCCCTTTTTTCGTTCGGGACTGTAGATGTTATCAGTAGCCAGGGGCATCTTATATATATTCAGGGCTTCATCCGGAGCCTCTGTAGCGGAACAGAGCTTATCCTTTATGCAGCAGGACGCGGCATAAAGTCCGGACTCTTTTGAAGATAAAATGAATGTGGGTAATTATGTACCCAACAACGCTATACTTATCATATTGCAGCTTATAGATGAGTTTTACTTTTCATTCAGTTTCCCGAAAAGTTTTTCCGATTTTACAGTAAACTCCTCTGCGTCCGGACGAAATGAAAAAGTATCCATCTCACGGCTTCCCCGTAAATTTCCGATATTTTTTGATAGTCACTGATATTTCTCTGTATTTTTCTTTTTCAAGCCGTTTCAGCCCGATGTCAGATTTTTTCGACTGGAATGTGAGTTCTTCTGTTAACCTGTGATAGCTGGCCAGCCGCTCCCCCGGAATAAGCCCTTCCTTTACTGCCTGCAGGACAGCACAGCCCGGCTCGTCATGGTGGGTGCAGTCTTTGAACCGGCAGTTGAGGGCTGCATTAATGATATCTGAAAACGCTTTTTCAAGGCCTTCGGAAGAGTCTCCGAGTTGGATTTCCCTGATCCCGGGGTTATCTATGACAATTGCGCCGTTGGGAAGCAGGAAGAGCTGGCGGACTGTGGTTGTGTGTCTCCCCTTCTCATCGTCTTTTCGGACGTCGGCGGTTTTCTGGACGGCTTCGTCAAATAAGGCATTGATAAGTGTGGATTTCCCGACACCTGAAGAACCGATCAGTGCCACTGTTTCTCCGGGGGAAAGATAAGGGCTGAGGGCATCAAGCCCGGTTTTCGAAAGGGCGCTCAGGGGAATAACCGGTACGTTCCCTGCAATAGACCGTATTTTTTCAACCAGGCGGGCAGGGTTTTCCGCAAGGTCGGCCTTGTTCAGTAAAATCACCGGGTTTGCCCCGGACGAATACACAACTGTAAGGTACCGCTCGAGCCTTCGCAGGTTGAGGTCTTTTCCCGCTGAAGTCACAATAAAGATAGTATCGATATTTGCAGCAAGCACCTGCTCCCCGCTCCCTTCCCCTGGCGCCCCTCTTGAGAGGCAGGTCCTTCTGGGCAGGATATTCACAACCAGGCGTGAGCCCGTTTCAGGCTGGTCCAGCAAAACGACAAAATCCCCCACTACCGGTTGCTTACCGATCCGCAGGAGTGCACCCGACATTCCCGCCTGCACGACAGCCCCCGGAATAAAAATGTCGCAGACCGTCTTATGCCTGGATGCCACTCTTCCGGGCAGGTAGGGACCTTTGTAGGCAGAAAATGCCAATTCAAGCTCTTCATTCCACCCGGGAACAGCCTTCATTCGTTCATAACCCGGACTTTCCACTTCAGAATGGTCATTCATTGATTAAAACTATCAATTTTAAATGGATAAGTCTTTTGATACTTCATCTATTATCAGCCCGATTACGCAGGCTGTAGGGACTGAAAAAATATAAAAAATAAGATTTGGGAAAATCCCCAACCAGACATTATACAACCAGACATTATACAACCAGACATTATACAACCAGACATTATACAACCAGATA
>JAENZL010000058.1 GCA_016841265.1 Methanobacteriota archaeon | reverse complement strand
GAAGCAGGAAGCCCCTTCCTCGCTTTCATCAGAAAGCAGGTGGGGGTAGTTCACCTTCCTTTTTCAGGTCTTTTCTGTCTATCCTCCTCCCCTTTTTTGTTTTGTCAGGTCTTTTCTGTTTTTTCTCTTCTTCTTTTCTTTTATTTTCCCATTTTCCGGCAACTTTTCATAATTTTCCGGAGTTCTGCTTTAACTTCTCTTTTTCAGCAGGTATGCCGCTCCCGCAGCCAGGCCCGCTATTCCGAAACCAAATCCCGGAGCTCCATTTCCTTCCTCTTCTCCGGCAGTTCCCTCCTCTTCAGCTTCGGGTTCTGCCTCTTCAACTCCTTCTTCAACAGCTACTTCTTCCTCGACCATTTCCTCTTCGGCCATTCCCTCTTCGCTTATTTCTGCTCCGGATTCTGCTTCGGGTACTGCCTCTCCTTTCTCGGCAGAGCCTTCTTCATAAGCTTCGGGGTCCAGCTTGTTTTCGAGGACCTGAATTGCTTCAGGGACTTTCGGGTAAAGTGGGGACCCATCGGTTCCTCCCCCGTTTACGGAATATGGAGAGTCGCAAATCCCATTGCTGTTTTCATCGGTACATGTCTCGCTATAACCCGTGTCGTCCAGGTCTGCCCAGAAGTTCCCTGCAATGTATGGACCCCGGACGATGTTCTTTTTGTTTGTGAGGGCTATGTTCCAGAAGTTGTCCTGGTTTACTGAGTTTTCTTCGACGTTTTCCCCGTTCTTGAAATAATTGTCGTAGATCTTGTTTTCGCTGCTCTCTTCCAGGGAGATCCCATACTTGTAGTTGTAGGCGATGAGATTGGTCTGTATGGTATTTCCACCGGAGGCCTCAAGCCTGATTCCCAGTTCGTTTAAGGATAGGACATTGTTGCTAACGACGTTCCTTTCCGAGTCTTTCAGGAAAATGCCCTGCCCTGTGTTTGAGACTTCGTTGTTGCTGATCAGGCAGTTTCCTGCCCCTTCAAGATAGACCCCTGAATTTTCAGAACCGTGAATTCCAAATCCGCTGAAGGTCACTCTGCCCGCATTTATTTCAACGACGTTTTTAGTCGGGTCTGCAGCCTGGATCATGGTGTCCCCCGGGTTCCTGGAGTCGGACCAGATTTTCAGTTCTTTGTCTACCTTCAGGTTTTCTTCGTACGTTCCACTCTTTACCAGTATCGTATCCCCCGGGTTTGCAGCATCTACGGCTGACTGAACTTCCGTGTAGTCTCCTCCCCCCGAGGGGTCTACCATTAAAGTTTCAGCAGCACCCGGAAAGCTTGCGCCGATTGCAAGTGTTAACAACAGTATAATCCAAAACGTTGGCCTATTCTTTAGTATACCCATTTCCAATTTCCCCTATCAATTTCCCTATCAAGTTATTATCCAACTTTAAGAATAAGTTGTATTTTCTTATTGTTCTGGGAAATGATATGCATTTGGAATCAAAATTCCTGAACAGATTTTCTTAAAGTCTTGAGTACTTTTGCAAAAAAGATCCCGTATGTTTTGGACATAGGGTAGAAATATAAGGGTAGAAACTGGTTGGGAGAGTAAGAATTAAGTTTTAATATATACTGTATATTAGTTCGTAATTGGTTTGCAGGCTTTATTTGCCTGTTACGTTTGATTGCTTTCTACGTTTATTTGCCTGTTACGTTTGATTGCTTGCTACGTTTAATTTCCTGTTACGTTTAATTTCCTGTTACGTTTGTCTCATACGGAGGCTTAATATGGATGAAAAAAATGCGCCCCATATTGAAGAACTAACCCGGGCGCTTGGAGAAGTTAATAAGAATCGAATCCGGGCAGAGTTTGAAAAACTGCTGGCTTTTCGTGTACCGCCTGAAGTTGCAAAAGAGAGCATCCTCCGCAAGTTCGGGGGAGTGCAAAGAACATTGAAGGTAAATGGCCTCTCTGCTAACCTTAAGAGTTTTGAAATCACGGGCAGGATCCTCGAGCTCAATGAAAAGCTTCTCCGCCCGCAGGAAAGAGGCGGGGAAGAGGTTCGGGGGGAAGTCCCGGAGAAGTCCCGGGACAAGAGCGGGTGCAGGTCCGGGGAAGGAGATGGAGAGTCCCTGGATAAGGGCAGGAAAGGCGCTTCAAAGCTCTATACAGGGGTTTTTGCGGACGAGACCGGATCAGTTCTCTTTTCTTCCTGGAAGGAACTTCCTCCTGCAGGGGAGGTAATCCATGTCAGAAATGCCTATACACGGCTCTGGCAGAACAGGATCAGGCTAAATATAGGGGACCATTCCTCAGTATCAAAATTGCCGGATTCCACACTTCCCTCTCTTTCCGAACTTGCCCGGACCCCTGAGAAAAAACTGGGTGAGATCGGAGCTGCAGACTTTTCGGTCAGCACCGTTGCCTGTGTCCTCCAGCTTTCTCACAGGGATGTGATGGTCAGAGGCAGGCAGTGCCATATGATTTCCGGGGTTCTGGCAGACGAAACCGCAAGGCTTCCGTTCACGGCCTGGGTGGAACTTCCCGGGATTGATATCGGAAGCATCATCCGCCTGGAAGATGCCCAGGTCCGAATGTTCAAAGGGGTGCCTTCGGTCAATATCCTGAAGGGGACAGGGATTTCAAAACCCGGGTCTGAAGATGCTGAAAAACTGGCTTTTACTTTTGAGTCCGTGAAGACGGCCCCTGCCCCCCTGAAAATGGAAGAGGTCGCTTCAAGGGACGGCATGTTTGATGTGGTAATTGCGGGAAATGTGATTTCTGTCAAGCCGGGTTCAGGGATAATTTCCCGTTGTCCCGAATGCGGGAGAGTGGTTCAGAAAGGAAGCTGCCGGGTACACGGTAAGGTTGACGGAGTCCGGGATATGCGAATAAAAGCAGTGCTGGACGACGGGACGGAGGCAGTATCAGTTATGTTTTCCAGGGAACTCGCGGAAATGATTTATGGAAAAACCCTTGAAGAGGCAGAGGCACTCATGTTTTCTGACATCTCAAAAGACGCTGTTTACGAAGACCTGAGAAGGATCCTCACGGGCCGCTACCTCGCAGTCCGTGGAAATGCCTCGAAAAATGAGTACGGAGTCTCGTTTGTTGCCGAGAGTGTCTGGGTGCCGGAAGCCGACCTTGCGGTCCGGGTCGTGGAACTGCTGCACAGGCTCGACTCGCTTGGGGCCGGAAATGCTCAAGGTTTGGAAGACCCCAACCAGGGGGGCTGTGGGCAGGTCCATGGGCCGGATTATGATTCCGAAACCGCGGATTCCACAGGGGGTCGGGGTTTTGCTTAAGCGGGAAGTTGCAAAAAGGGTTTTTGCAAGGGAGTTTGAGACTTGCAGGGCTCTCGAAATGCCTGTCCGTGCAGGGGGAGAAAAAGCTTCATCCGGGGATTTGAAAACCCCCAATCTACTCCTCAGCCCCTCGGGCCTTGTCCTCAACCGGGTCTTTGTTGTTGGCGTGATAACCGAGCTTGACTGTGTCGGGGCACAAAACGAGATGTGGAAGGCGCGGATTGTCGATCCTACAGGGGCTTTTACCGTATATGCCGGGCAGTATCAGCCCGATGCTTCCATTTTCTTTTCTACGGTAGAAATCCCGGCATTCATTGCTCTGACGGGAAAAGCCCGCATCTATGAGCCTGAACCGGGTTCTGTATTTGTCTCTGTCCGGGCTGAGGAAGTGAACGTCGTAGACGAGGAAATCCGTAACAGATGGGTTGTAGATACTGCGGAACAGACTGTTGAGAGACTTGAAGTTTTTTCGGACGCCGTGGAAAGTGGATCTAGGGATGAAGAACTCCTGGAGTACCTGCTGGAAAAGGGCGTATCCGGGGAACTTGCAGAAGGAATCTCCCTGGCCCTTGAAAGGATGCGTGCCCCTGAAGAATTTACGAAACTTCTCGGGGTATTCGTAAAAGAAGCCCTTCAGGCTCTTGAATTTGATTCGGAAAACTCCGCCGGGGCCGATGGGGACCGGAAGGAATTTGTGCTCGAACTCCTGCGGGAAATGGACGGGGGCAAGGGTGTTGATTATGCCGCTTTTCTGGAAGCTGCGGTGTCCCGGGGGGTTCCTGAAGAGCTTGTTGAAGATGTGGTCCGTTCTCTCTTTGCAGGCGGGCAGTGTTACGAACCCAGGATTGGGATTATCAGGCTGGTGGGTTAACCTTATATGCGCGAAAACCTGCATAAGGGACTAAAATCTGTCTGAGGATTAAAGCTACATAAGCTTGATAATGCTTAAGTGTGATTAGGTTGATGATATTCATTGTCAAAATTTGACTATTCATTCTTACTGTATTTTACTATATTCATCTGGAGAATATTATTATGAAAGTATTGGTCAGTGATTCATTATCTTCCGAAGGTCTGGATATTCTTAAGGAACATTTCACGGTTGAAGTATCCACCGGGCTTTCCGAAGACGAACTGGTGGAAAAGATCAAAGATTTCGATGCCCTTGTCATACGCAGTGGCACTCAGGTCACCCAGCGTGTGATCGAGGCTGCTGACAACCTGAAGATTGTCGGAAGGGCCGGGGTCGGAGTCGACAACGTCGATGTGGATGCAGCTACCAAAAAAGGGATCATTGTGGCAAACGCCCCTGAAGGAAACATGATCTCTGCCGCAGAACACACCATCGCCATGATGATGTCAATGTCCCGGAACATCCCTCAGGCCAACGCTTCCCTGAAAGCCAGGGAATGGAACAGGAAGAAGTTCATGGGCGTTGAGGTCAAAGGTAAGATCCTGGGCGTTATCGGGCTTGGCAGGATCGGGTCTGAGGTTGCGAAAAGGGCTTCTGGTATGGATATGACCCTGCTCGGGTATGACCCTTTCATTTCCGAGAAGCGGGCTGAAGAACTCGGCGTCAGGCTGTGCACCGTGAATGAGATTGCAGAAGAAGCTGACTATATCACCGTACACACTCCCCTCATTAAGGAAACCCGGAACATCCTTGATGATGAACAGTTTGCCCTGATGAAGGACGGAGTCCGGATCATTAACTGTGCCAGGGGCGGAATCATCAGCGAAGAGGCTCTTGCAAGAGCTCTGGAAAGCGGAAAGGTCGCAGGGGCAGCTTTTGACGTTTTTATCAACGAACCGCCTTTTGACAGCCCTCTCATGAACTTTGACAACGTGATCTTAACCCCGCATCTCGGAGCCTCCACCGAGGAAGCCCAGGTCAATGTAGCAGTGGATATTGCTCACGAAGTTATCTCGGTCCTGCAGGGTGGGCCCGCCAGAAATGCTATCAACATTCCTTCCGTCAAGCCCGAAGCCATGGCAGTCCTTGCCCCCTACATCCGGCTTGCTGAGATCATGGGAAAGATCGCAGGACAGCTTATGGACGGCAGCTACGAAAAGGTGGAAATCGGGTACAACGGGGAGATCTCCGGGAAAGATACCAGGCCCCTTACCGTCTCTGCCCTGAAAGGCCTGCTTGAAATGGCACTTGGAGCAGGGGTCAACTATGTTAATGCTCCCGCTCTTGCCAAGTCCAGGATGATTGCTGTGGTCGAAAGCAAGTCCGAATCCGCAGAGGAATATTCTTCCACAATCAGCATCCGTGTGATCAGGGGCGACGATGTCAAGCTGGTCGTAGGAACCGTTGTCGGGGACGAGCCAAAGATCGTTGCTGTGGACGGGGACAGGGTCGACATCTTCCCGGCAGGGCGCATGATCTTTGCCAAGCACATCAACAGGCCTAACGTGATTGGACCCTGCTGCATAGTGCTCGGCAAAAATGATATCAACATTTCCGGCATGCAGGTCGGAAGGGTAGAAGTCGGAGGCACCACCCTGATGGCTCTCAATGTTGACGGCGACGTGCCTGACGACATTCTGGATGAACTCAGGCAGGTCTCCGGAATCATCGACGCCAAACTTGTCGTGCTCTGAATTTTTCAGTCTTGAGTATATATGTGTCCCAAAAAACGATTTGTTCCGGCACGGGCTCACAACTTTGGGGGGCCTGTGCCAGGGGCACCTTTACTTTATCCGTTTTCTCCTTTCAGGCGGAGCCTTTCGGAACATTTCCAGTCGGAACATTTTCCTCCTGGTAATTTCTCGGCCGGAAAATCCTTCCCCGGAAAATCTTTCCCCGGAAAATCTTTCCCCGGAATATTCCCTTTTCAAAAAATTTCCTGTCTGAATCTGAGGGGGCAGTGAATGGAAGAACTCAAACGTGCGGTTTCGGCTCCTTTTAAGAAAAACCTGGCCCCTTCTCTCCCGGTGAAGGATTTCGAGTTTTCCCTTGCTTTTGACCTTAAGTGGTTTTCCCCGAAGACGGCTTCTAAGGTAAAAGCGCTGGCTCTTGATATGGGAGTTCTTTCCCTGAAAGACGGGCAGCTTTCCCCCGGGTTTGATGTGGACACTGTCCGGCTTCCTCATTCGTTCAAACCTGCGGAGGACTTCCTTCAAAGGCTTGAGTGCCTGGCGAGTTCATGCAGCTCCGAAAAGTCCTCTTCCAAACTTTCTTCAACTATTCCGGAAAGTCTAGACTTTGAACATATCCTGGAATTTGTCTCCGCCAATACTTGCTTGAATAAACAGACCCTGGCTTCGGAAGTTAATTCCATGCAGGACCGGCTTTCATATATGGTGGACATCCGGGTCGTAGCCCTGATTGTTGCCCGAAAGTTCGGGTGCGACACCGAATCGATTTTCGAAAAGGTTTCGGTGGAAGTTCTCGGCCTTCCTGATTGCGTATGATGATTACGCATAATCTTTATGTACTAGGAATGTTATTCACACCATACCAATTCCGATTAATCGTTTGATCTTTAATTTACTGGTCCGAGGCTTTTGCTTTTTGGGCGGTAGTTATTGATGTGTTCGAACGCGATAGAGGGTTTTTCCCGCGTGAGTAAGATTTGGTATTTATCTTGCGGAGGAACATACATTGGGTAAAAATTCACTGGTAAAAGTTACAAGAAAAACAAATCCAAGAATCGTTTCCCTGATTCTTAACCTGAAGGAGATTGCCAATATAGAAGGCGCTCCTATCTGGAAAGATATTGCGAAACGCCTTGAAATGCCGTCCAGGAACTATGCGGCTGTGAACGTGAGCAAGATCAACAGGTATTCGGCTGCAGATGATGTCCTGCTTATCCCGGGAAAAGTCCTGGCTGCAGGGCTTCTGGACCACCCGGTAACTGTTGCTGCACTGAATTTCAGTGTTGCAGCTGAAGATAAGATCACCGAAGCTGGCGGCAGGTGCCTGAGTATCGAAGAGGTCGTAGAAGCAAATCCGAGAGGGTCCGGAATCCGGATTTTCCGCTGAGGTGTTGAAAATGACGATTATCGATGCAAATGGGCTTATTCTGGGGCGTCTTGCAAGTACGGTTGCAAAACAACTGCTTTCTGGAAACGAAAATGTATATATTGTGAATGCCGAAAAAGCCGTGGTCTCGGGTTCAAAAGGAACAACTCTCAAGGAATACCGGGAATGCCGGGACAGAGGTTCCCGAGAATTTGGGCCTTACTTCCCGAAGCGCCCAGACCGCATTATGAAGCGGACGATTCGTGGCATGCTGCCCTACAAGAGGGCAAGAGGCAGGGACGCAATGTCCAGGCTCAAGGTCTATGTGGGAGTCCCCGCAGAACTTGCGGGTGCTGAAACAATTACCCTCGAGAATGCTAATATGAACCGTCTGAGTTCTAATAAGTATGTAGAGCTTGGTGACGTGAGCCTGAAGCTGGGTGCCAAATTCTAAAGGGTGAGTCTTCATGGTTAAAGTAGTTAATTCATCTGGAAAGCACAAAACCGCAACAGCACGTGCAACAGTCAAGAAAGGTACAGGTAAGATCAGGATCAATAAGGTCCCCGTCGAGCTTTATACCCCTGAGCTTTCAAAAGTGAAAGTCTCGGAGCCTCTGATGATTGCAGGGGAAGAAGTTATCTCCGGGATTGACATCAATGTGTATGTCCAGGGCGGTGGAATCATTGGCCAGGCAAACGCGGTCAGGACCGCACTTGCAAGGGGCATTGTCGAATGGACCAATGATACTACTATCAGAGATAACTTCGCAGCCTATGATCGCAATTTGCTTGTAAGCGATTCCAGGCAGAAGGAGTCCAAGAACTTCGGTGGGCCTGGAGCAAGGTCTAAATATCAGAAGTCTTACAGGTAAGGACTATTATGATCCCAGTCCGATGTTTCTCATGTGGTAAAGTAATCTCAAACTATTGGGACGAGTACAAGAGGCGCGTCGACGGCGGAGAGGACAAGGCTGCAGTACTGGATGATCTTGGGATCACCCGCTACTGCTGCCGCAGAATGTTCCTTAGTCACGTCGAACTTGTTGATGTACTTTCACCATACCAGTAAGGGACCGTAGGGTAGCCTGGCCCATCCTTCGGCGTTCGGGACGCCGGTACCTGAGTTCAAATCTCAGCGGTCCCATTTCCCTATTTTTTAGGGTGCTGGTTTACAGGCTTGTACTGAAATCTTCAAATTATCATGATTCTAAATTATTGAAATTCATCGGAGCGTTTTTAAGTTAAGGTGATCAGTTGGGCAAGGAAAAGTATACCCGGTTCGAACGTGCACGCATAGTAGGTGCCAGGTCATTGCAAATTGCTATGGGGGCTCCTGTCCTGATTGAAGACGACGGGCGCATGGATGCTTTGAACGTCGCTTTGGCAGAGTTGGATGCCGGAATTATCCCTATCACTGTTAAACGGAAAGTCAGTTGAAAACGTCATGGGATTTATTTTCAGATTCTGAATGTTTTATCACTGATCTAGAGAATATTTTATTGTTGATCTATATTATGAGGTGACTTAATGGAGGAAATTGAGCAGACAGGGCAGGAGGAAGCCGAATCTCAGCCTGTACCCGAAGCAGAGCCTGCGCCTGAAGTGGAAGTCGCAGAAGAAATCGAAGCTGTGCCTGAAGAAGCACCTGCAGAAGAGGTTGCGGAGGAAGCTGTAGCGCCTGTCAAGGAAGAATCTACGTCCCTTGTGTCCATCGATGAATATCTGGCCGCAGGGATTCACATCGGTACTCAGCAAAAGACTCAGGACATGATGCGTTTCGTGTACAGGGTCAGAACCGATGGGTTATACGTGCTTGACATCCAGTCAACAGACGAGAGAATCAAGGTTGCATCTAAGATGCTTTCCCGTTACGATCCTTCCAGGATACTTGTTGTGTCCTCAAGGCAGTATGGGCAGCACCCCGCAAGGATGTTTTCCAGAGCGCTTGGCACAAAGTCCGTGCTTGGAAGGTTTATTCCGGGTTCCCTTACAAACCCCAAGATGGAAGGGTTCTTCGAACCCGATGTTGTGATCGTAACCGACCCTGCCGGAGATGCCCAGGTTCTTAAGGAAGCTTCCAGCATTGGAGTTCCCGTGGTAGCACTTTGTGACACCAACAACCTGATTTCCAATGTGGACCTTGTGATACCCACTAACAATAAAGGCAGAAAAGCCCTTTCCATGGTCTACTGGCTGCTTGCAAGGGAAGTGGCAAACTTCAACAACATTCCTTTCGCTCACGAACTGGGCTCTTTCGAAACCCCTCTTTGATCCCGGGACACCAGTCCTGCATACTGCAAGGCTTTAATTAAGAGGCCCATATTTCTTATATGGGGTGATTATTAATGAGACAACCAGCAGTTGCAGGGCAGTTCTATCCTTCAGGTCCTGAATATCTGGGAAAAGAACTGAAACGGTGTTTCGAAGGTCTGGAGCTTCGGGAGCGCAATGTTCTTGGAGCCGTATGCCCCCATGCGGGGTACGTTTATTCCGGGAAGGTGGCAGCGCATGTTTATGCAGCCCTTCCGAAAGCGGATACTTATGTCCTGCTCGGACCCAACCATACAGGGTATGGCTCCCCTGTGGCCGTCTCCCGGGATACCTGGGAAACTCCCCTCGGAGCTATTGAGGCTGATTCCGAGCTTGCCGAAGGTTTTCTCGGAAGCATTGTAGACGCGGACGAGACGGGACACGTATATGAACATTCCCTGGAAGTTCAACTCCCTTTCCTTCAGTATCGTTTCGGCCAGGGTTTCAAGATTCTTCCTATTTGCATGGGCATGCAGGACGAAGAAACAGCTGTTGAGGTGGGGAACCTTGTTGCCGACCTCGTTTCTAAAAGTGGAAAGAAAGTTGTTGTCATTGCTTCCAGCGATTTTACTCATTACCAGCCTGCGGGACTTGCAGGGGACGTAGACCGGGAAATTATCGATTCTATTCTGGACTTCGATGTGCCCGGGATGTATGACAACCTTTACAGGAGAAATGCCTCGGTATGCGGGTACGGCCCAATAGCGGCAATGCTCACTGCTTCCGGAAAGCTCGGGGGAACCCGTGCGACGCTACTTAAATATGCAAACAGCGGAGACGTTTCCGGGGACATGGATGCGGTTGTCGGGTATGCGGCTATCATTGTGGAATGAATGGTTTGCTATTTGGACTGAGATCGTTTGCATTGGACTGAGATCGTTTACTATTGTGGACTGAGAGGTTTGCTATTGTGGACTGAGAGGTTTTTCCCGGAAAATGTCAGGTTAACATTTTTTAATTAATGATATAAATGTCCGGGATAACATCTTTGAGGGAATGTAGATTCTGACTAAAAATGTATTCTTAATAAATTGGATTCTGACTAAAAATGGAAACTTTTTGAGGTTATATCTTTTATACATCTCGTTCTATTTATGAATCATACTCACTAAATTAATGTATTAGAGGAATTCGAGGAGATACGATGGTCTCATGTTCCGCACCCGGAAAAATTTACCTTTTTGGAGAGCATGCAGTCGTTTACGGAGAAACTGCCGTAGCCTGTGCGGTTGAACTCAGGACCCGGGTCCGGGTGGAAGTTGCTGATTCCGTAATCATTCAGTCCCAGATTTCCAGGACTGGAATTGATTTTGAAAAGCACCCTTATGTTTCTGCAGTTATTGAGAAAATGAGGGAATTTGTCCCCTTCGAGGGTGTTTCCATAACCGTTGATTCCGAGATCCCCGTGGGTTCGGGGCTCGGGTCTTCCGCCGCTGTAACAATTGCAAGCATCGGCGCCCTCAATGAACTCTTCGAGTGCGGGCTTTCCCTTGAAGAAATTGCGACAATCGGGCATGAAATTGAAATCCGGGTTCAGGGTGCTGCAAGCCCGACGGACACCTACGTATCCACTTTTGGAGGGGTCGTCACCATTCCTGAAAGACGGAAACTGAAGACTCCTGGCTGCGGAATTGTGGTCGGGGATACGGGGGTCTTTTCCTCTACAAAAGAACTGGTGGCAAACGTCCGGCAGCTCCGTGAAACCTATCCCGAACTGATAGGGCCTCTCATGGCTTCAATCGGGCGGATCTCAAAGCTCGGAGAGTCCCTGGTTTTTGCAGGGGATTACTCTTCTATAGGCAGGCTGATGAACGTGAACCAGGGCCTGCTGGATGCCCTTGGTGTTAACAGCCTGGAACTTTCGGACCTCATATACTCTGCCCGGGCAGCAGGGGCTTTCGGGGCAAAGATTACGGGGGCTGGAGGCGGGGGCTGCATGGTTGCACTTACTACGCCCGAAAAATGCACGGCTGTGGCGGAAGCCATTTCAGCGGCAGGTGGCGAAGCGATAATCACGGGTCCCACGGAACAGGGCCTGAGGGTGGAGTGACATATATGGGCGGGTCCAGGGTAATTTTTCAGTTCCTGGGATACCTTGCCTGTTTGATTCGAGCCTGTTTGATTCGGACTTATATTTTTCTGGACTATTTTCTCACTATGATATATTTTCTCACTATGGCATTGCAAAAACTTACAAAAAAGGTATTGAGTGATCTGGCATGAAGGCTTCAGAGGAACCTGTTATCTTGAAACTTGGGGGCAGCGTAATTACCGACAAAGGCGCGGATGAAGGAGTCATCCGGGAAGCTGAACTCCTCAGGATTGCCCGGGAAGTTTCCGGGTACGGGGGAAAAATGATCGTAGTTCACGGCGCCGGTTCTTTCGGGCACACCTACGCCAAAAAATACGGGCTTGACCGGCAGTTTGACCTTGAAGGGTCGGTAGTGACTCATGAATCCGTCAAAAAACTCGCCGCTATGGTGGTGGGTGCCCTTAACCGTTTCGGGATCAGGGCTGTTGCGGTGCATCCCATGGGCTGCACGGTGTGCAAAAACGGACGAATCGAGAGCATGTATATGGAAAACATCAAACTCATGCTTGAGAAAGGATTTGTTCCGGTCCTGCACGGGGACGTTGTGATGGACAGTGAGCTTGGGACCTGTATCCTTTCAGGGGACCAGATCGTGCCCTATCTTGCAAAAGAACTCGGGGTTACCCGGCTGGGTCTGGGTTCGGCTGAAGACGGTGTGCTGGACCGGGACGGAAAACCCGTGCCCGTAATCACTCCCGGGAACTTTGAGGAATTCCGGGGCTGTATAGGGGCTTCCGGGAGCACCGATGTCACCGGCGGGATGCTCGGAAAGGTCCGGGAACTCCTGGAGCTTAGCAAAACGTCATGTATTACTTCCTATATATTCAATGCAGGAAAAGCGGATAACGTGCATCGGTTCTTACATGGGGATCCAATAGGGACCAGGATCAGTCCGGATAAAGGGAATTAATCATGATTAACACTACCTCGAAGCGAAAGATCGAACATTTAAAGCTGTGTGCTGAAAGCCACGTTGAGGCCCGGAAAGTCAGTGCGGGCTTTGAGGATGTTACCCTGATCCACAGGGCTCTCCCCGAACTCAATATGGACAATCTCGACCTTTCGGTGGATTTCCTCGGGAAACGCCTGCAGTTTCCCTTTTTAATCGCGTCTATTACGGGCGGGCATCCTGATACTATTCCGGTGAATGCAGCTCTTGCAGGTGCTGCCGAAGAGCTTGGCATCGGGATTGGTGTTGGGAGTCAGAGGGCTGCAATCGATGACCCCGCCCAGGAAGAGTCTTTCAGGGTAGTCCGGGACGAGGCCCCAGGTGCCTTTGTCTACGGGAATGTAGGGGCCGCCCAGATCCGGCAGTACGGCGTCGAAGGGGTAGAAAAGCTGGTCGAGATGATTGATGCCGATGCCCTTGCCATCCATCTTAACTTCCTGCAAGAGGCAATCCAGCCCGAAGGGGATAGGGATGCCACGGGCTGTTTGGATATGATTTCCGAGATATGTTCTTTTCTGGACGTGCCTGTGATCCTGAAAGAGACCGGGACCGGAATCTCCAGGGAAGATGCTCTCCTCTTCCAGAAAGCCGGAGTTTCGGCCATAGACGTGGGAGGTGCCGGGGGCACAAGCTGGGCCGGAGTAGAAGTGTACCGGGCCCGGGAAAGCGGAGATTCTGCTTCTGAGCATTTAGGTGAACTTTTCTGGGACTTCGGGGTCCCGACGGTTGCCAGCATCATCGAGTCCCGGGTTTCCCTTCCAATCATCGCAAGCGGTGGGGTCCGCAGCGGACTGGATATCGCAAAATCCATTGCTCTGGGGGCCAGTGCAGCAAGTGCGGCCCTCCCCTTTGTCGGACCTGCCCTTGAAGGTAAAACAGCCGTTGTAGAGCTACTTTCCCGCATGTTTAATGAGTTCAGGGCTGCGATGTTCCTCTGCGGTTGCGGGAGCATTTCCGACCTTCACAATGCCCCTGTGGTTATCACCGGCTGGACCCTCGAATACCTGACCCAGCGCGGCTTTAACGTAAAGGATTATGCGGTGCTTCAGGATATGCTTTGAAATGTGGTATTTTCCGGGAATGTTGCCTGGGATATTGCTGGGGTTCCCCTTCCCTTTATATATTATCCGAAACTCAATGTATCAACATATTATGGCTAATCAAATGGATGCCAGAACCAGGGACCTAAACCAAAATTCCCGGCAAATGGTTTCATTTGAAGTTGACTGCATGGCGGAATTTGTTCGTAAACAGCTAAATAAGATCCCCTTTCCGAAAATTTTAAATTCAAAAACAAAATTTATCCATTAAATCTAAGCCGGAAAGGAAGACTTATCAGGAAAGGAACACTTACTCTGAAAGGAATAATTAACCGGAAAGGAATAATTAACCGGAAAGGAATAATTAACCGGAAATGAATAATTAACCGGAAATGAATAATTAACCGGAAAGGAATAATTAACCGGGAAGGAACTAATTAACCGG
>JAENZL010000057.1:1352-14587 GCA_016841265.1 Methanobacteriota archaeon | reverse complement strand
AAGCAGGAAGCCCCTTCCTCGCTTTCATCAGAAAGCAGGTGGGGGTAGTTCACCCCTTTCAGCTGAAACCAGGAGATGCCCCAGAGGCTCATATCATGGATATAAGTAAAAAAGTTCTTTTTGCAGTTATTTTCATTTTTGCGCTGTTAACCTGTACGCTGGCGTTTTCTTCTCAAAGCATTTTATTATCGAGCTTTCAGGATCTTGAGAAAGAGAATACGCTGAAAAATGTGGAATGGGTGCAGAACGCTGTTGAAACCCAGTATGATTATCTTGATCAAGCTGACACCAGCTGTCTATTATAAAGGCTCTTCGCTGTTTAGAGTTGGTAAGTTATATTCACTTCCTAAATGTGAGGGTGACATATCTAAAATTTAAAAACATTTTTTGTGCAAAAACACACTCAAGACTGATGTATATCTCTCTAACATGGTAACTTTGTAACTAATCAATTATTTGCAACCCCTGCAAAACAGCGAAGAGCCATTTTGTCACCGGGTGCCAGAGGCGGCCGGCTTTTCCAAAATAAAAGTGAGAAAAAGGAAGAAAAACAAGAAAACAAAATGTGAAATCAGTTAAAAAAAGTAATGGTTTTAACAAAAATAGAAACCTGTACAATCTGTATATATTTTTTCAATCTCTCTTTTTTCTTTTTGGTGAGGGCCGCCAGGCAAGCTGGCGGAGGCGCCCTTTGGCATTTAATTGAAAAACTGTTCTCCGGCTCAGGTGGAATACAGCTGGAGAATACTGGATCGGTACTCCCGGAACCTCCAACACTCTCGAACTTTCTTTATCTGGTTTCAACGCATTCGGGAATTCTGGATTCCCCGGGTCTGTGTATTTCCCTGATAACTCTCAGGGAACTTTTGCCAGGAAATAGGGGCGTCTCCACTCTGGGTTCCCAGGTCAACGAAGTACTCGTTGTTGTAGTAATACCAGACTTCCACAACCGGGTACGAACTATCACGGTACTCCTCATAATCTATTTCCGACACATCCACCGAGAGCAGCTCGGAACTTTCGTCATCATAGTAAGGTCCGCCAGTTGCGTCCAGGGGGAACCAGGCTCCGTCCTCGTAGACCTCAACCCAGGCGTGGCCGCCTGAAGTTTCTCCAAAATTGACTTCTCCTACGGCTACCCGCACGGTGCTCTCGTCATATTCTCCCGACACGATCAGGAGGGAGGTAAGGGTGTTTGCCTGTTCCTCGCAGTCGCTCACAGGTTCGCCAGAGACAGGGTTTTCGGCATAATCCGGAGTTTCCTCCAGGAACTCAGCCGGAGTCAGCCATTTTTCTTCCGTGCCGTGCAGGGCCTCATCGGAAACCCAGGTCCAGGAAAGGGCTGCTTCGTAAATTTCGTATTTGTCGTCAAGACCATTTTCTTCAAGATACTCCTTCACCGCATCCGCATCAGGGGTAACATAGGCCTGGTAGTAAACTCCGTCTTCCTGCTGGAAGTTCTGATTTCGGTCCAGGTCCAGGTCCTGATTTTGGTTCTTGTTTTGCTTTTCCAGAAAACGGTTCAGTTCTTCCCGGTCAAGCATTTCCCTGCTTTTCAGGCTTTCTCTCTCGAAGAAGGGGTGCTGTTGATTATTCTGTCCATTGTCGGAGGCCGGCCGGATGTTTCCCGGGATGTTTCCATTCCAGGCGGAGGAGGGGGACGTGAACCCTGCCGGATATCTACGGTCCTGCATGGTTCCGGTGCCTGTTTCACTTCCACTTCCGCTTCCACTTCCGCTTCCACTTCCGCTTCCAATAAAGAATATCCAGTTACTGTGCTGGGTTGCCGTGTTCCGGGCTTCGGTGCAGAGCCTTCCGTAGATTGTCCCATACCCGTTTTCCAGGTCATTTCCGGAATATCCTGTTCCCAGGATTTCGCCTGCACAGGCAAAAACTGTCAATATCGCAAGCACCAGCAAGGTAGTCCGGAGAACAATAAAGATTCTTTTCATGCCGATTCCTACCTCCTGTTTTGTCATTTTTTACTTTCCTGGTTATTCGTACCTATCCGAAATATTTTCGTTACCTGTATCCGGTCTCCAACAGTTTTTTTAATCGATACTGTCTTCTAACAAAGCTAAGGACTCCAGCAATGCTTTCAGGTCCTCAACTATCGGAAATGCCATGTCTGATAACCCGAAGGTCCCGTTGTCTTCAACCACAAGCCCGCAGTCAATCAGTTTTTTTACATTAATCCGGACTGATAATGGAATTTCGTTAAGTATGTGCCCGATTTCTTCAATGCTTCTGTTTTCTCCATCCAGGGTCAGAAGTATATTTCTCCTTTTTTCGGAGTAAATCGCCATATCTGAAAGTGAAAGATTCATCCATTTTCCTCCCCACATCTTCAGCTAAAAGGAAAAACTAAGAAAGGGCTGTAGACCCTTTCTTTTTCAATTCTCTTTTCCAATTCTCTTTTTCAATTCTTTAATTTTCAATTCTCTTTTTCAATTCTTTAATTTTTAATTCTTCCATTTCCGATTATTCGTACCTCAGGGCGTCCACGGGTTTCAGTTTCGAAGCCCTGTATGCGGGCACCGCTCCCGAGACCACCCCGATCAGAATGGCGAGGCCAAGTCCGAAAACCATCAGGTCAGGGGAGAGTGATGAACTCGAACTTCCTGCCCCTTTCATCAGGGTAATACCCATGTAGGGGAAGAGGGTAGAAACAAAGCCTCCGAGCATCACCCCAAAGACGCCGCCCACGAATCCTACCATCGCGGAGTTGACGATAAAGATCAACAGGATGTCCCGGTTTTTAGCTCCTATGGCTTTCATTGTGCCGATTTCCTTTGTCTTTTCCAGGACCGAAGTAAACATCGTGTTTGCAATCCCGACGGCTCCAACAAGCAGGGACACGGCTGCGATGGCTCCCAGGAAAAGGGTCATGGAACTGGTCATTTCGGTCACGGATTCGGCCATGGACAGAGAGGACGATACGCTAAAGTCCCTGTCTTTTTCCTGGTGGATCTGGCGGGAGATCATTAGCCTCTCTTCGATTTCCTCAATTGTGGGGTCCACGAGGTCTTCATCTTCTACCTTGACCACTATGGAATCGAATACATCTTCTTCCGCATCTTCAATCAGGTCAACTGCCGAATCGAGCGGCATGTAAACCTTCCGATCTTCACTACCGCCTTCCTCTTCCAGGACCCCGACAACCCTCACGGACTTGTCGTTAACCGTTATAACCTGGTTGACTCCGATTTCCTGGTCAAAAATTTCCGTGGCAACACTGCTTCCTATGACTGCTACGTTATTATCGGCAGGTTCGAGAAGCCTTCCGGACTCCACTTCCAGGGTGTTCATGTACTGCCAGACCTGGGGGTCCACTCCCGCGATGGAAAGGGTTGCGGTTTCTCCGGCGTAGTCCACTTCTTCACTCCCTGAGATCTGGGTGTCAATGTACAGTACGCCGTCTATTCCCTGCAGCGCGTCAACGTCGTCGTCGGTCAGTTCGGAGTCTGTGGATGAGGAATCACTTCCGCTGCCTCCTCCACCGGGTCCGGGCATCCGGGACTGGGCACCCGAGTAGCCAGGGGTTATGGTAATTTTTGTCAGGTCCATATCGGCAAGGCTGCTCTGGACCTGGGCCTCCATGGAATCCCCAAGGGAGATAATCCCGACTACAGCCCCAACCCCGATGACGATCCCTATGATGGTCAGCCAGCTCCGCAGTTTGCTGTGCAGGAGCATGTTAAGGGCCATTTTAACGTAGGTTGCGTTTCTCATTTCGCATCCCTCCGGTTTTTACTGGCTTTCATGGTTACGTTTAATTTTCTGTTTCACTTTTCCATTTCATTTTTCCGTATCATAGTTCACCTGTTCAGGATCCCTAAGCTGTATTTTCCTTTCCCGGATTCCTTATCTTCGGAGCCTTTCTTACCCTGCTTCTGCCTGCGGTAGAGGAAGACTCCCGCGCCTGCAACTACAATTACCAGGGCGTAGTATACGTATGAGCTGGTCCCGCTGCTTGTTTGTGCTCCGGGTCTGCCCGTGCTTCCATCAACTCCCGTGGGAGCTGTCATCTCGACCTGGACGTCTTTCAGGACTGTGATCCTTTCACCTTTTGAATCGGTGTACTCAATCTGGACTTCCAGGGACGGGCTACTGCCGGAACCTGCAGCTCTTGCTGTCCCGCTCTCAGTGGCTTCTTCGGATTCCGAAGCTGAGGCCTGTGTACTCATAACATCGAAAGACGCGATTGTGTAGTCCCCTTTCTCAAGGTTTCCCACAATGGTCGAGGAACTGCCGCTTGTCCTGAAGTTTTCCTGCTCAGGAATCGATACTTTCACGGAATATGCCTGGTTGTTTCCCACATTCGCAACGGAAAGGGAAATCTCTCCTTCATCACTTTCCGAGAAGGATACGTCAAAATCGGTTTCTCCGCCGACGAAGAGCCCTGCAGTAGTCTCGATTGTGTTGATGTTGGAGTCGTAGTCTTCAAAGGTCAGGTTTATGTCGAGGGTATAGAGCCCGGGGTCTGCGTTTACGTCTGCCATGACTGTATAGGCAACAGTTACGGATTCATCGGCTTCGAGGTACTTGATGTACTTGGTATTGTCCGAGTAGACAGGGAGGATTATGCCTTCGGGGTCTTCCCAGGAAATGACCATGTTTTTCAGGGGAGAGTTTCCGGTATTGGTGACAATGAACTCAAGGGGCTCTTCCGTTGCCAGGTCGATGTTTGCCTTGTTGATGGTTACGATCTGGGCGTATTCCTTGCCTCTGACTTCAAGGAGGATGGTTTGTGTGGTGGTGACGGTTTTTTCATCACTGGTGGCAGTGGTGGTGACGTCAAGCTCGTAAGTGCCTTCGGAAGCGTCGGCGTCGGTCATAAGCTTGAATTTCAGGACGGCTGCGTCGGCGTCATCCTGGCGGGCATCCAGGTAGGCGATCTCTTTTTCAAGCGCTTCTCCGGAAATCGCGGTGAAGGGATATTCAGGCTCGACTTCGACAACTATGTCCGTCAGGTCATCGTAGCCGTCGTTTTGCACGCTGAAGGTGAGTTCCACTGCTTCTCCCGGGCGGGCAGCTTCAGGATTCTGTTTTGTCAGGTCGATCTGGATTGAAGCTGAATCTATCAATCCGGTGGAAGCCAGGGCTGTACCGGCATTCAGGGGTATTATTGCCGAAAGCACCAGCAAAATCATCAGTAAAGAGAGTTTTTTCATAAGGTTTCCTCCATCGCAAATCGTGTTTACTTTTAAAACTTTTCACGTTTTTTATTACAACTTACAATAATTCCCTTCGACTTCTTCGATTTTTTCAATTTCGCCGTCTTTGATGTGTACGACCCTTGTTGCATACTGGACCGGGGTCAGGTCATGGGTTACAATGATGATCGTCTTGCCTTCTTTCCGGCGAAGTTCATCTAAAAATTCAAGGATATAGTCTCCTGTCTTGCTGTCCAGGTTCCCGGTTGGCTCGTCTGCCAGGAGCACCGGGGGGTCTACGGCAAGGGAGCGGGCAATTGCCACCCTCTGGCGCTGTCCGCCTGAAAGCTGGGAAGGCAGGTTCTTGTGTTTATCCGAGAGCCCGACGACATCGAGCAGGTACTCGGCCCTTTCCCGGGCTCTTGAAGGTTCTTCTTCCTGGAATTCCAGGGGCAAGGTCACGTTTTCCAGGGTATTCAGAGTGGGGATCAGGTTGAAACTCTGGAAAATGAAGCCGATCATCTGTCCCCGGATCTGGGCAAGTTCCGATTCTTCCATTCTGGAAATGTCCCGGGAGTTAAGCGAAACGGTGCCCTGGGAAGGCACGTCCAGGCAGCCAAGCAGGTTCATAAGCGTACTTTTCCCGCTCCCACTGGGCCCCAGGACCACCACGAATTCCCCTTCGTAGATCTCCAGGTCGATTCCCTTCAGGGCTGCAAATTCCACTTCGCCCATCTGGTAGATTTTCCAGACATCGGTCAGTTTGATAAGAGGAGCTTTTCCGTTTCGGGAGCTCTTAATCGTGTCCGAGTTGTCAGTACGCTCCTTATGAAGCTCCGGTTCCGAATCATTTCTCGGGTCATTTCCCGAATCGTAGCCTGGACCACTACCTGTCAAGCTATTGCTCGAATCTGCATCTCCTCTCAGGGAGTTCAGGGTTTTTCTGGGATCTAATTTTGTCCTCAATGTGTCTGCAATTTCCATGAGCATCGGATAAACCTCAAAACGTTACGCACCTGCTTCTGGTATCAGAAATCAGATCCGTGTCTTTTGTCTATTTTTCGTCACATCTTTTTGCTGTGGATTTTTGTTATGAATTTGTGATTTCATTGTGAATCTGCTATTTCATTGTGAATCGGTGATTTCATTGTGAATCTGTTATTTAATTGTGAATTTTATTACGAGCTGATGAATTGTAAATTTAAGAGGCACCCGCGAGGTGGTAGGTGCCTCATTTTGGTTGTATCGGGGGGTTGTTTTTGACTGCCTTCGCTTTCCCTCCTCGCCGTTATTTTGTGGAGATAGTCTTGGAGACAGTATGGTTTCTTTTCCTCGATTCACTCACAAGGATTAGCTACCTGCAGAGGTAGTAGGTTGCTCACCTGATGGTTTTTTTTGGGTGGAGTTTCTTACTGGCTGCGCAGGAGGGATACTTCGAGGCAGTCAACCCCCTCATTAGCATTTAATAATAAAAGCATACTTAGCAGAAAAGAGGAAATTTAAGGAATATATTTAGCAATGAAGCTTTTATAAGGGGTTTATTTAATATTTATTCTTTAATAGGTCTTAAAAATAAGATTAAACTCATAGTAAAGTTTTATCTTCCTAATATGGCGCATCTGCTTATACCCGGAAACGGCTGGCAGCATAGGGGACAGAGCCGGATGCCGCTTTTTTTGCCGCTTTTCAGGTACCGGCGTACTCACCGGTCGTCGAAGACGACCGGCTTTTCCCGAAAAATGATTAAAAAGATGAAAAATAAGGTTCAACCGAAGTCTTAGATATGAAAAAAAGTTCTGGATTATGGGTTACATACCCCTAAATGTAATTTAGCTAATTCCACGAATTATTGAGTTGCTTATGAAAGTCATTGGACTATCTCTTAAAGTCATTGGACTATCTCTTAAAGTCATTAGACTATCTCTTAAAGTCATTGGACTATCTCTTGAAGTCATTGGGCTACCTCCGAAAGTCATTGGGCTACATCTTGAAGTCATTAGGCTGCACTTAAAAGTTCTCGGTGTACCTATAAAGGTTATTGGGGTGCCCATAAAAGTTATAGTGGCACCTACAAAAATTAGGCAAATTTGTATGAATGAGAAAAGGAGCATGAAAGTCAAAGTCAGATATCTGGATGTTTTAATCCCGAAGGTGGAAAGTCCCCTTCCTCGGCTCCGAAGGGGGCAGGGAGGGGTAGTTCACAGTTCCCTGTCCTTTACTATAACCACATTCCCTCTTCCCCTTTTAAACTTCTCTACCAGTCCTCTCCTTTCAAGGTCGGTAAGCATGAGGCTAACCTTTCCTTCGGAGTACTTCAGCCTGCTGCGAAGCTCTTTCTGCGTGATTCTGCCGCCCTGGCCCCGGATTATGTCCATGATTTCCTGAAGGTCGGCCGGGAGGGGGAGGGGCTTTTTGGGAGTAGATGTATCTTCTTTTTCTTCGGGGTTTTCCCCGGCTTCTTCAGCTGATTCTTCAGCTGATTCTTCGGTGGTTTCCTTGACTAAATTTTCAGCGGATTTTTCAGGATGTCCAGGAGATTTCTTTTCAGGAATTTTGGATTCTGATTCGGATTCTGCTGGTTCTGTTGCTGGCTCTAATGCTGGCTCTGCTATCGGTTTTACTGCCGGTTCTGTTTTAGTCTTTGAGGCTACTTCATTCATTGAAACTGGTTCAGGCTCAGGGGACGTTACTGAAACTCTTGAATGGATCTGCCTTTCCTCTACTTTTTCTTCTGCCACCGGCTTTTTCTCTCCGCCTTTTTGCTTCTGTGAGAAATGGTATCCTCCGACAAGCAGGAGAACGAGCATGAAAGCTGCAAGCAGGTGAGTTGTATTCAGAGGTGAAGAAGCTGAAGTTGCACTTTCACTGGTTGGAATTCCGTCTTCTTCTATGTCCGTTTCTGTTTCTGATTCTGAATCCGGTTCTGCAGTTTCGACACCTGATGATTGGCTTTCCGTGCCGCTGACAGGGATTTCAGACAATTCTCCTGTGCCGGATGATTGGCTGTCCATGAGTTCTTCGGAATAGACTGGGAGGAGAAGGAGGTCAAGGACGTAGTTACCTTCGCTATCGACTGTGATGGATTCTTCTGCTGAGTAGGTGAGGGTGCTGTTCTGGTAGTAGCTGGCTTTGATAGTGTAAGCTCCGGGGGCAAGTTCAAAGGAATAGATGCCGTATTTTGCCACCATTGACTGGGAAGGCGTGGAATTTACCTCGACCACGGCGTTGTCCAGGGGTTCGAAGGTGTCCCAGCCGTAAACTACCCCGTGGATTGTGGCGGGGCTGTCTGCTGCTGTAGCAGGGGCTGCGAACATAAGTGCGGCGGCAATGCAGAAGATGTAAAACCTCAAATTCATGGTAATCAGGAAACTCGGGATTCTGGTCTGGATTATAGCTTATCCTTATCCTTTTAACCTTTTTTGCTCTGCTGGCTTTTTTCTTGCTTTTTTCTGGCTGTTCACCGGGAGGTATAACCCTGGTCTATTAGGTGCATTCCGGTCCTTCCGTCCCTCAGCTCAGTAGGGGGCATTCTATCAGGTCCCGTGTTGTCATTAATGACATTCATTTCAATTAACGGGCTTGCCCAGTTTTCTTCCCGCTTCATTCCGTCGGTGCCTTCAATGGTATAAATTCCGTTTCCGAAGAATGTTGCCTGTCCTTTCCCTTTGCTTACGGTAAGGGAGATGTTTTCGGCATTGAATAACACATTCTTGCGGGTACCCTGGATCTCCACGTCTGCAGACTGTATGTTATAGAGGAGCACGGAATGAGGACCGTCTGTCTGCTCTTCAAATGTGTAATCCCCTTTAATGTATATTGCAGAGTCGCGGGAAAGGTCCAGTATGGCCAGTACCCCGTTTTCAAGGTGCATATTGAGCGTGAAACTGCCCGTAAGGACTGCCCTCCCGCTCCCTTCTGCCCTGAGCCGGGCTGTTTCGTTAAGTTGTTCGCTCCCCGGCATCAGGCGCTGGAATTCCTCAAAGATTTCCTTCAGCAAAAGGTTTGCCTGCATCATGCTTTCCTGGGAGCGGATCAGATATTCCCTCTGGGTCTCATAGCTGTTTATTTCTCCGGAAACCGAATCGGCAAGTGATCTGTATTGTTTAGCCTCCTCTACCAGGAAGGTATATTCCTCAAAGAGTTCTTTCAGTTTGCTGACGTCCTGTCCCTCTGCCTGAAGGTTCTGAATTCCTGGCTCAATCCGCATGGCAATGGCTTCCGCTTTTTCGATGTTGCTGTCGAGGAGAGCTGTTGCGCCTTTTAGATCTCGGGAAGGTTTCTGAGCGGGATATTCGGGAATAGAACTTCCGGAAGACAGTCCTTCAGGATGCGGATTATAGGAATCCGGATGTTCCCCTGGCATCCACGGTGCCCCCGGGTTAAGGAGTCCGGCATATGGGTAAAAGATGTTCCTGTAAAGGTCTACGGGAGCTTTATAGGTGAAGGGCTGGGCTTCGGCAACCGCACAGCCGGTTGTAACAATTATTCCCGCCAGGATAAGGAGCAGGAGTAAGTATTTGAATTTCATGCGGGTTCACGTCCTCTGAGAAGAATATTAAACAGCTTGAGATCTATTTTTTATTAATGTTCTTATATTTTAATATTTGCCTGAATTTCAGGATTTCAGGATATCAGGATTTCAGGATTTCAGGATATTTTTCGAAAGTATTCTTCACGGCAATGTTGTGCAGGAGATGAAAAAGGCTCAGGTACATTCTCCTGGGATTTTTGCGCCTTCAAAACCTTCCTGGCTGAGCTGCCTGAAAATTGTGGAGATGAAAGAAACATCCGGGTTATTTTTCCCCGGAAGGAGGATGATTACTTTTTCTACGGCTTCGTAGACCTTTATTTCTCTTCCCTTCCGGCTCCACTTAACCTGCCTGACCCTGATCAGCCCTACTTCGAGGAGAGAGTCCAGGTTGTATTTGAGGGTGTTCAGGCGCACGTCAAGTTCCTCTGCAATATCACCTGCCGACATGTGCCTTTTCTCCAGCAGTTTCAGGACCCTGGTCGAGGTCTCGTTCGAAAAGATCCGGACAATTTTCCTGGAATCTTCGGAAAGCGGGAGGATTAGCAGTTTTTCTTCTGGCAGTTTTTCTTCTGGCAGTTTATCTCCCATCAGTTTATCTCCCACCAGTTTTTCTTCCGGTAGTTTATCTCCCATCAGTTCCTCTTTCAGGTCATAAGGCATATTCTGTGTCTCCGTATGATGTTTCCAATATTTCCAATGTTTCTGATTCTGTTAAAAAAGCCCTTCCCGATGGAAGAGGGGATATGCCTTTCAGGAACATCCTGCAGCGGTTGTTTTACAGGTCGATGTTGTGATATGTTTCATCCGTACAGCGGGGATTGCGCAGTACTTTTTTTATACATCTTTGTTCTGGATGGGAGGGTGCTGTTCGGGTGTTCCTGAAGGCAGATGCAGTATTCGGGTTTAATCATAAAAGCATACTTACTTTTTTAGTTCAATTTAAGCGTTATATTTCAAATTAAACCTTTATAGATATATATTTTAAAAATTAATGCTTTATAATCCTTAAATTTTTGTTTTTAAGGGTCTATATCCCTTAAAATTCCTTTGTAACTTATTATCTGGCATATTTGTATTCCGAGTTCAAATTGTTTTGAGTATCCGGGTTCCTATTTTGCATGGGTACTATTTTATGGTCTCTACCTGAAATTTTGATTTAATGTGGACAAATGAAACAAATTCTTTTTCCTTGTCCCTATATCGTTGGCATTTTTTATTGAAAGAGAAGAGTTACTGGCTAGAAATCCGGATTTTTAACTCGTGCAACCCGACTTCTGGCTCGTGTAACCTGGCTTCTGGCTCGTACAACCCGAATTAGTCATCTTACATCGTTTTTCACTACTCATAAGTAAAAATATCTTCTATCATGCAGTCAAAAAAGCGGGCAAGACCGAAAGCCAGTTCCAGACTTGGATCATATTTTCCTCTTTCGATGGCATTGATGGTCTGTCTGGTGACACCTACTTTTTTAGCTAATTCTTCCTGGGTAATATCTTTTTTAGCACGCCAGACTTTGATATTATTTTTCATAACCAATCCTCTTTTTACATATTTCTTCTGTACAACCAAAAGATTCCCGCATAAGAGATTCCTGTAATAGCAAAAAGTACTCCTACTACCGGCTGTGCTGGCAATTGAATGTCCAAAATGCCGAGAGTCGCATACAGGAATCCCTGGACTATAAATATTATCTGGAAGGTTTTGAAACTGGCTTTTTCTGCAATTCGATAATCTCTTTCGTCTTCCCTTACTTCTCCACTTATTCTGATTTTGTATTTCCACAGTGCTATTAGAATAAGTGCAACACCGGCGCCTATTAATCCCACCGTGGCACCATGTACGCTTGAAACCCAGATGGGTTCATAGACCCATATATAAATCCCAATCGTAACCAAAAAGATTCCAATTGTAAACGAAGCAATTTCTTGAGCTTTCATATTTATCACCATGTAAAACATACTTTACATATTGTATATATAACTATTCTTTTAGACGGGATCTCTTTACATTCACTGGATTTTAAAAATATATCAATTCAAAGTAAACGGTTTATCTGATTTTGCATTCTGCTTCACATAATGCAAATTCCATCTGAAAAAGGTAAAAGAGTTCAATTATAAAAGATACAACTACATTCGACGGATGCTCTTTTTCACATCTCTTTTTTATTCATTTTGTGGAGGCGCCGCCAGGCAAGCTGGCGGGGGCAATTATAAAGATTGAATAGAAAAGCTGTTTCCGGAGTCAACGGAAATATTCCCGGTCCAGGGGGGATTTTTGAATGCTCATTCTTTGCTGAGAAATAAAGGTATTTTATGATCTAATAATTTATTATGCGCCTCAATTAAGCTTAATTAAGTTACATGGCTTTTATTAAAGCTTATTTTGTAAATATATTCCTCTTTTTGACTCTATTTCTGAAAGTAACCTTATATTTAAGCCTGATAATGTGGAGTATGTCAACCGGCGAGAAGTCGTCAACTGACCCCGAGTCGGTGAGACCAGATCCAACAGGTATGGCATAACAAAATAATTGACGGAGATGCGTTATGAAAACAAATTCAGTAAAATCAATCGCCCGCTTTGCGGCTGTGCTGATGGTCTTAAGTATTATTCCATCAGGCGCCTTTGCCGCAGATGATGATATTTCGGCAGATGAAATGACCCGGGCAGGTCCCGGAAATATGATGAATGGAAGAATGGGCCAGATGGGTTCCGAAATGGGACATGCCGGGATGGCAGGAATGGGAATGGTACCCCTGGACTATGCGGATGAAGAGTACTTTAGTGAAATTCAGACGGCAATGCTCGAACGCCTGGACCAGCAGATCGAGAGAATGAGCAACATGCCGGAAATGCCGGAGTCGGAAGATCTCCCCGAAGATGTGAATGAAGAGGTAGCAGAAGCCCTGGCTGAAGCAAGGACTGAAGCAAATGCTGAAAAGCTCGCTGGACTTGAAACCCTTTACTCCGAAATCGAAGACGCAGAGAGCCTCGATGATCTCAAAGCAATAGCTCTCTCCCAGGCAAAAGATGGGATGAGCGACTCCATCGAAAAAGAGATCGGGAAATTCACAAAAATGCAGGAAAACATCGATAAAATCGAAAACGAAGATGTTACCGAAGAATTGCTGGCATCAACTATTGCTGACCTCAATACCCTTCAGGAGCAGGTAGACAGTGCTGAAGACCGTGAAGCTCTCCAGGAAATCGGAGAATCCGTACGGGAAATCAAGGAGTCTTTCCGGGAAGAAGCCGGAATCGAACTGCGGGAAGGTCCCACAGAACGTGAAGGCTGCAGTACTTCCATGAAGATTCAGGGCAGGATGCAGGGCAGGATGCCCCGGGCTGAAGCGGAAGCTTGAGCCTTGAATTCCTATCTTTGAAATGATCAGCAAGTCCGGGGTTGTGTGCCCCGGATAAAATCCGTAAACCGGTATCCGGGTATCCGTAAGCTGGTATCCGGATAAACTGTTTACAACCTCTGAAAACTCTCTGAAAACTCTCTGAAAACTCTCTGAAAACTCTCTGAAAACTCTCTGAAAACT
>JAENZL010000057.1:0-1342 GCA_016841265.1 Methanobacteriota archaeon | reverse complement strand
CTCTGAAAACTCTCTGAAAACTCTCTGAAAACTCTCTGAAAACTCTCTGAAAACTCTCTGAAAAGAAATGCCTAAAATAAACCACCTTAACTTCCCTCGATGAAAACCCCTATGGAAGGAACCAAAACCAAAAAAATCCCCCCTGATATTAGAGGAGGAAACCCTTCAAAAAAACCACATTAGAAACACCTCTTTAAAAGAACCCGTACAAAAACCACATTAGAAACACCTCTTTAAAAGAACCTGTACAAAAACCACATTAGAAACAGACCTACAAGACCAAAAAATCCTGGCAGAAATGCCTGGCAAAAGCACCTGCAAGAGATGCCTGGAACAGGGATGGACTGATTTCCTCAAAGTGTTCTCATTCCATCTCTTCCGGCATTTGCGCCCGGTCCGGTACGGCGAGACCCGGACGGGCGCAGAGTGCTCAGGCTTAAAGGTGATGATAAAAGCCCAAAGGTGATTATATGAAGATTTCCGGTATGAAAATAATTTCCCTGTTTACAACTTTATTAATATTGTTCTGTTTAGTTCCCAATAGTGCATTTGCTGAGGAAGATAGAGCAGCACCTAATTTTACTTCGGATGAAGAAGCCTTTGATTTAATGAAGAACCGAATGACCGAATCAATCTCCGGCATGATAGAAAACCTGGATGACTCGAAAGAAGACCTTGATGAAGATCTGCTCGAGGAAGCCGAAGAACTCATAACGGAACTTGAACTGGTAAAGGCGGAGCTTGAAGACGTCGAAACAGATTCCGAAATGCTTGAGATAAGAACCGAGCTTGATTCTTTAATTGAGGAAGCCTCTGACGAGTTGAAAGACGTGCTCGGACCTGCCGGACAGGGGATGGGCCCGGGGTCAGATGGGGCTGGAGCTCCTGAGCAGGGCTTTGAAGCCGGATCTGAGCTGGACCCTGCGATGATGCAAAACAGGAGCCAGGTGAAAGATGGGAATGCAACAGGAGAAGATGGAGCACCTGAAGAAAGGAAAATGCGCGAACAAAGCTCTGATGAGATGGAAGAAAACGCTGACGGAAGAACTGCTGACGAAAGAACTGCCGAAGAAATGGGATCCGAAAATGCAGGTTTCTTTGGACAGCTCCTCAACAGCATAAAGTCTCTTTTCAGCTAAGCCTTCAAATTATGCACGGGCAGCAAAAACCAATGTAAAAAGAGAATGGTTTACCCATCTTTTTGGGTGGGCAAGTTTTTCCTGAATTGGAATATTTATCCGGGATGGAAGGTTTGATCCTTCCGGTATCCCTGAATTTTGATGTGAAAGTGAACTACCCCCACCTGCTTTCTGATGAAAGCGAGGAAGGGGCTTCCTGCTTC
>JAENZL010000056.1 GCA_016841265.1 Methanobacteriota archaeon | reverse complement strand
TTTTCATCCAGCCGATTCCCGGAAGAAACACCTGCGAAGTGGTCAGGTTCAGCCTGTACCTCTGAGGGATCTGGAAAGACTTGTTGATGTCCTTCTTCGTTTTCCATTGAGGAAAACCGTTTTGTCCTTTGAAAAACCGGGAGAAAGCATCATGCAAGTTTTTTCTGGCTTCCTGAAGAGACTGGGAATTGACCTCTTTGAGCCAGGGATAGATTTCCTTGAACATGGGAAGGTATTTGTCAAGTTCAGTCAGGGAAATGTTAATCCTGAACTTGTCGTAAAATGTCTTTTTGATGTGCAGAAAACGGTTATAGATGAATCTAACGCAACCGATATGCTTTTCGATAAGCGTCTTTTGTTCATCATCCGGATAGATCCGGTACACGTTTCCCATCATCATAACATTACAAATTGTTTTGAAGTTATATAAGGAAATTCTTATATTATTAATAGAGAGTTATTTTATTGTAGTGTTGGGAAGTTGACGGCTCCCATCTCCCACCTGTCGGCCTGCGGCCTCCGAGGAAGGAGTCTTCCCGCCTTCGGAGATAAATTGTATGAAAAAAAGCGATTCTGAAAAGGGCTGCAAATTCCGGTTTAAATATTCCTGTTTAAATATTCCTGTTTAAATATTCCTGTTTAAAAATTCCTGTTTAAAAATTCCTGTTTAAAAATTTAAAATAGCAGTTGCTTTACATTTTTTTTTCTATGTTCCCTTCGTTTTCACTCTTTTTTCTCCTGAGGACCTCTTCCCTGGCTTTCTTATAACATTCCTCTACCAGTTCCGGACTGCCCTTCACATCAATTACCTCGAACCCGTACAGGTCCGCAAATTCCTTGACTTTTGCCTCGAACTCCTGTTCATAGTGAAGCCCGGTGTCTACTTGTGCAACTTTTTTGTAGCCCGAAATGTCAAAGATCATTCTTGTCATTTCCACGTTTTCGGGCTCTGGTGTGACCCTGGAAGCTATCAGCATTTCTTTCCAGTTAACCGCCCCCACGGGAGTCAGGAAATACGTACCTGCTCCGTTGGATGCCAGCTTTGAAAGAAAATCTTCCCTCCCCCCGAGCACTGTGCCTATGCAGTCATCTACCATGGAACCCTCCCTGTCCTTCAGGATGAAGACCGGGCAGTCTGAGGCTGCAAAGTCCCTTTCGACGTTTCCAAGCACGTTTCCGCAGAGCCCGTAAAAGAGCAGGATCCCGTCGGAATATTTCTGCATCTCTGCAATTGTCTCGTAGACCTTTTCCCTGAGCTTTTCGGGCACCCCGTCCAGGGCAAATTCCAGCAGTATCACGATGAGTGTGAATCCGCTGCTGTCTTTTCTTCCGGACAGTTCAGGGATTTTTTCCAGGGGCAGGACCCTGTGAGGACTCCTTATATCTTCCAGTTTCCGGATTACTCCGGCGTTGTTTTCATTTTTGACAACAATAACTTCTTCGAGTTCGGGCCCTTTTTCTATAAGGTGCACTACCTCATCCTCAAAAATCCGGCACCCGATGATTGTCATTACTGGCATGGAACGTCTTCCCCCTGCAGGCAACTGAGGCTACGAATTTGCAGATTCAGATATTTCCGGGTCTGTACTCCGGGTATCCGTTGCTCAGTTTTGCCTCCCCAATTTTTCCAGATTAGCTTATTTCATATATATGCTCTAATTTATTCAATGACTTTCGGTTTGCAAACCATTGCTCCGGGCTTACAGACTTTGTGGCAGGCTCCGTCGCCCACGCATCTACCCTCATTTACAGGCACAGCAACTGTTTTCCCGTCAATCTCCTGAAGTTCATATACTCCCTCGGAGCATACTCGGACGCATTTCCCGCAGCCTGTACACTTTTCGGCGTCCACGTATTCAATGAATGCGGGAATCCATTCACTGCCATCTTTCCGGATGCCGGTCAGGTATTTTTTGTTCTGGTCTATCCCGCTGCAGCAGGAACAGCCTGGGGTTGAAAGCGTTTTCATATCAGTTACCTCTGGACAAATAACCATAATGCACCGTTGGAAAACCATTGGAAAACCATTGTAAATACTGTTTTTGCTGTATTGTTTCCTCATTGTTGAAGAACTATCTCTATATCAATTCTTTTTCATATCAATTTTCTTTGATACCGAGCTCATGGTTTTAATATATGATTTTTCTAATATTCATTAAGGGTTTTTCGAGAAATTCAGTGGTTGAAGGAGGATGAAAATGGAAGATGAAAAGGAATCCGTTCCTAAAGAAGAAAGTCCTGATAAAAGTGCCGAAACCGATGAAGAAGACCTTCTGTACACGCATAAGCCGGAATCCCAGGACAGCAGTATGCGCTGGAACAGTACTTTGTGCCGAAAGCCAGGGCGTTGAAATTCAGGCGTGTTGCCTGAGCCTGAACGTTTTCATGATGACTCAACATCAAGAAATCAACATTCAAATATTTGCTTGAAATTGAAAAGAGTTTAAAGTATAATTTTCATTAATATATTTGTTCTGAACCGGAGGATGTCGAAATGTCATTTTTGAACACAATGTTACCCGAAACTGCGGAAGCTTTTGGACAGATGAGAAGTTCCATATTCAAAGACGGATTTCTTGACCTCAAAACAAAAGAACTAATCGCTATTTCTTCCTCGGTGCTCATGCGCTGCCAGTTCTGCGTTGACGTGCACTCCCAGCGGGCTGTTGCTGCAGGGGCTACAAAGGGAGAGATCGCAGAAGCCATTTCAGTTGCCATGTTTGTGGCTGCCGGGTCACAGATCGGGTGGACGAACATATACGGGGAAAACGTATACGATAAGATTTTTGAAAAGGATAAGGAAGAAGAGGACTGCTGCTGTTGCTGTGATGACTGAAACCTTTCCTTCTACTCATTTAATTTTTTGATTTTTTCTCTTTATTTCAGTCGAATACCCCGTAGCTTGCTGCGGGGTGCGCCAGCGCAACTTTGATTTGAGTTCACTCCGGTTTTTTGTCCTGCATTTGTTTTACAATCTTCAAAATACTTCCAAATTCGGGGTTAAGCCTGTAAAACCGCCATTTTGAACTATTGTAGGGTTCGATGATCCCGCAGTTTTTCATAATCGTAAGGTGGTGTGAGACCAGGTTTTGTCTCTCGTTCAACTTAAAAATAAGTTCGCAGACGCAGTGGTCCCTCAGGGAAAGAAAGTAGGCAATTTTCAACCTTATCGGATGCCCAAGTGCACTGAATACCTCGCTCGCTTTCTTTATGTCGTTTTCACGGAAATCTATTTCTTCGAGCATCTTTTCTTCCCATTCTCTTTTCATTTCGGGGTCCGCGGGGCAGCAGTAGCTCATAAGTAAAAAAAGTTAGGCTTTCTAAATAAGGATTTTTACTCCACTCTGAGGAGACCTGTCTCTTGAAAAATTAAAACGGAAGGTAAATTTCCCTGTTTTTAGACTTCATCGAACTCGATACTGATACTGCCTACCTTTTTTGCCAGGGATTTTGCCAGGAAGCCACTTTCCAGTTTGCAGAGGTTGAGCACCGCACAGGGTACCAGGCAGTTTGAGGAACACTGGGCCTCCTTTGCCCTATCCATTACGTAATTATCCTTGATGTCCATTGTTTCCATCATGGGAATTTCCATGTGGGAAAATTTCTTTATTTTTTCGCAGGGGGTTTCGATGTCCACAATAATTTTACTGCCTTTCAGGCTTCCGCTGATTTTGTGGACAAAACCGCAGAGTGTGGAATTTACGGTAATTTCTGTCAAATGATCACCTGATTATGTTTTTTATTTTTACAATGTTTTTTTGCAAGGTCCGTTATAGCCCTTTTTTCCGGCATTCTAAGTTCTTCTAAGTTCTTGCTTATTCTATTTCTCTTTTATTATTTTTCTTCATTTTTCCGGCCGAATTGGCGTTTTTTTCTAATTAAAACCTGAACTTCTCCCTGTTCCTGTCCATTATCTTCACCAGGGAGAGCATCACGGGCACTTCCACAAGCACCCCCACAACCGTGGCAAGTGCGGCTCCGGACTCCATCCCGAAAAGTATCAGGGCTACTGCTACTGCCAGCTCAAAAAAGTTGCTGGCGCCGATAAAGGTGGAAGGGGCAGCTTCCATATAAGGGATTTTAAGGGCTTTTGCTCCCATGTATCCAATTCCGAAGATAAGGTAGGTCTGCAGCACAAGGGGAATGGCGATCAGGAGGATGTGCAGGGGGTAGTTTATGATGTTGTCTCCCTGGAAGACGAATATAAGGATGAGGGTGATTAAAAGCCCGACCGGGGTAACCCATTCGATTTTTTTTATCAGGTGATTTTCAAACCAGGTAATGCCTTTTTTCCTTATTACAAGCTGCCTTGTCAGCATCGCCAGGCCCAGTGGAATTGCCACGTAAAAGAGGACCGAGACAAAAATGGTCATCAGGGGCACGGGAAAGTCCGTGGTAACTCCGAGAAGGAACTTCCCCAGAGGGGCGAAAAGGACCAGGATTATCAGGTCGTTTACCGAGACCTGGATCAGGGCATAGTTGATGTTTGCCCGGGCAAGATAGGTCCAGACCAGCACCATTGCCGTGCAGGGAGCAAGGCCCAGCAGGATCATGCCTGCGATGTACTGGGCCTGGAGGTCGGCAGGAATAAGGTCTGCAAAAAGGACGCGCATGAAAAGCCAGGCAACAAAAGCCATCGTAAAAGGTTTTATTGCCCAGTTTACCACCAGGGTGAGGGCGAGGGGCTTGAGGTTTGCTTTTACGCTCAGGAGTTCCTCAAAATTGATCTTCAGCATGACCGGGTACATCATGATCAGGAGCACGATGGCTACGGGAATTGAAACGTTTGCAATCTCAAGCTTTCCCAGGGCATCCGCAAAGCCGGGAAATGCATAACCGACAGCAGTACCGAGGACAATGCAGATTGCAACCCAGAGCGAGAGGTATTTGCTGAAAAAATCTAGCTCCCTTTCTTCCTGTTCTTCCGACATTAGCTGGCCTCCGGCTTGTCTTCTTCCCTCTCATCTTTGATTTCTTTTTCCACTTTTCCCGCTCCATTTCCGCCCGGGATCAGCAGGACGGGTTTGGTGGTCTTCCTGAGCACATTTTCTGCCGTGCTCCCAAGCAGGAGTTCTTCAATAATTCCTCCCCCACGGGCGGTCATCATGATCAGGGTGACTTCTTCTATCAGGGCGAGCCTGCTTATCTCATCGGAAGGGATGCCTTCGACAACCCGGCAGCGGACATCAAAGCCTTTTAGCCCTACTCCTATCTTTCGAAGCATCTGAAGCACTTCCTCCCTTTGCTCTTCCAGGGCATCCAGGTCTTTTATATTCTCTATGACGTGCACGAGCAGGACTTCTCGCGTAATTCCTTCAAAAGAGGAAAGCACCCTTACAGCCCGCATTGCTTCAGGGGAACAGTCCATTGGCACGAGTACCCTTGAAAAGGTTGCAGTGCACGCTTTGGCGTAGGCTTCTTTTCCTTCTTTAAGGGCATCGTACTTTTCCACGAGGACCATCTTTTTTGATTTCCGGACGATATACTCCGTGGTCCTCCCGAGCAGTTTTCCCCTGATTATCCCGGGGGTGGTCGTTCCCATCACAATAAGGTCTACGCCCTTTTTTTCCGCAAGCTCCGCAATTGTCCTTTTGACGTCCCCCACCACAACCGAGGTCTCGGCTTCAAGCTCCATCTCCCGGACAAAGGCCGCATATTCCTCAATCTTTTCCCGGGCATTCCGTTCGAACATGGGTGTGAGCCCGTGAGCCTTCAGGATGTCCACAACGTGCAGCAATATCACTTTCTTCAGCCCGACGTGCTGCAGTTCCCCTATGCAGCCCAGCAAGTCTTCGGTTTCTATGGTAAAGTCCGTAGGAACGAGTACCGTACTTATCAATTAATGCCCCCCAATAATCTCCCCGTCAATTACTATTAACTCAGCTACCTCCCAATACAGTACTGAGTTCTCGGATATGGATTCCAGGTAAATTTAGATTACAGGCAAATTTTGACTATTCTCATACCTCATCAAAATCAATACTCAGGCTGCCTGCTTTTTTTGCCAGGGACTTTGCCAGGAACCCGCTTTCCAGTTTGCAGATGTTGAGCACCCCACAGGGCACCAGGCAGTTAGAGCAGATTTTTGCCTCTTTTGCCCTTTCTATCACGTAATTGTCTTTGATGTCCAGGGTCCCCATCATGGGAACTTCCAGGTGCGAGATCTCCTTTATTTTTTCACAGGGAGTCTCGATATCCACGATGATTTTATCGCCTTTCAGTTCTCCGCAAACTTTGTGGGTAAAGTCGCATATTGTGGAATTTACGGTTATTTTTGACATGTGATTGCCTCAGGTAGTTATTTTTCTCTTTTTCCTTCTTTTTCTTTCTTTCCTATTATTATGGAAAAAGCGGTTAATCAATCCTTTCTCGGAAGTCAGGGGATTTAATCTCTAAGGCGGGAAGTTCCCTTCCTCGATTCCGAAGGAGGCAGGGAGGGGTAGTTCACTTGAAAAAAGAAATTATCCGGGTTTTTCCGGATTCAAAACTCAGGCGACCCATTCTTTGATATCTTCTTCAGTCGGGACTTTGCCTGCAATTTTTACCTCGCCGTCAACCACGACGGCTGGGGTTATCATAACGCCGTAGTTCAGGATCGTTTCGAAATCTTCCACTTTCACGACTTCGGCTTCCTTTCCGTTTTCCTTCAGGACTTTCTCAATGGCTTCTTTCGTTTTCTTGCACTTTGCACATCCGGTTCCAAGAATTTCTATTTTCATTTTTTTTCACCACTCTTTTGTCTTTTTATTCGGTTTTTGATTTCAGGTTCTGTGTTTTTTCCGCAGCCCTTTTTTAAAGCAATATATTAAACAGGTAGCCTGTGAAGATTATCGACATTGCAACAATAGAAACAAAGATCGCAATCAGCTCTTTTTTCAGCACCTTTTTGAGAATGATCATCTCGGGGAAGGACACGGCTGTGACCGACATCAGGAAAGCCAGGGATGTTCCGATTGGCAGCCCTTTTCCAATCAGGCTTTCCACTACAGGGATCATGCCCATTACATTCGAGTACAGGGGCACACCCAGGATAACCGCAATCGGTACTGCGAACAGGTTGTCCTCGCCTGCGTATTTTGCAAGGATGCCTTCCGGGGCATAGCCGTGGAAAATTCCGCCGATGCTGACCCCTATGATCACATAGATCCAGACCTTTCCTACGATCTCTTTTACACCTTCAAATGCGGTTCCTGCCCTCTCTTTCACGCTCAGGTTTTCCTGCCCGCAGGCTGCGTTTCCTACTTTGATTTTGTAAACAAATTCCTCAACGTACTTTTCCAGTTTAAGGACGCCAATCAGATAGCCTCCAAAGACTCCGAGTACAATTCCTGAAGCCACGTAGATCGCAGTTGCCTTGAAACCGAGGGTTGCCCAGAGCACGGCGACTGCGGCTTCGTTTACCAGGGGGGATGTAATCAGGAAGGAAAAGGTAACTCCCAGGGGAACCCCGGCTTCAACGAACCCTATGAACAGGGGCACCGAGGAGCATGAACAGAACGGGGAGACCGTGCCTATCAGGGAAGCCATCAGGTGGTAACGGAGCCCTTTCTTGCCTCCGAGCACCTTCCTGGTTTTTTCAGGGGTAATGTAGGTCCTGATGTAGGAAATGGCAAAGATCATCACCGAGAGCAGGAAAAATATCTTCAGCACGTCATAAATGATGAAGTTGACACTGGCTGCAAAATGGGTTTCCGGATTTATTCCGAAAAGCTCGTAGGTCAGTTTGTCCGCGATCCATTGAAAGGGGTAGAAGATGTCGGTCATTTGGGGTTCCTTCTTTTCTTATGGTTCTGTTTATGAGATGTATCATTAATTCTTCATATCAACATATACTGATATGATTGTAATATGATATATCTCTTTCGCATCGAATAAAACCCTTTTATAAGAAAACGAAAGATCAGACCCTTAATAAAACCTGCTTGAAATACTGCAAGAAAATTCAGGAGCATGTCTATGGTAAAATGCGCTATCTGCAAAAAGGACGAAAACTCGCTGCTCAGGGCGAAACACAGGGAACTTGGAACGGTAAAGCTCTGCTTTGAATGCTGGGAGGTCGAAAACGGTAATCAGAACCTTCTTCCCTCATGCGGAGGTGGATGTGATTGCTGCCGATTTTAATGAAGTTCTCATTTTTCCGGCCCTGCTGGTTTGTGCCAATGAAGATCAGTGCTAATGAAGATCAGTGCTAAGTTTTTTGCAGCTTTCGGGAATAAAGGGCTTCAGAAGCACATCCTGAACATATCTGAGGCATATCTTAAGCGCAGCCGGAAAAAAGGACTTATTCTTCAAGGACTTTCAAAATCTTCCTGACTTTTTCGTTATCTATGGAATAAAGCCTCATTTTCCCATCTTTTCTTACTTTGATGACCCCCCAGTTCTGCAGTTTTGCCAGGTGCATGGAGGTGTTGGACTGGGTCTTGCCTATGAGGTCCGGAATCTCACAGGCGCAGTGCTCCCCTTCGAGCAGGACTTTTATGATTTTGTATCTTGTTTCTTCGCTCAGAGCTTTGAAGAGCAGTACATTTTCCTCATCAATCATATAATCAATCATTGAAATATAGGCATATATACTTTTTCAAGCTAGGAGCTCAAATCAGGTATGCCTGTGACTGTCAGACTTCCAGGACACATATTACCTCAAAAAAGCTGGGCAGTTGAGGTCAAAAATCCAGGTTTCTGCTAAAACGGGTTTTTGGAAAATCAGATTTCTGTCAAAAAAGGCTCTAAATAATAGGTTCACTGTAAAAAAGAGTGAATAGGAGATCACTCGGACTGCAGGATCTCCATAACTTTTTCAAGGACCTCTGAGACTTCATCTTCCGTAAGATTCCTGTCCTTTGTTTTCTTGACTCCAAGTTCGGAAATTACAATCTGCCGGTCAACTTTGAAACCTGCCAGTTCCATGGTCTTTGTTGCGCAGTTTACAGGACAGCCGTCGATAGTCATGATCTTGTCAGAAGCTTCGGCGGACTTCATGAGTCCCGGTGCCCTTGCCCCGATCCCGACCGTGCACATCAGGTTTCCAACCCCTTCTTTCTCCAGTTCGATTGCGATTTTGTTTGAGAGCTGGCCTGTATTGGCGGCTCCGACGCAGGGAAAAATTGCCACGTTTGCCGAACCACAGGAGCATTTTGTTTCTTCAGCCATAATTGTCACCTTTTTTTCGTTTTAAATTTAGTAATAAATTTATACTCAGTCAATGAAGTTCAAATCTGTATAGTTATTTATCAGTTGCCGATTATTCCTCAGCTTTATATCGTTAATAAATTTGATAGTTCTTATTCGGTAAGCCACTTCTTGATGTCGTCAAGGCTGGGGACTTTGCCTGCCACCTTGACATCCCCGTCAATCACAAGACCGGGAGTGATCATGACTCCGTAATTAAGGATCTCGTCAAAGTCTTCTACCTTTACAACTTCTGCGTCCACGCCCGTTTCCTTTACTGCTTTTTCGGCAAGTTCTTTCAGTTTCTTGCACTTTGCACATCCTGTTCCCAGTACTTCGATTTTCATGTTTTCACCTTTGATCTTTATGTTACATCCTTATTTTTCATTAAGTATTTCAATCAAATTTGAAATACTTTCCGTAATTTGTTCATACCATCAGGCTTCCGTAGACCAGGCCCGATATGGTTGCAATCAACACCACCAGGGAGATGTAGAGTGCCGCACGTTTCGGCTTCATAATCCTGTTGATGACGATCATGTTCGGGAGACTGAGAGCAGGACCTGCAAGGAGCATTGACAGGGCAGGTCCTTCCCCCATACCGAGAAGGGTAAGGGCTTTGATGATAGGGACTTCGGTCAGGGTTGAGAAATACATCAGGGCTGCTGAAACTGAGGCGATAAGGTTTGAACTGAGGGTATTTCCCCCAACCAGCGATGCAACAAATTCCTTTGGCAGGACTTCAACGCCTATCCCTGCAAAGAAAACCCCCATCAAGAGCAGGGGGAAGATCTGCCTTGTCAGGAACCAGGTTTCTCCCATCCAGCTTGCCCGTTCTTCAGGGCTGAACCATTTTAAGGAAAAATAAGCCGTAATCGCGATCAAGGGGGTCCAGATTAATAGGATCAGCGGGACCCATCCCAGGACCTTTGTCGAGAAGGGGACAAGCTCGGGAGAGACAAGAATTGCGAGCAGCAGTATGAAGAGCTGGACGCTGTGTTTGTGTTCGTCTCCTCCGAAGGTCTTGATGGATTTCCTTTCCCCGTCGTTTTTCTCGAAGACAAATGCCATGACCAGTCCTATGAGTACGGACATCAGGATGGCGGTAAATGCCCTTGCAGCTCCCAGGTCGTACCCCAGGATCTTGGCCGTGTAGACGATTGCAAGGATGTTGATTGCCGGCGCTGAGAAAAGGAAGGTGCTTGCAGGCCCGATTCCGGCTCCCCGTTTATAAATCCCTGCAAAAAGGGGGAGCACCGTACAGCTGCAGACCGCAAGCAGACAGCCGGAAACTGCAGCCACCGTATAAGATACGTACTTTGGGGCATCCGCTCCGAAGAACTTCAGTACTGATTCCTTGGAAAAAAGGGATGCTATTGCTCCTGCCAGGAAAAATGCAGGTACAAGGCACATCAGCACATGCAGGGCCAGGTATTCCTGCACCGACTGTAAGCCGATCCCTATTAGATATGTGAGGTAATCCAGCGTCATTTTTTCAGATCCTAATCTGTTTGTGAGAGCGTCGGAAAAGTCTGAAATCTATAACTCATCGCACACAGTCATTGAAATTTAAAGTAGTAAACCGACATCATGAGGAATTATTAAATTTATATACAATAATTAAATTGGGCAAATTTTAGGAAATTATGGACTTTTCCGACGCTATCTTTGTTGTTCTTTATTATTTTTTCTAAATCCTAAAACTGTTATTTCAAATATATCTGAAATAACCTATATAATATTTTCTATTTCAAATTATTTTGAAACAACGGGGGATCTTAAAGCAATTGAGGATTTTAAAGCAATTGAGGATTTTAAAGCAATTGAGGATTTTGAAAAAATTAAGGATTTTAGGAGAACTCTCGGAAACAGGATAATCTGGTTAAAAAATAGGTTTATAGAGGTAAACCTAACCAGCTATAAACCCCAATCATTTTCAATCCCATGTACAGCATCACTATGATAAAGATATTCATGAGACTTTTATGGGACAGCATGTGTGCTACTTTGGAACCCACAAAAGCCATCGGTACACTGGTACCCGCCAGGAGTGCTAGCTGGAGCAGGTTGACATAGCCCAGTGAATATGCAGGCAATCCCGGAACATTCCAGCCGTTATACATGTATGAAAGGATTCCACCAATGGCAATAATAGCCATCACTGCTGTGGATGTACCTACAGCCTGATGCATCCGGAATCTCAGTCCCAGGACCATAATAGGGATCATCACGACTCCTCCGCCAATTCCTATTATTCCGGACACAAGCCCGAGGAAGATTCCGGCAATTGCATACAACATCGGGGATTCGGACGGTTCCTCATCTATCTTCATAGGTTTGGCTGTCAACATCCTTACAGCCCCCAGCACTATTACAAGCCCAAATGCTGTTTTGAGTACTTCTCCGGGAAGATTGCTGGCAATGCAAGCTCCCAGGATCGCGCCGCAGAAACCAAAAGCTCCAAGGTAGGCAGTCTGTTTCCAGAGCACAGCACCTTTTTTATTGTGGCCGTACGCTCCACTGATTGCTGTCGGAAGGACCACCGCAAGGTTGGTACCAAAAGCAATACGTATTGCAATAGTAGGTTCAATTCCCATTTGCGTCAGGACCCAGAACTGGACAGGGACCATGATAAAGCACCCTCCAACACCTAAGAGCCCGGAAGCAAGCCCAACAGCTATTCCTGTAATGAGCAGACCGATAATAAATATCATTTCCATATACTATCTCCTTTATTTTTATCAAACTCAACTTTGAAATTTATCCCGTTGTTTTTTGCTAAGAGCGTGTCTTAAAATTCAATTTGATTATACAATTGGGATAAGGGTCACGGATTTGGACCGAAAAACGGTAGTGCTAAACCGTAAATGTCTAAAGTGTACATTTTAGCCATGATGTCTAATGCGTTTGATTTTATGCATCAGGCAAATAAGTCTGATGTAATTAATTTACGGTATGAACTTAAGATCAACAACGCCTACTATCCAAATGTAGAAATGGTTTGAATTTTAAGAAAAACTCTTAAATTTATTTCAAATTTATATGAAATAGCCTATTTTAAAATTTCTTATTTCAAATTATTTTGAAATAACTTCCTATTAAAACTTTCTTTTTAATGCTATTTTGGAAATACTATTTTTTGAATTAGTAATCTTTTTATATCATATCTACACATCTGTATATCAACACATCTTGATATGATCCTAAAGGAGGCATACTCAAATGGGTAAACTTAGAAAAAACTTACTTGGTAAACTTGTTGGAAGTGGCAAAAGTTGCTGTTGTTGCGGTCCTTCTATCGTAAGTTTCAGAAAGGTCCAAATTGGTAGCAAATATCTGAAAATTGCTGGGATTGATGAGGAATTTAATGAATATTTTTCTGCAGGCAAAGGCCCTGAAGATGTGGACAATGAAGAGCTTATACAGAACCTCTTGAAGATGAATGAGATTCCTGAAACAGAACTGGAAAACTTCAAAGTCGCGGTTCTCAAGGAATATGTAAAATACTGGCAGGAAAATATAGTTTAAATCATATCGATACCTGTAGATATGAATTGTGATTCTGTGGATTCGAATTTCTCCTGTACACTGAATATGGATTTTCTACTGAGGTTTCGGAAAATGAGCCTTAAATGTGTAATATGTGGAAAAGAAGAATACTCTTTGTTAAGGGCTAATCACAAAGAACTAGGAATCATAAAGCTCTGCGTAGAATGCTGGTCCGGGGAACAGAGTAAAAACAAATTGCTTCCCTTAGAAGGTGGGTGTGGCTGCTGCCGGTAATCCTGGCAATCTTAATGGAGATCGACTGTGAATAGAAAAATCTGTAAAGTGGAAATCGAAAGATTGAGGCGTTTCATTCCTGAAAGAGATCACTTTGAGACAAGGACGCAAAAGCTCATTTCTCTGGTGGATAGGCTGGATGAGGAAGCTTTGTCTTCGGAAGTTAAAATTTTTAAGGCCTTCGCAGATATCAACCGGCTTAAGATTGTAAAGTTATTGAAAGAAGGAGAACTGTGTGTCTGCGAACTGACTGTTGCTCTTGATAACTCTCAATCGACTGTTTCTCACCATCTTTCCATATTGAAAAATGCGGGTGTTATCAAAGAAAGAAAAGAAGGGAAATGGTCTTATTTTCGCCTTTCGGACGGGGCAGTTATCGGACTGCTTAACCAGGCAAAGTTGCTTATGGAGGAGTAATGTTGGCCCCCAGAGAAAAATAGCTCTGGTAATTCCAGAATAGCTCTGGTAATTCCAGATTTCCAATAGGTGTAGCTTTCGATGATTTGAAGAAAAAGTAAAGAAGAAAAAGTAAATTTTAAAGGAAGGTCAGGATGTTCTTGGATAATTTAACTGTGGCGGCCAATTTCTTCATTGAAATCGCCGTAGAGCTTATTGTTTTATTCATTGGGATAACCTTTCTTGTGGGACTGATTCAGGAATATTTGCCGGATGAAACCATAAAAAAAGCCATGGGAGGGCGGAATAAAGTTTTAGGCAGTGTCCTTGGGGCAGGATTTGGTGCACTGACTCCTTTCTGCTCCTGTTCAACCATACCGCTTCTCCTGGGGATGCTAAGGGCCGGGGTGCCCTTCGCTGCAGCAATGGCATTTTTGTTCTCATCACCCTTGCTAAACCCGGTAATAATATCCCTGTTTATCATTTTACTGGGCTGGAAGACAGCCTCCTTCTATTTTGCCGTCACCTTCGTGGCTACGGTTGTTATCGGCCTCTTGCTTGATAGGTCTGGCTTCTCAAGTCAGGTTAAGTCGGTGGCAGTTGTACGAAACAGCTGTGACTGTCAGCAGGCAACGGACGCTAAATCCAGGATACAGCGGTCTGCAGGATTCGCGTTTAGCCTGTTCCGTCAGCTAGTGCCTTATCTTCTCCTTGGAGCGGGCATCGGTGCATTCATTCACGGATTCGTGCCCACGGAGATTATTACCCGCCTCGCCGGACCAAACAACCCTCTGGCAATTCCTGTGGCTGCAATTATTGGCATTCCTATCTATATCCGGGCGGAAACCATGATCCCGGTTGGACTGGCACTCATTGAAAAGGGAATGAGTGTGGGAGTCGTCCTTGCATTGATAATCGGAGGTGCAGGGGCCAGCATACCCGAGCTGACCCTTCTTTCATCCATATTCAAGAAGAGGCTGCTGGCAGCCTTCGTGGTGACTGTTTTCTCCATAGCTGTGGTGGCTGGATATCTTGCAAATTGGCTGGCATTGATTTGAAAATTATGAATAATGCTGATTATAAATGGATATTGATATTGTAGTTCTATTCACAAGGTCGGAGAAAAATTTCCAGTAGGTGTTAGAGATGCCGGGAAATCCTAATGAGACAAAACTCGTGAACTTTGCTATGGCCAACGGTACCCGCAGGAGGATTATTAACTTCCTGGCAAATGGATATAGAAATTCCGGGGAACTGGAAAATATAATCGGGACGAAGACCCTTGCCTTTCACCTCAAGATTTTACAACAGGCAGGTCTGGTTAAGTTTGAGGAAGGGACTGTGAAGCTGAGTGAATATGGCAGGAAGTTCCTGAAGAATAAAACAGGAAAGAGTGAGGAGAAAACTATGGACTTTTCTCAGGCAAAGCCGGTGGAGATTGCAGAAATAAGGCAGCTTTTGCCCTGCATAGCAGATCCCTCAAAACTCAGGGTAAGCGCAAATATGCTTCCTCCTCCTGGGGGAATCCTGAAACTCCTTGAGCCCCTCTTTCCCAGAAGCAATTATTCGGATAGAAAAGACAGCTTGATAATTCAAAAAGGAGAAATTATTACAACTATTTACGGCAGCGGAAAAGTCTCCATCAGGATGATTAAAAACGAGGATGAAGCTAAAGAAGAGCTTGAAAACCTGAAGAGTATTATCAATGAGGCTATTGCAAAAGGTGTAGCCCCAACTCCCAGGGAAAAGGTCAGGGTTGAACTCATGGATATTTACAACCTTAACTCCGCTTATTTAGGGAATAACTCGAGATTTAGCTTTTTCTCCATTT
>JAENZL010000055.1 GCA_016841265.1 Methanobacteriota archaeon | reverse complement strand
ACCTGTCGGCCTGCGGCCTCCGAGGAAGGAGTCTTCCCGCCTTCGGAGATAAAACAGGTTTTGAGCTCAGGATTTGAGCTCAACTTTTTAATTCAGTTTTTTTATTTCTGCAATCACTTTTTCAGCTTTTTATTCTGAAAGTATTCTTTTTCAATTTTTCATATCTGCAAGTACTTTCTCAGCCTTTTCCCTTATTTCCGCAAAAATGTCTCTGCCTTTCGAATCAATCCCCACGATAAGGGGACCGAACTCCTTTACCTTCAGGGTCCAGACAGCTTCGGGCATCCCCAGGTCAAGCCAGTGAACGGTTTTGACTTCTTTTATCAGTTCGGCGGCAAGGGCTGCACAGCCTCCGGTGTAGGCAAGATAGACACATTTGCCTTTCATGGCTTCGGAAACGTTTTTCATCCCACCTTTCCCGATGACTGCCCGCACGTTGTGGGCTTTCAGGAGCGGAGGGGTCATCTTTGACATCCTGCCGCTGGTGGTGGGACCGGCTGAGACCACTTTCCATCCTGGTTTTTCTTCCTTTTCTTCTTCTCTCTCTTTTTCCTCTTCGTCTTTTCCTTGCCCTGTTTGCTGCATGAGGGGGCCGCAGTGGTAGATTACCGCTCCTTCCAGGGAGAAAGGAAGTTCTTCTCCGTTTTCTGCAAATTCCAGAATGCGGGCATGGGCCTCGTCCCGGGCTGTCAGGATCTCTCCGGAGATATAGACTATGTCCCCGGCTTCGAGCTTTTCGACTTCCTCCGGGCTCAGCGGGGTCTTCAGGTGCCACTCCATTATTCATCCCCTCCGAATATGATTGAAGCGTGCCGATTCGCCCAGCACTGGATGTTCAGCGCCACGGGAAGGGAAGCCGTGTGGCAGTGGGCGGTTTTTACGTGGACTGCAAGGGCGGTTGTGCTGCCCCCAAGCCCCATGCTCCCGATTCCAAGGGTGTTTACGCTGTCCAGGATTTCCTTTTCAAACTCGCTCATGGGACTGTCAAGGGGGGCCAGGAGAGCTTCTTTTGCAAGCCTGGCAGCTTTGTCAAAGGAACCTCCGATTCCCACCCCGAGCGTTAGGGGAGGGCAGGGCATTCCGCCCGCGCTTGTTACTGTTTCGAGCATGAAGTTCTTTATGCTCCCTGCTTCGGTGGGGTTCAGCATCCGAAGGGCGCTCATGTTTTCCGAGCCCGCACCTTTGGGGGCAACCGTAATTTTCAGCTGCCTGCCGGGCACTAGTTTCCAGTTGATGTCGGGGATCCCGTTTCCTGTATTGTCCCCGCTGTTCTTGCGGGTCAGGGGGTCCACGGCGTTGGGACGGAGCGGGATTTCCTTCGTTGCAAGGGCGGCAGCTTCCCGAATTGCTGCTTCAAGATCAAACCCTGCATGGAACTCGCTCCCTAGCTCCACAAAAAAGATCAGGATGCCTGTGTCCTGGCACATGGGCACACCATGGGTTTTTGCAATTCCGATGTTTTTCAGGATTGCCTGGAGCTGGGACTTTGCAACAGGGCTTTCCTCCCTGGCTTCGGCTTTTTGGATTGCATTCACAACATCATCGGAAAGCTCGGTTTCCGCTTTTCTGAGAAGGTCCACAAGAGACCGGATAAAATTTTCACGGCTAAGTTTTAAAGACAAAAAGACCACCATTGTATGGGAGAAAGGAATTTTTTGTAATTTTACAGATATCATGAATTTTAAGGATTGTGTACGGGTTAAAAATTTGAATCGCTTTCGTTAGCCTTAAGTTTTTCTTGCTTTAAAAAGGAGTGCTCTGTTTTGAAAGAGAGTGTTTGTTGATTCTAAGGTGGTACATTTTTTACGAGATGCCGAGCTGTAGAGTCGTGTTTTTGTGAGGATTATCAGGTTGAGTTAAAGGTAAAGATTATCATCGGTAAGGCATCAATAAAATATCTCATTTTCTTCTTCTATTGTAACATTCAGATCTATTCTGCCTTCTCCCTCTCCCCCGTTCGATTCTATTATGATTGTTCCTTCGTATTTTTCCCCCGGGCTCAGGCCATCCGTATCAACTGTGACAGTCACAGTTTCCGAATTTGTCCCACTTTCCGGGTCCAGGGTTATCCATGGTTCATCGGCACGCACTTCCCATTCCAGGATCCCCTCTCCTTCATTCAATATGTAGAATTCCTCTGAGTCCGCTTCCCCTTCAACCAACTCGAAATTGAAGTATAAGGGGGTCGGATCAACAAGCAATATCGGCTCTTCTTCAATACGCTGCAGCACATTCAGGTATACTGTGCTTTCTTCTTCCCCGCCATTCGACCCTATTGTGATTGTTCCTTCGTACTCTTCCCCGGGGCTCAGGTCCTCTGTATCTACTGTCACAGTCACAGTTTCCGAATTTGTCCCACTCTCCGGGTCCAGGGTTATCCATGGTTCATCGGCATTCACTTCCCACTCGAGGATTCCCTCTCCGTCATTTGAGATCTCAAGATCTTCATAGTCCGATTCTCCCTCTCTCAATTCGAAATCAATGGAGAGAGGATCTACGGCCAGGACCGGTGGTTGATTTCCCACCACAAGTCTCATCGGACACTGTTCCGTTCCTGCATTCGATTCTATTGTAAGGGTTCCTTCATATGTCCCCGGTTCCAGTTCTTCCGTACTGGCTGTAACGGTTAATGTGTCGGAATTTGTGCCGCTTTCCCGGTTAAGGGATGCCCATGGGCATTCGGAGTCTGTACTTACATCCCATTCCAGGGTCCCGGTCCCTTCTTGTGAGATCTGTAATTGCCTGGTGTCCACTTCTCCCTCTGCCAGATGGAATTCAAATGAATGTGGATATACAAGTAGCTCCGGATGCCCGTTATGCACCACGAGTTCAACCTGGCACTGTTCGCTTCCTGCAAGCGACTCTATAGTGACAGTTCCTTCATACGTCCCATTTTCCATATCCTCTGCATCAACCAAAACGATGACATTTCCCGCATTTGCTCCTCTTTTCGGGTTCAGGGTAATCCATGGCTGGTCCGAGCTTGCCGTCCATAACAGAACTCCATCTCCGGCATTGGATATCTGGAATTGGCCTGAGCCGGATTCCCCTTCGGCAAGGTTGTAGCTCATGTCAGCTTCGGATATCGATAGTGAGGGCATGATAAAAAGAGCCGTGGCAGCTAGAATAGGGACCATTATATATAGTGCTATTTTAAACGGAAGGGGTATTTTTTTTAAAGAGGGTGTTGCTCTGGCCAAAAAGGATACTTCAGTTTCAAGGGAGCTTTCCAGGACCGTGCTTATTTCCTCAATTGCTTGCTCGCTCGTTAGCTTGCCCTCAAGAATTTCTCTGGAAATTTCTTCTGAGGCTTTTTCGAACCGGGTGAGCTTTTCTGCGTCAGTTAACTTCTTAAGCTGGGTTTCTAACTTTTTGATTTCTTTTTTACTCAAATCCTTGCTTTTACTTTTTAGGGCTCTTTTAAATGCTTCTCTGGTAAGCTCCTGAGTATATTTTTGCGTTATTTCTTTTGCCAGGCCTTCGAACGGTTCTTTGATTTCCTTATGGTCCTGATTGTCCCCCATAATCTCCCCTCACTCACTCAGACGGATCTCCTGTTTAAACAGACCTGTTTTGCCGGGCAGTTTCCTGAATTTTTTCATTGCAGTTTTCAACGTTTTCATTCATACATTCGGATATTGCCTCCAGCATTCCGTCGAATAAAGCAAGCGAAAAGAGGTTTTGTGGCAGTTTTTGCCTGATATCCTGCTTGATTTCGTTTGCTTTGTCCTTACAAATTTTCTCAATATTCAGGGCCCGTATTAAGTCCAGTTCTGCTTCGGGAACCTCTTCCCTTTCCTCTTTTATTTCATCCAGTATCATGTCGCAGAGCATGTCTTCCCTGCGTTCCAGGATGGGGCACGTCTCCTTTTTTACACGGTCCTTTACCCGATTTTTGGTAGTTTCAGAGGTCACTTCTTCCACTATTTCTTCTATACTTTTTACACGGCTGCCCCTGATGTTCAGGAATCCAATCTCAAAACATTCATTTAGCCCGTTCAGTATCCCGCTTCTAACTCCCTCTTCGACTCCTTCTTCGACCCCTTTCATTACGGAAGAAACAATTTCATCTTTTATTAGATCATAATTGTCCTGGCACAATTCATCGATGTTCTCCTGTACCCTGGTTTCCGCGTTTGAATTTTCTCTCTCCCCCATATCTCCGACCTCTTTTGAAATATATGATTTTTATTCCTTAAATTCCAAAAAGCGATTAAAAATCCTTTAATTCTTCGAATAAACGTGATTTATTTTTATATCATTCAATATAATAATATCCGTTTTTGAGGGTAGCAGAAAAATAGGTCAGAAAAAAAGTAGCTGATCAGCAAAGGGAAAATGATAAAATATCAATATGTTCCGTTATTGTCTTTTATAACCTCATAGCGAAGCCAGACATAATTTCAAATATTCAAAATAAGATTCCGGTGTTTTCCCTAATTACCTGAAGCAGACGGATACGCTTGTATGCCAGTATTTTTGCGACATCTTCGGGAGTTATGGCGACTATTTTGGGTTTCTGTTCCCTGACTATTTTCCTGCTTCAGGCTCGCTGCGGCTCGGAAAAAGAACTACGAAGAACATCTAATTCCGGTCGCATTGTCTCAAATTGAAATCTATTCTACAAACCCGCCTCCAGGTCCCCTTTCAACTCGATCAAAAACGAAGCTGATATTGTAGGAGTCCATCGAGCCACCTTGCGCACCTTCCCGCTCAAAAAAATAGCCATCTGTGTAAAGAATCCCTCAGTAAAAGAGCATGGAGCCAAAATGGATAAAGAACGGCAAAACTCAAGGTTTGAGAGGTGATGATTGAGTTTTTGCCGTCCTTTATGTTTTACGACTTCTCACATCTATTTTAATTTTTTCCTTCACGACGTTACCGGGAAAAATAGTATATTTCATTTTTAAAAAATTGGAATTATCTCATAAAAAGATTGAATATGTATACTGGGTACAGGGTACAAAAAAGAATTCTAACAGGTGGATGAATTTGTATTCCATCCACCTGTCTCAAATTTAAACTAAGTTATTTTTCCTCAAGCGTTTTCCTTCGCCCACTTTGCCCCGGCTTCCAGGACCAGCTGGTTGAAAGCAATGACTTTGGGCTTTCCCGGGAAGTTTTCGGCAATGGCTTCCTTGAAGGTGGCTTCGTCGAGGCCGGTTACGCCGAGGCCCAGGAGGACTCCGAGCATGAAGGAGTTAGCTGCTCTTTCGTCTCCGGCTTCCTTGGCTTTTTCGGTTGAAGGGACTGCGACGGCTTTGATACCTGCGGGGGTCTTGACCTCCCCGATGGTGGCATCGTAGAGGATGGCTCCACCTTCCCTTACGGCCCCTTCGAACTTTTCAAGGGAGGGGCGGTTCATGGCGATCAGGATGTCCGGGGTGTAGACTGTCGGAGAGCCAATGGGCTGACCGGAAATCACAACCGAGCAGTTTGAAGTCCCTCCACGCTGTTCCGGGCCGTAGGAGGGGAACCAGGAGGCGTTGAGGTCTGCCTTTACTCCTGCCTGGGCAAGGATCAGGCCCATGCTCAGGACGCCCTGGCCTCCGAACCCTGCAATCTTGGTCTGGACAGGGGCAAAATCTGTCCTGGGGGGGATTTCCTCGGCTTCGGCTTCAATGCCGTAGAGCTTGTCCAGAGTTTCCTTCGTGAAGTCACTGGTCCCGCGGTCGAGAGGTTCGGCTTCTTCAGAGTTGTCCCTGAAGTTCTTGAGCGGGAATTCCTTTTCCATCTCCTCATTGATGAACTCGATAGCCTGTTCGGCGTCCATCTTCAGGTTGGTCGGGCAGGCGGCAAGCACTTCCACAAAGGCGTACCCTTTGCCGTCACGCTGGATCTCCATGGCTTTCCGGATGGCCTTGCGGGCTTTCCTGATGTGGGAAATATCCGAAACCGACACCCTTTCGATGAAGACAGGGGCTTTCAGGTTGTCAAGAAGCTCGCACATGTGGAGCGGATAGCCAGCAAAGCGGGGGTCACGGCCTTCAGGGCAGGTTGTGGTTTTTTCGCCGATCAGGGTCGTGGGAGCCATCTGTCCGCCGGTCATGCCGTAGACGGTGTTGTTCACGAAGAAGACAGCAAGTTTTTCGCCCCGGTTTGCCGCCTGGAGAGTCTCGTTCAGGCCAATTGAGGCAAGGTCGCCGTCACCCTGGTAGGAAATGACCACAGCGTTAGCCTCAGCCCTGGAAACCCCGGTCCCGACTGCAGGAGCGCGGCCGTGGGCGACCTGGATGTTGCCTGCATCAAAATAATAGTAAGCAAAGACCGCACAGCCCACGGGACTGATCATGACGGTCCTGTCCTGAACCCCGAGGTCGTCAATGGCCTCGGCAATGAGCTTATGCAAGACCCCGTGCCCGCAGCCGGGGCAGTAGTGGGTGGCTGTGGGAGCGGCTCCACCCTTCCGGGGGAATTCCGCATACAGGGCGTCAGGCCTTTTGATTACCTTTTCATCGCCTATGATTTTTGCTGCCATTTTCATGCCTCCCCTGCAAGTTTTCTGATTTTGTCCATTACCTGGTCGAGGGTGATCAGGTTTCCTCCCATGCGGTTTACAAGTTCCACGGGCTGTGAGCAGCCGATGGCAAGCCTGACGTCGTCCACCATCTGCCCGTTGCTCATCTCCACTGAGATGAAAGAGCAACCTTTGTCAGCCAGGACTTTTAACTGCGCCCCGGGGAAGGGGAAGAGGGTCTTTGGCCTGAAGAGCCCTACCTTGAGACCTTCCTTTCTAGCAAGGTCCACGGCAGACCTGCAGATCCTGCTGCTGATCCCGTATGAGACCAGGACTACACTGGCATCGTCTGTCAGGTATTCCTCGTAGTCGACCTCGTTTTGCTTGATCAGTTCGTATTTTGCCTGCAGTTTTTCATTAAACTGCCCAAGCTCATTGAAATCCAGGAAAATCGAAGTGACCAGGTTAGGCCTTGTTTCCGCCGTGCCGTTGACTGCCCAGGAGGTGTCGATTTCGGGAACGATGGCTTCTGCCGGGAATTCCAGGGACTCAATCATCTGCCCTAGCACCCCGTCGGCCAGGACCACTGCCGGGTTCCGGTACTTGAAAGCAAGCTCGAAAGCCTTCATGGTCATGTCGCACATTTCCTGCACGGAGTTCGGGGCCAGCACGATATTCTGGTAGTTTCCGTGTCCTCCTCCTTTTACGACCTGGTTGTAGTCTCCCTGTTCAGGACCGATGTTCCCGAGTCCAGGGCCTGCCCTCATGATGTCCACCACCACACAGGGAAGTTCCGCGCCTGCCAGGTAGGACATCCCTTCCTGCATCAGGCTGATCCCGGGTCCGGAAGAAGAGGTCATAACCCTGTGCCCGGCGGATGCCCCACCAAAGACCATGTTGATTGCGGCTTCTTCGGACTCGGCCTGGACGAATTTCCTGCCTATTTTCGGGAAATATTTGGACGCATCGTGCAGGATTTCACTTGCCGGAGTGATGGGGTATCCGAAGAAACAGTCGCATCCGGCGTAAAGTGCCCCGACGATTACTGCGGAGTTGCCTTTTATGAGTTGTGTTGCCATCTTTTATACCTCCTCCTGCCTTATTCGGCCTTTTCCCCCTTTAGAGGGATGTGAATTTCGATTGCAAGGGGTTCAGGGCAGGTGTAGAAACAGTTAGCACATCCGGAGCAACCCTCGCCCTTGTATACCACGTAGTGGTACCCACGTTCATTCAGCTCCTCGCTCATGGAAAGCACGCCCTTCGGGCATGCCAGGAGGCAGCGACCGCAGGCTTTGCATTCAAGGATGTTGATAACAGGGTACGGTTCTTTTTTATCACTTTTTGACATAGCGGACCTCATATTGTTTTACTTCTGGATACTAACAGGGCTCCTCGATTTTTCTCTGTCCATTTTCTCTGTCCATTTTTCTCTGTCCATTTTTCTCTGTCCATTTTCTGCTCTCAGGTCCATTTTTCCGTTTTCTTCCATGGACTTTCAGCCCCTGATTGGACTCATTTGCCCATGCAGGACTTTTTGTCCCTGTTTTTGAGAGCATCAATTTTCGTGACAGAATGGAGAGCCTGTCATTATTCGGGATTAAATAAATGGGAAAACTTGGTTATAATCAGGGAGCACAGCCCCGAAAAGCTCTAAGGCCATAACATTTTAGAGGAAGATATCAGGGTACTTATGCCTTTTCCTTTGAGAAAGTTGCCCTTTTCCGGAAGCCCGGTTATATCTGCCTAACTGAATTTTCTTTATGAATTGGACTGTATTCCTGACTGTATTATAACCGTTGTTATTTTTATTGATTCTGATCCTTATCGCGGATTTCTACCCTGCGGATCTTTCCGCTGATGGTCTTCGGGAGTTCCTCCACGAATTCCACGATCCTTGGGTACTTGTAGGGGGCAGTGACATTCTTTACGTGTTTCTGCAGCTCTTTCTTGAGCTCTTCTCCGGCTGTGTAATCTTTAGTGAGCACGATGGTTGCCTTGATGACCTGTCCCCGCACAGGGTCCGGAGCTCCCGTGATTGCGCATTCAAGCACTGCGGGGTGCTGAATAAGGGCACTTTCCACTTCAAAGGGCCCGACCTTGTATCCGGATGTCTTTATAATGTCGTCGCCCCTGCCGACAAACCAGAGGTAGCCGTCCTCATCTTTCCAGGCCATGTCTCCGGTGTGGTAGTATCCGTCGTACCAGGTCTCTTGTGTCCTTTTTTGGTCTTTTCCGTATTGGGCAAAGAGCCCTACGGGTTTTCCTTCTTTCGTATTGATGACGATTTCGCCTTCTTCTCCCACATCACAGAGGTTTCCTTCCCTGTCCATCAGTTCGATCTTGAAGCCAGGGGATGGTTTTCCGATTGATCCGGGTTTCGGTTCCATCCAGGGAAAGGTTGCGATAGCAACTACTGTTTCGGTCTGCCCGAAGCCTTCCATGAGCTTGATCCCTGTGAATTCCAGGAAGCGGTTGAACACTTCGGGGTTGAGGGGCTCGCCTGCGACCACGGCGTAGGTCATGGTACTAAAATCGTACTGGGAAAGGTCTTCCTTGATAAGGAAGCGGTAGATTGTGGGAGGGGCGCAGAAAGTGGTGACCCCGTATTTTGAGGCTTTTTCCAGCATGTGCTTTGCGTCGAAACGGTCGTAGTCATAAACAAAAACAGCGCACCCTGCAATCCACTGGCCATAGAGTTTTCCCCAGACGCATTTTCCCCAGCCGCTGTCTGCGACCGTGTAGTGCAGTCCGTCATCTTCCACGTTTTGCCAGTACCTGGCGGTAAGGATGTGCCCCAGGGAGTATGTATGGTCGTGTTCTACCATTTTAGGAAAACCAGCGGTTCCCGAGGAGAAGTAGGCAAGGCAGACGTCTTCTTTTGTTGCGGCTTCGCAGGTGGGACGCTCGAAATCGGGGGAAGCTTCCTCAAGTTCTTTCCTGAAATCAATCCAGTCTTCCCGGCTTTTCCCGCCAACCACGGCTTTGCTGAGGGGGACATCCCCGCATTCGGCATGAGCTTCGTCTACCTGTTCCGGGACCCCGTCCTCGGAGATGCAGACGATCATCTTGAGCCCGGCTTTTTCGATCCTGTAGACAATGTCCTGGGTCTTGAGCATGTGGGTTGCAGGCACGGCTATGGCTCCGAGCTTGTGCAAACCAAGGATGCAGAACCAGAACTCATAGCGGCTTTTCAGGGTGAGCATCACGTAGTCGCCTTTCCCGACTCCGTGCTTCGCAAAGAAATTTGCAGCCTTGTCGCTGTAATACTTGAGGTCTTCGAAGGTAAAGATTTTTTCTTCTCCTTCGTCGTTACACCAGACCATGGCGCGTTTTTCAGGGAAGTCTTTTGCGTATTCATCCACGACATCGTAGGCAAAGTTAAAGTTTTCAGGAACGATGATCCTGAAGTTTTCGTGGAAATCCTCGTAGGATACAAAATCGGTTTTTGGAACAAATCGGCTGAGTAAGGAAGTCATTTCGGACACCTGTCTAATTGCTTTCTGTTATTGCTTTCCGTGCTGTGCTGTGGTTTTCAGGGTCGCGGTTCGGAATCAATTTTGTTTATGAATCAATTTTGTTTATTGGTTGTATCGGATTATTATCCGTTATTGATCAATTTTGATTCTCAGATGTTTTAGATGATCACGGCAAGGAACTTAGCAGGCTTTCCTTCCAGGGCTTCCATGGCGTGTTCGTAGTTGGAGTCAAAGTAGATTGAGTCTCCTTCTTTCAGGACGATTTCGTTGTTGTGGATATACACTTTCAGGCTTCCTTCCAGCAGGTAGTTGAACTCCTGTCCCGGATGGGAGTTAGTCCCGGGTTTTGTTCCCTCGGGTTTGGGTTCGACAGTGACGATGAAAAACTCAGCCTTTTTGTGGATGAACTTCTCGGCGAGGTTCTGGTACCTGTACTGCTTCCTCCTCTCCACACTGACTCCTTTTCCCTCGCGGGTAACGGTAAAGATGTTCATCCGCGGCTCTTCTCCGGTCAGGAGAGTAGCCATGTCCACCTGCATCTTGTGTGCAATTTCAAAAAGGACACTTGCCGGGATATCCTCTTCTCCGCTTTCGTAGTTTTTGTAAGTTTCTTCCGGGATCTGCAGATACTCCACCATCTCTTCTACCGAGATCTCGGACAATTCCCGCATTTCATGGACGCGGGCCGCGATTTCTTTTATTTTTTCTTGCATGCTAGCATCTTCTCCAGCTTGGATTTGTAGGACTTTTAATTAAAGGATTGTTGAAAAACCTTTGCCCCCTTCCGGGGGTACCTGTATACCATTGATATGGGATGTACACTTTACGTCAGGACCAGTATAAATGTGACAACAATAAATTCTTATTAATTTGCATATGATCCTACATTCCGCAGATGTACACAAATGTATAACTTATTTGCCGATTTGGCCCATATTTCTGCAATTATGGTAATGTCTACCTTTAAATTATGGCCATATTGAGAAAATATGTGGCATTTTTGTGGGCTTCTGCGGAAAGTGTGATATGATTCATACCCCCTTTTCCTTTCCATAAAATGTTAATTTTACATCCTATCAGGATTGCACCCCTATGCGGGGTTGCGCCTATACAGGATTGCACTTCTATGCAGGATTATGTCTCTATGCGTAATTTTTCTGTGAAATCCACTTGCCCGGTAAATGGACAATACTGAATAGTTTATGACTATGTACTGAAATTTTGAAGCTCTGAGGCTTATTTCGGGGTCTGCAGTCAAAAAGCTTTATGTATCTCATGAGTTCAAATTGATTGGAAGTTTTATCTCAAAATTTTATATTTCTTTAATAATTCTATGATTTTCACTTCCTGATAAAAACGGAAGTATGAATAAAAGTATCCGATTAATTAAGGCTGAAGATTCTCAATTTTGTTTTAATGCTGCTTCTTAAAAATACTCTTAATTTTTGTTGAAAAACCCAAAAATCCATATCATCTGGTTGATTCAAATCTGTTTCATTTATGAGTTAAGCAAATATTATGCTATAACTCTTTAATTTTTTAATATTTAATATTCTTTCTTTTATGTTTTTTCATTTATTCCAGCTCGATGCAGTATTTAATATCTATTTTTAAATATTTATTCAAATCCACATGTTTATATCTAACAAAATTTAATATCTTTAATATTAGTCTATTTCAAAATATAAGGGGGGTTACATAGTGGTAACTAAATCTAAAATAATTGCCTGTCTATCATTGTTTTTTTTCATTATTACGATAGCTTCAGGCTCAGTATCAGCTGTGGAAACTGTTGTGCATCCCGGAGAATCGATTCAGCGTGCTTTGAACTACGCACCTGAAGGCGGTGCTATAATAATCGTTGAACCCGGGATCTACTATCAATATGTTGAGATCAACAAAGACAATTTGACATTGAGGTCCGCGGCCGGACCGGATGAAACTTTTATCTTCGGGACTACCCGCTGTAATGATGTAATCCAGGTAATCGCCAATAACGCAACAATAGACGGATTTTCCGTTTCTGTGAACGCGACGACAAAGGATTACTTCAATAATAACAATAGTGATGTACACGGGATCTGTCTTAATTCCAATATCAACAACTGCGTCATTGAAAACAACAATGTAACAAACACCGATATTGGAATCAATCTTGACAATGCCAGAGATTCCATTATTAAAAGCAATATTGCAGTAAACAACGTTGTTGGAATCAACCTGTTTAAATCGGATAATAACCTGCTGACTTACAATCTGGTACGTTCCAATGACTATGGTATAAAGCTGCAGACTTCCAATGATAACCTGATTTACAACAACTCCTTCAACAACACAATAAACGCCGATGATAATAAAGCCAATATCTGGAATACTTCCGTTGGTAATTACTGGAGTGATTACAATGAAACGGAATTTGATGAAAATGGTATCGGGGTTATACCTTACGAAATAAACCCGCAGAAAAAAAGCATTGACTACAGGCCGTTGATGAACTTTGTTTTTGAACTGCCTGAATCTCCCGTTCCTTCCGAACCGCCTGCTTTAGTCCTTCCAGCGGCTAATTTTGAATCCAATGTTACGTTGGGAGAAGCTCCTCTTCCCGTTGAGTTTACGGACCTTTCGGTAAATTCCACCGGAAGAACCTGGGACTTCAACAATGACGGTGTAGTGGATTCCAGTGAAGAAATAGCTGTTTACGTGTTTGCAAACCCAGGGACCTATACCGTAAACCTTACTGCTATCAATGAGAACGGTACTGCTTCGAAACTTGACACAATAGAGGTTCTGTCACCTTCCGAGCCTCCTGCTCCCATCCTTCCAACAGTTAATTTTGAATTCAACGTTACATCGGGAGTAGCACCTCTAGCTGTTGAGTTTACGGACCTTTCCGAAAACGCAGACAACAGAGCTTGGGACTTCAACAATGACGGTTTAGTGGATTCCAGCAAGGAAATAGCGGTTTACGTGTTTGTAAACTCTGGGACCTACACTGTTAACCTGACTGTGAGCAACGAGAATGGAACGGTTTCGAAACTTGCTACAATAGAGGTTCTGGCACCTTCCGAACCATCTGATCCCGTCTTCCCTATTGCTAACTTCAGTTCCAACGTCACTTCCGGAGAAGCTCCCTTTACGGTGCAGTTTATTGACCTCTCCGAGAACGCCGATTCCTGTGCCTGGGACTTTGACGGGGACGGGGATGTCGATGATGCCTCGGAAAATCCCGTGTATACTTACGAAAGTGCAGGTAACTACACGGTTAACCTGACTGTAAGCAATGGAAACGGCAGCGATTCAAAGGAAATAGCCGATTTCATTATAGTGAAAGTTGCCGATGTTTCCGGTGATACTGGCGATTCCGGTGATGCTGGCGATTCCGGGGAAACCGGAGACTCAGAAAACTCGGTTTCAAACTCGGTTTCAAGCTCCCACCACAGCGGAGGTAATGGGGTAGGAAGTGCAAAGATTATCCGTAAGGAAAAACTGGAACCTGTCGGGGAATCTGATCTTGCTTCCGGTTCGAATTCTCCGGGGGAAAACTCCGAGAAATCTGATGAGTATAAAGCCCTGAAAGTACAGAGTGACATGGCAAATCATGTGGAGGCTTCAGGCTCTGAGCAGGAGGAAAGCGGAGGCAGCCTTCCCTGGATTTCACTGCCTGGTACAGTGGTCGGGCTTCTTCTGGTAGCTTACCTGATGTGCAGGGGTAAAAATGAATAAATAATTGATTTTAGAGCTGTAAATAGGGCTGCTGATTGAAGAGAACCCGGTTTCCAAGATGAATTGGCTTTCCGAATGAAAGTTAATGGAAAAAAGCTTAAGACCTTCAACAGCAGCCGACTATAAGTGCCACAAAGTTTTCCCGGTGATTTTCAAGCGCTTCCTTTGTGGCATCTTTCAACCATTTTTCTCCTCCGTGGACGGCGTGGTCTCCACAGATGAAGAAAATTGTGCCTTTTTCGGAAGATGCAAAAATCTCTCCGAGATTTTTGTCAACAGCCTTTGCCGCTTTTTTCATTTCTGCCCAGCCTTCAGCCCTGTGGGAAAAGCGGTCAAGAGCCCGCAGGTGCACGGCCAGGATATCGGGGTTTTCCTGAAGGGACTGCACTGCGTATCCCGTAATTTTTCGGTCATAATCCAGGATGTCTTCCGAGTTGGGTACCCCGTAATAATCTTTTATCCTGCCCCTGAAACTCTCGGCTCCTTCGGATTCGATCACGGCTGAAACTTTTTTCCCCGCCTGGTACGCCCATTCCATAATGCTTTTCAGCTTGGGATTTTCAGGGTCTTTTGCTCTTTCAACGTAGATGTCTCCGGTTGAATAGATCCCGTGCTCTTCCGGAAAGTATCCTGTGAAAATGGACGCAATCGCCGGGGATGTATGGGTTGCCGGGGACTTGCATTTGAATAAAAGCCCTTTTTCAGCAAGCTCTCCCATATTTTTCATTATTGAAGAGAAGTGCCTGTACAGGGAGTAACCCAGGCTGTCAACGATGATTATAACCGCTCTTTTGCAGCTGTTATCTTTTACAAAACCCATTACCTCAGGAATCGGCCTGCCAGTAGGCGGAACCATGGGTATTTCCAGCAACTTTGAAAGCGTGGGGGCTATGTCAATGGTCCTGCACTCAAAAGATTTCATATATTCTCCAACGTATATTTGATTCTGTTGTTTATATCTATTTCCCGAACTGATGAAAGTGAACTACCCCTCCCTGTCTCCTTCGGAGCTGAGGAAGGGGCTTCCTGCTTCATATTCCGGAGCAATCTCCACGAATCCACAGGCTCTTCCCCGTGTCCCACGGGTGATTTTGGATTAAGTTGTTAGTGCAAACTTTTTGATGTTGATAGCGGCGTTAATGTCCCTGTCATGGAACGTTCCACAGGCAGGGCATTCCCACTCCCGGACAGCCAGAGTTATGTCCTTGTTGTGGTATCCGCAAACGTTACAGGTCTTTGTAGAAGGCTCCCACATCCCGATCCTTATCACGGTTTTGCCGAGTCTTTTAGCCTTATATTCCAGTTTACTTACAAAGCTTCCCCATGCCGAATCACTGATAGCCTGAGCAAGTTTATGGTTTTTCTTCATCCCCTTGATGTTCAACGATTCCACTGCAATAGCATGGGCTTGGTTGTCGCTCAAAAGAGTGTTTGACTCCTTATGCTGGAAATCGTGTCTCTGGTTGGAGATTTTCTCATGGATTAGAGCAAGCTGTTTTACGGCTTTTTTCCTGTTGTTGGACCCTTTTTGTTTCCTGCTGACCCTCCTCTGGAGAGTTTTCAGGCGACCCAAAGACTTTTTCAGAAATTTAGGGTTCTCTATCTTTTCTCCGGTGGAAAGGATAGCAAAGTCCTTGATCCCGAGGTCAACCCCGACTGTGCTACGTTCTGAGTATTCCTGAATTTCAGGATACTCTTCCCTGTCTTCCGTCAGGATGCTAATGAAGTACTTTCCTGTAGGGGTTCTTCTTACGGTTGCCGTTCTCAGGAACTCAGCATTTCGGTCCTTTTCGACAATGATCTCCCCGTTAACTTCGGTAGTCTTGATCAGGTTCTCAAAAAACTCAGGACTGAACAGGTTCCG
>JAENZL010000054.1 GCA_016841265.1 Methanobacteriota archaeon | reverse complement strand
AAAGAACGAGAGAAGGATCCAGAGAAAAAGAACGAGAGAAGGATCCAGAGAAAAAAAACGAGAGAAGGATCAGAGAAAAACAGGGAAAAATATAAAAAATCCGCAGGAAAATAAAAAATCCAGAGGACCCGGGAAAAACCCGGGAAAAATCCGGGAAAAAACACGAACCTGAAAAGGGGAAAAATTACTCCAGCAGCGTCCTTGGATTGATAAAGCCGCTCCGGAGCATGTGATCGGCAAGCACCAGGGCAACCATGGCTTCGCCCACAGGCACCATGCGCGGGGGGATGGTGGGGTCGTGCCGTCCTTTGATTACGATTTCCGAATTTACTCCGGTTTCGAGGTCCACGGTCTGCTGGGGTTTTCCGATGGAGGGGGTGGGCTTTACTGCAGCCCGGCAGACTATGTCCAGGCCCGTGGAAATACCTCCAAGTGTCCCGCCTGCGTTATTGCTCCTGCAGGAAACTTTTCCTTCCTGAATGCAGAAGGGGTCATTCATCTCACTACCCCGCAAACGTGCAGCTTCAAACCCGGCTCCGAGTTCAAAGCCCTTGACTGCGGGGATGCTCATAAGCGCTTTTGCAAGATCGGCATCAAGCCTGTCAAAGACCGGTTCTCCCAGACCTGCAGGCACGCCCCTTGCAACAAGCTCAACAATACCCCCAATGCTGTCGTTTTCCTCTTTTGCGCGTGTGGCGGTTTCAAGCATCCTTTCCGCGGTTTCAAGGTCGGCACAGCGTACAGGCGTCTTTTCTACGTTTTCAACTATTTCTTCAAAGGAAAGAGCTTTTGCCCGGACTCCCCCGAGTTCCAGCACGTGTCCGGCAACCCGGATTCCGAAACGAGCAAGTAGAAGTTTGGCAAGGGCGCCGCCTGCAACCCTGCCGATGGTCTCCCGGGCAGAAGACCTGCCTCCACCACGGTAGTCCCGGATTCCGTAGCGAGCCATGTAGGAAAAATCGGCATGTCCGGGGCGGGGGGAATTTTTGATGGCATCGTAAGCCGAAGAACGGGCGTCCGCATTCCAGACCAGCATGGAAATAGGAGTGCCGGTACTCATACCTTCGAAAATTCCGGAAAGGATCTCCACCTTATCCTGTTCTTTGCGCGGGGTAGAAAGTTCGCTCTGCCCCGGGCGCCGCCTGTCAAGCTCCTTCTGGATATCAGCCTCGGAGAAGGGAAGCCCGGCAGGCACCCCATCCACCACAACGCCCACTGCCCGGCCATGGGACTCACCCCAGGTAGTAATTTGAAACATCTGCCCAAAAACGTTTCCTGCCATGCATCTTAACTGGTTTTTTTGCTATTTGATTCTTGGGGTAAGGGGATAGCAGGCTCTATGTGCACAACCACGTCGGAAACTCCTTCATATTCAGCCTTCAAAAGCTTACTTACGCTGTGGGAGATCAGATGAGCTTCCTCGATAGGCATGTCGGGTCGGACAAGCAGGTGCATGTCAATCCGGATGTCCCCCATGGCCCCTCGCGTCCGGATCTTATGGCAGCCTAGCACCCCTTCAACCCCCATTACAACATCACAGATCTCGCCCTCATCGAGCTGGGACATATCAAGGAGAGTCGCCGAACTCTGTTTGATAATTCTAAACCCGGCGCGGAGGATGATGAAAGAAATCAGGAGAGCGATCAACGGGTCGAGAAGAGGATAGCCGAGCTTTGTGGCAGCAAGGCTCAAAATCACTGAAATGGAGACGTAGATGTCGCTTTTCGTGTGCATAGAATCCGCAATAAGGACCTGGCTTTGCAGAGAAACTCCCTGCCGGTGCTCATAGCGTGTGACCAGGAAATTGATGCCCATGGTTCCCAGCATCACAAGGAAACTTAATGCAGTGACTTCAGGCACATCCCGGATAAAAAAACGGCTCAGAGCATTCTGGAAGATCTCAAAAGCCACAAAAATCAGGAGAAGGGCAATAAAAACCGAAGCAAGGGTCTCGTACTTCTGATGCCCGTAAGGATGATCCTTATCCGGAGGACGGGACGCGATGTAGATTCCAGCCAACCCCACGATGTTTGAGATTCCATCAAAGAGCGAATGATAGCCGTCTGCAGTCATGCTCAGGGTGCTGGAAAAAGTCCCGTAGGCTATTTTAGCAAAAGCTACGGCAAGGTTCAGGAAGAGGACGTAAAGAAGGACCTGCTGGATTTTTTTAAACCTGAGCGTCATAAATGAAAATCCCCTGAGTACGAAACTGCTTGAGCCCGGAAAAGAAGCTTGAACAGAGCCGAAAAATCTCACGTCAATCCTTTACTAAACTATTATGCCTGCAAATATAAAAAGAAAAAGTAGAAAAAAAAGATTTGAAAAGAAATTTGAGGAAAGGACCTAAAAAGTTTAACACTCCTTACCTGCCCACAACATGTAGGCATCTACTATTTCCTGTCCTTCCAGGAAGACGAGCCCGTGTTTTTGTCCGTACTCTTTTGCGTCCTCTTTGGAAAGGGCCTTTCCGTTACAATCATCCAGCATTTCGCAGACGACCATGACGGGATTAACCCCTGCAATCCGGGCAAGAGCAACGGAAAGTTCGGTCTGGCCTCTTCTTTCTTCCAGCAGCCCGTCGGCAGCCCTTAAGAGCGCAACATGTCCGGGAGTGCGGAATTCGTTTCCGAAACGCACGTCATTTCCCGAAAGGGAACTTTCTGCAACTTCCCCTATCTTCCGAATGGTGTGAGCCCGTTCGTTATCGGGGATGCCGGTCCTGGTTTCCCTGTGATTAACCCATATGGAAAAAGATGAGTGGGAATCGTACTGGAGGTCTCCTTCCTTTTCCACGACTTCTCCAAGTTCCCCGTTGAACTTTCCGGCATCCCGGACAAGGTCTGCCATGAAGGGGAGCCTCAACTGCCTTGAGGCCACAGGGTCCACAGCCACACAGATCAGGCCCCCTGCATCTTTTCGCATCCACTGGACGTCCCTGTAGCTAACTGCCCCTGCGGGAATTACGAAATCGGTCTCCCCTTCCCGGGAATCCGAGTCATAGATCAAAAACATTTTTCCGGCCCTGATAGCTTCCAGAGCCCTGTTAATATTATCATTCTCATATTGCAGGCAGTCGTAGATTGCAGTTTCAGTCATTTTCGACCCTCCATACCCTGTTTTTCGGTTCCATGTTTTTCGATTCTTATCTTTACGTGGTCTCCATCTTTCAAGGCCAGGGCGTCCCTGAGTTTTACCGGAGCAATGACTTCAATTAAATCATTCGGATAGTGAGTCCTCTCAGGGACGACCACTACAGCCTCTTCCCCGTCGATCTTCACAGGATAGCATTTCCCGCCTCCGTAAGTCCGCTCCCCATCACTAAAACCGTGGATGCGAAGAGCAGGTAACTCGCCAAGCCTGTCCCTGCCCCCCGAACTATCTTCGGAAAGTTGCACATTCAGGGTTCCGGGGAAAGGCACAAAATGCAACTGTTCCTCGAACTGTTTCCTGTATCCGGGGATGTTGATGTAATATTGTCCTTCACCCAGACCCGTGAGCACGTTACCCTCAAGTTCTAAAGCGTCGTTTTCAGGGGAAAAGATTTGCCTGTATTCAGAATATTCATTTTTAAGGATTTCAAGCCCTTTTTCTGTCATTTTTATCAACTGGCCACCGGGAACAATCGTTCTTTCGATCAGCCGCTTTTCTTCCAGTTGTTTTAATTTCCTTGCCGCTGTCTTGGAGCTGGTCCCCACGTATCTTTGGAACTCACTTGAAGAGATCTTTATATTCTTATTCGTTGCCCCCATGAGGGCAAGCTTCTTCAGGTATTCGATGTCCGGCACTATCGGCACCCTTATTACCTTAATTTTGAGATGCGTCTCAATAATGAGATGTGAAACTACGCACTCCCCTATAATAAAACTTTTGATAATACTCATCAATTGAAGGAAACCGGAAAATGATTTCCGAATAGAATATAAAAATGTTTACGGTATTTTTAAATAGCAGAAAATTCATAAAAAGTATTAATTTGACATGCCGCAGGAAATAACAATAGAATACCCTTCTTGCCCCCCCGAAGAAAAGGTTCCGCACAAGGACCCTTAATTTATTTTTATAAATATAATTAACATATGAGGATTTTTTGTAACAACTATTATACAGATTATTTTCCCCGAAATCCCTATTCTCTGCACTTTTTTTTTGGAATTCCTCTCACCCAAATTCCTTTTCCCAAAAACCTTCCAAAAAACCGCCACCAGAGGAGTTAAATATTTAGCGTTTTGAATGCAAGTACTGATCTGAACATGACAAAAGAAATAGTAGTTGAATGTCCCTCATGCTCCCCTAAAGAAGAGGTCCCGCATGAGGTTTTGAAAGAGGGCCAGAGCCCGGTTGTACGCTGTCTGGAATGCGGGCAGGTACATTCAGCAAAGCTTGAAAAACAAAAAACAGCAAAAATAAGGGTCATCGTCAGCAGGAAAAACGAATCCGTTACCTGCAGAACAGATTTGGACTCCGAAACCGTCCTCTACGTGGATGACGAAATAGTTGTAGATGATGATGAAACAGGCATGGTATGCCCTATCCTTATAAGCTCCATAGAAGTGGGGGAAAAGCGCGTGGACTCAGCCCGGGCAGAAGAGATCAATACGGTCTGGGGAAGAGCCATCGATGAAATAACAATAAAGTTTTCCGTGCAGTCAGGGGTCGAAAAGACCGAAGCCCTGGAAAAAGTCGTTCAGGGGGACAAAGAATTCACTGTAGGGGAAGAAGAAAAGGTAGGAGATACCTGGGTCACCATCACCAAAATCAAGATAAGGGACGGAGCTTTCAGGTCCAGAAACGGAGATGTCATGGCCGCAAAATACGTAAAGCGCATTTTTGCAAGAAAGAGAGGAAACAGGGCATGGAATCGTGATAGCGGAAGAGGACCTTGGTAAAGAAAAAACTGAAGACGAAAAATTTGAAGCCAGACGCCGGATGCTCCTGGATGGGCTTGAGGCCATGGGAGTGAGAAAAAAAGTCCTGGAGGCCATGCTTCGCGTTCCCAGACACAGGTTTGTCCGGGAGGACATGAAAAAAGTAGCTTATATTGACACGCCTCTGGACATCGGCCTGGACCAGACAATCTCCGCCCCCCACATGGTGGCGATCATGTGCGACCTCCTGGAACTTTCTGAAGGGCAGAAAGTCCTGGAAGTAGGAGCAGGGTCCGGGTACAACGCAGCAGTTATGGCCGAAATGGTGGGAAAAACCGGCCATGTATATACTCTGGAGCGCCTGGAGACGCTCGTTAATTATGCAAGGGAGAAACTCAAGAAGACAGGTTACGAAAACGTAACTGTCCTCCATGAAGATGGGTCCGCAGGCTGCCTCAAATACGCCCCTTACGACAGGATCTCCGTAACCTGCGCAGCCCCGGAAGTCCCAAACCCCCTTATCGAGCAGTTAAAACCCGGGGGAATAATGGTAATTCCCGTAGGGGATTACTTCCAGGAACTCATTCTGATAAAAAAAGACGAGAGGGGGAGAGTAACGAAAAAAACGGAAGGGGGAGTCCTTTTTGTACCCCTGATAGGAAAATACGGTTTCAGGCATCGGTGAAAAATAAGCTGTTAAAGGCATATATCCGGAAAAACAATCTCAAAAATGATCCTGAAAAAATAGAGTAACATAAAAAGTTCGAAATACTATTGTAAAAATTACATCGTATTTAATAAATTTCTAAAAGATTTTAATAAGCTATTAATATGATCGAATCAATTTAGCTGATATGGACATGTACGAGGATTTTGAAGAAATTCGCGTAAAGGATGTCTATGTTATCGACGCCTGCTCAGACCCTACACCGGTCGTGCTCCTTGAAAACGAAGAGGGGAACATGCTCCCTATATACATCGGGCACCTTGAGGCGCTTTCCATCGGTAACGTCCTTAAAAGCGTTTCTCCACCCCGCCCCATGGCCCATGACCTTATGGTGAATGTTTTCGACCGTCTTGGCATTAAGATAGAAGGAGTAATGATTGACGATAAGGTCGATAAGGTCTACTATGCCCGCCTTCTTGTGAGAGAAGGACACAACCTTATGCAATTTGATGCGAGGCCAAGCGACTGTATCGCCCTGGCACTCCGGGTAGGGGCACCTATAAGGATAAGGAGAAAAGTACTGGAAAGTTCCGAGATTGAAATGTCAAGGCTCGAAGGAGCTCGCGTAATGAACATATTCGTCTGAATCTGCCTGAAATACCTTTTATTCGGAGATTTTTTTCAGGAAATTTCCTGTTCCGGGATTTTATTTTCCGAAAATCGGGGAGAGCCGTTTTTTGGGAATAGAAAAGAGACTACTTTTTGGGAATAGAAGAGAGACTGCTTTTTGGAGACCGGACCGGGCCAGAGTTCATCATACAGGGTTTATACCGGAAAACTTTTTTAGTCCTTTTTGAAGGCGGAAGTAAGGTTCCGTCGATTTCAATAAGCTTTTAATAACAGTTGAATTCATTATCACTTTAGATGCTCACCAAAAGAATCATACCATGCCTTGATGTGACCCTTGACAAAGCCGGTGGCTCGGTTGTCAAGGGCGTGGAATTCGTGGACCTGAAAGAGGCAGGTGACCCCGTGGAACTTGCAAAGCGCTATAATGAAGAGGGCGCTGACGAACTTGTATTCCTGGACATCACAGCTTCCGCCCACGGCAGGGGAACCATGATCGATGTTATCGAACGGACCGCAGACGAAGTCTTCATCCCCCTCACCGTTGGGGGCGGGATTGGGTCCATCAACGCCATCCGGCAGATCCTCCGGGCAGGAGCTGACAAGGTTTCGGTCAACACCTCTGCAGTCAAAAACCCGGAATTTATCAAAGAAGGTTCCGAAATCTTCGGGGCCCAGTGCATTGTCACGGCCATTGACTGCAGGCGAAACACCGATGTGAAAAACAACCCTGGAAAAACCGTCCTGGAACTGGAAGACGGGACTCCCGCCTGGTACGAGGTTGTCATTTACGGCGGCAGGGAAGGCACCAAAATCGATGCAGTCCAGTGGGCAAAGCAGGTAGAAAAACTCGGCTCCGGAGAGATCCTGCTAACCAGCATGGACCGGGACGGGACCTACGCCGGGTACGATATCCCCATTACCCGCAAACTTTCCGAAGAACTGGACATCCCAATCATTGCCTCCGGCGGAGTAGGCAGCCCCCAGCACATCTACGAAGGTTTCGCGGAAGGTAAAGCCGACGCCGCACTTGCAGCCAGTATTTTCCACTTCAGGGAACACTCGATTGGAGAAGTGAAAGGGTACCTGAAGGAGAAAAACGTCCCTGTCAGGCTCTAAGGATTAGCTTCTTAGCATCAGGGGCTCCCGAGAATCGGACTTTTAAGAATTCCAGGCGGCCTCCCAGGCAGCACAATTAAGATGTTGCTCCCGGGGATTTCGCGTTCAAGTTTCAAGGTTTCGAGAAAGAAATAATCCAAAAGAGGGAAAAAGAATGGAAATTGCCGAGTTTCAAAAACTGATGTACGAACTCTATGCCCACAACGACAGAAGGCGGGGAAACGCGGCCACCATGCTCTGGTTTGTAGAAGAAATGGGGGAACTTGCCGAAGCAATCCGCCGTGACGAACCTGAAAACATAAAAGAAGAGCTCGCCGACTGTTTTGCCTGGATAGGAGCCCTTGCCAACCTCTACGGGGTGGACCTGGAAGAGGCATTTAAAGAAAAATATCCGGGAGTCTGCCCAACCTGCGGACAAAAGCCCTGCATCTGCACTGACTGAGTTAAAATTTTGTAGTAAAAATTAGAAACTTTTTTTGAGAGAATATTAATTCTTTTTTTTATATACACCACCTTATATTTTCAGATACTTTTTTATTTATTAGATTCAAATTACTATATTGGATTCTTAATTAAGATTGATTCATAACAGGGGATATTGAAGATGTCGCAATCAGAGACTACAGAATATTTTGAAGGCTTGCGCCTTAAAATCCTGAACAATACTGATGAAGAGATGGTCCTTCAAGCTCAAAAAATTGAGAAAGGTAAATATAAAAAAGGACACCAATCCCCGGAACAAATCGGGCCTTATGAGGAAAAGAGCTGTGAGCTGGTCGCTTGCGACGGAAGCTGTACAGGAGGAGCGGATATCGAAGGCTGGCTCCAATACAAAATAGGATGCTCCGAGGGGAAATGCAAACTCCACTTCAAATACCTCGCGAAGCTAGATAAGGTCAGCTACTCCTGCGAATGCCAGATGCATGAAGGCAAGATGCTCTGCGAAACAATGAAAGACAAGAAAAATGATAGAACCGTCAACTGGATTATCGGCCCGAAAGAATAACCGATAGAAATTGAGTAAAAGTGCTAGAATTTGAGTCACGGTGGCAGAATTTTAGACACCGGGGAGAAATTAGAGTCAAGTTCTTGACAGGAAGAAGTTGAGCTTTACAACCTTCGTTAATTATTTTTAAAAATCATGGGACTTCTCCTTGCGGGGGCAGGTCCCTACCCGGATTTTTACCAGTCCTGTTTTTTCTCTATCCAACACGTCCTACTTACACTATATCCAACACGTCCTACTTACACAATATCCAACACGTCCTACGTTTCCACATCCAACTCGTCCTACTTTTCCACATCCAACACGTCCTACTTACACTATATCCAACACGTCCTACTTTTCCACATCCAACTCGTCCTGCTTTTTCACTATCCAACCCGAGAACAGCCCGGGCTTTGGCCCCAAAGCTTAATAAAGAGCATGTCCCGTTATCCAGCTAATGAAGCCTGCAAGACCGGAACTGCTGGCTCCGGCCGGCAGCATGGAAGCTCTCAGGGCAGCCGTGGAGAACGGAGCGGATGCGGTTTACCTTGGAGCCCACGCCTTCAGTGCCAGAGGGTATGCGGCTAATTTTTCGAACAAAGAGCTTGAGGAAGCAATAGACTACGCCCACCTCAGGGGAGTGAAGGTCTATGTTACGGTAAACACCCTGCTAAGGGACGAAGAAATGGAAGCCGCCCTGGACCTGCTCTGCCGCCTGAAAGAAATGGGCTCGGACGCAGTCCTTATACAGGACATCGGCTTGCTCTCCCTTGGACGGCAGTACGTGCCCGACCTTCCCCTGCATGCGAGCACGCAGATGACCCTTCACAATAGCGAAGGAGCTCTTTTTGTAAAGGACCTTGGAATCGAAAGAGTTGTGTTATCCAGGGAATCTTCCCTTGAAGAAATCAAACAGGTCGGGGAAAACAGCGGACTCGAAACCGAAGCCTTCATACACGGGGCTCTTTGCATCTCCTACTCCGGCCAGTGCCTTCTGAGCAGCATTATAGGAGGCAGGAGCGGAAACCGGGGCTACTGTGCCCAGCCCTGCCGGAAAGGGTACAGGCTTAAAAAAGACGGAAAAACAGTGAAAACCGAAGGCACGTACCTTCTGAGCCCGAAAGACCTTAACAGTTCTCCCTGTATCCCTGCCCTTCTTGAAACAGGTATTGCGTCCTTAAAAATCGAAGGCAGGATGAAAAGGCCCGAGTACGTGGCGGGCGTTGTCGGGACTTACAGCCGCCTGCTTGACCGCTGTCTTGAGGACAGAAAAAAGTGCTCCGTAAGCCGGGAGGAAGCAGAGACCCTGGAACAGCTTTTCAACAGGGGTTTTACGGAAGGATATTTCGTCAAAAACCCACGTGGAGAACTGATGAGCAGGCTCAGGCCCTATAACCGGGGAGTTTTTGCGGGCACGGTAAAAAGCTACGACAAAAAATCAAGGCGGGTAATCGTAGAACTTAAGGCTTCCCTGTCTGTCGGAGACGGTGTCCTCTTTGCAGGGACCGACAGAGAAGGAAGGGAAGAAAAGGAAGAAGGCTGGGTCATCCGCCAGATGTACAGAGGAAATAAACCTGTAAAACAGGCAAAAGCGGGAGATACCGTTGAAATTCCCTTCAATGTGGAAGTCCGGTCAGGAAGCCCCGTGTACCGAACCCTTGACAAAGGACTGATGGATACCCTTGAAAAAAGCTATACTTCGGAAACCTTCCTTCGAAAGGTCCCTGTGCTCATGAAAGCCGGAGTATGGGAGGGAAAGCCCCTCGAACTCACACTTTCGGATTATGACTCGAACAGCGTGACCGTGAAATCGGAGTACGTGGTGGAAAAAGCCCTCCGGCAGCCCGGGGAAAAAGAACAGCTTTCCCGGCAATTTTCCAAACTCGGAAACACCGGCTTCGAGCCGGAAACCATTGATGTCGAATTACATGGAGAGGTCTTTGTCCCCGTAAAAGAGATTAACCAGCTCCGGAACCGGGCAGTCTCCGAACTCGAAAAACTCAGGATAGCCAGGGGAAAACGAAAACCCTGCCCTGAATATGGAATGAAACTCCCAAAACTTGCAGCCTGGCAGCATCCGGAACAGCCACATCCGGAACAGCCCCTGCTTGCCGTATCCGTCTATTCCCCCGGAGAACTTGAAGAAGCAATTGAAGGCGGGGCAGACCTGCTGTACTACGGGGAAGGGCTCTTTTGTTCAGGAAAAGGCAGGAACCGGAACAAAACCTTCCATTTTGAAGCTGATTATGAAAGCGCTGTCAGGCTGGCACGGGCTGCGGACAGGAAGGTCTATTTCAAGACCCCGAGAATCGTGAAAGATTCCGAGATGCCGGCAGTAAGCGAAATTCTGGAGGCTGCAAAAGCCCTTGCTGCCGACGGCGTGCTCGTATCAAACCTCGGGGTATTCAGGCTCGCAAAAGCGAGAGGAGTCCCCGTAATCCTGGACAGCCCCCTGAATGTGTTCAACAGCTATGCCCTGGACTTCTTCAGTAGAGAAGGAGCTAAAAGGGTTACCCTTTCCCCGGAACTTACCCTGGAAGAAATCAGACCACTGACAGCTGCAGGCCCTGCCGAGGCAATAGTCCACGGCCGCCTGGAACTGATGGAATCGGAACACTGTGTGGTGGGCGGGCTGCTCGGAGGAAAGAAAGAGAGGTGCACAGCCCCCTGCAGGAACGGAAACTATTCCCTCGTGGACGAGAAGAACTATGAGTTCCCCCTGCTCATGGACCCGGCCTGTCGGATGCACCTCCTGAATTCAAAAGCCCTCTGCATGCTCGAACATGTCCCGAAACTCCTTGACGCAGGGGTTGCAAGCATCAGGATCGAGACCCTGGGAATGAGCAGGAAAGAAAAAGAAGAACAGGGAATCAGGGAGCTTACCCGGATGTACAGGGCAGCAATTGACAATTATCCGGGAAAAGGAAAAGCCGGGACAGGGACCTGTGATAAGCTGGAGAAAGGGTTTACCACCGGGCACTATTTCAGGGGAGTTAAATAAATGAGGGGAGTTAGGTAAAAACAAAATATAGTCAAGGACCCAAATTCCTTCACCAATCTCAAGTGAAAGTTTTAACCACAGAAAGCACGGAAAACACGGAATAAAGGAGATGGAGGCACAATCCTTCCGTGCTTTCCGTGTCTTCCGTGGTTATAATGTAAATGTAAATACTTACTTTCGGAACTATAATCGGAGACGAACATGTCGGTTCAGGAAAAAGGAAAACAAGACGCTGCAGACAGGGAAGCAAAGATAGAAAAAGGAAGCCCGGGGAAGAAAAACCCGAAAATATTCCTTTCGGGTTCGATCCGGGGAGGAAGGCAGCTTCTTCCGGTGTACCGCCTGATCTACGAGACCCTTGAGGGAGCGGGGGCTGAGGTAGTAAGCTGGCACGTCGTTGACCCTGAGCTTGAGAAAGTAGAGTCTGCAATGACCGAGGAGGAGATTTATGCGCGGGACCTCGGGCTGCTTGCAAAAAGTGATGCCGTGCTTGCCGAAGTAACGGTCCCTTCCCTGGGAGTGGGCTACGAAATCTGCCGGGCGCTTGTCGGGAAAATTCCCGTACTCTGCCTGCACCGGCCTGATGCGGCAGTCTCTGCGATGTTGCTTGGAAACCCGGACCCGGGAATCAGGGTAAGGGCATATTCGGATGATGAAGAACTTAAGGTAATTCTTATGGAATTTCTGAGCTCTTTTTGAGCAGAAGTTTCCCCGTGTCCGGCGAAAAAAATGTGCAGAGCAGTCTTTAAGAGACTCCGGAGAAATGGATTTCAAAAAAAACCGAACTCATTGATAATTATAAATAATTGGATACCCTAATTATAGCATATGGTAGTAGGAATTGCCGAAATATCAACTCTGATTATTGCAATTATAGCCGCCTACGTGCTTTATAAAATCCTTAAGACCTCCACCAAGCTGGCAATAAACGCCGCCCTTGGAATCCTGATCCTGATTCTGGCAAAGGTTGTTCTCGGGCTTGAAATCGCAATTACCTGGATAGTAATCCTGATCTGTGCAATCGGAGGCGTTTTTGGGGCATTTCTCGTAATCCTGCTTAATTACCTGGGCATAGCCTTTTTATGAAAATGTTTACATTTGGCCAAAAGCCAGGAAGCGCTTGGGCAGTAAAGTTGAGGCAGAAAAACCCTTAAACAGTAAAGTTGGGGCAGAAAAGCGCTTAAGCAGTAAAATTAAAATCAGGAAGTGGGGTAAACCGCAAAAATCAGAGGGAGATGGAGATCAATTTTTCCTGAAAATACCCCGGACCATGTGTCTCCGGTAGACTTCTCCCCTGAAAACTTTCTCTTTTTTTACATCTTTAATTTCGAGGATTTCAAACCCTTCGAAAAGCGACATTAACTCTTCCTTCGTAAAGTAATGGTAGATAATCCCGTTCTGGCGAAGGAAGGTATTTGCCTCGTAATTTCCTTCACTGTTTTTAGCGGGTTCTCCCCCACAGCGCATGTCTTCAGTGCCAAAAGCTTCAAAAAAAACAAGGCTTCCGGTCCCGAGCACCCGCTGGAACTCCCCGACGGCAGCTTCCCTTTCCTCGAGGAAAAGGTGCTGGAGCACGCCGTAACAGAGGATCCCGTCAAAGGAAGCTTTTTTGAAAGGCAGGAGGTGGACACTTGCCCCCAGGTGACCGGCGGTTTTCCCACTCCTGGCAAGCTGTTCCCTGGACTTACCAAGAGCTGTCAGGGAAACGTCAACACCTAAGGCTGTGTAGTGGCCGGCAAGTTCCCCAAGATACCTGCCACCCCCCGACCCGGCATCAAGGACCCGGGCTCCTGCCGGGATGCGAGCCAGCACATCCCTGATAGGAGCGGGGCCCCCCCATTTCAGGTGGGCGTACTCCTTATCCCAGGCAAGAAAATGCTCTTTTGCAGGGCTTTTTGATTCCGGCATACTCTCAAGGAATTAAGACTGGTAGACTGCGGCTTCCCTGAACCTTTCCACCAGGAATTCCTTTTCAAAGGAAGACAGGAACCAGCCTGCCTTCGGACCTGAGCCCTGCCCCAGGATAGCAGTGTAGATGGCTTTGAAAAGGTCTTTCGGGTTTACTTCGAGAGCTTCAGGTTCTATGCCCAGGCTGGCTGCGATCCTGCCGTTGAGCTCGGAACCCGCTTCTTTTGCCGAGTAGACCAGCAAATGATAGTTTTCCCCTGTAAGTTCCCCGCTGGCTTCAATGATGTCTGCAAGGGCTCCGAGGAAAGCCTTCTGAAGATCCGAAAGGGTTGCAACCTGCAAGGGCACGTTTTCTTTTACGCTGAACTTTGCAAAGGGAGGGGCATAGAGATCAAGCCACTTCGAGACGTTCTCGGCAAGTTCCCTGATACTCATTTCGTTTTCCGTTTCAAAGCCCGAGCGTTTCACGATTTTCAGGATCTGCTCGAAATCGCCCCTTGCCACCTGGGAAATGGTCACCATCTGTTTGAAGGGAATCTCGGACTGGCAGATGCCAGTTGCCCTGGAAAGTTCGTATATCCTCTTATCAAAGTCCCCGAGCGAGGGGTCCTCTTCCTGGAACTTTGTCCTGAGGCGCTCGTACTCGTCAACCAGGGAAAGGAGAGGCTGCCCCGGATCGAACTGTATGTGCTTTTCAGGCTTGGTCCGGATGATCAGGTAGCGCAGGACTTCCGGAGGCACAACCTCAAGCATGTCAGAGATAGAGACCACAACCCCGGTAGAGGAGGACATGGCACCCTTTTTCCCGAGCATGATCCACTCATAAACAATGGGGCTTGGCGGCTGGTGTTCGTAAATCTCTTCTACGATCCTTGTCCCGGTAGCATAGGAACCTCCACTGGAAGCATGGTCCTTCCCGAAAGGTTCGATGGAAACCCCGAGGATTCCCCAGCGGGCCGGCCAGTCCACACGCCAGGTAAGCTTGCCGCCTCCTTTCATGGAAACAGTCCCGGCGTGTCCGCAGGAACAGGAATAATCCACAGTCTCCGCGTCCACATCAAACCCGGTAACCTTTGTCATGGTAAGCTTGCCGCACTCATTGCAGATCGGGTTAAAGGGGCTCCAGTCTTCGACCACGGTCTTCCCCGAAACTTCCTCAAGGATCTTTGCAATCTCGTCCCGCTTCAAAAGCGCGGTCTTGATGGCTTCTATGTACAGCCCTTCCTTGTACATCTCGTCAGCCTTGTAGACCTTCGGGGTGATACCCAGACGCTGCAGGGCGGCGAGGAAGGGTTTCAGGAAATGCTCTGCATAGTTTGCGCAGTCCCCGCAGGGACAGGGAACCTCAGAAAGGGGTTTTCCCACATGCTCGGCGTAGCTCTCAGGAAGGAAAGGATAGACCTTCCTCAGAGGGTCGTAAGTGTCGGCAATGTAGATCAGTTCAGCTTCCGCACCCTTATCCAGGAGAGACCTGTAAGCGGCATCTGCCGTCACCACTTCCCTCATGTTCCCGATATGGATGTGCCCCGAGGGAGTGATCCCTGTGGCAACAAGGTGCTTGCTGCTCTTTTGTAACGTTTCTTCAGCTATGACGTCTGCCCAGTGAATAGTGTCAGCCATTTTTTCACCAAAATTTCCTACGATTGTTAAATACAGTGATTTTAGATACAGTGATTTTAGATACAGTGAAATGATGATAATGAAGCATGAAACCCGAAAGGAGAATGAAAAAACCATTCCACCCCCTGGAGTTCCAGCATCAGGATTACCATAAAGAGGAAGAGAATCCCAGTATTCCGGTATTCAGTATTCCATAAGGAATTCAACCTTTAAACATCCGGGTTCGGATTTGCTTTTATCGGCATGAAGGAGTCACTGGAATTCGTTTCACCAGATTCCGGGTAAAACTCCAGAAGCCACTTTTCGTGAATCTTATTGCGCATATCCCATTATAAACTTTGGGCTATACATCCTGAATTGTGAGCCCTGAAACCGGTTCACAAGAACAGGAAACACCAAAAAACAAGCCTTGATACCGAAAAATAACAGCCAGAGGGAGGGGCAAGGCTGGAAAGAAAAGTTGACTCCAAAAAAGATGAATAAAAAAATAAAAAATGGAGGTTTTGAGGCAAAACTGCCTCATGAATCCGCACACATAGGGAGATTTAAATGGCACTTGAAATGGCAAATCAAGTAAATTTGTTTTCCCAATAATTACAAGTGCCTACAAGTATATAAACGTTTCTGATAAAACCGGAAACTAAAGAGATAGAACTAACAGGAAAACAAGCCGGATAGAAAAGACGGATTTAAAACAAATAAAATGGAGATCAACTAAAAACAAATTAAATTAAAAAAATATTGAATGAAAAGGAAATAGAATTAGAAAGAAAACAAACTCAAAAATCAAATCAAAAACCAAATCAAATCAAAAACAACTAAAAATCAAAAACCAAATCAAAT
>JAENZL010000053.1:12837-15769 GCA_016841265.1 Methanobacteriota archaeon | reverse complement strand
GAAGCAGGAAGCCCCTTCCTCGGCTCCGAAGGAGACAGGGAGGGGTAGTTCACTTTAAGAGTCTCTCCATGTCTTCTTCTATGGTGCTATTCGGTGTTATATTGAACTTCTCCACCAGTACATTGAGGACATTCGGTGAGACAAAGGCTGGAAGTGTCGGACCAAGGGTAATATCCTGTATTCCAAGCCTCAGGAGGGTAAGCAACACAAGGATTGCCTTTTGTTCGTACCATGCGATATTGTACGAAATCGGGGCTTCGTTAACATCTATAAATCCAAGCCTGGACATAAGTCCCTGTGCAATGACGATAAGTGAAAATGAATCATTACACTGTCCTGCATCCAGTACCCTTGGAATTCCATCAATGTCCCCAAGGTTAAGCTTATTGTAGCGATATTTTGCACATCCGGCGGTAAGTATGACAGTATCTTTGGGCAACGCCTCTGCGAAATCCGTGTAGTACTGCCTGTCCTTGTGGCGTCCGTCACAACCTGCCATGACAATGAACTTCTTTATCTTGCCTGCTTTGACGGCATCAACGATCTTGTCTGCATTAGACAGTACGGAGTTGTAAGCAAAACCGGTCATGACAGTCCCTTCTTCTAATTGTACCGGAGGTTCACAGGTCTTTGCCTGCTCGATGATGGCTGAGAAGTCTTTCTTACCATCTTCAGCCACGATGTGTGTGACACCGTCATAACCTACTGACCCTGTAGTGTATAACCTGTCAATGTAGGTCTCTTTTGGAGGGACTATACAGTTGCTTGTAAGTAATATTGGTCCGTTGAAGCTCTCGAATTCCTGCCTCTGTTGCCACCATGATCCGCCGTAGTTTCCTACCAGATGTTCGTACTTTTTAAATTCAGGATATGCATTTGCAGGCAGCATCTCACAGTGAGTATAGACATCTATACCGGTTTTCTCAGTCTGATCCAATAGTTGTTTCAGGTCATTTAGATCATGACCGCTTACGAGAATACCGGGATTGCCTCTTGTTCCAATATTGACCTGCGTAGGTTCCGGATTTCCAAATGTAGTGGTATTTGCCACGTCAAGGACGGTCATTACATCAAAACCATGTTCCCCACATTTCAGGACCAGTGAGATGAGTTTCTCATCGGTCAGGCTGTCATCCGTGGTTGCCACAAGGCCTTCTTCTATAAATGAATTAACTTTTTTATTGGTATGCCCAAGCATCATAGCATGATGTGCATATGCTGCAATTCCTTTGATACCAAAGATCAGCAGTTCTCTTAATGATCGGATATCTTCGTTCTCTGTTGCAAGTATGCCGGTATTCCTGTCCTTGAGGTTTTCCTGGGTCAAAGTTGCGATCTCGGGCAGATCGTTCTCATCAAGCAAATTGTTATCCTGAAGTTTCTGCTTGACCTCATTCTGAACCTTGAATCCTCTGTCAATGCGGTCCTGAATTCCGCTCGCTCTGAAATCGGTATTCGTTATGGTTGAGAACAGTGCATCGAGCATAAATTCATCAGTGCTCTTTTCAGAAATTTTTGCATTTCTTGCTTTCTGGTTGTAGAATGCAATGTTCTTAAGCACATAGATGAGATCGTCCTGAAGGTCTGCGACTTCCCCTTTCTTACCGCAGATGCCGTTCTTTGTGCAGCCTTCCCCGTTCATTGTTTCTTCACACTGGTAGCAGAACATTTTGTCACCCCTTTATTGTGCAGACATTATGTGTAGGGATATATATTTACTTTTTATACACTCACATCTTCAATCTCTCATTCACGTGAGAATAATCGCTAAATTAATAACGAAAGCAGTGACTCTTTTTATGAGGGACAATAAGGCGGATATGCGGCATGTTTCAACCTAATTTTACATACAACAATAAAATCGTGCGCCTGCTGGCAAGGATCCAGGCTGCCAGGGAAGTGATTGTAAACAGTCCCCTTATCCCGGCCTGGGAAAAGCAGCTCCAGCGAGAAGCCCTGATCAAGCAGACCCACCACACGACAAGCATTGAGGGGAACCCTCTTACGCTTGAGGAAGTGGGACTGGTCATTGAGGGAAAAGAGGTCCTTGCCCATGAGAAGGACAAAAAGGAAATTCAAAATTATGTGGATGTACTGAAGTACATCGACTCCCTTCCTGAATACGAAACCATAAGCGAAGAGTTGCTCCTAATAATCCACAGGCTTACGGCAAAGGATATCCTTCCGGATGATTCCGCCGGAAACTACCGGAAAGTACGAGTTATAGTCGGAGACCCGAAAACAGGGAAAGTCACCTACACTCCCCCGGGCCCTGGGGAAGTCCCTGAGCTTACAAAAGCTCTTGTCGGGTGGCTGAACAGTGAAGATGCCCTTGACCTTATGCCCGCCATGCAGGCAGGAATCGCTCACCATGAACTTGCCAGGATCCACCCCTTCGTCGATGGAAACGGGAGAACCGCAAGGGCTCTTGCCACCCTGATCCTGACAAAGAGGGGCTTTGACACCAAACGGTTCTTTGCCCTTGAAGAGTACTACAACAAAGACCGTCCCTCCTATTACTCCGCCCTTTCAAGCGCGGATGAAGGGGATAGGAATTTGACCGAATGGCTCGAATATTTCCTTTTCGGCATTGCCGTGGAAATCTCAAGGGTCGAGAAAACGGTCCTGAAACTGAGCAGCGACCGTTCGCTGAGAGATAAATTCGGGCAGGTAGGACTGAGCAGCCGGCAGATAAAAGCGGTTGAATATCTAAAGAAGAATGGTCAGATCACAAGCAATGAGTATCAGGAAATCTGTGATGTAAGTCAGCCCACTGCAAATCGTGACATTCAGGATATGCTGGACAAAAAACTCCTGAAACAAAATGGGAAAACGGGTCAACAAATAATTTATGTGCTTAATTTCTAATCCGTGAGTTATTCAAAAGCTATTCAAAAGCTATTCAAAAGCTATTCAAAAGCTATTCAAAAGC
>JAENZL010000053.1:0-12827 GCA_016841265.1 Methanobacteriota archaeon | reverse complement strand
TATTCAAAAGCTATTCAAAAGCTATTCAAAAGCTATTCAAAAGCTATTCAAAAGCTATTCAAAAGCTATTCAAAAGGTATAATCTTTGCGAAATTTTAATATATATTACCCATTGTGCCTTCTCCCTCTTGACTCGATATTGACCCATTCCGGACCTATTCATGATCTTCTTTGCAGTTCTTAGAATTCGTGGCCCTTACTATTTTCCAGCACACTGTAGTAGCCTTCTTAAAAAACAACTTTCACACCATGCAGTAAAAACTTCCACAGTACTTCCAGAATATCCAGATAATTTCAGTACTCCTTTAATATTATATATAATGGAGAATATTTATAATATGGGCATCCGGGAAGGTCATTTCATGACCTCTCTTTTAATTCTCTTTTCAACCACCCCCCAATACCCCCACTCCCCAATATCCGGGTGCCCACCCCCCCCCAATATCACAATTTTTTATATCACAATTCTTTTTTCCCACCCGGGTTGCGCCACCCGGGTTGCGCCACCCGAGTTGCGCCACCCGAGTTCCGCTTCGGGAGCACGGGGTCCGTTTCGCTCGCTTCGCTCCCTCAAGCGGACTTATTATTATGACTTCTTTTTTGATTAGAGGCTTCGCAAAGTACCATTTTTAGTTTTTTTCTTTACTGCGGGTGCAAATATTCATGTCCTATAGGTACCTATAGGATCCTATATGGTAGCTTCAACAACAATTTGTCTTGACCCAAAAATTAAAGAGATGCTTGCAAGCCTGAAAACACATCCCCAGGAGTCCTATAATTCGGTTGTTGAGAGGCTTGTTAACATGGCAATTGACCCCGAACCCCTGAGTAAGGAAACAATAAAAAGGATTGAAGAGGGGCTTGAGGATATCAAAAAAGGAAGGTACTACACAGAAGAAGAGATCGCGGCCGAACTGGAGCTTGAGTGATGTACTCCGTAATTTATACCGAGGCAGCCCGCAAAGATCTAAAAAAGCTCCCCCACGAAGTAGCCCAGAGAGTTTACAGCGCTGTTAAACAAATAAAAGACGATCCCTATTCTCACGTAAAAAAATTAAAAGCTTCACCTACTACTCCTTTTTATTCCCTGAGGGTTGGCGAATACCGTGTTATTATGACGATTGAAAATCAGCAACTGGTTATTTTCGTCATTGAAATCGGACATAGAAGTAAGATTTACAGGAAACATTGAACCACCCGAGTTCCGCCACCCGAGTTCCGCTTCGGGAGCACGGGGTCCTTTTCGCTGCGCTCAAGAGGACGGATTTGGCAGGGGTATTATAACTTCCTTTTTATATTTCACCCGGTACTTCCCTCAGCAACCTTTGAACCACGGCTTCTACCAACTGCCTGTGTCCCTTTCTTCCTTTTTCAAACTGGCAAATACTGCATAGCCGTTCCCCGTACTACATAAAAAATAACTTTTATGGTTCACTGTAATACTTTTTACAGTGCTTCCGTGATATACAACTAATTTCAGTACTCCTTTAATATTATATACAATCAAGAATGTTTATAATATGGGCATCCGGGAAGGTCATTTTATGACCCCTCTTTTCATTCTATTTTCAACCCCCCAATACCCCCACTCCCCAATATCCGGGTGCCCACCCCCCCAATATCACCATTATTTTTGGCTCCTCGTTTTTTTGTGTGTGAGCCGTTAGAACTTGAGGATGTTTGGTTTTTGCTTCATTTTCCTCTCTTTAATCAATTTCCTGCTACAGCCGCACTTTGTGCGGGACAAAAACGGTTTGATACGGCATTCCGGCCGCCCTGTTCCCTGATAAAATCCGCTTAAGTATCCCGGCTTTGTTTTTTGCTTTAGAAACTCATAATCGGCGGCCCTCACCATTTCCAATTCCCGTCAGCAGCCCCGTTCACGGAGTGAACGGCTTTTCCCGCCCGAATTGCGCCTCGGGAGTACGCTGTTTTTCGGTCGAGTTGCGTCTCGACGATGCGCCGTCCTTTTCGCTGCGCTCAAGAGGACTATCTGCTTCATTTCATAACTTATTTTTTATATTTCGGCGACGGCCCCTTCAATCAACCCCGAACAACCGCCTGCATCACCCGAGTTCCGCTTCGGGAGCACGGGGTATGTTTCACTTACTCTGCTCACTCAAACAGACTTCTTCTTCTTCTTCTTTTTGTTTCGAGGGCTTCGTAGAGTGTCCCTGGAATGTCGGACTTCTTTATAGCTTCTGTTGTACATATGTAAATAATATTAATATAAATTAATATTAATTTATGATATTTTATTAATTACTATTGAATTAATCTCCAAAAGATAGTTATATTTTACATGTGCTATTAACTTATGCAGTTTCTGTTTTTTAAAATGCACACTCTTTTTAAGCGAGACTGCAGATCAAAAGGAGGAAATCCTTTATGGGAACTTTAAAAGGACTTGTTTATGTAAAACATGGAAGGATCGGAAGCAAAAGTGAAGGCCCGGATTATTATCTTCAGACATGGGATCAGGAATATCTACTAAAATATGCAGACAGGAATTTATGGGAACCGGATTACTATCTTGAGTTCTTCTGCCGTAAATTCGTTGATGTTGATGGAAAAATTTCTAAAGAAATAATCGGAGGAAAAGAGGTATACATACTGTATGTTGAGAGGATAACTGAAATCTCTGGATCTTACATTCCTCGACCAGAAATGGAGTTGAAAGCGAAAATAGAGTAAAATTCACTTGAGTTTAGTTAAATCTTTCTCACTTTTACTTTTTTAATTAATCCTACATAACTGAAGAGTAATAATAAGAAATTGCACAAGCAATCACCTTTATTTCCCATACTTTCACTAAAGCAGCCGATTTTCATAACTTCTCTTTTATATTTGGTCGGGCACTCCCCCAGGCAACCTTTGACCTCCCGCTCCTATCAACTTTCCCTTATCAACATGTTTCGTAAAATCTGGAGAGGAGCCTTCACTCCTCTCTCCCAAACAACCGCCTGCATCACCCGAATTGCGCCTCGGGAGTACGCGTCCTTTTCGCTACGCTCAAGAGGACTATTCGGAGGTTTTCATAACTTATATTTTATATTTCGGCGGCAGCGCCTTCTAACAAACCCCGAACAACCGTTTCCATCAGCCACTCGCCATCTCCCCGGGTTTTTTCGGGCTTTTTATGAATTCAAGAGCTGCTAATTATAAGCCGTTAATGGTAACTTATAAGTTCTTATAACTCTAATAGTCAAAAAGAGCATTATGAGTGAAGCAACAACAATTCCGGTAAAAAAAGATGTAAGAGACAGATTAAAACAGTATGGGATAAAAGGGGAAACCTACAACGACATTCTCAAACGCCTGATGGACGAAGTTGATTACGAGACGTTCATGGAGCGCCAGTACAAAAAACTTGAAGAAAAAGAGAAATTTGTATCCCTGGATGAAATCTGATGGGTTTTGAAACCCGAGTTCCGCTTCGGGAGCACGGTTCCCTTTTCGGTCGAGTTGCGTCTCGACGATGCGCCGTCCTTTTCGCTACGCTCAAGAGGACTATTCGGAGGTTTTCATAACTTATATTTTATATTTCGGCGGCGGTGCCTTTTAACAAACCCCGAACAACCATTTCCATAAGTTTTCCACTATCTTCCCGCGCCTTTCTAAGTTTCCCTTCAAGTTCATCGCACAAACCCATGAGCTGCTCGATTTTTTCAACGATGAGCTTTTGTTCATTGAGGGGTGGGATAGGAACAGGCATATTGTATATTACTTCTCTGGAGATGTTCTTCATTGAACTACTTGTTCCAGATGCTTCTTTCGCATAATAAAAACGCGCTGTTTGACTGTTATTGAATATGTTATAGAATTTTTTATATGCAAAACTGGAAAAAAACAGCCTCAATACCTTATCATTGATCATTAATTCGGGAGGCGTATCTTCAACAATCACGCTTCTTCCTACAAGTTCTGATGTGTTTGCCCTTGACATGAGAAAATCATTTGTTTTTACTTCATATTCCGGCCTTGGCTTTAGATTCGGTGGAAGCGCTTTGTTTTCTAAAGGATTGAATATACCCCATGAAACTGCACTTATTTTTAAAACGCCCCATTCATCGCCTTCTTTAGGCCTTTTTTCACACATTGGGCTCCAACCTGCTTCTATATATGGAGCAATGTTCCCAAAGCGAGTCCATAACCATCCATTAGGGAGACTATAGGGTGTTTCCTCGGTGCCGATCGGTTGTAATTTTTTTGTTTTCCTAATCTTCCCTTCCTTAATCAGTTTCTTATTCTCAGCCTTAACTTTCTCAATCAAAACACTTGCAGGCTCATCCCCCTCATCCTGCTCCACAAGTTTCCCCTGAACCGCAAGCTGAAGAACCGCCTTCCTAAGTTCTTCAACATTTTCAGGGTTGTCGTAAAGAAGATCAAAATTTTCGCAGATGCGCCGCCAGTTCTCTTCGAATTCGTCCTGATTTTCGGCGCTGAACATTTTGTCAAGGGCAGCGCTGTTGAGCTTGCTTCGGAGTTCTTTCTTCTTTTGCTGGCGGGTTTCGAGTTGATCGCAGAGAGCCATCAGTTCGTCGACTTTGGAGACGATGCGTTTTTGTTCGGCGAGGGGAGGGAGAGGAACTAATATATTGAGAAGATCCTCTTGACGAATTCCTTTTACAGTCATCCCACTTCCGGTAATGTTTTGTGTTAGATAAAAGTTATAAAAATAGTTGAGATCAATCTCTTCAAATAAATGTAAAGCCTTTAAATCTTGGTTAATAGCCACATCTATCTTGTTTATCGCTATTTTTCCCAAACCCATACGAGTACAGAGGATTACCCTACCCTTAGGTATCAAATTCGTGCTACTTTGTTTAAGACCTAATTCAGTTATCTTATCAACAGTCTGCTCGAGATATTTTTCTTTTCCCAAATCTTTCACACTTGCCCACGGGATATCTCCTTCCCAATATTCTGGATTTCTCTTACTTGGAGTTCCCCCTCCCACTATTGAATATATGAGGTCACCTAATCTTGCTGTAACCCAATTTGAAGGTAAAGACAATAGTTCTTTTTCTACTGTTTGTGAGGCTTTTGATTTATTTTCTATTCCGCCTTTTCTCCCCTTCTTTTTATTTTCAGCTTTAATCCTTTCCAACAGAAAAGAAGCCGGTTCATCATCAGGATTCTGAGGAACAAGTTTTCCCATTACTGCAAGCTGCAAAATAAGCTCTCTTAGCTTCTGAACCCCATTCGGCGCATCTGCAAGCAGCTCGAAGTTTTCAAAAAACACGTCCTTGTTCATGCGTTTTTCCCTGCCAGCGCATCTATAAGTTCATTTTTGAGGGCGGTTCGGGTTTCTGAGATTTCGGAAAGCAAGCTCCTGTACTCTTGCAGAAGTTCTTCAGGGTCACCGTGGTCATTTTCAACGGTGTTCGGGTTTTTGATGTCGAGGTTGTAGTTGTTAGCAATTACCTCTTCAGCCGAAACTCTCCAGGCATGTTCGTTTTCGACCCTGTTGGTCCACCAGGCTTTTTCGGGTTCGAATTCTTCGATGCGCATGGGTTTGGTTTTGGAGTAGGATTTGTAGCCGGCGGGGTAGGGGTGTTCGTAGTACCAGATTTCTTTTGTGGGTTCACCTTTGGTGAAGAAGAGGAGGTTGGTTTTTATGCCGGTGTAGGGGCTGAAGACGCCGTTTGGGAGGCGGACTATTGTGTGCAGGTTGCATTCCTGGAGGAGTTTTTCTTTTATGCGGGTCTTTACGCCTTCCCCGAAGAGGGTACCGTCAGGGAGGACTATTCCGCAGCGACCTCCCTCTTTGAGGAGGTGCATGATGAGGACAAGGAAAAGGTCGGCAGTTTCGCGGGTCTGGAAGGCGGCGGGGAAGTTTGATTCGATTTCGTCTTCTTCCATACCCCCGAAGGGGGGATTTGTCACGATGACATCCAGGCGGTCTTTCTGGGTGTAGCTCCTGAGGTGGCGGGAAAGGGTGTTGTCGTGCCGGATCTGGGAAGGGACTTCGATTCCGTGGAGGAGCATGTTGGTTACGCAGAGGAGGTGAGGGAGCTGCTTTTTCTCGATGCCGTGGATGGCTTCCTGAATTAGTTTGAAGTCTTCTATGTTTTCCTTGTTTTTGTCCAGGTGTTCGATTGTGCTGGAAAGGAAACCTCCGGTCCCGCAGGCAGGGTCCAGGACCTGCTCGCCTATTTTCGGGTCAACCATGTCCACGATAAACCGGGTGACAGCACGGGGGGTGTAGAACTCGCCTGCGTTTCCGGCGCTCTGGAGGTCTTTGAGGATTTTTTCGTAGATTGAGCCGAAGGTGTGCAGGTCTTTTGAGCTTGTGAAGTCGATCTCGTTGATCTTGTTGATGACCTGGCGGATCAAGGTACCGTTTTTCATGTAGTTGTAGGAGTCTTCGAAGACATCCCGGACTACAAAGCCCCTTGGGTCGTCACCTTCGGAAAAGGAGAGGTTTTTCAAGGTTTTGAAGAGCTTTTCGTTGATGAAGTCCAGGAGGGTGTCTCCGGTGATCCCTTCAGGGTCTTTCGCCCAGTTCCTCCAGCGAAGTTCCTCCGGGATAGGGGTTATGTATTCGTTTTCGTCATCAAGCTCGAATTCTTCTTCTCTCGCATCGAAAATTTTCAAAAACAGCATCCATCCGAGCTGGCTGACCCGCTGGGCGTCCCCGTCAACGCCTGCGTCTTTTCGCATGATGTCCTGGATGCCTTTGATAGTGGTACTTAACGACATTTTTTCCTTCCTGCATGATCTGGTAAATCGGATAATTTTGCTGATTAAACCACGGAAGACACGGAAAGCACGGAAGGGTTGTGCCCCTATTTCTTTTATTCCGTGTTTTCCGTGCTTTCCGTGGTTAAACTTTAACTTATAATTGGTGAAATAATTAGGGCACTTGACGATATTTTAAGTATAATTCAAATAGTTATACAAAAATCTCCGGGGACCACTACTGAATAATCCCTGATAAGTCCTTCGAATCAGACCTCAACCGAATAAAGCTGGTTCTCAAGCCCTCTTACTGCATCAAGATAACTTTTCTTGCCGCCAAACATCTTCATTATTTCAAGCTGGCTTCCGATCCTGTCAAAAGGCCGGACTTTGAGCACCTTCATGCTTTCAAGGTTTTCAAGCCCTTCATCTGCGTACTTGTCAAGGAGCGCATTGAGGACATCCCTTGCCTGTTCTTCGTATTTGCTGAAGTAGTCGCTTTTCCGGACTTTTTCAGCCCGCTCTTTCCTGCTCAGGGGCGGGCGGTCAAAGGCGACATGGCAGATGAGGTCGAAGGGGTCGAAGTCTTTTCCGACTTCCTCGGAAAGGGCGTCAAGCAAAAGGCCCTGCTCTTCAAGTTCGGCAAGGATTGCCTGTTTCTTTTCGGCTTCGTTCCAGTGCTGTAAAAAAGAGTCAAGGGACTCGAAGTCTTCGAGTACTGTCTTCCGTGTATAGTCTTTGAGGGATTCCGTTATCAGTTTTCCGTCCGGGCCAAAGTACTGCCTGCGCTCGGCTATGACATTCACTTCAACGTCGGGCACAAAGTATTTGTCACTCCCGTCCCCTTCGGCAGGCCCCCTTCCTCTGAAAGGTCCGTCTCCTGGGCCGTAAATCTGCACAGGGTCCCCGTCAAAGTCCGGGTCTGCAAAGAGTTCCGTGGCTTTCTTGAAGTCCATGATAGTAAAATACAATTTCCCGTATTCTTCCTGGATGCGGGTCCCCCTGCCGATAATTTGCTTAAACTCGGTCATGGACTGGATCCGCTTGTCAAGCACTATCAGTTTGCAGGTCTGGGCGTCCACGCCCGTGCTCATGAGTTTGGATGTCGTGGCAATCACAGGGTAGCGGCTTTCGGGGTTAATAAATTCGTCAAGTTCGATTTTCGCTACCGGGTTGTCCCCGGTAATCCGCATCACGTAACGGCGGTTTTCGGCTGCAAGGTCCGGGTTCTCATTAACAAGAGCCTTTCGCATCCTCTCAGCGTGGTCTATGTTTTCGCAGAAAACGATGGTCTTGTCAAAGCGGTCATTTTCCTTCAAAAACTCCGTGACCTTCCGTGCGATCAGCTCCGTCCTTTTTTCAAGCACAAGCCCCCTGTCAAAGTCCTTCTGGCCGTAAATCCGGTCTTCAATGAGCCTGCCGTACCTGTCCGTCTTTTCCTTTTCCGGCCGCCAGCCTTCAAGGTCCTTGTCAAGGTCGATTCGGACAACCCTGTACGGGGCAAGGAAACCGTCTTCGATTCCCTGTTTCAGGGAATACGTATAGATCGGCTTTCCGAAATAGTCAGTGTTGGAGATTTCCTTTGTCTCCTTCGGTGTGGCGGTCAGCCCGATCTGCGTCGCCGAGCTGAAATACTCCAGGATCTCCCGCCAGGCCGAGTCCTCGGCTGCACTTCCTCTGTGGCACTCATCCACGATTACCAGGTCAAAAAAATCCGGGGAAAACTGCTTGTAGATGTTTTTCTCCTCTTCCGAGCCCGTGACCGCCTGGTAGAGCGAAAGGTAAATCTCGTATGCTGTATCGACTTTCCTATTCTTGATCTTCGTCATTGCCTTTTCGAAGGGCTTGAAATCGTTGATCTTGGTCTGGTCAACCAGGATGTTCCGGTCCGCAAGGTAGAGAATCCTCTGCTTTACTCCCCCCTTCCAGAGCCTCCAGATGATCTGAAAAGCCGTAAAAGTCTTGCCCGTGCCCGTAGCCATCACAAGCAAAATTCTATCCTGCCCTTTTGCGATTGCTTCCACGGTCCGGTTGATTGCTATCTGCTGGTAGTAACGCGGAGCTTTCCCGCCGGAGCCTGAGTAGTAGTCCTGGGTCACGATCTTCTGCTTGCCTTCATCAAACCCTTTCCACTCACAGTATTTTTCCCAGAGGAATTCGGGGGAAGGAAACTTCTCAAGCGGGATTTCCTCTTCCACTTTTCCAAGCGTGCCTGTCCTGTCATGCACCAGAAAAGCATCCCCGTTGGAACTGAAAGCGAAAGGTATGTCCAGCATCTCAGCATACATAAGGGCCTGCTGCATGCCGTCTCCTACGCTGTGCCTGTTGTTTTTCGCCTCTATGACAGCCAGGGGGAGATTTGATTTATGGTAGAGTATATAGTCGGCCCATTTCGGTTTTCCCCTGCTGGAGGAGTTCCCCTTTACAATTACCCTCCCGTCGGTCAGTTTCACTTCTTCTCGGATTTGAGTGCGTATGTCCCACTTCGCATTCCTGAGCGCCGGCGTGATGAATTTCGTGCGGATATCCTGCTCGCTCAGTTCTTTTTTGTCTATGTTTTCGCGGGCTTCTTCCTCTGGCTTTTTTCCCCTTTCCTTGACCATAGTTTGCCTTCCGGCTTTTTATCATAGCAGACAATATATATTCATATTGTTAACCCCTTACCCTTAAAATATTTACTGGTTTTTCCTGTTAAGGAGTTAAGTTCCAGCCTGGTTTCCTCAAGAATAATTATATTCATAATTATTATGATCATAATTATTCTGCACTTTTAAGTCAAAGCAGGAATTGCCTCCAGAAAAATAAGCGGTAGAAAAAAGCTTGAAGCCGAAGGTTTTCACATATGGGAACTGGACGAACTGCTGAAAAACTAAAGATAAATTCAGAAAAAAACTCTAGCAAAAAAACCAGAAAAAACCCTCTCAAAAAAATCCGGCAATAAAAAAGGTTGCAATAACCGCAACTGCGATTACTCCAAATTAAGGCCCGGGATACAGAATCCGGCATCTTTAACAAAATCGATTAACCAGGAACTTTTCAGTACTCTAAACGCTATTTTCTCATAAATACCTGCATTTTCGGACTCTATGCTCCCGTCTTTCAGCGCCCGGAAAATAGCTTTGAACGGTTTCGGGGAATGATATATCGTACGCAGGGTATCCATATCAGTTCTGCATGTGACAGTCGGGTCCGGACCTTCGGGGTCTTCGATTTTTTCGAATACGACCACTTTGCAGTCTTCTTCGACAGCCCGGATGTACAATTCGGAGCCGTCGTCCTGGGTCATGACTAATAGAATTTCTTCATCTTTGACCAACGTTTTAAAAATTGCAATGTGTGCAGGGAGATTATCGATGTTCCGGTTGTAAATGTCAATATTATACTTCAGAACGGCAAACTTGTCTGTACTGAACAATTCTTCGTTTATGTCCTCTGCTTTCAGCCCATCTGTTTCGACCCCGCCGACATCGTCGGCATCGCTGGCAGCACCGGTCTCGCTGGCAGCAGCTAAAAACGGACTGCAAAGCACTGAAATGAAGACTAAAACATACAAAAAAATATATTTCATATCTAATATCCCTTTATACAAAAAGTGAAATGCTTCTATATAGAGATTCGGGATTAATTTTTCTGAATTTATCGGATTCGTTATCGTAAAATTTGATTTAAGTGGTCTATGGATGCGGATATTTTGTGAAAATGTCAGAATCTTGAGGTAACGAACAGGAAGCTCACATTCGTAAATAAATCTTTAATCATATATAAATAATATTTCTCTAGTTATAGAAATGGTTTTAATTTTCAGCCTGTTTTTCCTTATCCTTCCCCCCTCATTTTCATCCTTCCCTCTCCCTCGCCCTCTCCTTCTCAACCTCGATAATCCCCTGTGCCGCCATAATTCCCGTCGCTGCCGCATTTACAATATCCCGGGAAAGCCCTGCGCCGTCTCCGGCTGCAAAGAGGTTTTTGATGTTTGTTTCCATCTTGCGGTCCACCTGGAGCTGCATGGCGTAGAACTTGACTTCGGGAGCGTAGAGAAGGGTGTAATCGGAGGCAACGCCGGGGATGATCCGGTCCAGGGTCTCCAGGCCTTCTATTATGTCCATTACGATCCTGTGGGGAAGCGCCATTGAGATGTCGCCGGGAGTGACGTCTTTTAAGGTGTTGGTCACGAGGTTTCGTGCAAGGCGTTCTTCTGTGGAACGGCGGCCGCGCCGGAGATCTCCCATGCGCTGGAGGACGGGTTTTCCACCTCCGATTGTGCTTGCAAGCTTGGCGATTGAACGGGCGTATTTTGTGGTGTTTTCCATAGGATGGGTGAGTTCGATACGAACCAGGAAGGCGAAGTTCGTGTTTTCGGATTCCGTGTTTGTCATGGAGTGCCCGTTGGTGGCAATGAAGTCTTCGTATTCTTCCTTTACCACGAAACCGTGCTCATTGGTGCAGAAGGTCCGGACGAAGTCGTCATAGCGCCGGGTGTGGATGTGAAACTTGGGGTCCCGGTTGATCTTTGTAATCGGGTCCATGATTATTGCAGGGACTTCCACCCTGACCCCTATGTCAATTCCACCGTAGCGGGCATCGATTCCGTGCCCGGTCACAAGTTCGGAGACCCAGTCGCAACCCCGCCTGCCAGGAGCCAGGAGCACGTAGTGGGCATGGATCACCTCTCCGCTTTCAAGAACGATTCCGGTGCAGGTCCCGTCCTCAACCAGGAGGTCGGCAACTTCTGTTTCCAGCAAAAAGCCCACGCCTTTTTTCACAAGCTCCTTTTTGAACTCCCCAATCACGGCCGGGGCATTGTCCGAGCCTATGTGCCGCTGCTTGATCTCGATAAAGCGGGCTCCCACCGAAGCTGCCCTTCGCTTCAGCTCCTCGATTTTCGGGCCTACCGTAAGCAGGGCTCCTTCCGGGGCACCGAAGCGCAGGAAAGTCCTGTCCACACAGTTTACGAGTTCCCAGGCCCTGTCCTGGTCCCCGGTAAGGGCTGCCAGGTCTCCTCCTATGTCCGGGCGCAGGTTCAGCGTCCCATCCGAAAAGGTCCCGCAACCTCCCACCCCACACATGATATCGCAGGGGGTGCAGTGAACGCAGTAACCTTTTTCTTTCATGGGACAGTGCCGCGTATCGATATCCCTGCCCATATCCACAACCAGGACTTTCAGCGGCTGCTTTGCAAGCTCATAAGCCGCAAACATCCCTGCCGGCCCTGCCCCTATGACCAGTACGTCGTATTCGGACCCATTCCCTTCCTGCCCGGAAACCTGCTTTTCCCTAACCACTGCCGTATCCCCGTTAGAATCCGTAAGAAGTTTCTTTATTCCTTAATTCATTCCCTGGTTCATCCCTGGAAACGCAGCGTATCTTTGAAAAATTAAGTTTGCCAGATTTTACAATAAGTTTTCTGCTTTCTTTTATACCCTGCTTTCCTTCCTGAGCATAAAATGTCCCCTGAGATCAAAAACTTGCCACTTAGCCCGGTTAAAGCCCGCTATCCATATACTCCGGAGAACTCGTTTTATCCGGCGAAATCCGGTTCATGGAGACATTCGAGCAAAGTTTTCAAGTTTATAGTTTTACGGTAAACACTAGCATGAAAGCCATAAACGCCAGTACAAACATCATGAATGGAAATAACCTATTCATGCCACCACCCCCATAGCAGCTATATCAGTAGTAAGCTATCCAGCCAATCAAAGGAACCGGGCATTGAAGAAACCGGACCTTCAGCAACCACATATCATTCAGTTACTCAATTAACTACAGTTCGTCTAATTGACAACAGTTATTTGATTGAGATAACACTCCATCAATAATATACTATCGTTTACTATATGAACCTTTCATTTTTTTGAGAATTGTACTGTGAATACCGAAACTTATTTAAAAAATAGATTCAGTTGGCCATGTAATATAGGAGTTAATTTACTGTGGATCACGTTTGATTTTCAAAGGCGGCCCGGAAGTTTCACATCCCCCGGTTTTGCTCAAAAAGGGAAGAAAACGTTGAAAGAATAGGCAAATGGGAACCTTTTGCACCTCGGAGTTTTCGGTTTACGGCTGAAAGCCTGCCCATCAGGTGCTCATCAAGTGAACTACCCCCACCTGCTTTCTGATGAAAGCGAGGAAGGGGCTTCCTGCTT
>JAENZL010000006.1 GCA_016841265.1 Methanobacteriota archaeon | reverse complement strand
AACTAATTAACCGGGAAGGAACTAATTAACCGGGAAGGAACTAATTAACCGGAAATGAATAATTAACCGGAAATGAATAATTAACCGGAAATGAATAATTAACCGGGAAGGAATAATTAACCGGGAAGGAATAATTAACCGGGAAGGAACTAATTAACCGGAAAGGAATTATTAACCGGGAAGGAACTAATTAACCGGAAAGGAACTAATTAACCGGGAAGGACCAATTAACCGGAAAGGACCAATTAACCGGAAAGGACCAATTAACCGGAAAGGAATAATTAACCGGGAAGGATCAATTAACCGGAAAGGAATAATTAACCGGAATATTTTTTCCTTAAACGCTAATTAATATGCTTGTCATCACTCACTCAGGAATCAATTGAAAGAAGGATTATATAAGAATTTGAAATGAAAATCAGTTGAGATATAGTCCTTTGAAATCATTGGAAGATGTCCCATTCGTTAAATGATTGATTTAATATCAAAATCATCACTAATTTAATTGGAAATCAGTTGAAATAAGTGAAATCGAATCAGTTCGTGAATGGTTGATTGAACATTTGAGTCATCACCAATAAGGAATCCCTCAAATAAATTCGTGGAAATGAATCATTTCAACGAAGCTTGCTTAACAGTGTTTAGGTCCATTAGGGACATATCTGTGATATAGATCAAGGCAGGAATCTGCTAAAAGGGAATTAGACCCCCTACATGGCTTATACCTCAGACAAGGGGTTTTAGTAGGATCTGTGGATATATCTAAAATCTGCGGGTTGGTAAAAGGTCTACAGGTTGGTAATCAATTTGTAGATTATAGGGCAGAAGGAGATTCCGGCTCTGAAAGCAGGGATTGAATTCATGTGCAAAGCTTTTGCTCGGGTTATATGGGGTTCCCTTATTTCAGTAGTGGGTTCTGGGCCATTTCTATAAGGAAACAAATATATAATATAGGTGATATTGTTCAGTTCATAACTGTTTGCTGAAATATTTCATCCCGGGAAAGGGTCTTCCTGAGGGTGGATTCTAGTGGTGGCTGTTTAAGGTATGGGGTTTATCTACTCATTCAATATATATTCGATGTTATATCTAACTAATCATCATTTCACGTTCTTCCCTGAAACCGTTTTAGATGGTTTTGGGTTCACAATATCAAAGGAATCAAATCAGAGGTTTAAAATATGACTGAAATTGGAATAGTTGCAGTAGGCGGCTACAACGAAATGGGCCGCAACATGACTGCCATAATCGTAGGCGAAGATATCATCATTCTGGATATGGGGCTCAGGCTTGACCGGGTTCAGATCCACGAGGATGTCGAAATTGACAAGATGCATTCCCTCGAACTGATCGAGATGGGAGCAATCCCTGACGATACTATCATGAAGGAGATAAACGGGACTGTCCGGGCTATCGTCTGCACTCACGGGCATCTTGACCACGTAGGTGCAATCGCGAAGCTTGCCCACAGGTACAAGGCTCCTATCCTTGCTACCCCCTATACCACTCTTATCATCAAGCAGCAGATAGAGTCCGAAAGGAAGTTTGAGGTCTGTAACAGGGTGATCCCCCTGAAAGCAGGAGGCAGATATAAGGTCACGGAAGATATCGATATCGAATTCATCCGGGTTCAGCACAGCATCATAGACTGTGTCGTTGCAGCTGTCCACACCCCTGCAGGGGCAATCCTCTATGCCTGCGATTTCAAACTGGACCGGACTCCTACCATGGGAGAGGCTCCGGACTTTGAGCGCCTGAAATCCCTCGGAAAGGAAGGGGTTATCGCAATGATCGCTGAGAGTACGAATGCCGGACGCTCCGGGAAGACTCCTTCCGAACAGATCGCAAAGGACATGGTCAGAGACGTATTGTTCGGGACCGAGGAAGCGGATGTAGGGATGATTATCACAACCTTTGCTTCCCACATTGCCAGGCTCAAGGCGATCATCGAGGCAGCAGAAGAAATGGGCCGGATCCCTGTACTTATGGGACGTTCCATGGAGCGCTATGTAACAGCTGCCAGGGACGTCGGCTACCTTAAGCTTCCCTCCAATGTTGAGATCTACGGGCATCGCAAAGATGTTGACAGAGCTTTCAAGCGTATCATGCAGAGTGGAAAAAACAAGTATCTTCCGATCGTCACAGGACACCAGGGTGAGCCCGGTTCCATTCTTGTGAGGGTTGCAAACGGTGACACCCCTTATGTAATCGATCCCGGGGACCGTGTCATTTTCTCTGCAAACATTATCCCGAGTCCAATGACCCAGGCCAACCGGTATGCCCTTGAAACCAAGCTCAAAATGAAGGGGGCAAGGATCTATGACAATGTCCACGTATCGGGTCACGCATACAAGGAAGACCACTGGGAGTTGCTCCGCATGGTAAATCCGGAACATGTGATCCCTGCTCATGGAAATATGGAAATGCACGGGCACTACATCGAGATGGCGGAAGATGCCGGGTATGTGCTGGGAGACACCGTTCACCTCCTCAGGAACGGTGAAGTGTTATATATCGAAGAGTAATTGTATTAGGAAAACTATTCCCTTTGCTTGTGATAGTATGACGCTGACTGATGAGATCAAGAAGAGGACCGTCCATGTGGATGCCAGCATTGAGGATATGCTTCCCGTCACCCATCCCGAGGAGCTCTACAAAGCTTCCCGCTACCTCGTGGATGCCGGGGGAAAGCGCCTCCGCCCTGCGGTTCTTATCCTGGCTGCGGAGGCTGTCGGCTCCACTCTAGAGTCTGTCCTTCCTGCAGCTGTGGCCGTGGAACTCGTACATAATTTCACTCTGATCCATGATGATATCATGGACAAGGACGATGTCCGCCGCGGGATGCCTGCCGTCCATATGAAATGGGGGGAGGCCGGAGCGATCCTCGCCGGGGATACCCTCTATTCCAAAGCTTTCGAGATCCTCTCCAGAGTCGAAAACGAACCTGAACGGATTTTAAAATGCATGGATGTCCTCTCCAGGACCTGCACGGAGATCTGTGAAGGGCAGTGGCTTGATATGGACTTTGAACGGCGTGACCAGGTCACTGAATCCGAGTACCTTGAGATGGTCGAGAAGAAAACCTCGGTCCTCTACGCTGCCGCCGCAAAAATCGGAGGTCTGCTGGGAGGAGCTTCTGACGAAGTTGCCGAGGCTTTATCCGAGTACGGGCGCTTGATAGGGATTGGTTTCCAGATGTATGATGATGTCCTGGACATGATCACCCCTCAGGAAGTGCTCGGGAAAGTCCGGGGAAGCGACCTGAAAGAAGGAAAGTTCACTCTGATCGTTATCGATGCTTTCCAGAAAGGCGTGAAACTGGAGGTTTTCGGGAAAGGCAGTGCCACTCAGGAAGAAACCGAAAACGCCGTCAAGATCCTTTACGAATGCGGTTCGATCGATTTCGTACAGAACCTCGCAATCTCGTACATCGAAGAAGGCAAGGCAAAGCTGGATGTCCTGGACGACTGTCCTGAAAAGGACCTTCTCCTCCAGATTGCTGACTACATGATTTCAAGAAACTATTGAAGTTCAACTGTCTGAATATGGCGGTCCAGAGGAGATTGCGGCAGAATGATGTCGCAATGCCTCTAAATATTTCTTTTATGTTATTTCTGCGATATCTTTAGTCTCATTTTGTATGTTATTTTCGCGATAGCTGTAGCTCTGTTTTTTGATTTGTTTTTTGATTTGTTTTTTGGTGCGGATAAATTATCTGAATTTACCGGCTCAAACTTTATGGCTCCTTGTTTTTTGTGGGTAACCCTCTCAAGAATAGATGTGGTCTTGAATTGAAACTTGTCTTGCCCACGAAAATTGGTGACGAGCCAAATTTATCCGCTGCGCTTCGGGGGAAGGACTTTTTAAAAAAAGAGAGTTGCAGGATTTTCATCCTGCTGATTTTTTTGATTTTTCAAATCTGTATTTTATTTATTTGTCCCTGGCTGCAAGAGTGCTCTGGGCGGCTACGAGTCTTGCGATGGGGACTCTGTAGGGGGAGCAGCTCACGTAGTTCAGGCCTATTTTGTGGGCGAAGATAATTGATTTGGGTTCGCCGCCGTGTTCTCCGCATATCCCCATTTTGAGGTCGGGTTTGACGGAGCGGCCTTTTTCAATTCCTATCTTCATGATTTCACCTACGCCTTCCTGATCCAGGACTGCGAAGGGATCGTTTTCAAGAATGCCTGCTTTCTGGTAGATTGGCACGAACTTAGCCACATCGTCCCTGCTGAACCCGAAGGTGGTCTGGGTCAGGTCGTTTGTCCCGAAGGAGAAGAAGTCGGCTTCAGGGGCAATCTTATCTGCGGTGATTGCAGCTCTTGGCAGTTCGATCATGGTTCCGACTTTGTAGTCGAATTTTATGCCTTTTTCTGCCATGACGGTATCTGCCAGTTCACAGACTTTCTGTCTTGTAAGGGCGAGTTCTTTTACATGACCTACAAGTGGGATCATGATTTCGGGGGTTATCTTCATCCCTTCGCCTGCAAGTTCACAGGCAGCTTCCATGATTGCCCTTACCTGCATATCGTAGATTTCCGGGTAAGTAATTCCCAGGCGGCATCCCCTGTGTCCGAGCATCGGGTTGAGTTCCGTAAGGGATACAACGCGCTCGATAATCTTTTTGACTGTGGCAATCTTTTCGATGTCGCCTGCAGCTTCGTATTCCCTTAGTTTTTCATCCAGTTCTTCCTTGTTCGGAAGGAACTCGTGCAGGGGTGGGTCAAGCAGCCTGATGGTAACGGGCAGACCTTCCATACTGCGGAAGATTCCAAGGAAGTCTTCCCTCTGCATGGGGAGGAGTTTCTTGAGGGCTTTCTTCCTGGATTTTTCCTCATCTGCCATGATCATTTCCCTGACTACGGGGATCCTGTCTTCCCCGAAGAACATGTGCTCGGTCCGGCAAAGCCCGATTCCTTCTGCGCCAAGTTCGCGGGCGAGGATTGCATCGGTCGGGTTGTCAGCATTTGTCCTTACGCCAAGGGTCCTGATTTTATCAGCCCATAAGAGGATGTGCTTGAGGTCGTTGTTGATCTCGGCTTCGATCAGTTCGACTTTCCCAAGGATGACGTCTCCGTTGCTTCCGTTTATGCTGACATAGTCATGCTCATTGATCGTGTAACCGTTTACTTTGAAAAGAGCATTCTTAGTATCAATTGCAATTTCTCCGCAGCCTACGACACAGGGCTTTCCCATTCCTCTTCCTACGACTGCGGCGTGGGAAGTCATTCCTCCGCGGACGGTAAGTACTCCCTGGGCAGCTGCCATCCCGCCGATGTCTTCAGGCGAGGTCTCAGTCCTGACAAGGATTGCCTTTTCGCCCTTTTCAGCCATTTCTTCGGCAGCTTCGGCAGTAAACACGACTTTCCCTACTGCGGCTCCCGGGGATGCCGGAAGTCCATTTGCGATTACTTCGAGTTTGGCTTCGGGGTCAATCCGCGGGTGCAGAAGCAGGTCAATGTGTTCGGCCTGAACCCTGGTGACTGCGGTCTCTTCATCAATAAGCCCTTCTTCGACCATGTCCTTTGCGACTTTTACTGCAGCAGCAGCGGTTCGCTTTCCGGTCCTGGTCTGGAGCATATAGAGTTTTCCTTCCTGAATGGTGAACTCTATATCCTGCATGTCCGTGAAGTGGGATTCGAGCCTCTGGCAGATATCTACTAGCTGGCCGTAAGCTTCGGGGATTTCGTCTTTCAGGGTGTTGATGTATTTCGGAGTCCGGATTCCGGCAACCACGTCTTCGCCCTGGGCGTTGATGAGGTATTCTCCGAAGAACTTCTTTTCTCCTGTAGACGGGTTCCTTGTGAAAGCCACTCCGGTTCCGGAGGTGTTTCCCATGTTCCCGTAAACCATTGTCTGGACGTTGACGGCAGTTCCCCATTTGTCATCAATGTCGTGGATTTTCCTGTAGGTTATGGCTCTCGAATTGTTCCAGGAATCAAAAACAGCGTCAATTGCCATCTGGAGCTGGACTTTTGGGTCTTGTGGGAAATCAAATCCTTTTTCAAGCTTTATTACTTCCCTGAATCTTTCCGCAAGTTGCTTTAAGGCTTTTGCATCGAGTTCGGTGTCGGATTTTACTCCAAGTTCCTTTTTCTTGTCCCCTATCAGGGAGTCAAATTTCCGGAAATCTATTCCAAGCACCACGTTTCCGAACATGGCGATAAACCGCCGATAGCAGTCGTATGCAAATCTTTCGTCGTTGATCTTTTTAGCAAGTCCGACTACGGATTTGTCCGTAAGCCCGAGGTTCAGGACGGTATCCATCATTCCCGGCATGGACACTCTTGCTCCGGAACGGACCGATACCAGAAGGGGATCTTCGGGATCTCCCAGTTTTTTTCCGTTTATGGTTTCCAGTTTGTCTACTGCTTCTTCAACTTGTTGAACCACTTGTTCCGAGTATTCATTGTTTTTTAGGTACAATACACAGACTTCGGCTGTTATTGTAAAGCCTGGAGGTACGGGAACTCCAAGATTAGCCATTTCTGCGAGGTTTGCACCTTTGCCTCCTAGCAGGTCTTTCATACTACTTTTGCCATCAGTTACATCCTTTCCGAAAAAATATACAAATTTGAACAATGAATCTCCTCCCTGGAACGAGATATCATTTGGAATATGACTTGGAAATAGTGTGTGGATAGCCAAATCTTCTGATTTGGTTGTTGCCAACAATGTCCATTTAATATATAAGCTTGTGGTTCGCCCCTGCCCGTATCATTTAATTTATATATTCTATTTATTTTGAAGTTATGTATAATATAGGTCTTGCGATATGTTTATATAATATCGGTGTAGAGTAGGTATGCTTTTCAGTCTGCACTATAATATTCTTACATTAGGCTGGTAGTTCGATTACTCGGAACAGGAAGTAAATGGATCTGTGCCGAGGTATATTCTTATTTGTGGCTAATATGAAAAGACTCGGTACCGTGTTGCACAGGTCAGGTAGCAAAAACCTGGTTATTAGAGGGGATGAGTTTAAGTCAGAAAATGCATCAGGAAAAATCCCTAGGTTAAATTTGGTTGTTATGGACAAGGCACTGAATCAGATTGGCACGATTGTTAATGTTTTCGGGCCGGTGGACCATCCATATTTTTTAGTAAAAGGTTTTAAAAGGATTCCTGATTCAGAATTTCGGGGACTGGTCAATGAAAGGATCTATGTTCGGTGAGATCTCTGACATTCGATGCAGATTTAAACTCTTTAGTGTGGTTTAACTTTAACTGGTGTATTTGCTTTTAGCTGGTTTTAGTTTCTGGCTTTCTTTTCCCCGTTTTTATAAAAATACTGTCATTTAATTCAGTACATAATCTGAGTTGTAGGGCAGCAGGAACAATATATGGTCAAATATATGGTCATGTTAAGTTGTAAGGTGATATGAAATGGTAGAAGTCGAAAGAGTTCGCTATTCGGACAATCTTGAAAGAGAAAAAATACGTGCCATGATTAAAGCTCGCAAGGAGAAGCAAAAAGAGCAAAATTTTGAGAAGGAAAAGGCCGTGTGTCCGGAATGCGGAAGCAGGAACCTGGTGCACGACTATGAGAGGGCTGAGCTCGTGTGCGGAGACTGCGGACTGGTCATTGACGCCGACTTTGTAGATGAAGGTCCCGAATGGCGAGCTTTCGATCACGATCAGCGCATGAAGCGTTCCCGTGTAGGAGCGCCCATGACCTATACAATCCACGACAAAGGGCTTTCCACGATGATTGACTGGAGGAACAGGGACTCCTACGGAAAGTCTATCTCCTCCAAAAATCGTGCTCAGCTCTACCGTTTAAGAAAATGGCAACGTAGAATCCGTGTAAGCAACGCAACGGAAAGAAACCTTGCGTTTGCCTTATCAGAACTGGACAGGATGGCTTCAGCTCTCGGTCTGCCGAGGACTGTCCGGGAAACCGCGGCTGTGGTCTACAGGAAAGCTGTGGACAAGAACCTTATCCGTGGAAGGAGTATTGAAGGAGTGGCAGCAGCAGCCCTTTATGCGGCCTGCCGCCAGTGCAGTGTCCCGAGGACCCTTGACGAGATCGAAGAGGTGTCCAGGGTCAGCAGGAAGGAAATCGGAAGGACTTACAGGTTCATCTCAAGGGAACTTGCCTTAAAGCTCATGCCGACTTCCCCGATCGACTACGTACCCAGGTTCTGCTCAGGGCTCAACCTTAAAGGAGAAGTCCAGTCCAAGAGCGTCGAGATTCTCAGGCAGGCTTCCGAAAAGGAGCTTACAAGCGGAAGGGGTCCCACAGGCGTTGCAGCAGCTGCAATCTATATCGCGTCAATCCTCTGCGGCGAGCGCAGAACCCAGCGGGAAGTTGCGGATGTAGCCGGGGTAACGGAAGTTACCATCAGGAACAGGTATAAGGAGCTTGCAGAAGAGCTGGATATTGAAATTATCCTCTAAGGTTCTTCTTCATTTTTTCTTTTATCGATTTTTTCTTTCTTGATTCTGATCTTGCTTAATTTTAAATTTCCTTAATTTTTAAAACTGTTTTTTTCTTTACTTTTTAACTCCGAAGGAGGAAGGGAGGGGTAGTTCACTCAAACTTTTCTAGCTGTGCTTATTACGTATTTTTAATAAAGTATATATTTATAAAAGGTTTTTATATCACGATGTTGGCGCTTGAAATTTCCAAAGCAATTCTCCTGGGTTTCACTGTCGGGCTTACCGGCGCCCTTGTCCCCGGACCCATGCTTTTTGCAACCATCGAGACTTCTCTCAAAAAAGGATGGCTTGCAGGCCCTGAAGTGGTGCTCGGACACATGCTTATTGAGCTTGTGCTCTGTGTCCTTATCCTCTTCGGGGCGGCATCTCTTGTCGGGAGCGGTACGATTTCTGCGGTATCTCTTCTTGGCGGGCTTGCACTTGTGGGCTTTGGCCTGCTCACGGTAAAAGACGCAAAAGCAGTTTCTTCCGCAGGGCTGGCTTCGGCAAGTTCCGGTAGGAACCTGAGCTCCAGCCCCCCTGCTGCAGGGTTGATTACCTCCGCTTCAAACCCTTATTTCTGGATCTGGTGGTTGACTGCAGGCAGTGCCCTGGTGCTTCAGGAATTCCAGCTGGGAATTGTTATTGCAGTTGCCTACGTGATCGGGCACTGGCTGGCAGACCTGGGCTGGTTCACTGCTGTTTCTGCCTCTTTCAGTCGTGGAAAGACCCTGCTTTCCCAAAGCGCACATGAAAAGATCCTCTATGCCTGCGGGATATTCCTGGTGATCTTCGGGCTTTATTTCATGCTTAACTATAACAATCCCGTCCAGCTTGCGTAATTCGGGGATTTTTCATTTTTTTCTTCTTTTTTCCCTTCCCTTACCTTTTCCTCTTTCTTCTTTCTGCTCTCTTTATCTTTTTTTATCCTTTCTACTTTTTGTTCCCCTCGTTTTTCTTTTTCCTTTCTACTTTTTGTTTCCCTCGTTTTTCTTTTTCCTTTCTACTTTTTGTTTCCCCCTGGGGTACTTCGAGAAACTTTAATAACAAAAAGGTTACTTTAGAGGTCCGGAAGGTCGAAGTCCATGAAAAGGCAGTGCATAAAAGTCCCTAAAAAGGAAGGAGAACCCACGCGGAGGGTTCTACTTGAACTTGAAATTCTGGATCATTCCGCAAAGATCGCTTCGGATGAAAAGTACCTTTATCTCCCCATTATCCGGGAACTCCACCCTTTGGAACTGAAAAAGCTCCCTGAAGTTGCGGAAATTCCGGTTTGCGAGTTCGAGGGACAGGATGTAAAGCCCACACCAGAAGGTCTTCTGGGTTTTTCTCCCGGCTACGAGGTAATAGGCGACATTGCTCTCCTGGAAGACGAGGTTCCGGAACCGGAAGCTGCCTTAAAAATTGCCGATGCCCTGCTCCGGACTCAGTCGAATGTAAAAACCGTATTAAAACCCCTAACTCCTGTGATAGGGGAGTTCAGGATCCGGGAATTCGAGGTGGTGGCGGGAGAGCCAAGGACCGAAACCATCCATAAGGAATACGGCTGCCGCTACAAAATCGACCTTGCAAAAGCTTATTTTACTCCTCGCCTGTCTACCGAACGTTCAAGGATTCTTGCCTGGGTAAAGGAAGGTGAAACGGTTGTGGACATGTTTACGGGTGTTGGCCCTTACAGTATCCTGATTGCAAAGAAAGCCAGGCCCGCAAGAGTGGTCGCAATCGATAAAAACCCGGAAGCTGTTCGCTTACTGCGGGAAAACATCTCCCTTAATTCGGTTAAAAATATCGAAGCAATCGAAGGCGATGCCCGGGAAGAAGCCGAAAAGTTTGCAGGCACTGCCGACCACGTAATAATGAACCTCCCTCATAACGCCTACGAGTTTCTTGACTCTGCCGTCCTCCTCACAAAACCCGGGGGAATAATCCACTACTACGGAATGACGCCCGAGGACGACCTGTTTGAAGGTTCAATAAAAATGATCCGCGAAGCTGCAGAAAGGGCAGGCAGGAATATCGAAGTGCTTGAAGAGAAGACCGTCCGCTCGTATGCTCCCCACCAGTATAATATATGTATCGAGGTCCGGATTCTCTGAAATAATCATCAAAATCGGATTGTATATATAAGATTGGAACAAAAATCAGATTGTATAGATAAGAATAATTCCGGAGTACGATTCAGATGTCAACCTTTGCTTACGTGATACTGGGAATAGCTATCGTTTTAACTCTTATCTTCATCTGGTATTATCTCAAATATTTCAAGAAAATTTAACTGTTCCCTCTTTTTCTGAATCTTTTTCTGAAAAACCATTTTCATAGTTTGAGATGCCCCTCACAAGCGAAATAGTTAAATCCTTGACCGCTATTTTAGATCTGCTTATGTCTTATCTACTATGTGCCGTCGTGGCTTAGCGGTATAGCGGCTGATTCGTAATCAGCAGGCCGAGGGTTCGAGTCCCTCCGGCGGCTTCATCCTACCAGTTCAAAGCCTTACTTTCTTTTTGCTTGGATTTTTCGTATCTAATGTAGCTTCCAAGAGGTAGGTATATATGAGCATTTATGATACTGATAAGGCTTTAAACTCTGTGGAAAACCGGATTAAGAAGGCAAATTACTGCAAAGAAAACAAAAAGCTGTTTTTTGATTTTGAAAATTACCTTTTTGCCAATGGTTTATCCTCCCTCAGTTTCAGTGAATGGGGGGCCTTTATCGTCAATTATGATCAGATCCCCCCAGTGAGTGATAAATATTTCATCCTCGGCCAGTATCCTGCATACTCATAAATACCCTTTGAGATATAGTGCCATTTCGATTGGCTTGGCGAGAAGGCAGGGATAGAGCAAAAAACACCGGAAAATGAGGCCGTATGGTCCATATTTTTTGATTGGATTTATCGGTACTGTGTGAACTTTCGACTTTTCAGGCACTCTCATAAATAATTAACCTTTAAGAAGGTTTAACTTTTAATTTAAAACTGAAACTTTTTCCACCAAGTCAGGATCCACCAAGTCAGATTTGAAAACAAGAGTTATTTCAAAATTAGTTGATCTCTTTGAAAAATAACAAACTATTTCTTAGTTAAAAGTATTCATATTATTATGCCTCATGAGAATAAAAACAAATTAAAAAAAAAATAACGAAGACGTTGCTTTTTCTGTGGTAGGGTCGGTTATAATTGGTATGGTTGTTATTGGAGGCTTGTTGCCTTCATGTAGTCATCTTGTTGATATAGGGTTTAGTGGGCTTCTTGTTTATATCACTTTTTTATATACCCATTTTACAAAAAAGATTTTAGATGCTGGAACGAAAGAACGTGAAATAGGGTTCATTCAAAGACAACTTGAATATTTTTATTATCCTTTGTTACGCATTATGGAAAAGGCAGAAAGAAAAGAAGAAACATTTTCTGAAAAAACCAGCTATGAAATATACTTCAATGTAAACCCTGAAAATACCCAGGCTTTGGAACATTATTTTGGTTATAATCGTCTTGTAGATATGTTAGCTGTTTTGGAAGAAAATAATATTGAAGAACTTTATAAATATAAATATTTATCAAGCGTGAATATCAGAGAAAAATTCCAAAAGATTGAACAATCTCTGAAATATATTGATGATGAACCCTTGGAGGGTGAAGATGAATTCTTGGAGGATAATCAAAAACAAATATATACAGAGTTGAAATCCCTTAAGAGAGAGCTTGAATCCGAAATTAAAGAAATTAATAATAATTTAATTAATTTAATAAATTGAAGTTAAGAAAAGTAAGTTTAAAAGGCTATACTTTTTATCCTGCTTTTAGAGAGCGTCGGAAAAGTCTGAAATCTATAACTTATCGCACACAGTCATTGAAATTTAAATTAGTAAATCGACATCATGCGGGGTTATTAAATTTATGTACAATGATCAAATTGGGCAAATTTTAGGAAATCATGGACTTTTCCGACGCTATCTTTAAAGAAGAGGCAACTTTATAAAAATTCGGTTGTGCATATTCCTTACAAAACATCGTTGCGTTTTTTTGAGTTACCTATATCCCCTAATAAGAGTGCGAAGGGTAGAATTCGAACCATTACCTCAAGCACGTTAATCAGCTAGACTATAGGCATACCTCCTTCAAGATTTAGACCTTCTTTTCCACGTATCCAGATTGACAAAATGGAAAACGGCAATGTTTTACCCTAAAATGTTGTTGTTGTTTTTTTTGAATGGTTGTTTCTTCCAGCTTTTTCAACTTTTCGCCCTGCAGGGAGGTTTAACTTTTATGTTATTTGTTAAACTTTTTTACCAAATCCACCAGGCAGGAAGGCAGTAAAAAGAGAATTGCAGGAAAGAAAGTTTAAGTTATCTGAGAACTTAAACCTTACACATGAATACAAAACTCACACCGGACCCTAAAGAGGCTGTCCGACAATTACCGCGGATAATTAGAGTTTCCTGTTTGGATATATACAAATTCCTCTTCTCTAGTTTTTCTTTTTTTACTTCTTCCTTCGGTCATCTCCTTGACTGGGGGCATACCTCCCGGTATGAGTAATCTTTATTTTTCAAAAAATTGGGGTTTTTTCTTTAATGTCCCTCTTCAAAGCAGTGCCCAACCGCTTCCTCCGCAGGCCCTGCAGATATCGGTGCCCAGGTATCCCGCTCCACCGCAGAGAGGACAGTTTCTTGCCGGCTGTGCAACCAGAACCGCGCCACTTCCCCCGCAGGCTTCACATATCCTGCCTTCCGTGTGCCCTGCCCCTTTGCAAAGGGAGCATATTTCAGGGTCGTACTCTGTATCAATATAGAGCATGTTATCACCTGTGATGGTATACCGTCATAGTAATGGCTGACGACCGCCTCATCACATAATTTTAATTGCATATTTATATAAATCCCATTCAATTAAAAGACAGACTTTTATACATATTTTCAGCTTTATGGGATAAAAGGGCTTTCATTCTACTTAAAATGAAAAATATTATAATCTGATTGCCGGAATTTCAGGTTTTTTCGGAATTATACCCCTCTCTTCTGCAAGTTTTTAATATACATACTTCCTAAATTATTCTTCCATTTTCAGTAACCACTTCCAGAGTGGAATGTGTCTGACTCCTTCATTTTCTTTTTCAATATCTTTTGTAATCAGGACCAGTTCTTTTACTGCCGGGCCGAATGTCTTTGCAAATCCCAGCAGGGCTTTTGTCTCAGCTTGTTCAGGCCTGTCTTTGTAGGATACGTTTATTGCGCAAAGGGAATCGTTTTCTCTTCTGATGACAAACTTAACTTCTCCCCTGCTGCCTTCCCAGTAAGATGGTTCATACCCCTTGCGCTGAAGTTCCATGAACACAAGGTTTTCGGCAAGCTTCCCTTCTGACTCCGAGCTTATAATGCCCGTGGCATTCCTGAGTCCATTATCGATACAGTATATCTTTTTGTTTTTTCTCCCCCCGGCTTTTCCGGAAGGGTTGAAGTGCTGGGCCTCAATAAGGAGTTTTGCCTGTTCGGTATAGTAAATATATTCTTTCAGGGTGGAAAAATCCAGTTTAAGGAACCTGCCAAGCTTCCTGTATGAGTAAGGTGCAGTGAAATTAGTCAGGAAGTGGTGGACAAGTTCCTCCAATACTCTGGCATTTCTCACTTCACTCTGGAGGACAATGTCTCTGTACATGATACTGTCAAGGTATGCCCGCAGGTGTTCTTTTTTGAGAGCTTCGTCCTTTTCAAGGGCAACCTGGAAAAAGCCCCCTTCATGCAGGTAAACTTTCAGCAGGTTCATTATCCGGTACTTGTTTTCTTCCAGGGCTTCCGGGGTTTTAAGGGCCTCTTCAAGGGGAAACTCCCTGAAAATAAGGTATTCGGAAAAGTCGAGGGGATATATGGGGACTTTCCGGTAGCTTCCTCTTCCCATGAGGACTGAGAGTTTGCAGTCAAGTAACCGGGCTGAAGATACCGAAAGGATGATCATATACTCTTTTTTGTCTTGCAGCACCTGGATTTCTTCTTCCCATCCCTTCATTTTTTGAATTTCATCAAATATCAGGACGGTGCCTTTTTCGCTGCAAATGTCCCTTTTATAAGTTTCCAGGACATTTCTCAGGGGATTTTCAAGAAACGCAAACGTGGGGTTTTCAAAGTCTACAAAAAGAATTTTTTTCGGGGCGATCTTCTCCGTTTCTATCAGTTCCCTGATAGTCTGGTACAGCAGGGTCGTTTTCCCGGAATGCCTGATCCCGTCAAGAACAACGAGTTCCCCTCCTTCCAGAAACTCAATTATTTTTGTAACATACTTCTCTCTCTTGATACCCTTCTTAAATTCCCTGTTCGCCCACCAGGGGTTTGAATCGGTGAGAATTTCCACCAGTTCAGGCATGATTTTTTTATTATGTCATAATTGTACATAAATTTGCTGTCAGAGGAGTTGTATTCATTATTCAAAGGTTGAAAAAAGAGGGTTGGATATTGCTGTGAATCGTTCTTTGCATTTTTCACTGCGAGTCCGGGTTTTATCCGATCAGCTGTATTTTTGTTCTATTAAAACCCATAAAATTTGATTGCTTTGTTAATTCTAAATCCAGCAAACCTGGACAATAAAAACAGATTACTTATTCTCTCTGGTAGTTCGGTTTGGTCAGTGCTCGCTGGTCAATACCCTTGCCATAAGTGACTTTTTCATGTCTACCGCATCATTAGGGCAGAGTTCCCTGCAGCAGTAACAGAGGATGCATTTTTCTTCGTTGATCCGGAAGCTTCCGTCTTTCAGCTTCTCCACAGCTTGCGGAGAGCAGTTAAGGTAGCAGGCCCCACAGCGGATACATTTTTCCTGATTGATCCGGGGCCTGATGGTGAAGAGTTTTCCGAAATGGCGGGTAAGGAAAGGGGGGGCTGTGCTGATCCCGCCGCTTGAAGGTTTGAATTTCATTTTCACTTCTTTTAGCGGGGTTCCTACCACAAGGGGGCAGTGGTTCCCATATCCTTTTTTGAGGGCTCCGGCGGTTGTGGGAATTTGAATGGGGTCAAAACCGATCATTTCTGCGGCTATGATGTCAAGGGCTACGCAGTCGGAGCTTGCCAGAACCACGCCTGAATTTACGGGCTTTCCATGGGAAGGGCCTTTTCCTTCCATCCCCAGGATTCCGTCCATAACTGCAAACCGGGGTTTGATGACTGAGTAAATGTCTGCAACAGCTTCTCCGAAAAGGTCCCGTTTGCCAAGGAAGTGTGCTTCTTTTCGTGTGTTCAGGGGAAGTGCCCCAAAAAAGTTCTTGACTGCTCCTGTATAGTAGGTAAGTTCGTGGGTCTTGAGTTTCGGGAGGGAGATGACGACATCGGCTTCAAGGGCCGGGTTTGCCAGGTAGAGTTCCGAGAACTGCAAAGGGTCCGGGACCTTCACCTTTGTAAAACCTGCGGTTTCAAAATTAACTATCTCGGCTCCGGTTTTTAGGGCTGCTTCTTCGATCCCAGAGGCTTTCAGGGCTTTTGCAGTCGCTCCGGGCCTGGATATTCCTGCTCCGTCTCCTACTACCGGAATTCCGCCTGCCTCGCACACTAATTCGCACATGGTGGCTACCACTGTAGGGTGGGTAGTGACAGCCGCTTCCGGGGGGCTTGCTGCAAGGATGTTCGGTTTCAGGAGTACCTTGTCTCCGGGGGAAATTATATCGCCCAGCCCTCCCACGAGGTCTATAGCTTCAACTATGGCTTTTTTTGTATCGGAATAATCAGGGCAGCGGACTATGGAGACTTTACTCATGCTTGCAAAAATTGATATTATTTATTTTTATATTGTCCCCTCTACTTCAAAAACTTATTCTCAAAAGCTTGCCTTTAAAAACTTATTCTCAAAAGCTGACCTTCAAAATCTTATTCTCAAAAGCTGACCTTCAAAATCTTATTCTCAAAAGCTGACCTTTAAATGTTTACTTTTTTCGGTTATCCCCAAACCCATTTTATCCGTATTTATTGTTTTTTCTTGTTTTTTCTTGTTTTCCCGTTTTCCCTGTTTTTCCATTTTTGCTTTTTTACCTGTTTTTGACCCCCATCAAGGTGTCGATTTCTTCGGCAATGTTTTCCAGTTCATCCAGAATCCTTTCGGAGTCTTTTCGCATTTCCTGGACAGCGGTTTTCAGACTTCCTCCCCGCAGGTAGATCAGGCGCTTTTTCCTGTAGAGGAGGCCTGAGTCATTGAGGTTTCGGAGGTGGTGGTTGACCCTGGATGTTTTTATTTCAAGGTCCGTGGCAAGGGATTCCGAGGAAACCATTTCATCGTTTGAAAGGTTTTCAAGCAGGCTGATTATTATCCTGGTAGCGGTTTTTTCTGTATCTCTGCCTGAGGAAAATCCAAAGCTGTCGCAGAACCAGTGCAGGTCCTCTTCCAGGTTTTTTATGGGGGGTTTGTCGAGGTTTTTCAGGATAATCTGTTGAACCATCAAAACAGTATTTGTGAATCTCTGGTATATATATTTTATTTATTTTTGTAGATATCATCTCTATTTTTTAATAATCATTTTGATTTTCTCGATAATTTTTATATACCTGTTTTGCGTTATATGCTGGTAGTTGAGCGAACTGGGGTTCAATACGTTCATCTACGCAAACTGCTGGCTTTACAAGTAGCCAGCGCTTTCTAAATATCCACTTCTGGAGTTCTCCTATCAACGCTCAGCTCTTATGAGGCCACTTATGCATAAAGGAGGAACAAAATAGTGATTATCAAACCTATCGGTGAACGCGTCTTGATAAAGCACCTGAAGAAGGAAGAAGTAACTAAAGGCGGGATCTATATCCCCGAATCTGCCCAGAGTGAGAAAAAGGAAGGAATTATAGTTGCTGTAGGAACTCATAAAGACGGGAAGGAACTTCCTCTGATAATAGGTGACAGGGTGCTCTACGGTGGCTACCAGACTGACGAAGTCGAAATAGATGGGGAGAAGTGCCTCTTTGTTGACTTCAGGGATATCCTGGCTACAGTAGTGGAAGAGTGATCCCGGGGTTTCCGGGGTTTTCGGAGTTTTCGGAGTTTCCGGGGCTCCAGGATGAAAACTGCTCTGAAGAGTTTAATTGAGACCAGACCCGAGGCTAAACTTGAAACCAGGCATGAGACCCCATATAACATCGGGCTGCATTCTAACTCACTCATAAATTCTATTAGGTCAAACCCAGATCACAAAATCCAGGTGAAATAAAATGGCTTCAAAGCAGATCATGTTTAATGAAAGTGCCAGAAAGGCGCTTTTAAATGGTGTTGACAAAGTTGCAAACACCGTCAAAATTACACTTGGGCCAAAAGGCCGCTATGTCGTGCTGGACAAGAGCTCAAAACCCGTAGTTACAAACGATGGGGTTACCATTGCCAAGGAGATCGAACTTCACGATAAATTTGAAAACATGGGAGCCAAGCTTGTCAAGGAAGTAGCCTCCAGAACCCAGGACAACACCGGGGACGGGACTACTACTGCTACTCTTCTTGCTCAGAGTATGATTCAGGAAGGTCTGAAAAATATCAGTGCCGGAGCAAACCCGATCGAGGTTAAGAAAGGGATTGAAATTGCCACTGAAAAGGTTGTTGAACAGCTTAAAAGCAAGAGCGTGGAAGTCAGGGGCAAGGAAAACATCGTGCAGGTGGCCACGATTTCTGCCAACAACGACGAGGAAATTGGGAACCTCATTGCGGACTCCATGGAGAAGGTGGGTTACAATGGGGTCATCACCGTGGAAGACTCCAAAACCATGGAAACAAGCCTTGAAGTTGTGGAAGGGATGCAGTTCGACCGTGGTTTTGTTTCCCCATACATGGTCACTGACCCTGAAAAGATGATCTGTGAATTTGAAAACGCCTATGTCATGATTACCGACAAGAAGATCAGCAACATGAAGCAGATCGTCCCTGTTCTCGAAAAGGTTGCTTCGGAAGGCCGTTCCCTCCTGCTTATTGCCGAGGATGTGGACGGGGATGCCCAGGCTGCCCTGATCCTTAACATCATCCGCGGAGCCCTGAATGTCTGCGCGGTCAAGGCCCCGGGATTCGGGAATGAGCAGAAGGAAATGCTGGAGGACATTGCCGCTCTTACCGGCGGGCAGGTTATCAGTGAGGAAAAAGGCATTAAACTGGAAGAATTCAGTGATTACATGCTCGGGTCTGCCCGCAAGATTGCGATCGACAACCAGAAAACCACAATTGTTGAAGGCAAAGGGGAAAGGGCCAGAATCGATGAGCGTGTCCGGGTTATTGAATCTCAGATCAACATCACGGATTCCGATTACAGGAAGAACGAACTCAAGAAGCGCCTGGCTAAGCTCTGCGGAGGGGTTGCCGTAATCAAGGTGGGTGCTGCAACAGAAACCGAGCTGAAAGAGAAAAAAATGAGAATCGACGATGCTTTGAACGCCACAAAAGCCGCAGTTGAGGAAGGGGTAATCACTGGCGGGGGGGTAAGCCTCTTCCGTGCAGCCGCAGTCCTTGACTCCCTTGACCTTGAAGGCGACCTGCAGGTTGGCGTAAAGATTGTCCGCCGAGCCATTGAAGAACCGCTCCGTCAGATTGCCGCAAACGCAGGCAGGGAGGGCGCAGAAATAGTGGCAACAATCAAGGCTGAGTCCGGTGAAAGCTTCGGATACAACGCCAAGAAAGACGTATTTGAAGACCTCTTTGAAGCAGGTGTAATTGACCCAACCAAGGTTGTCCGCAGCGGGCTCCAGAACGCAGCCTCAATCGCAGGCATGATGCTCACAACCGAAGCCCTTGTAACAGAGTTCGATGATGAAAAGGATGAAAGGACCGCCGCAATCATAATCTGATTGCAGCTTTTTTCTCTCATTTTTTCATTTTCCTTTCTTTTTTCCCCTTTTCCTTTCTTTTTTCCCCATTTTTCCTCCTCTTTTCCCCTTCTCCTACCATTTTCTTCCTCTTTTTCCTTTCTCCTTTCCCTTTTTCATCCCCCATGTGTTCTCAGCGCACGATTTCCCTTTTTTAGATCTTTCACTTCTCCATCACAATACTTTTGTAAGATCATATTTTATCTCTTATTCATTATATGCTTACAATATCCTGAATACTGCAATCTTCGGGATTTCCCGCCTGTCATGGGGATTTCTTCTTATTGAAAAGGTGAAGGCAAACATGTTTGAAATCTATTGTGATTCTTCCTATAACGAAAATGAAGACTCCTATATCGGCTGCACGGTTCTCAGAGGCGGCAGGCAGATCCACCAGTCCACTACAAGGGTTCCCGCAAGCCCTGAAAATAACCTTGAATGCGAGCTTGCAGCTCTGGATTTTGCCGTGTCTCTTGCAAGGATTTTTTGTGGAAATGATAACGAAATCTTCATTTACAACGATTCTACGGAAGCGGTAAGGGCTTTTCAGGCTAAACGGGTTGAAATCGAAAAGGAATTCCCGGGTTCCGGGGTCAGCCTCAATTTTGAATATATTCCCCGGGAAAAGGTTCATCAGGCAACAGCAGATAGCCTCTCTAAAAAGTTCCCTGTATTTTTCCTGGATGTCCTATCCTTTGAAGTCGAATCTTTTTCGAGGCGGGACGATATCCTTTCCGACATTGCCCGAAACGAGCGCAGCGTTTTCTACCTGGAGAAGGTGCCGGAAGAATCAACGAACAAGAAGACCTGCTACAGGCTGGTCATCCGTTCCTTTAAAAAAATTCTTTCCGATGATAGGCTTTATCCGATAAAAAAAGGTGGTCCGGGAACTCAGGTCAGGGCTGCCGAAAAAATCCGAAACGACCTCTCTGACCCTGAAATCCGTTCTGGCCTTGAAATAAAAGGGGTCAGACTTGAAAATTCTTACTTCCTGCTTACGGACGAGACCTGGGGACTCCGTGGAACGGACAACCAGGCACAGTCTATCCTGCCCACCACAGTCCCTCACAGGATCATCTGCGATGAGGTGGACAGGTCTCCCGAAAACCTCTTCATAAGGGCCGAACGCTTCAGCTAATTTCAATAGCCAGATTTATTTATCTTCTGTCCCGTTAACCCGGCGGGACTTAATTGCTGTAAATATATATTAACAGAAATCCCAATATCCATACCTCAAAATTCTGAACCCCAAAAACTCAATACCCTACCTTAAAAACTCTATACTCCATAACCCCCAAAAACTCAATGTCCTACCTTAAAAACTCTATACTCCATAACCCCAATAACTCTATACTTTATAACCCTAAACCCCGAGAATCCATGAAACCTATAGATTACAAGTTGCAACTTTTGCTTACGGTCTTTATCAGTTCCCTGCTCCTGGGAAACCTCCTTGGGAGCAAGTTGATTAGTGTATTTGGTATTGTAACTTCAGTCGGCTTTTTCGGATTCCCTGTTACTTTCCTCATCACAGATATCGTGGAAGAGGTTAAAGGAAAAGAAGTCACCAGGGTTTTCGTGCATGCCGGATTTCTGGCCCTGTGCATAGCAGTTTTTTTTGTTTTCTTCAGTACAAGTTTTCCCCCTGCTGCCCAGTATTCAAGCAATGAGGCTTTCGATACTGTTTTTTCAAGTTCCCTGCGATTGATCGTGGCAAGCCTGACCGCTTTTCTCATAAGCCAGTATCACGACCTCTGGGCTTTCAACTTCTGGAAGCAAAAGACAAATGGAAAGCATCTCTGGCTCAGGAACAACCTCTCAACGATCGTTTCCCAGTTAATCGACTCCATGGTGTTCATGTTCGTCGCTTTCTACCACCAGACCCCGGAACTGGGCGCTGCCTTTGTTTTTTCCATGGCCATGCCTTACTGGGTCCTTAAAATTGTCTTTGCTCTGCTTGATACTCCCTTTGTGTACCTGGGGGTCAGGTGGCTTTCATCTGATGTTGAGGACAGTCTCTCGGATTCTGGGGATTCCAGGGGGATGGGAGTTTCCAATGGGTAAGGGCTGCAAAGGGGGAGCTGAGGGCCGGGTCAAAAAAGAACCTCTTAAAAAATTATCCGAATAAGTCTTGTGAGGCTCCCCAATATTTATAGGATTCCCACCCTATCTTATATTGGGGTGCTTACACAGTGGTAAAAGAGCCTGAGATTAAATCGGGGGGCGTAGAGGTGGCAGTTCATTCCGCGCAGAAAGAGGCGCCTGAAAAAGGCATAAATAGTCCGGAAATGGGTGGAGATAAATCGGAACCCCTGAAACCCGGGGGGGAAGAGTTCTGCAAGTCCTGCCTTGATATGCCTGAAGAGCAGCGCAAATCTATTATTCTGGAAGTCCAGCAGCTGACCGAAAAGATCCTGAGAGCCCATGGACTGATCAAAAAGCTTGAAGACCTGCTTAAAGGGGAATGGTTCCTGAAACTCGGAAAACCCGGGTTTTCGAAAAAATTCGTAGCCGCAAAAAACGGGGAGGAGATTTTTGTGGGGCTTTACAGTTATTCTAACGGGACTCCGATTCCTGATCCGAACCTTGTTTTGCTTTCTCAGTATGGCTTCTGGTATCCCCAGCGGATTGAGGAACAGTTTGATGAGATGGTCTGTTCCTTTTTTACGGGGGCTTACGGGGATTATGAATACCTGAACCTTATCCCTGAAAATGTGGTGAAGTTCCAGGCTTTCCAGAGAGATTTTTCAAAAATTATCGAGGAGCACGGATGGGACGGGCCGGATGTTGAAGTAATTGAAAAGATTATGCCCAGGGACTGATCCTGTTCCGGACCTGATCATTTTATTTTTTGGATTTCCGGATTTTTTCTTCCATTCTTTCCCCTTCGATCTTTTACCCGGGGGATATTTTACCATTTGGAATCTTTTTTCCCGTCTCTCTACTGAATCTGGACTGCCTATCCACAGAATATAGACTGCCTATCCACAGAATATATAAATCTTGAGAACATACGCAAATTCAGATACATAAGTCGCTTTTACATATGTCGCTTTTACAATGCTTTTCAGAAGGTTCTCTATGTTTTCAAAGAAATTAGATTGCATCTTATCAAAAAAATCCGAAGACATTCCTCCTTTCTATGTAATGGAAGTGCTGGAAAGTGCCCAGGCCCTGGAAGCTGAGGGAAAGAGCATTATTCACCTGGAAATCGGGGAGCCTGACTTTCCCACTGCCCCTCATATTTGTGAGGCGGCTATCGCTGCCATGTCAAGGGGAAATACGAAGTACACCCACAGCCAGGGGCTCATTTCTCTCAGGGAGGCAATTGTGGAGTCTTACCGGCAGAAGTTCGGGGTGGACCTGAGTCCTGAACAGGTTATCGTAACCTCCGGGACAAGCCCGGCTCTCCTGATGGTCTTCATGGCCCTGCTCGAACGCCTGGACGAAGTAATCATGTCCAATCCTTACTACGCCTGCTACCCTAACTTCGTGAAATACCTGGGCGGAACTCCTGTCTATGTCTACACAAACGAAATAAACGGCTTTGCCCTGGAACCCGAGACCGTGCGCCAGTGTCTGAGCCCGAACACCAAAGCCATCCTTATCAATAGTCCCTCGAACCCGAGCGGCCACGTGATGTCCGCAGAAAGCCTGAAAGGTCTTGCCGAAATTGCGGAAGAGCAGAACATCCCTATCATTTCTGATGAGATATACCAGGGCCTGATTTACAGCGGGGAGGAACACAGCATCCTGGAATACACGGACAAGGCCTTTGTCCTGAACGGCTTTTCCAAGCTCTACGCCATGACCGGGTGGCGGCTCGGCTACATCATTTGTCCCAAAGAGTGCGTCCGCGCCCTGCAAAAACTGCACCAGAACTTCTTCATCTGTGCCAATTCTTTTGTCCAGGAAGCCGGAATCACCGCCCTGAAAGGTCCCCAGGAACATGTGGTCGAGATGGTCAAAACCTACAACGTGCGCCGCCAGTATATGCTCAAACGCCTAATCGAGATGGGCCTGGACGTCAGGAGTGAACCCATGGGTGCTTTCTATGTACTCGCTGATGCCCGCAAGTTCAGCAATGCCTCCCTGGAACTTAGCCGCCGCATCCTCTACGAAGCCGGCGTTGCCGTAACCCCTGGTGTCGACTTCGGGAACGGAGCCGAAGGTTACCTGCGCTTTTCCTACGCCAACAGCCTCGAAAACATAAAAGAGGGTATGGACCGGCTGGAAGCCTTCTTCGAAAAAGAGCTTGAGGTTTGAAGGAAAGGAAAATCTTACTTCACTCTTTTTCTTTCACTCTTTCTCACTGTTTCTCTTACTCTTTTTAATCTTTGTCTTTCTTTTTTATGGTATACTTGAATTCCAGCTCGGGCATTTTTTCCAGTTCAACAAGTTCGTCTGGTTCTGCTCCAGCTCCTGCTTCTACTCCCCTTTTTCCTGCGCTTTCTTTCTCTCTGGAAAAAGAGGTTTCCCACCCTTTTTCTTTTTCTTTCTCTTTCTTTTCTCTTTCCCCAACTGTCCTGAGTTTCTTTTCGTATTTTTCCAGTGAACCTCTTCCTGTCGGGATCTTAAATTCCGGAATTTCCGGCTTCTTTTTTATGAAAACGCCACCCACAAGAAGGATAAGGGCAGCAGCCAGGTACACGAAAATGCTCAGGTGAAGCTTTTCCTTAAGCACGAAAGGCTCATCATAGGAAACGTTCACATCTTTTGAAACCGTCCCGTATCCGGTTTTTTTGATTTTCAACGAGTGGGTCCCTTCGTCTGCATGGAAAACCACAGGTGTGATTCCTTTGTATTTTCCATCAAGGTAAACTCTTGCCCCATTGGGCTCGGAAGATATGCTGCAGACTCCCTCTTTAAAGCTGAGCTTTTTCGAGATCACAGACGTTTCTCCGGTTCTGACAAGAACGCGCTCAAAGACGTCGTCGTATCCTTCCTGCTTCAGCACCACTTCATAGAATTTCGGGGGTACTTCGGTCAGCCGGGCAGGGGTTGTTCCCCTGTATCTGTCGTCTATGTAGATCTCAGAGCCGTTTGGATTCGTTGTTATTTTGATTTGCCCGAAATCAGAAGCTTCATCAACTGTATTTTCGAGCTCTTCATCTGCGGAGCTGTTTTGCGGTACCGTTGAATCACTACTATTTTCAGCTTGTTCGGGGCTGGCTGCAGATGTTTCGGCTAGAGCATTTCCGACTGATACGGAAGTGAGGATCAGGAGAATGAAAATTAAACTGGCAAGGGGTTTTTTGAACCCTCTCAATTTCAGATAGGATTTATGGTTTATTGAGGATCCCTTCGTTTTGAGCAATCGATATCCGTAACTGGCTTGACTTGACTTGATTTGATTTGATTTGATTTGATTTGATTTGATTTGATATTTTCAGTTATATTCAGTCAATGCCTTTGTTATTTGGTCAACGTCTTTGGTTGATATCTGGTTGCTTATTTCTATTAAATATATTAGAGGTCTGCTACCCGGTAATTTTTTCTTATCTTATATATTTATATCTCCTTCGTCTCCTTCTTTTGCTCCTGTCTTTTGGGATTTAAGATTCTGCAAATCACATCCCAGATTCTACAGCTACAATTCCCTGCTTTTCGAAATCCTGCAGGCTGCTCTGGTTCCTGCCATCCTTTTCCGGGCAGAAAATTCCTATGATCATCCAGGTCCCGTACCTGAAATGTGTCCCCATGATAAAGTAAAGGTCCTTCTCCTTCATGCGCTCGAAAAACTCTTCCCGTATCTTCTTTTCCACAACCCCCGTATCCTGCTCATTTCTGATTATCCTCCTTGCGGCTTCATTAAATTCCCAGTCCAGCACGATTATTTTGTGCCCCCTGCAGGCTTCCTCCCCTTCGCACCTGAAAACATACCTTAGTTCAACCGGCATTTTCACTTTTTCCCGCTTTTCCAGGAAATCTCCCATAAGGTTAAAGTACTGCTGCCTATCGTGGATCTCGATACTGTTTACCCTGATCTCCACATCCAGAAGTTCCGGTTTTACAACCCCCAGGCTCGCCCCCTCGATGTTCAGCCTCTCAACCGAGGTTGCCAGAGGCAGGACAAGCTCCCCGATCTCCCTGTCTTTCAGGGGCTGCCCCAGGTTTACATAATCAAGAACCTTCCTGCTCTCCCACCTGAGGTCATGCTCCGGTTTCGTAACCGTGACCTCCAGCCGGTCATTTCTCCCGAAATCTACCAGCCCCTCGCCGTATCTGTATTTAAGGGGATACAGTCTCCTTAGTTCCCCGTCTTTGTTGATACCGGTAACTCCTACAACATGCCCCTGTCTTTCGATTTTTTCTGGAGTAGCTTTGACAAGGACGATTATTTCTTCTTTTTCTCGTTTCAAGGGGGTGGCCTCCGGGTTGTTTTTTGAGCAGGTAGTTGTTTTTGAGCAGGAAGCTATTTTTTCAGGTAAAAGTAGATTGGATTTGGAGGATATTAACCGTTGAGGAAGCGGAGTGAAAGTATTGAGGTAAAGTAAAGTAAAGTAAAGTAAAGTAAAGTAAAGTAAAGTAATTATTGTCTTCAAAAAAAGAAAAGAAGGTAAGGCAGGTGATTGTTTGAAATTATTGTTTTTATCCTCACCTTACTTTCTCAAAGATACTCGTAAAGAGGGTCCAGATGCCTCCTTCTTTAACTCCTTCCGAATCCTCGATTGTCATGAAACTTTTTGATCCCGATGTATTGTTGCCGGTTTCCCAGGTCTTGAAGACTTCTTCAGAGGCCTGGCCTCCTCCTCTGGCGGATATTGTGTCGTTACCGGTGAATATGCCGTAGTAGCACCAGGTGGCTGTCCCGTTGGCGTTGGTCAGGCTTGTGCCGGAGGTGCCCAGGTGGGGCCCGTCGCTTACGACAAAGGTTATCATTTCTCCTGGCACCGGGGCTCCGCTTTCATCGACGAGTTTTGCTCTCACTATATGGGAGCTGCCAATGTTATTGGTGCCTGAGCGGGGTTCCAGGGTCAGCAGGGTAGAAGCCCCTTCGGCTGCTTTCCAGGTCTTGGTGGCCTCGTTTGAGGTTTCTCCAGCGCCCGTGGCAACTATGGTGTCAGTGCCGGGAGTTATCCCATAGGACCAGGTAGCAGTCCCGTTAGCATCGGTTATCGCGGTCGCTGAAAGCCCGGCAAATGGCCCATTGGTTACATTGAAAGTTATCGTCTCATTGGCTACGGGGGTTCCGTTGTCATTGCTGAGGATGGCTTTTACTATATGGGTGGTGCCGAGTATGTTGGTGGCAGATTCGGGTTCCAGAACCAGCCTCGGCTCTGCTGCGCCTTCTTCTTCCCAGACCTTGGTTACCTTGTTAGAGGTCTCTCCTCCGCCTGAAGCAACTATGGTGTCCGATCCGGCGGCTGTCCCGCTGTAGTTCCAGGTTGCTATGCCTTTTTCGTCAGTCGTATCCGTGCCTTTTGTCCCGTTATTGGGGCCGGCTGTCACGTTGAAGCTTATGTTTTCCCCTGCTATCGGAGTATCGTTTTCGTCGACGAATGTGGCGGTCAGGGTATGGGTCTCCCCAACATTGTTGGTGGCTGATTCGGGTTCCAGCGTCAATCTGGGGGAGACGAAACTCTCGGCCCTGATGATCACGTTAGAGTCCAGAGCCCAGTCCCCTGCATCAGCGATAGCCATTCTGATACGGTTTGTCTCATCAGGGGTAACCTCGGCTGTGGCGGTCAGGACTACCGTTAAGCCGTCCATCTCGGTATTTATTTCTCCTCCCCCGTCACTCAGGTCGTTGTTGATGTAGTATTCCGGATTGCTAGTGTTCGTGCCGAAGGGATTTCCATTATTGACATTGTTAATAGAAACTGGTGTGGTGGTGCCCGGAATCAAAGCTATGTTCTCTCCGTTGACAAAGAATCCGAAAACATCGTTAAACTCCGTGTTAACAAATTCATTGTACTCATCGGAGGTAAACACGTATTCGAATTGTATAATCCCTGTCTCGGGCACAAAATCAAATTCCAGCACAGTTGCGTCAAAAGTCTGAAAACCTGGGATAAGGGCATCAAGGTCAGGATCTCCAGGCAGGCCGTTTGCAGCGGTAATATCATCAAATTCATTAGGACCTTTTACAAATGTTATATTACCAGTGCTAAGAATTATTCCGTTTTCAAAACCGAGGATCCCTTCTCCTCCGGTGAAGGTCCCGGCTGCTATGTTTGCCCCTTTCAACGTAACGTTAGAAACAGCAACTCCTTCCCCCAGTAAATTATTCACGAGGTCCTCTGCTGTCAGACCCGAATTCAGGTCCGCTGTCACGATCCCCTCGGAATCTTCCTGGAAGGTTATTTTGCTTTCCCCTTGCCTGGGAATATTTGTAATTTCTTCTCCATATACCATACTTGCAGCTAGCGCCGTCAGGATAATAAGAATTCCTGAGAACGCTAATATTCTTCTTTTCTCCATTATGCTCCCCCCTTTAACTGGGCATTTGATGCATTCGCCACACTGCCCTGGCGGTAAACCCCCCGCATCTCGGATTTTTCAAAGTGTGGTTTTATTGCGGATTCTTAAGCCGGGATTATTCTATCTGCCCGGTGTTTTACTCTAAAAATTATATTTTCTTCAAAATATCTATTGTTTTTTATATATATTCCGCGGGATCAATTATCCTGAACAATGATACTTTTTCCACCTTCTATTCTCAGTCTAAAAGCAGTATTCGGACTGAGAATGCCTGGAAAACTCTTTTGTACGGACAAAAGGATCGGCTGAGCACAGAATTATCTAACCTCAAATCAGACTAAAAAATTCAGACTAAAACATGATGAGCTAAAAAAGGATGAGTTAAAAATGGAGGAGCTAAAAAAGGTTTATGATAATGGTTTTCCTGTTAATTGGTGGAAAATCGAAGCGTATTTCGGCATGAAACTTAGACGTATTCCAGCATACCTGGACGTATTTAGCATGGAATGTAGGCGTATCTAGCGTGAAAAAAAATATTTATTTTTAGACAAGTAATTCTTTTTTAACGTATAAAAATAAAGGTGGGGCTGGTGAGATTCGAACTCACGATCGACGGGTCTCTCCGAACAACTGCCTCAACAGTTTTAGTTCTATGAGCATCAATCAGTGCTCCAACGGCTCCTCATCGTCCTTCCCCGTCGGGAAGAACTCGGTAGACCCGTTGTTCATCATTTTATCCGCTGGAGCCCGTCGCCATACCGGGCTAGGCCACAGCCCCTTATAAGGGTAAGCGTATGAACATCTACTTTCTATTTTATATAGTTGTCGGCATGAGGGAGCCGGATCATGGATTTTTTGGAGCTTACTGTTCCATAAAGTTTATCAATCTCGATAAAGAAAACTTTACCAGGTTTTGGGATTTTGAGAGGATAATTTGGTTTCGGAAGATTTGCTGTGTGGATATCTTCTAGAATTTCAAGGGGAATGGAGGCCTTTATTTATCTGATTCACAGTACTAATAGGGAATATTCGAATGGTGTGGACGGCTAACTTGCTGTGGGTTCTGTTTGAACTTGATTGATCTCCTCCGCCGATTTATGGGGGCTAAGGATGATTTTCAAGTAAGCTTTTTTATGAAGGTTTTTAAAGAAAGTTCTCAAAGAAGGGTTTCAATGAACAAATATGCGAAAACACTGCTGATTCTGGTACTTGTCGTGGTAAGCTCCATAGTGCTCTTTTACGGGGGGTTTGCTCTGCTCTTATTTTCTTCGGACATGGCCTCGTATCATTCGGACGAGGTCTACCTCGGGCCCGTGGATTTTGAGATGGTGCTTGAAAATGCGGAAAATGAGGGATATGAGGTTCAGACCAGGTGGATGGATGACTCTTGCGGTTTTAACCCCGGGAATGTGGAAGAAGTTGCAGGAAGCTTCGATACCGAGTTCCTTGTTTCAAGGGTTGAAATCAATTTCGATCAAGTAACGTACCTTAGGGTAAGTCGGTATGATAATGTAACGAGTCTTTCTTTCACAAACCAGAGTCATGCCTCTTTTTCAAAACCCCTGGAACCTTCTGAATTCCCTGATGAGAGCTGGATGCTCGATATTATAGGGCTTATGTTCGGGCTGGATGAAGCCGGTTCCGGGGAATATCTCAAAGAACTGAAGGCTGCAGCAAAGAATGAGGCCGGTTTTTCGGTTAGTATTAAAGTAAACGATACCCTGGATTTTCCGGCAGTTTATGCCTACCTGAACGAGAGCAGCACCGACTCAAGCTTTAATTCCGGGATGTGGAACGATGAAAATTTCTACAGGGACGGCAGGAAGCTTGGATACGTTGCCTACCTGGTCCCGGAAACTACCATAAGCACAACCAGCAGTTCCAACAAATACGTTATTCGCGTAAGCAGTGTGGGCTTCTCCCAGTTGGAGATCACAATGCACCGTGCCAGAAAGGAGATCCCTGAAGAAGAGTACAGGGCTGTGTTCCGGGAAATGTTCGAAAACCTGGGGCTTCCACCTGAAAAAGTGGACGAATTCGAATTTGAGTATTCCCCGAGTGTCTGGTGAACCTTTAAGGCCTGGCCGGAACCCGATGGAACTCTTTGCGTGGAAGCATCCAAAGCTCGAACCCTCAAAGTTGAATCTTGAAGCCAGCCAAGCCAGGTCCAAGCCAGGTTCAAACCGGGTTCAAGCAGGTTCAAGCCGATAATTCAAGCCAGGTAATTGTAATAACTCCATACCAGAATTGCCAGAATCGCAATTGTAAAAGAGATGTATCCCAGCAGACGAATTATGAAATCATATGTGGTTATTTTACCCGTACCTTTACGGTCGAAGTACTTCGCTATTTTTCTATTTAATCTCAATGCTGTTGGAGCCTCCGATTCTATTTTTTCCTCTTATATTGGGAGTTTTTGCACTTAAAGATGTTTATGATACCTGAAGAAGAAAAGCCCTCAAAGGCTGATCCCAAATCTGTAATGTCTGCCAAATAAGTTGTATTGAATAACCCGGGACCAGCTCAGCAAAACGAAAACACTTCTGCGTCAAAACTTCCTTAATAAATATGGCAAATTTTATACGCTATGAAATGTATGTACTGCATGTACCACATTAAAACGAAGGTCTCAAAACTTTATTCAGGTCCTATATATATACTGTAAAAACGGAACAAAGGGACACTAGGGATAAATGGACATATTTTCACTCAATTGCTGCGATTACATGCTCATGGTTTACTACCTGGGGTTAGGAGTAGAATAAGGGCCTGTTGATGTTTCTGAGACCTAAGTTACTTTCTTTTTTTCACCCATTCGGGAATAATTTTCCACTAAATAAATTGAAGCATAATTGTACACAATGCAATTTTCTTTAGACATTTACTAATTTTTTTTAGGTCGTTTTATATAGTATCACTTCAATTGCTTTTTGGCTGATATTCAGCCACTAACCCAAATGAAAAACGAGGGGATAATTTGGGCATGATTCTTGCAATTGGCTATCTCGCGGTCATCGTGTGGTGCTTTAGACTGCTTGAAGAAACCAGTTGCAGTATCGCAGCAATCGCCGGCAACATCGCTTCACCATATAAGATATTGAAGTAGTGTACCGTGCGAACTGGAGGGAGAGTCCCCTCTCTTTCTCCAGACAATATTTCCCCCTTTTCATGCACCTTTTCCCTTTTAAAAGAAGTATTAAAACACCGACTTCAAAATGAAATACAGATTATTAAGGCAGAGAAAAATTCCAGCGGAAGTAGGAATTGCTGTATATACTTTTCTCAGTAATGGTGAAGAAGTTTTGTAAAGATATACAAACACGGGCAGGATTGACATCTTTACTAACAGGAACAAACCCGGCTTTGCCACTATCTCATACAGGATGGGATTTCTTTCAACATATCCAAATTCAATGGCAACTAATGTAGTTATGAAGTCGCCTATAACAAAAAACGTAACTACTGGCAGAGAATATGTGATAAATTTCTTCATATTTCTCAAAAAATACATATTTCTCATACTATATATCGATTTTTAAAAATATCAATATTGTTTTTTTATTTTTATAATGTTTGGAAGTTTTGAAGCTTCTTATCTATTGGGGATTAGAATAGATCAGTAAGGGTCCGCAGGGGTCGGAAAAAGAGCCTCATAAAAAACTTTAATTTATATGTTTAACATATTGAATCAAGATGAATGTCACGATAGGAGTCTTCACATTTATAATAACATTTGCAACAGCAATTGTATATTTCTCAAAAACAAAAAATTTGACATTCTCGACATTTCGCGATTCAATTTTTATAGCATTATTATTTGGAGTAATAGCTGCAAGTAGGCAAGAACTACGCGGGTACTAAAAATAAGCTACATTTTAGGGTAAAACGTTGCTAGTCAGGAAATGTTAAATATGGAGAAAGTTTCAAAGAAATACCTATTTTTACAGTTCATTACAGCCTTTATAACATGCACATTCTTAGGATACCTGTTTCACGATATAATGAATGGAATCATCACTGGAATTGGGGTAATTTATAACTCAATTTCCCCAAAAAAAAGAAGTAAGGCTTTGTACTGATAGCTTTACGCCCAGGGCAGGATTTGAACCTGCGATCTTCCAAGAAGAAACGGTTTTCGAGACCGTCGCCCTACCGCTAGACTACCTGGGCAATTTGAAGCGAATTTAGTGAATATACTTCCTCTCTTATATACCTTATTCTAAACCAGCTCAATCGCTTAAAAATCAAAAAGTGATCTCTGACCTGCAGGCTTTTCTTCCTTTTCTGCGTTTTCTTCCTTTTCTACCCCATCCTCGTTTTCCGGTTCTCCTGGGTTAAGGTTGAAGAGGGATGCCTGTTTCGGGTCTTTAGCGTTGTTCGTTTTCTCTTTTTTGCCTGTTTTCCGGGATTCCAGGCCGCTCTTTTCGCTTCTTTTTTTCGGCTCCGGTTTTTCTGGTTTCAGGTTTTCAGGTAGCTCAAGCCAGCCGTACTGCCCGCCCCCGCCGGGATGAATGGTTACGTCGCCGTTCCTGAAGGCCAGGACTGCGTTTACTATCCGCCTGTCCACAATTGCAAGGGCTTCAGGTTCCGCGTAGATAAGGGCTTCAACTTCGTTTCCGAAGCGTTCTACCAGGGCATTCCAGGCTGTCTGTACGCCTTTGGTCTGGATGCTTGCGTGCCCCAGGGCCATCTGGATTATTTCTGCAAGGGGGATCAGGTGGAGGTAAGGCGGGCGGTGATCCGGGTGCCGGGCTTCTTTGAAATCGGCCAGTTCGTTTACCCGGTCGAACACTCCCTTCTTTATCGTCCCTCTGCATTCGGGGCAGCGCCAGGAATGCGCTTCTGCTTCGGGAATGGTATACTGGGTGAAGCATTTGATGCAGGCGGACCGGTTGTACTTCCCTTCCTGGGGGAAAAGCCCTACGTTCAGGGTAGCTCCGTAGCCCTCTTCTCTGAGGATGGCTTTTTTCAGGCCGTCGAAGGTGATTTCCGGGACTTCGAACTGGGTAAATTCCCTGGCAAGTTTGTTGGTCCAGGGAGAATGAGCATCCGAGTTTGAAAGGAAGGTCAGCCTGTGCAGTTTGGAAATTCGGTCTGCATAGTCGCTGTCTGCGCTCAGGCCAAGTTCAAGGAAAGAAATGTAATCGGTCATGTCCCCGTAGCAGCTTTCAAGGGTATCGTGGTAGGCGTAGAGGGCTGTCCAGGGGGTAAACGCATGACAGGGGCCTACCAGGGCTCCCAGTCCCTTTGCGATTTCGGCAATTTCCAGGCCCCCCAGTTTGACTGTGGGACGGCCGTCGACTGCCAGGTCTCCGAAGGGAGCCATTGCTTCCGCAAGCTCTTCAGCTTTTGAAATTGAAGGTAAAATTAGAAGGTGGTGGACTCGCCTGTTGTCCTCTATTTCGGTTGTTGGAACAAAAAAAGTGTTTTCGATCCGGATTTCTTCGTCGGAAACAGCTGCTTTCTTTATCTCGTTCAGCCATTTCGGGTGGATGCAGTCTCCTGTGCCTATAAGTTCCATTCCTTTTTTTGCGGCTTCCCGGGCGATGGTAGGAAGTTCCATCTTCTCGGAGCAGGCCATGGAGTATCTGGAATGGAGGTGGAGGTCTGCATTGACTTTCATTTCCGGACCTTTCCTGCAACTTTTTCAGGCTGATATGGCTTTATTAGCCCTATTTTCACTTAGCCTATGTAGCGCAGGTCTTCTTCCGGAGGCTTCACTTCCGGGAATTTCTGCTGCTCTTCTTTTTCCTTGAGTTTTTCGACGATAATCTCCATCTCTTCTGCCTTTTTCTCAAGGTTTTCCATGTTTACCTCAATATTGAGGATTTTGCAGAGTAACTTCAAAAGGGACTGGGCACTTTTCGGGTCCATCAGGTATCCTGAAGTCATACCCATGAAGCAGGCAGCGTCAATATTTCGAAGCCGGCTGAAGGCAACCATCAAGCCTGATGCTCCCACGATACCCCCGCTTGGTTCGGATTCCCTGAACTCGACGCCGTATCCCTTGAGTTCTTCGATCAGCTCCGGGGTGCTAGTGACTCCGAGGATCGTTTCGTCATAGGTCAGTTTGCCTGTAGGGTAGCCTCCAAGCGTGTAGACCCTGCCCACTCCGAGTTCTTCCGCAAGGTCCAGGTAGAGGGTACAGAGCTCATAATGGCCTTGAGAAGTCGTGCTCTGGTGGTCTCCCACAAGGAAAAGGATATCGGTTTCGTTTGCTCTCCCGAGGTAAATCGAGTTGCTTACGGGGCGGACGGTCGAGTCATTGTTTACCAGCACCTGGGGTGGAAAATGAGGGGAGTAGACTTCCATAACCTTTTCGGCTTTCAGTTCGTCTATCAGGTGTTCGGCTACTAGTTTGCCTACAAGCCCTACCCCCGGAAGCCCGACTACCATTAGAGGATTTTCAAGCTCAAATTCTTCTTTCAGGCGGATAAGTGTACTTTTCTGCATAATAATCCCTTATCCTCTCTTTGCCAGTCTGCGGAACCTACCATATGGGTCCCGTGGAGAAAAGCGGGCCGGAAATGCGGGTACACTTACTTCCCCGCAGACCGGACATTTTTCTTTTAAAGTGTATTTGCCGCAGTTTTTGCATTTGCGGATTTTTTGTCCCAAAAGGCATCACGCCTTTGTGGATTCGATGTGCCGCTTGAAGATCCCTGTTCCCCCAAGCCCGGAGATGGTATCGATTGCAGCCTGAGCTGACTTTCTGAGGATCGATTCCGCCTTCTTGTAATCGGGGGCAATCACTTTGATCCTGTATCTCGGAGCTCCGGTGTAGGTTACTTCGAGCCTGATGTCCTTTCCATCAACTTCACTGATGGAATCCGCAGCACGCAGGGCTTCTTTTATATGCTCTATGCCGTCCATCTCATTACTGGTCAGGTCAACGTATCCTGCGATGTCAACGAAGGGTAGTTTGATGTTTTCCCCTGCGATTTTTACAATGCTTTTCAAGTCCTTCTTGTTGATCTTAAGGTCCTTGAAAGCTTTTTCGCCTTCAATTGCGGCTTCCTCGAAGGCGGTGTATGCACTTCCAAACTCGCTAACAAGCTGTCCGTGCAGTTCCCGCAGGGTCTGTTCATCGGTTTTTGTCTCTTCAGCCACGAACTGGAGCCACTTGGTGGCTTTTTGCTCGTTCTTCCATTCCTGAATTTTAGCCCGCCGCTGGTGCTCATTCACGTCTTTCAATGAAAGGTCAATATGTCCGCGGGTTGTGTCCACGTTCAGGACCTTGCAGACAATCTTCTGCCCTTCCCTGACGTAGTCCCTGACGTATTTGACCCAGCCTGCTTTGATTTCGGAGATGTGGATGAAACCTTCCTTACCTTCGAATTCTTCCAGCTCGACGTAAGCCCCGAAATCAGTTACATGCTTTACCGTACTGACAACGAACTCTCCTAATTCGGGATAGTTATCGTTTCCCATTTGCACCACTTCTCCTGAGTTTTGCTTCTTTTCTTATACATATCCTGTGAAATGCTTTTTCAGATTTCGCTTTCGCGATTATTCAAGTACTTCCAGGATGTGGGTTGTAATTGTAGATTTTCCACCGGTTGGTTCGGCAAGGGTTCTTCCGCAGACCAGGCAAGTAATCTTGCGGCTTGCGCTGCCGAAGATGATCTGTTCGTTTTCGCAGTCGTTGCACTTTACGCGCAGGAATCTGCTCTTCGGTCTCTGAGTGTAGTCTGTCATCTTTATTACTCCTTGAACTCGAACTTCTTTGCCCTGAAGCAGGGCCTCTGGTGGGCTTTCTTACATGTAGTACAGCGGTATCTGAGCCAGATGCGCTTTGTAGGCTTGTCGCCACCGGGCACCTTGGAGAACTTTCCGCTGTTTCCGATGCCTGTCTGCCTTTTCTTCTGTCTCGCAATGCGAGTCATGGATGAAGCTTTGCCCTTCTTGACCCTTTCCACAACGTGCTCGGTGTGGGTCTTACAGAACGGGCAGTAAGTCCTGAATTTCTTTGGAATCTTCATTCTCTACACCTTTTTTGATTATCGGTATATTTTATATGCCAGCCCCGGTCTTTCACGGTCAGGCGAATTAATTGCGGCTGTGTCCTGCAGCCGGAAATTTGGTTTTAATCACGTATTTGATTTAAATTTGATTTAAATTTGATTTAAATTTGATTTAAATTTGATCTCAATTACGTGTTATATTTAAATTATGTCTGTGGCTTTTGGATCCTGGGAAGATCTTTTTGGGAAGCTTTAATTGATAAATTTGAATATTGTGATGGCACCTCTTTTTCCCGGAATCTTTCAGATTGGCGGTCAAGATATCCGGCGAGGCCCGGCCATGCTAACAAGGTTAAGCTACACAAATATAGCTACACATATATAACTGATACTATCGGCTGATACTCTCAACTTACTATCAATTAAATACGGCTACTAAAAGCTTACCTTCTTTCAGGCTTGATCCGGAGCTTTTCAAGTGTTTTGGAGGAGTTTGGAGGGTTTCTATGTTTTTTGAACTTTGAAATCCCTGCACCTGATTCCCTGCCCCTTAATGAATTTTGATGCCTGAAATCGGCTGACTACCCGCTGAATTTAACCCTTTTGTTCGGGTGTCTGTCCGGAGATCTGCCCTGAAATCATTTTTGCCGCTTTTCGCTTTATCAGTCCGGTCGCGTTCAGTTGCGGCAGCATGACGACGTCCTGGGCGCTGACAGTGTAATTCCTGCCGTCTGCGCCTGTGAATGTGGGCAGGTCCTTCAATATCTGGACGACAACGTACCCTTCATTTATATTGTTTTTGGACCCTGCTACCCCGGATGCTTCGGTTTTCTTCCCTGATGGTTCCCGGCTTCCGGTTCCGCCTGTTACTTCCTGCTTCACATTCCCGGGTTGTGAGCCCGGTATTTTCCCGATTTCTCCTCTTGGCTGCGGCCAGGAAGCATTTTTTTTCGAATTCGGGTACATGATGGGTTCAAGAGGTCCAAGAAGTTCTGCTTTCGTATCCTCTATCCCCTGAAGTACGAGTTCATACAGAAGTTTTTCTGCCGGCAGTAGCTTTTCGATATCCTTAGAAATCGGTTTCTCTGCCTGGGACTGGTTTGTTGCCCGGGTGATGACCTTTCCTATTCTCTTCATAAAAATTGTCCTCAGATCCGAAAGTGCCTGATCAAGTTCGTCATTAAGCATCTTCGATTCATGGGACCTTGGGTTGTTGATTTCCCTGATCTCCTCTTCCAGTTCCCGGACATACTTCCCCGCTTCCCGGTAAAAATCAGCCGGAATAGCCTTCAGGGTCTGGCTTTTTTCCTTATACAGGGTTTGGCTGATCTCTTCTATGTCCATACTCCGCTACACCTCTACACATTAGATATACGGCTGCATACTCCGGAACTTCCTGTATGCCTTCTTCTACTTTTAAATCCTTGCCCTTCAACTGCACGGTAAAAGTTTTGGATACATTTACCTTTACCGGCTTCTCTCCGAACACAACGGCATCTTCCAGGGGTTTAAAATTTTCAAGCTCGGAAAAAGCAAGCTTTCTCACCTGCATTCCCGACCCGCCGTGCAAAGACCCCGGCACCCGGATCAGGCGTTTGATGTCTGCGGTCACAGGTTCGTCCACGCTTGCCCCGAAGCGCTGCAGGAAATTCTCCGAAGATTCCTGCATAAAGTATGAGGCTATTTCCTTAAAATTCCTTACATCAAAGTCCAGCCTTCCCTGTTCCAGGATATCGTTCAAGCCGTTTTCGCTGTTTGCGATCCTGAGCAGCTTTTTAATCGCCGTGGGACCCACTTTTTCGTGCCTGCGAAGCTCCGGGAACATGTCTTTCTTGTACTTTCTCCCGCTCTCCGACTTCAGGTAATCCGCAAGGTAACGTGCAATCCGCTTCCCCCACCCGGAATCGTGCCCCACAAGCATGCACTTCATCGGGACGTTTTTCACCCCCTTGAAAGCTTTCGACCCTGTCCCATACTCCCCATCCATGGCAACTTCCCGAAAAAAGTACTTGAAATCGACATCCCTGCCGCTCACGTAGTTTACGATCTCTCTCCTCTCTGAACTCCCAAGCGTCATCACTTTCGGGCTTGTGATGTGGAAGTGGTATCCCCTGCCTCCCGAAAACACAAGTTCAACCTCATCTTCCGAAAACCCGAAATCATCAAGGATAAAGTCCATTAGCTTGAACGTCTCTTTCTTCACGTTCTCCAGCATATCCGCATAATTTTGGGGAGCATTTGGCAGGTGGTCTGCATCAAGGTCAAAAATCAGTTCCGCCCCGAGCCAGTTCTTCTCGTTCATCTTCTTAGCGTTCGGGTATTCATAATAAGCCGTAGAATTATATACGTGGGCAGGAGCCATCCCGTACAGATAGTCCAGCGCCTCCCCCGCCGAGCCGAAAGCCTTGTGCCTGCGCATTATCTTCTCCTCCATGTCATCAAAGAGGATGAAAGCCCATTCCCGGTTGGGGAGGTGGTCCGGGAGCGAGACCTCGGCGGTTTTGTAGTATTGCTGGAAGCGGGATTTTAAAAAACGGATGGTTCGTTTGTCCATGGTTTCTGAGTTTTTTTGGTTTTTGGAGTTTGTCTGGTTTCTGTGAGATTCTTTATGATAGTATAACCCATATTTTATTTTTGCTTATTTGAAAGCTTCTGAAAATAGTTGGGGTGTTTTTGGTCTCAAATTATGCTTTTGAAAAAAGAGAGTATTATGGGAGTATTATATTACTGTTTTCTAAGAGCCCATGCAGCCGGGAAGTTCTCGGAGATTTTCGATGTCAGGGGTGCCGAAAATGGCGCATTTTGTCGGTCTTGTCCCGCACCTGTGGTGCGGCCTTTCCCGTTGCCATGGTTTAACCAATATGGAATTCCCTATGTAAACCCTTGTTTCCACAACAATCATGATTTTCGCTTGCTGAGTTCGCCGTCTTCAAAAAGTTGAACCCCCTCTTGCTAATAAAAGTTAGCTTGTCCGCTTGAGCGTAGCGAAACGGACTCCGTGCTCCCGATGCGGGACTCGGGTGCCAGAAGTTGCAGTGTTTACGGATGCTGCACCCGTGCGTCGATGGTGACCAGACCGCAAGTCCCGTGCCGGTGTTTACCGGACAAAGATAATCTGGAACCGCTACCTCTAGTAGGGCTGAAAAGTTTCGAAGGCTGTAGCGGCTCATACAATCTGGTACTTTTTCTGGTTCACACGTTTTTTCTTTCGTGATGTCTTTATTATACTCTACGTTGGGGAAAAGCCGCACCGAAGGTGCGGGACAAGACAGACGGAAGACGATATTCAAGGCTGCCCCGGTTCTAATTCTCTCCTCTCACCGAAATTTAAGTCCTCTTGAGGGAGCGAAGCGAGCGAAAAGGACGCGTTCTCCCGAAGCGCAATTCGGGCGAACGAAACGGACAGCTATGCTCGGGCAGCTATGCTGGCATCCATTCTCTTGACCGGGACAAGACTTATACGGGAATCCCCTATTATACTCACCTCATGAAACAGGACATGTCAAGTGCCGACGTGGCTGCGTTAGTCTCCGAGCTTGCAGCCGGTCCTAAATCCATCATCGATGCGAAGATCGGGAAGATCTATCAGCCCAGCGGTGAAGAGATCAGGATCAACCTTTATGTTTACAATAAGGGGAAGGATAACCTTGTTATCGAGGCAGGGAAGCGAATCCACCTGAGCAAGCACCTTCGTCCAAGCCCCCAGCTTCCCCAGGGATTCCCGATGTTGCTCAGGAAGCACCTCCTGGGGGGGAGGATTACTTCTGTTAAGCAGCACGACTTTGACAGGATCGTGAAGATTGGGTTTATCAGGGGAGGGGTCGAGACCACCCTGATTGTGGAGCTGTTTGCCCGGGGAAACGTTGTACTTGTCGATTCCGAAAACCGGATCATCCTGCCTATGAATCCCGTAACCCTAAAGGCAAGGAGGCTCAGGAGCGGGGAAACCTATGAACTTCCCGAGGCACAGATGAGCCCGGTGGACGCGGAAGTCTCCGACTTGATGGGGGCGTTTTCAAAGTCCACAGCCGATATCGTGCGGACCATCGCTACCCGCTTCAACCTCGGCGGGGTGCTGGCAGAAGAGGTCTGTTTCCGAGCCGGGGTCGATAAAGCGAAGCCTGCAAAGGAGGCAACTGAAGAGGACGCGGTTCTGATCCGGGATGCCATGCAGGCCGTTTTTGCTCCGCTGCTCGTGGGCCGAGCTGAAGGGGTGGCTGAAACTGTAGCTGAAGTCGGAGCCGAAGTAGAAGCTGAAACTGAAGTTGAGGCTGTAGCCGAAGTAGAAGCCGAAACTGAAGTTGAGGCTGTAGCCGAAGTAGAAGCTGAAACTGAAATTGAAGCTGAAATTGAAGCTGAACCCGAAGTTGTAGCTGAACCCGAAGTGGGAACTGAAGTCGAAGTTGAATCCGAAGTGGAAGCTGAACCTGTAACAGGAGCTGAAGTCGGAGCCGAAGCTCCTGGACTGAAACCTCACCACGTCAAAAAGGAAATCAACGGAAAAGTTGAAGCTTTCGATGTCGTACCTTTTGACCTGGTCCGCTATTCTGATTACGAAAAGGAATACTTCGATTCCTTTAATACGGCACTTGATGAGTTTTTCGGGAAAAAGGCTCTGGAACAGGTTGAGGATGAAAAGCAGGCCGTAAAGAAAGAAAAGACCCTCGGGGTTTATGAGCGCCGGCTCTTGCAGCAGGAAGGGGCCATAGCCAAGTTCGAGACGGATATCGTGAAAAATACCGCTCTCGCCGAAATCGTCTATGCAAATTACCAGACCATCGAAGAGCTCTTTTCGGTCCTGAACGGGGCAAGGGCGAAAGGTTATTCCTGGGACGAGATCCGCTCCATCCTGAAGCAGGCCAAAAACACCGTACCTTCCGCCCAGAAGATTGTGAACATCGACGCGAAGACCGCCACTGTCCAGGCGGACCTTGACGGAATGAAGGTGAACCTGGATATCCGAAAGACTGTTCCCCAGAATGCCCAGGAGTATTATGAGAAGGTCAAGAAGCTCAGCAAGAAAAAGGCCGGGGCTATCCGGGCTATCGAGGATACGAAAAAGGCAATGGAAAAAAGGCCTGCAAAGGCTGCGAAAGGCGGCAGGAGAGTTCTGGCCCGCCGGAAAAAGCACTGGTTCGACCGTTTCAGGTGGTTTGTGTCCTCGGACGGTTTCCTGGTGGTAGGCGGCAGGGATGCCGATACCAACGAGGATATTTTCAAGAAATATATGGAAAAGCGGGACATCGTCTTCCACACCCAGACGCCGGGAGCTCCCCTGACTGTCATCAAGACCGGGGGGAAGGATGTGCCGGAAACTACTTTACAGGAAACAGCGCAGTTTTCGGTTTCCTATTCCAGCCTCTGGAAAGCCGGGCATTTCAGCGGGGACTGCTACTGGATCAAGTCTGAGCAGGTTACCAAGACCCCGGAGTCCGGGGAGTACCTGAAAAAAGGGGCTTTTGTCATCCGTGGAGAGAGGAACTACTTCAAGGACGTGCCCCTGGGAATTGCTGTCGGGCTGGAGTTGAAGGGCGAATCCCGGGTTATAGGTGGGCCTGTCTCGGCGGTCCGGAAGCACGGGGACTATATTCTGGAAGCCGTCCCTGGCAAGTTCAACCAGAACGACATCTCGAAAAAGATCTACAGGATCTATGCGGATGAGCTGAATGACCCCCGTTTTGTCAAGCAGATAGCGTCCCCTGACCAGGTCGCCATGATGGTGCCGCCGGGAGAATCGGACCTGAAGAGCCAGAAGCCCGAGAAAAATGCTGGAAAAGCCGGGCCGAAAAATGAATCTGGTTTCGATGTTGAATTTGAGGCTGAAACTGAAGCTGAAGGAAACACTGAGGCTGAATTTGAGGCTGAAACTGAAGCTGAAGGAGAAACTGAAGCTGAATTTGAGGCTGAGGCTGAAGACAAAACCGTCTGTGGGGACGAAGCTGAGCCCAAAGGTGAAAATGAGGTTGAAGCTAAAGCAGGAAATAATTCCAGAGAGGCTTAAGTATGAGAGTTACGAAGCGTTTCCTTAAAGGCAGGGAAGGGGAAATCGCTGTCACTGCCGAGACCCTGGATGACCTCTGGCACCTGAAGTACATCATTGAAAAAGGGGACATGGTCTTTGCCCTGACAAAAAGGAAGGCTGATGCTGCAAGTGATAAAATCCGCCCGGAAAAGGTTGAGAAGGTAAAAGTCCGGCTCGGGATAAGGGTGGAGGAACTGGAGTTTCACAAGTTTGCGAACAGGCTGCGGGTCCATGGGCCGATAGAGCACGGGATGGATGCGGGCTCTTACCACACCCTGAATCTCGAACTCGGGACTAACCTTTCCATTTTTAAGGAGCACTGGAAAAACGACCAGCTACAGCGTATCAAGGATGCCGAAGAGGCAGGAAAACGCCCGAAGGTCGTGATTGTGGCAATAGAAGAGGGAGATGCGGATATCGGCTTTGTGCGCCACTACGGAATCGAGGTCTACTCCCATATCAATCAGTCGTCGGGGAAGCGGGAAACAGGCCTTAGGGATGAATTTTTCAAAGAAATCGTGGGACAGCTCAGGCATGCTGTCCCTGAGGACGCTTCCATCGTGGTCGCAGGGCCAGGGTTTACCAAGGACGATTTCATGAAATACTTCCGGGAAGCCCAAAAAGACCTGGCTTCAAAAGCTCTGACTGAGGACACTTCCATGATCGGAATGTCCGGATTTCAGGAAGTGCTGCGCAGGGGAGCCGTGGACAGGATCATGCAGGAGTCGCGGATCGCCCGGGAATCGACTCTAATGGAAGAGCTGATCAAGGAAATTGCCATGAGCGGGAAAGCTGCCTACGGATTTGCAGATGTCAGGAATGCGCTTGATTTCGGGGCAGTTGAGACTCTTTTGATAGCTGACGAAACCCTCAGGGAAGGACGGGAAAAAGGAAACATCGACCGTTTGCTTCTGGAAGTCGAACAGGCACAGGGGAAGGTGGTCGTGTTCAGTACGGCTTTTGAACCCGGGGAAAAGCTTCATAAGCTGGGTGGTATCGCAGCTCTGCTCCGCTTCAAGGTGCAGGGCTGAGCTAGATTCTTTTATTATTTATATCTATTTTTTCTGTTTCTCTCTATTTTTTTGATGTCGTTTTTTCTGGCTTTGACAGGACTGCAGGCTGCATGATTTTTTCCTCTTCTTTTTCTTCTTTTTCTTCTTCTTCTTCTTTTTCTTCTTCTTCTTCTTCTTCTTCTTCTTTTTCTTCTTAACTATTTTCATTCTGTTTACACATGTTTACGCCCGGTTTGCTTTTTTCAGATATTATCTTTTTGGATTTTCGTTCAAATTAGTAAAACTTATAAATTATTACAAATTATTAATTGCTACTTTAGTTTAATTTAGTGTTATAATGTGTTCCTAATATCTGTATTATTATTATCATAGTTGTGGTATTCTATGAATATGGTGTTGTTGTTTCATGAGTAATCTGCCAAAAATCCTATCTTTAATTCTGGTCGCTTTCACGGTTTTTTTACTCCTTGCCCCGGCAGGGATGGGGGCTTCTATACGGGGCCTCACTGTTGATACGAATGAAGCCTCAGCTGAGGAATTTTGCTGGGATGCAACTACCTTCGGTGCTTTCTGTTATCCTATAAACAAGCATCAGAACTTTGTTAATGACAGCATCGCCTGGGGTGAACGCCTCCGGATTGAGAACACTGACAGCACTCACGGAGCTTTCGGTACTTCCGGCCCTTCAAATCACGTGCTTGACGAGGGAGAATTGGTCTATTCCACCAAACAGTACAATTGCAAGTACAAGCTTGTTTCCGAGCTTTGCCTGAGTGGGGATGGGATTCCTGCAGACATGGGTTCCGGCTTCTACCGGATGCTTCCCTTCTTTGCAAAGCCCTATATTGCCATTGAGAATGATGCCACCCAGCTTTCGAGTATTGTCTGCATGCAGGGTGGAAGTGACAAAAAAACCTTGAGAATCGGGGAGAGCTGGGACCTTGGAAAGGGCTACACGCTTACCGTGCACCAGGTCGATGCTGCCGGGAACAAAGTCTGGTTCTCTCTCGAAAAAGATGGTGAGGAAATCGAGTCCGCTATTGTTGAGGCTGACGGCACTGTGGAAAGCCAGGTCTTTACCGCAACAGCCGATTTTGGAGACGGTAACGACCAGCTTTACTTCGTTACCTATGTTGATTCCGTCTTTATGGGTAGTGTGGATTCTCTTGCCGTTTTCAAATACACCTGGCTCGTGGATAAGGATAATGTAATGCTCATTAAGAGCGGGGACGAGCATCAGGGCCTTGAGGTAAAGGAGGCTTCCGAAGCCGGGCTAGTCCTCAAAAACCCGGATACTATTACTATCGATGTCGATTCCGACAAAAAGACCTACTTTACGGATTCCTGGTACTTCCAGACCTCGGACGATGGGAAAGGAACCGGAGGTATCGGCTATATCCTCTATCCGGCAATGGGCCTCAAAAATCCCGGGACCTACAAAATTCGAGGGATTCCCCTTGACACCGGAATAACCGATGCAAGTGGTTTTTGCTGGGATGCAACTACTTTCGGAGCTTTCTGTTATCCCATAAACAAGCATCAGATCTTTGTTAATGACAGCATTGCCCTGGGTGAACGCCTCTGGATTGAGGATGTTGAGAGTACCCATGGCCCCCTGGGTGCCTCTGCCCCTTCAAACAATGTTCTTGACGAGGATGAACTGGTCTATTCCACCAAACAGTACAATTGCAAGTACAAGCTTGTTTCCGAACTTGGCCTGAGCGGGGGCAGCATTCCTGCAGACCTGGGCACCGGCTTCTACTGGAAGCTTCCCTTCTTTGGAAAACCCTACATTGCCATTGAGAATGATGCTACCCAGCTTTCGAGCATTATCTGCATGCAGGACGGAAGTGCCAAGAAAACCCTGAGATCTGGGGAGACCTGGGACCTTGGAAAGGGCTACACGCTTACCGTGCACCAGGTCGATGTTGACGGGAACAAAGTCTGGTTCTCACTCGAAAAGGACGGGGAAGAACTCGAGTCCGCTATTATTGAAGCAGACGGCACTGTCGAAAGCCAGATTTTTACTGCAACAGCCGACTTTGGAGATAATAACGACCAGCTTTACTTTGTTACCTACGTTGATTCTGTCTTTATGGGCAGTGTGGATTCCCTTGCCGTTTTCAAATATACCTGGCTCGTGGACAAGGATAATGTACTGGTTATCAAAAATGGAGACGAGTATCAGGGCCTTGAGGTAAAGGAAGCTTCCGAAACCGGGCTTGTCCTCAAAAACACAGATACTATCACCCTTGAAATGGACGATGGGACTTACTTCACGGATTCCTGGTACTTCGTGACCTCGGATGAGGGAAAAGGTACGAACGGAGGATATATCATCTATCCTGTGACAGATGTCACAATCGAGGCTGAAACCGCTTCCGAATCCGCGGAAAATGACGTCGCAGAAGTAGAGATTACCCCCGATGAAACGAATTCGACAGTCGATTCGCTTGATTCAAAAGCCGGCCCTGCTCCTCAGGTCAGGGAATCCGATTTCGCTTCGGAATCCGATGAAGGTGCTGAGGGATCAGAGGAAAGTTCGAAAAAATCTCCCGGATTCGGGTTGTTGACCTGCATTCTGGGACTTGGTGCAGGTTTTGTAAGAAGGAAATGATTATTTATCCGTAATCTCCCCTTCTTTCTTTTTATTTGTTTTTTTGATTCGTTGTTTTTGGCTTTTCCTCTTTCTATTTGTTCTTTTGATTCGTCATTTTTTGGTTTGAGTTCCGGTTCCGTTTTTACATAATACGCCCCGCTTCCACAGGTAAAACCTATAAGGGTTGAGCCCCATTGCTAATTTCTTCTTATTGAGCGTAAAATTGAAAAAAAACAAAATTGTTCTGAGAAATTATGAGCTGCAGTAGTCGGGATGAAATTGTTGAGAATGATTTCTCTGAGGCAGGTAATAATGGAAGGCTTTCCCGGGCTGTTCGGGTAACGAAACTGGCGGTTTTTGTAAACGTTTCCCTTACGATTTTCAAGTTTGCGGCAGGAGTGCTTGGCGGCAGTGCTGCGATGGTTGCCGATGCGGTCCATTCTTTTTCGGATTTGCTGACCGACTTTGCGGTAATCCTGGGCTTCCGGGCTGCTGAAAAGCCCGAGGATAACACTCACAATTACGGGCACGGTAAAATCGAGACCCTGGCAGCGGTGTTTGTGGGCCTGATGCTTTTTGCAGTCGGGTTTGAAATCTTATGGTCCGGGTTGCAGAAGGTGCTCTCCGTTGCGGGGGGTGCCGAACTCTCCGCTCCGGGCTGGATCGCCTTTGCTGCAGCGGTAATCTCTATTTTCTCAAAGGAAGGCATGTACCGATACACAATTAAATGTGCCCGGGACCTGGGGAGTGATGCGCTGGCTGCAAATGCCTGGCACCAGCGTTCGGATGCATTTTCTTCAGTCGGGACTGCACTTGGTACCGGAGGGGCTATACTGCTCGGGGGCAGTTGGGCAGTGCTCGATCCGCTTGCTGCTGTTGTCCTGAGTTTTTTCATTTTCAAGGTTGCAGGCGAGATCTTTTACAAAAACATAAATGAACTGCTGGAAGCTTCCCTGGACCCGGAGACCTGCTGCAAGATTGAAGGGCTTATAATGTCTACTGACGGGGTTGTGGACTGCCATAACTTAAAAACCCGAAAAATAGGAAACGCCGTGGCTGCAGATGTCCATATTGAGGTGGACTGCAAGCTGAACATCGTTGAAGCTCATGAAATTTCGACCCGGGTGGAAAAAAGGTTAAGGGAGGCCTGCGGCAATAACGGGCATTTTTCCATTCATGTGGAACCTTTTCCGGATTCTGTACATGGTATGTTTCATCAGGGTAAGGACCAGTAAAGGCTGGGTATGTTCTCGTTTTTGAGTTTGGGTTTTTCCCTATTCTATTTTTTCTGTCTTTTCTGCGTTTTCAGTTTTTTCCTGTTTTTATATCAGGAGCAGGGCAATAAATCCGCTCAGAAATATCCCGTCAAAGGTTCCCGCTCCCCCTATACTTGCAACAGGGGCGCCGAGGTTCTTTATTTTTCCCAGGTTAAGGAGGTCGGCTCCTATCAGGGTGCCCAGCACGCCTCCCGTGTAGGCAGTTACAAAGCGGCACTGGTCGGCCAGGCATTCCGGCATCTGGAATATCGAAGTCAGGATAACTGCTGCAAAAGCGGCCGTAAGGGGGGGAAGTAGGGCAGGGGTTGCAATCCCCACTCCCCGGATTGGCTTTGCAACGGAATATGTTACAGCCGCTACGATTGCAATTCCTGTTCCCGCAAGGAGCAGGGAAGAGGGAAATTTTATGAGGAGATATGCGGAAATCAGGACCGGGATTATTGCCCCTCCGACATTTACGGCGAGCAGCGTTTCATTCCTGACGTATTTGCGTATCGGAATCCTGTAGCTAACCCCAAAACCCCGGACATAACTTTCCCTGACCACCGGAATGTCGGACTTGAGGGTTGCAACGGGAACGTTGACCCCGCTTCCCAGTAATGATAAAAGGAGGATAAGAAGGGCATCTTCCGCAGAAAAACCTATTTTCATAAAGGTAGATATGACTACCCCGAGAAAGAGAGTGCCAAACCCGAACATTAAGATAATAATCAGAAGTATCAGGAACTTAAGGCTGAACGGGATATAGAACATTCTTTTCATGGATTTCCCTTCTTTTTGTCGATTGTGGGAATATATGGCATCAGTTATTATGATGCGGGGTATTAATGGATATTTGGGGTTTTCCGGAGGAATCAGAGGTATCTGGTTGCAGACTGCACGGATTCGATGCAGATACTCTCTTTTCCATCTTTGTAGATCCTGATTACTCCCCCTGACTCGGAAATGGTAATTGCGACTGCTACGGTATCCCTGCTTATGGCAGCTGCGGAAACGTGCCTTCCCCCCAGGCCTTTTTCAATGTCTATATTTTTCCCGTCCACGTCCAGGTAACGTCCTGCTGCGTGGATCAGGCCGCTTTCATCCACCACGAAGATTCCGTCTAGCTGGGCAAATTCCTTTATCGATTCCCCATTTTTCTTGTCCAGAATGTTTCGGTCGCATTCTTCCTGGCCTGCATAGGGGTTCAGGATCATCTGGTGGGAACGTTTCAGCACTTCTTCGGAGTCGCCTATGACAAAGGCAGTCCCTACTTTTTTTCCTTCCCTTCCCGTAACTGCGATGTCAAATGCAATTTTCAGGACCGAACTGATTACTTCGGGTTTGACCCTTTCCTCGCATTCCTTCATGGCTTTTATAAGGGGGTTTTCGTCCAGGTTGTGCACTATAATGGAACTGGAGTCCCGGGTCTCGATTATCCCTATAACAATTCCTTTTTTCAGTTCATCGAGTACGTATTCGATGGCAACGGCATTTTGCAGGTGTTCGATGTTGCCGGCAGATTCCCTACTTAGCTGGTCAATGAGCTCTTTTGCAGCACCTTTTCCTTCTTTTCCGGTAGCTACAAGGTGGTCGATTATGCTTTTCGGGCGCATGGAGGTATAGTAGATCGGGGTGTCGGTCTCAACCCCTTCAAAGCTCAGTTCCCCGGAAACCATTATTGCAGCGGCATTGAGCTCCCTGGCCATCCGGGTTGTTGCCTCTACGATTACGCGTGCTCTGTCCATTCGATCCTCTGCTTTTTTGTTTTTTCACTCTATCTTTTTTTTAGGTTCTATCCCCGTTTTTAGGTTGACATTATGCGGTGTCGAACCCTCTACTTAAATCTATCTCTTTCCATTATACCGTTATATTTACTACATTATAATTGTTATGTGGTGTCCATATTTTTTCCTTTCTGTCTTCTTTAATTATTTGCCTCTCTTTGCCTCTTTTCTTCCTGCCTGTCCCTTAAGCTTCACTGGGATGAAAGGTTTACAATGCCACAGTAAGAGATTTTTCCCCAGGGGTTCCAGAGCTTTTGCATGGAAACTTTTTTCTTGTCTGTTTTTCTAATAGTCTACAGTGGTGAGATTCTTTGATCAGAACTTTCATAGCAGTTGAACTTGATCCGAATTTAAGGGAACATATTCGGGAGATTCAGGCCAGATTTGCGGATTTTCCCCTGAAGTTCGTGGACCCCGAAATCGTTCATATTACTTTGAAGTTTCTGGGGGATGTGGAAGCATCAAAAATACCTTCCCTGGCGGCAGCCCTTGATTCCATGATGTGTGAACCTTTCGAAGCCGGGCTTGAAGGGGTCGGAGTTTTCCCAAAACCTTCGAACCCGAAGGTACTCTGGCTGGGGGGAGTCGGGAATTTTAAGGTTCTCCATGATGAGGTGGAGGCTTTGCTTGAGCCTTTTAAGTTTGAGAAGGATGACAGGGAATTTACCGCCCATGCAACCCTCGCAAGGGTTAAGTTCCTCAAAAAGGACCAGAAAAAAGCCTTTGTGGATATCCTTAAGGATTTGAAGGACCTGAAATTAGGGAGCATGCGGGTGAACAGGATTACGCTCAAAAAGAGCATTCTTACTCCGGAGGGCCCTATCTACGAGACCATGCATACGGTTTACCTTGACTGAAATGAAAATCTGGGCAGTGTCCCAAATTTTCTGTAAAATCACAAATCCCAAGAAGTCGTTGGAAGGATAATTACACACCGGAAGAGTCAAAACATAGACAGTCTGCAAAAATTCAGCTTACTATTTACAGCAAATTCGGTACACTGTCATCAATTTTGGAAAAATACCTGGAAAATTGGTTTTCCGGGGTAAAAATAAAAAAAGGTAAATGGCCTCAGACCTCGTATTCCCTGAACCCGCTGGAATACACGAGCCTGCGGTCTTCTGTTATTATCATGCACTCAACGCCTTCCACAGTTTCGATCATTTCAAGCCCCTCTTTTTCTCCAAGCACAAACACCGCAGTTGCAAAGGCATCTGCATCAATCGCGTCTTTTGCGATCGCCGTACTACTTATAAGGCTTGTGGATGGGTAACCGGTTCTAGGGTCCGAGATGTGGGACACCTTTGCGGATTCGTTAAAATAACGTTCATAATTTCCACTTGTTGCAACTGCCACATCCTCTGCACTGATGGCCGTAACATATTCTCCGTTTTTATCAGGGTTCTGGAGTCCTACTATCCAGGCCGTGCCGTCGGGTTTCCTGCCTATGTACTTCCCGTCTCCTCCTGCGTTTACGAAGGCGTTTTCGATTCCGTCAGCTTCAAGGGATTCTATTGCCATGTCAACTGCATATCCTTTTGCAATTCCTCCTACAGCCACTTTCATTCCTGGCTGGAGGGTGACGTTTCCGTCTTCGATCCTGATCTCGGAATAGTTTACCAATTTAAGGGTTTCGTTAAGCTCCTCGAGGGTCGGGGGCTCATAGGTTCCTCCGGGGCTGAACTTGCTTTTCCAGAGGTCAAGTACCGGCTGTATTGTTATATCAAAGGCCCCCCCGCTTAGTTCGGAATAATATACGGAACGTTCCAGCACATAAATAAAAGTCGGGTCAACTCCTTGCAGTTTTGCCTCTTTATTCAGCAGGTTCAGCTGGTTGTCTTCCTTCGAGGGGCTCAGCAGGGAATCTACCTTTTCTATTTCCCCAAAAGCGTTGTCTATGGCCTGCTCGGCTTCATTTTCCTCCGAGGTATATACTGCAATTGTTACAGTGGTGTCCATGATGCTCCGGGTCTGTTGAAAAAGTTGAATTTCTTCTCCTTCTTCGGGGGCCGGATTTATGCAGCCTGATGCAAGGCTTACCGTTATGATTATCAATGCAAAAAATGCTGTGTACCTTGAATTCATGCTCTATCAGCTTCGACTATTTGTTTTTATAGTGTTTTTTATTTCCGGTTTGTTCAGGCTTAACCGGCACTCTTGAGTCTCGATCAGGACTTGATTTGAGACTTGATCTGGGACTTGATTCGGGACTTGATTTGAGACTTGATTTGAGACTTGATGATGGATTTAATTTTTCACTCTGTTTCTGCTTCTTTTATTTGTAACTTTTTATTTTAGCTTTAAGCTTAATTTCTTTTCTTTTCCACTTCTCTTCTCCATCACTTTTTTATCTCATTTTTATCTCTTTTTTATCTCATTGATATGATTTTCACATTTTTTCGTTTATTTTGCTTTATTACTTTATTAATACTTTTTTCCGGTTTTTGAATCATATTTTTTCTCTTTGAATCCGTTTTTTTTCTTTTTGACATCAGATTCTTTTGTTCAGGCCAGATTCCGATATTTTCTTCTTTATCTTTCTTTTCTCGGATTTTTTCTGTGTTTCTCTACTTTTTTCTTTTAAGGTTTGTCTGTTTTTTCTTAAAATGTACCTTTTGCTGAATATTCTTTACATCTTTCATATATATCGATTGTAAACCTCCCATATAGGGTTCTTTTTTCCTTTTTCGAAATTTTTTCTGATCTCTTTTTTGCTTTGCTGATGTTGAATATATTCTTTTTCATCTCTAATGTATAATCATGTTATTTTTCTTTGGAAAAGTATATATATTAATATTGTGTTAAATTTAATTCTATTGCATACATTTTATATTATTTTATAATATGTGTGGCGTGTTATATACAAAGTATATATTTTTATTACCTTATGCAAGTCTATTCCATTCCCTCAAACTTATTTCGAAAGAAATAAGTATTACCTCGGGTAAACATTTCCAATTGAAGTCGAATTTAGCTTTGTTTTTCAGGAATAAAATGGACTATCTCAGTAAAAAATGGAGACGCCGGTGATCGTAAAAAATCTTCAGGAAAGCCAAATGATGCTGAATAGAACCTGTCTGGCTGTCCATGACAGTTCCTTCTCCGACTTTAGGTTTCCGTTTAATTGAATTCCTGTTAATTCCGGGATGTATATCTATTTGAAGGTTGGAGGGGACGGCGGTGTATATCCTCGTTAGCCGTATACGATTCCAGCTTTGGACGTCCCTGATCTTATAGAACTTATCATAAACTGTAAACTGTATAATATATAATGTATAATGTGTTGAATTTATTCAAAATTTAAACTTGTTTACTCGCCAAGCATGAACATAACAATGTGAACAAAAAAGAAAGAATGTGGTCGTTATGAATAGGTTAAATCTGATGGTGTCGGGAGTCGCTGTGCTGCTTCTCGTGGCCGCTGGCGCCTATTCTTCTCTTGGTTATTCCGGGAATGATGCTATTGCATCTCACTATATGACCAAAGGAGAATGGGAAGATTCGGTATGCGGAGGCTGTCACTACGGCGTCTATGAAAACGTCAATAATTCTTATCATGTACAGGTAGACATGGACCGGTGGTCTCCCCTCACGAACTTTGATCTTGAAACGTCCGGAAAGGACGCCTGGGTTGCCGAGTTCGGAAAGTATCACCCGGGTGGGGGACCACTTGCCGAATACGGTGTTGATGTCAACTGTATGATGTGTCACGAAAAGTACGGGCTCTATGACTTCGAAAAACGGGCGGAAAAAATCGAAAGTGGGGATTATGCCAATGCAAATAAAGCTGCAATGGAAGTCTCAAGCCGCACTGCCCAGACTGACGCAATGCATCTTTTTGTGTACAGTGGCAATATTCTTACCCCCTATCCCCTGCTGATCGTGTTCCATGACGGTGTGAATGGAGCTCCTAAAGATACCTCCTGTGCCCAGTACTGCCACAGCAGAGAAGTGGAAGCGCGGGCTGTTTCATGGGGTTCTGAAGAGTTTTACGAAGAACTCGACGTTCACGCAGAAGCAGGTGTCGAATGTGTCGAGTGCCACCACACGGAAGCTTACATCATAACCTCCGATCACCAGATCGGGCGTGGAAACGTCTCTGATACCCCTGATATCGGAGAAAGCTATGATGATACCATGAGGAGCTGTGACGCTGAAGGATGTCATGCCGGAATCTCCCACGGGCCCTTTGCGGACTCGCACATGGATTTCCTTGACTGTACGTCCTGCCATGTGCCCATGCTTCCGGGAGGAGACCTTCCGGGAGGAACGCCCCTTAAGGCCTTTAGCTGGCAGAACGGAGAACGGGAAGATGTTTATTGGGAAGAGGACTTCCAGCCTGTTCTTGCCTGGTACAACGGGATCTCAGGAGATGTCCTGCCTTCCGTGGACACCAGGAATGACAGTGACGTGAAGCTTACACCCTTCAACAAGATTGCCGGAACCTGGTGGGACGAAGGCACCGATCCTGAAGTGCTCGCCAACCCGGATACAAGTATATCCACTGGAGACCCGATCCCGGTGCAGTACGTGAAAGCCGCGGATGCAGACGGTGACGGTGAGGTCACAGTTGAAGAAATGCAGGCTTATGATGCCGACGGAGACGGCCAGCCGGATTATCCGAACGCCGTTTTAAGGACTGTAGAACTCTACTACCAGGTTTCCCACAACATTGTAAGCAGGGGAAGCGAAATGGGTGACCCGATGACCTGTAAGGACTGCCACGGAAGCGAAGCCGTGATTGACTGGGTGTCCATTGGTTATGTGGAGGACCCCGGAGGAGAGTCGTCAGCAGTCAAGAGCATTGGCGTGACCTATGACAAGCCGAGGCCCGATGAGGTTGAAAGGGAGCCTGCATTTTAAGGAGGTGGCAAACGTTGAGTGCTATCAAACTTGATAAACTACCTGAAAAGGTAATTTTACCCCTAAAACAGCATGATGGGATTGCATGTGCCCCTCTGGTCAAGAAAGGTGAAGAAGTTATCATTGGCCAGAAAATCGGGGACTGCGAGGGAAGCGACCTCGCATACATTCATTCCCCTTACTGTGGGACTGTGGAATCCGTTGTGGAGATGCCAAATCCCTCCGGGAAACGAGTCTTAAGCGTAATAATCAATCCTTTGGAGTGCGCTGACTCCGTTGATTTCATCCCTGAAAAGGATGCAACCCCTTCAAGGTTACTGGAAATTATCAAGGAAGCGGGCATTGTCGAATATTATCAAAAGCCCACGTACCTTGCCCTGAAACCGGGAAAGAGGATCGACACCCTGATCATGAACGCAACCTTCCCTCTGATTGCCAACGCTTATCTGGATTCCCTTGACAAAGTTCTTAAAGGGTTCAGGCTTATGCTTGAAGCTGGCGGGATCTCGAGGGGTGCAATCGTAATCCGGGCAGACGACAAGGAGTCCATCAAGGCTTTCAAGAACGCGAAGGTTGACGGAAAACCCCTGACTGTTGCCCCGATCATCGGAAAGAGGCATGCTGACTACTACTTCGAAGATTCGGAAGACGAAATCATAGTGCTGGCCGGAGGCAAGATAACCTATACCCCCACAATGATGAACCTGCTCTCTGGGGATGTAATGGGCAGAAAGATCCCTCTTGGTTACAAACCTGCTGATGTGCATGTGGCAGTCTGTGGAGTAAAGTCAGCCAAAGCGGTATACGATGCCGTGTATGAAGGCAAGCCTTACCTTGAGAACGTGATCACGGTCTCGGGAGCGGTCAATCGCCCAGGAAGCGTACTCGTTAAGTTCGGGACCCCGATCAAAGATGTGATCGAGGCCTGCGGCGGTTACAAGGGTGAACCCGGAAAGGTCATTATCAACGGGACAAGGGTCGGAGTAGCCATTTACAGTGACGAATCCCCGGTTGCCAAGGACACCACGGGAATTGTTGTCCAGACAAAGGACGAGGTTCTCAGGGACGTGTCGTCTGCCTGCATTCACTGTGCCCGCTGTGTGGACGTCTGTCCCATGAACCTGCTCCCCGGAAGGATTGCAGTCATGGCGGACCAGGGGATGTACGAGAAATGCGGAGAATACTATGCATTGAGCTGCATTGAGTGTGGAGACTGTGCAGCAGTCTGTCCGGCAAAGAAGCACCTTGTCCAGCTCATCCGCTTCTCTAAGCTCCAGCTTCTAAAAATGTGTGCGGAAGCTGAACCCGCGGAGGTGACAGAATGACAACTTTTACAGTATCTCCTCCTCCCCACAGGAGATCGAAAATCTCTATCAAGACTCTCATGTGGGGCAGGGTCGCTGCCCTTGTGCCTATAAGCCTGGCGGCGATTTATTTCTTCGGATTCGCTGCACTCGGTAATATAGCTGCATCCATTTTAGGTGCAGTAATTATCGAGTTCGCTATTGAAAAAGCGTTTAAATACGAGTTAACGATATTGGACGGAAATGCTGTTTACATCGGGCTTTTACTGGCTCTGATCTGCCCGCCGACACTGCCTGCATGGATGATCTTCTTAGCGGCTATGTTTGCGGTAGGAATCGGGAAGCATGCGTTTGGAGGAATCGGGTCCTACGTTTTCCATCCGGCACTTGCAGCCTGGGTTTTCCTGAGTCTTTCCTGGGCTCAGGACATGCTCCCGGGAACTACCCCGATTACCAGCAGTTTTTCGGACATGATACTTGAAACCGGAGCCGGATTCCTGGGGGAAGTTTCCCCGATTCTTGTGCTCCTCACCGGAGTTGCACTCATAGCCATGAAACTCGTTGAGTGGAGAATCCCGGTAGCTTATTTCCTGACAACGGTCATCCTGGCCGTGCTTCTCGGGGATCCTGTTTCTTATGTGATAACCGGAACCTTCCTCCTCGGAGTGCTCTTCTTTGCAACCGAGACCGTGACGACTCCGGTTACCAAGAACGGAAGAATCATCTATGGAATCCTTTGTGGACTCCTTACAGTACTCTACGGATACTTCTCGGGCAACTATGTGTGGGGTACCCTGTATGCACTCCTGCTCTCCAACGCAATAGCTCCGTATATTGAAGTCAATACCCTACCAAAGCCCGTGGGAGGTGTGGCTCATGAGTGATAACAAGGAAGTAGTGCAAGTTATTGTAGTAATGGTCCTGATTTCTGCTGTTGCGGCTGCGGCTCTTGCAGTGACCTATACTCCAACCCAGGTTAAGTTGAAAGAGTTACAGGCAGCGCAGCAGGAAGAAGCACTGAAGGTTATCCTCCCGGCAGCTGTGACTTTTCCACCAGTAACCGATGGGGTGGACGACGCAGGTGATCCCGTGGTTCTCTATTACCGTGGGGTGGATGCCTCCGGAAATACTGTGGGATACGTGGTAAAGCGGCAACAGGTTGGGGCTCAGGGCATAATTGAACTGATGGCCGGAATTTCGTCGGATTTCAATACAATAACAGGAATGCAGGTGATGAAGCATTCCGAAACTCCTGGTCTTGGAGCCCTTATTGTGACAGACGAATTCAAGGGGCAGTTCGTGAACAAACCGGTGTCTGACGTGAGCCTGAAAAGTAATGGTGGGCAGATCGATGCCATTACCGGAGCCACGATCTCCTCACAGGCTGTGGTGGATGCCCTGCATAGTGCAGTGGATTACGCAGCCGCACAGGAGGGTTGAACATGAATCCGTTAAGTGAATTTATACGTGGAATTACCAAGGACAACCCGACCTTCGGGCTCGTGCTTGGGCTCTGTCCGACTTTAGCAGTTACGACATCTGTGGAAAACGGGATCGGAATGGCTATGGGGACTCTGTTTGTGCTGGTCGGCTCAAACGTGATGGTCTCTGCAATCCGGAACCATATCCCCGGAGCAGTCCGGCTTCCCATTGAAATCATTGTCATTGCAACCTTCGTTACGATCGTTGACATGGTTATGGAAGCGTTTACGCCGGCTTTGTACGAGTCGCTAGGTGTGTTCATTCCCCTGATCGTGGTCAACTGTATTGTTATCGGAAGGGCTGAAGCCTATGCCCTGAAGAACGGGGTCTTTTACTCAACCATTGATGCCTTTGGTGAGGGTACGGGTTTCCTGCTCGTGCTGATGCTTATCGGAGGTATCCGTGAATTCCTCGGGACCGGTATCATCGACCCGTTCGGGATCACGGTGATCAATGCGAGTGCATTCATGAACCCTGCAATGTTCATGATCATGTCTCCGGGAGCCTTCCTTACAATCTCAGTGCTGATGACGATCGTGAACTATCGCAGACAGCAGAAAGCTGCAAAGGGTGGTTAAAATGGTGGAAAAGGCCTTATTTACAATCCTGCTTGAAGGATTGTTTGTCAAGAACTTTCTTCTCATCCAGTTCCTGGGTCTATGTTCCTTCGTGGGTGTGACCAAGGACGTAAAAAGCGCATCAGGGATGTCAGGAGCTGTGGTCTTCGTCATGGCATTGGCAGCAACCGTATCCTTTTTGCTGTTTAATTACGTGTTAGTGCCCCTTAAGCTGGAGTTTCTGCGAACCATTGCTTTCATTGTGGTTATCGCAGCTCTCGTGCAGCTTGTGGAGTTCATCGTAAGAAAACACGTGCCTGCACTCTATCGTTCGCTTGGTATCTACCTGCCTCTGATCACCACCAACTGTGCGGTGCTCGGTGCGGTGCTCCTTAACGTCATGAATGACTACAACTTAATCCAGAGCGTTACTTTCGGAGTTGCAGCAGGGCTAGGGTACACCGTTGCCATGCTCATGATGGCTGCAATCCGCGAGCGGAGTAACATCGTAAACGTGCCAAAGGCTGTGGGCAGAGGCGTTACATACGCTTTATTCGTCGCAACGATCATGTCCATGTCCTTCGTGAACTTCTTCGGGGTGATTCCGCTTGACTGATGTACTTGTAAACTCCATAGCAGTTCTGGCGGGCCTCGGGTTTGCGGTCGGCGCAATGCTGGTCGCTGCTTCCAGGATCTTTAAGATCGATTCGAACCCCCTTATCGATGAGGTTGCGGAACTCCTTCCCGGAGCAAACTGCGGTGGCTGCGGGTATGCAGGATGTGCTGCCTGCGCAGAGGCGATCGTTGAGAAAGGGGCTCCTATAAACAGCTGTCCTGTGGGAGGTTTTGAGACTGCAAAGGCAATTGGATCCCTCATGGGCCAGGAAATTGCGGAGTCAGAACCCGAGTATCCCTTCGTCCGCTGTAACGGCGGAAAGAGCTGTGTTACCCTCTTCGATTATGAAGGTGTGGACGGCTGTAAGGCTGCTCTGATGCTCTGTGACTCCAGAAAGGGATGTACCTACGGCTGTCTCGGGCTCGGGACCTGTGTCCGTGCCTGCCAGTTCGATGCCCTGTCCATGGGAGAAGATGGCTTTCCGCACGTGAACAAGAACCTCTGTACAAGCTGTGGAAATTGTATTGCAGCCTGCCCGAATGAAATCCTCACCTTTGCACCGGATTCCGAAAAGGTCCATGTGCTCTGTCGTTCCCACGACAAGGGTAAGCAGGTAAAGGCAGTCTGTGAAAACGGCTGTATCGGCTGTAAGAAATGTGAAAAGGAATGCCCGGCAGATGCTATCAAGGTTACGAACTTCCTGGCCGAAATCGATCAGGAGAAGTGTACCGGCTGTGGCGCCTGTGCCGCGGTCTGCCCGCAGGGAATAATCGAGGTCCGGTAATCCCGGCCCGATTTTCCCTTTTGGCTTCGAAAACACTTTAACAAGAGGTGGAAAGTATGTCCTACAAGACTTCCATTGGCTTACCTGAAAACATCGTGGCGGCTCTCACTTATCTGGGTGGGTGGCTCTCCGGGTTTTTGTTTTTGCTCCTTGAGCGCAATAACAAATTCGTCCGCTTCCATGCCATGCAGTCGGTACTGCTTTTTATACCGTTTGCTTTATTTATCTTCCTGGTCGCGTGGATTCCGTATATAGGCTGGGCCATTGCTGACGGTGTGGGAATGCCCGGATTACTGCTTATTGTGGTCCCTGCATACATGGCGCTCAGAGGCTCAAAGTTCAAGATCCCCATCATCGGGAAGATCGCATACGACTTTGCCTACGGTGAATAACGATAAACAGATTTAACCTGAGAATTAGAATTGTCCTTTTCAAGGGCAATTCCCTCTCTTTTCTCTTTTTTGATTTACTCCGGATCGCTGTTTTTCTGATTTAGCTTCCTTGAATTTTCCATCTTCTCCGGATTTTCTTATTTCCTGTTCTATTGCTGTTCTATCGCTATTTCCTCCCTCTCTATTGCTTTTCTATCGCTGTCTCTGAACTCCCTTAACATTTTTTCCCTTGCCTGAAAAGAACAAAAGCATTATTAGGTAATTATACTATACCTGATTGTTAATCTAATGTAGTCAAATCTTGGTTTTGAAATTCTCAAAAAAGGTGTATGGACATGTCAGGTTCCATTGTGGTGGACTCTTCGGAAATCCGGGAGTTAAAAGAAGAAGTCTCAAAGTTGAGCGGTCAGTTAAACCACTTCATACAGCGTTCAAATCAGGGACATACGGATTCGCTGCTTGAAGGGCTTAGAGACAGGTATTCGGAAGTATTCTTCCAGAAAGAGGTTGCTGACGCAAAAGCCTCTTTGAGCAGGGAAATGGTCAAAGACTGCCCGATGAATTCCCGCTGTTCTCTTGCTTTCATTGAATTCCTGGTAACTCTGCAGAGTGCATAAAAAAAGGCTCAGTTGCTGATTCGGTGGTAAATTCTTTCAGGGATGACCTGGAAAATATTAAGGAAAATCTTCCTTATGAGCACTGCAGCCAGTGTACTTCGGAAGTCACCCGGCTTTTCGAAAAACAGATAGACCTTATGCGTTCCCTGGGCATATATGTTGGTGAAGGGGTGGACACGCTCCCTATTTCGGAGCTTTCTGCAGATGTCATGGTCGAATCGGTCCTGGAGCCTATTACGAATAAGCACAGGTTCATGATTATGCAGGCCGTGGCTACGCAGGCCCAAAGCTTCTCCGAGCTTTCGAAAATGACCGGGCTTCGTGGCGGAAACCTGCTTTTCCACTTGAGGAAACTGCAGGATTCGGACATGGTTTTGCAGCGGAACGAAAGAGGGGACTCTGTCATAACCGACAAAGGATACCAGATTTTGAAAACGGTCGTGGAGTGTTATTCCCGGTTGATTTTGTAAATCTCCGTATTCACTTAGCAAATCATCGTTAAAAGAGAGCCGCCAGACAGGCTGGTGGATGCCCTCCTTAATTTTTGGAAAACCCCCCCTTCTCGGGGCTATGGGGGTCATTTTGAATGAGCCCTTTTTCCGGGTAAATCATTCCTCTGTAACTTCCTCGTACAGTTTTCTCCTCTCCGGGGGCATGGCTTTGAGATATTCTTTTGCTTCTTCGGGGGAAACTGCCCTGCGGGTCCCGTCGGGCTCCTGTATGACCACGCCGCTTTCTTTGAGCATTCTGTAGCGTGCTTTCCTGACCTCTTTATCCGGGTGGCAGACAAGCTGGCAGTTGGAACAGGTGTATTCCAGCCTGTATCCTGGCGACAATGCAAGGAAAAATCCTCCTTTGATCGGCCTTTCGAGGTAGGCTTGCAAAGCAGGAATTTGCGCATCAGGATTCAGTAAATCAGGAACATCTTCTTCTTTTTCGGCAATCTCAAAGCGCGCCGGAGACCAGGTGGACCATTTTCCTGAAGGGTTCAGGCCTGCCATTCCCCCGCAGACATAACCGCAGCGGGAGTAGTTTCTTCGTTTACCGTAACTGAACTCTTTTCCCCCCAGGGTAACCGTAACCTTTTCAACAGGATCCACGAATCCGGAAGAACAGACTTTGAGGCAGAGCTTGCACCCATCACAGTAGTTATCTTCTTCTGGCAGAGGGTCTGTCGAAACAAGTTCCGCGTCTGTAACGACTGAGGCCAGGGCAATCGCGGACCCGTATTCCGTCGTAATAATCTGCCCCGAATACCCGAAGTATCCGACGCCTGAACGGACTGCCAGGTACTTATGGGAAATCGGAGGTTTCATTTCTTCAGGCCCGGTTTCGCTGTCCATCCTGTACACGAAATTTGCAGCCTGCGGGACAGCTTTGTACCCCAGCTGCTGCAGAAATCCCGCCATTTCAAAGGCTAACCCGTTGGAAAGGGTGGTGGTCCTCACTTTGTTTGTATCAAGGGATTTATGGTCCTCTTTTTTAAAGTAAGGGTCGATAAGACTCTGGTCAAAAGCCAGGGCAAAACAGATTGCCGACTTTGCTTCGGGCAGCACATAGCTAAGATCGGCAGAAGGGGGGCCTCCTGCAAGGGTTTTAGTGGTTGCAATGCCCACTTTGAAGGCTCCAAGGGTCAGGGCCATCTCTTTGAGAGTTTCGGTTAATTCGTCCATTTTTGATTCCTCAGGTAAATTTTAGAGACATGTAAAGTTTACAATATAATTTATTCAAGGTCATATATATATATTTAACCGTTACTAAAGTGTACAACCTGGCCGCAGGTATATCCTGATAACCTTGTAGGTGGAATTCTCCTATGTTGACTCTGCATTTTTGTTTCTCTTTCTGGCTCTTTCTGACTCCGATGAAGTAATGAAGTAATAAAAGCTCAGATTCATGTAGCTGACCTTCCGCAGAAGTCCACAAAAATGCCATCTATTTTCTCAATATGGCTATGAAATAAAAACCAACTCGCAATAATACAAAGAATATCGGACAAATCGGTAACTGAATGATACATTTGTGTACATCTGCGGAAAGTGAGATGTAGCTACTCAAATTCATGATTTTTATGAAAGGCCACCGCGCCATCTCTAAAATCCGTAGACATTCGAAAGGTTAAATATTATCTTCTCCAATTATGGTGCAAGCATTAATGGAGGACTTTACGATTAAAGAAGAGATCTGGATAGAAAAATACAGGCCTGTAAGGCTGGACCAGGTTGCCGGGCAGGATGAGACCATTGAACGTCTGAAGTCCTACGTGGCAACGAAAAACCTTCCCCATCTCCTCTTTTCCGGGCCGCCTGGTGTGGGGAAGACGGCTTCTGCGGTTTCCATTGCCAGGGAAATTTTCGGGGAAGATTTATGGCGTGAAAACTTTACCGAACTCAATGCCTCGGATGAAAGGGGGATTGACGTTGTCAGGAACAAGATCAAAAACTTTGCAAAAACTGCCCCTATAGGCGGGTCCGGGTTCAAGATTATTTTCCTGGACGAAGCTGATGCCCTTACCTCGGACGCCCAGTCTGCCCTGCGGCGGACCATGGAGCGCTTCAGTAATAACTGCCGTTTCATCCTTTCCTGCAATTACTCTTCCAAGATCATCGAACCCATCCAGTCCCGCTGTGCTGTCTACAGGTTCAGGAGGCTCTCGGACGGGGCTATCCGGAAACGCCTGGAGTTCATTGCGGAAGAACAGGGGCTGTCCATCACCGAAGATGGGTATGAAGCCCTTGTCTACGTGGCTCAGGGGGACATGAGAAAAGCAGTAAACTCCTTGCAAGCGGCTGCTTTCATTGACCGGAACCAGCCTATTTCCAGGGAGACTATCTACAGGACCACGGCAACCGCAAACCCGGAGGAGATCAAGGCCCTGATCGAAACCGCCCTGATCGGGAACTTCAAGGGTGCCAAGAAGGAGCTCGACAGGCTGCTCTATGAGGAAGGACTCTCGGGAGAAGACATCGTGGGACAGATCTACAGGGTTATCTCCGGCCTGGAAAACCGTGATATGCTGGACCTCGGGCTTTCGGAGAGGCGCATAATTGATCTTGTGGACATCCTGGGAGAAATCGATTTCAGGCTCACGGAAGGGGCGAGCGAAAGGATCCAGCTGGAAGCCCTGCTCGCGCATTTTGCACTTTCCGGAGAATAAACAGGGAAGGCGGGAAAATAAGCTTGCAGGCAGAAATAAGCTTGAAAGAAGTTTGGAGAAAAGTTATCCTTTAATCATTGCAGGTGAAAATGTCTATAGAAGCGGCGTTAATAGAAATTCTTCGGGCCGTGCCCGACTGGTGTGCAACTATGATTATAGCTGCGCTCCCGATTTCCGAACTGAGAGGCGCGATTCCGGTCGCAATGGGAGTCTACGGGATGGGTCCGATTTCCGCTTATTTTTTCTCGGTGCTTGGCAACATGCTCCCGGTAGTCCCTATCCTGCTCTTCCTCGAACCGGTTTCGGACTTTCTTCGGCGTTTCAGAATTTTTGATCGCTTCTTTTCCTGGCTCTTCGAAAGGACCCGCCGCAACCACAGTGAAAGGTTTGAAAAATACGGAACCCTTGCCTTGACTCTCTTTGTAGCCATTCCCCTGCCCGTCACCGGGGCCTGGACAGGCTGCGTGGCAGCTTTCGTCTTCGGGATCAAGTTCAGGCACGCCTTGCCGGCAATTGCTGCCGGGGTCATGATTGCCGGGGTAATCGTAACAACTCTTACGATGATGGGTATAGGACTCGCTGACCTGCTTTTCAGCGGGATTCCCGGGTAAAACTTTCCGGTTTCACTTTTTCCGGAAAGGTCTTATCCTTTCCCCTTCTCCACTCCACGATTGCGGTTCCCCTTATTACTTTTTCTTCCCCCTATAAAAATGTTCGAAATCTTCATATACCTTAACAATATCAAATATATCATCAACAGACCAAATATAAATTTGGTTTTATATTTAGTCTTTAATTTTTGCTTATAACCATTCTACGGTATATTCCTCCCGCTGTCTGGAAATTATTTGTAACTTAAAGGTGATTGTGATGGCAAAGGCAGATAAGAAAAACAAGAAAATAGTTCAGTCCGAAAAGTGCATTGGGTGCGGGATCTGTTATTCCGTCTGTCCCGTGAACGCAAAGTTGATTAAAAACGATGAGTTTGATCTCGAAACAGCTGATCTCGCTCTCAGGGTTATTGACGGAAAGGCTGTTATTGATGATGAGTTCTGCGTCCGCTGCGGGGCCTGTTCAAAAATCTGTCCCGTGGAATCCCTTACCGTCATCGAAGTGGAATCCGCATCTGCATAAGCAGAAATCGATAAAATGGAAAATTATGGAAATGCTGTTTTTTCAGCATTTCGTTTTCTAATTTTCAGATTTCCTGATTCTCAGATTTCCTGATTCTCAGATTATCTATTTTGATGCTGGCAATACCCGAGCTTACGATATTCTATGGCATTTCATAGCCATTTTAAAGTATTTCCAGCACTTTCAGCATTTTACAGCATTTCTTTTGCTAATTTTATATCTTCGGCTTTTACGGTTTTTCTGCCTGCATGTTCTGCAAGTTTTATAGCTTCTCTGGATATCTCAAGCCCGTATTCTTCCAGAATCTCCGTAAGGGCCATCCCTGCACTTTCACTAACTCTCTGGGCTCCTGCAGTTCTTACTAAACGTTCTATTGGTGCAAATGGTATAACTTTAGCCATATTATCCTCCGATTATCTTCAATTAATAATATGAATCCTTTTCAATCTCTGATTTTGTAATTAAATCCTTATATACTTTTGCTTATATCGGGGTATTTTTTAGAGCTTTTTCTCCTTTTTATGCCTTTTTACCCCTTTATTCACTTACTCAGGGTTTTCTATTTCTTTGTTTCCCTTCCCGTATTTCCTGAGGGTCTTTTCTTTTCTTAGAACTTCTTATATGCATTTTTTCAGATCTGAATAAGTCTCTTTTGACACTTTTCGCTATCTTCCGCCTGGTTCTACATCTCTCTAATAAATATTTCTATCAAATATTTCTGGGTATTCTGGATAAAATCCTCGCATATTCTGGATAAAATCTTGAATCATTTGAAATTATCTTTGAAATATGCAGGCATTCCTCTTTTCGAAATCTTGATATTACATTATCAGAATCTAAACAAACATGCTTTTACAGGAACTTCTTGACATCGGTGAAGAGATTTATTTTGTTGAAGAAAGCTATACCTCTCAGCGGAATATCGTGTCCACTCTCAATTATCTTGAAGGGGTCCGGGCTTTCCTGGAAAACCAGAAGGTCCGGGTTCTCAGGATTCGGAACGGGGAGCAGACGCTGGGGCTCTTGCTCTTCAACCCCGGGGAGAAGGACGTTCCTGTGGATTTCTGGTCGGTATTTACGGGAGCCCTTGCGGGGGCATCCCAAAATGTAAAGTTTGAAGCCCTTGCCAGGTCCATTCTTTCTCTCAATCCTCCGGAAAGGGAAGTTGAAGTTTCTTCCGAACTCTGGAGGGACGCAGTAAATGAATATTACTCCCTTATGCTTGTGAACCGAAACCTCTGCTCGGAATGCAGCACAAGGCCCGAGTCTTACGGAAGTGTTTTTTCCGAACAGCGGGTCAACAGGGTCTCGGAGATTTTTCATGACCTGGAGAATAAAGGTTTCTCGCTCGAAGGCAGAGTGCTTGAGGTCTGCTGCGGGAACGGTATGTCCACACTTGCCCTTCACAGGCTCGGCCTGGACCCCATTGCAATGGAACTCAACAAGTGCACGGTCTGCCAGGGGCTTGAGCACGGGGTCCTTAACCCTAAAAAAACCCTTGTAATGGATGCAATGCAACTTTCCCGGTACTTCGAACCCGGGAGGTTCGATGTCGTTGTGGGTTTCATGCTGGGTCTGGTCTATGAATTTAATAAGAATCTCTGGGTAGGTATCGTGAATGAAGCTGCAAAAGTCGTAGCAAAAGATGGTCTTTTGCTTTTCACCGTAAAAAGCAGGCCCGAAATCGAAATCCTGGCAGAAGCCCTTCGCAGGGCGGGAGTCGAAGGGGAGATAGTGGACAACACGGATGCTGATGGCGTGTTTGATCAGTGGTATTTTGTGGGTAAAAAAGTCCTGATGTAAATAATACTAATTTCCCGCCCCGGTGCTATGGACCATTAAGCCCCGAAGCATGTAAACCATTAATTCCAGGTTAATGGGCCATTAAGCTCTGGTGTATGCGAACTCTCAAATTGGGTGGGGTATGACCCCTTACAAATCCCCTGTACTTTTTATACCTCTTCCTTCGTTCTCTTCAAATCCTCCTGGCTTACAGGCTGTTGCGTTAACAGGCTTATTTGTTAACAAATCAACAGGTTTTATTCGTAATCGGAAGCAACCTCCCGATACCTTCATTTATTTTTTAATGTCAACTCCAGCGAAAAGTATATTACTTGTTAACAATACTACTATACATTATTTCTGAACAACGCAAATATTTATCGAGTTTTGTGGGTGATGCTCACAAATACCGATTTCTTAATTACCCTTACAAATGAGCGATTATGCTGCAATTATTTCTGAATCCGTCTTAAACTGCGATTAATTTAAATTAACTGCAATTTAACTCAATTATAACATTGTTTATCTGGAATCCACTGCATTACAGGGATCCGCTTCAACATGAAAACATTGCAACAGGGATCCGCTTCAACAAGAAAACATTTCAACAGGGATCCGCTTCAACAAGAAAACATTGCAACAGGGACCCGCTTCAACGAGATAACATTGAAATAAGGGTCTATGGACACTATCAAATTACAACATAATCGAATTACGACATTAAATTTATGATAATATTGCAATTAAAACCTTAAATTTCAGATCAAGGTGAATAAATTGCAAAATACTTTCAATTCCGGAGATTCTTGTTGGTTCCGGAAAACCCCACTGAAATGACATATGGCGTTGTTTCGGTTCAATCTTAAAGAGGTTCATCCATGAGTGTAAAAATTACTGAAACCGTCCTCCGGGATGCACACCAGTCCCTCCTGGCCACCAGGATGCGGACGCGGGACATGCTCGAAGTGGTCGAACATCTGGACCAGGTAGGGTATTTCTCCCTTGAAATGTGGGGGGGTGCCACCTTTGACAGCTGTATCCGATACCTGAATGAAGATCCATGGCAACGCCTTCGGGATATCAAGACGAAAATGGACAATACCCATGCCCAGATGCTTCTTCGCGGGCAGAACCTGGTCGGATACCGGCACTATTCGGATGACGTGGTTGAAAAATTCGTTACAAAAGCTTATGAAAACGGCATTGACATTTTCCGGGTCTTCGACGCGGTCAATGACATCCGGAATATGGAACTCTCGATCAAGGTCGCAAAGGGCCTTGGAGCCCATGTCCAGGGTACGGTCTGCTACACCATAAGTCCGGTGCACACGGTGGAGAAGTATGTGGAACTCGCAAAACAGCTCGAAGAACTCGAGTGTGATTCTCTCTGTATCAAGGACATGGCCGGGCTGCTAGCCCCCAGTGAGGCTACAAGTATTATCAGTGCCATGAAAAAGGAAATCTCCATTCCCATATCCCTGCACTGCCACTGTACCTCGGGAATGGCTCCTATGAGCTATATGGCAGGCTGTGAAGCCGGGGTGGACATCCTTGACACCGCAATCTCTCCCCTTGCCTGGGGTACTTCCCAGCCGCCTACGGAAACTGTCGTGGCAGCCCTCAAGAACACTCCCTATGACACGGGGCTTGACCTGGGGGCTTTTGAGGAAATTGTCCGGTATTTCAAGGAACTCAAGGAAAAGTACAGAGGGATTCTGGACCCGATTTCCGAGCAGATTGATACCAACGTCCTTATCTACCAGATCCCGGGCGGGATGCTCTCGAACCTGGTCTCCCAGCTAAAGGAGCAGAATGCCCTTGACAAGTACGATGCGGTGCTTGATGAAATGCCCAGAGTCAGGGCAGAGCTTGGCTATCCGCCCCTGGTAACTCCTACCAGCCAGATCGTGGGTACCCAGGCCGTGTTGAACGTGCTCATGGGCGAACGCTACAAGGTCATTCCAAAAGAGGTCAAAGACTATGTGCGCGGACTTTACGGGCGTTCTCCTGCCCCCATCAGCCCGGAAATTATCGGGAAGATTATCGGGGACGAAGAACCCATCCACTGCCGTCCGGCTGACCTCCTGAAGCCTGAGTATGAGAAACGGAAGAAGGAGGCTGAGGAGCTGGGCATTGCCAATTCCGAGGAGGATATCCTTACCTACATCCTCTATCCGGCTATTGCTCCCAAGTTCCTGCAGGGAGGGATGGAAGAAGAAGCCCTTTCAGTCGTGGCCCCAAAACTCGTTTCCCCGCAGGAATACACTATCCCCACCGAATTCAAAGTCACGGTGGACGACGAGGTATTCGATGTCAAAGTCGAGCCCACGGGCGGAATTTCCGTATCCGAACCTGCCTCCAAAAAACCGACTGCCGAGTCTGTCAAGGGGGCTGTCACCAGTTCCATGCAGGGGATGGTGCTCTCCATCAAAGTCAAGGTAGAGGACACAGTTGAGGAAGGGGAGGTCGTTGCGGTTATCGAAGCGATGAAGATGGAAAATGCAGTCCATGCCCCTCATTCGGGTGCCGTGAAGGAAATTTTCGTTGCCGAAGGGGATACCCTGGCTCCCGGGGACCTGATTCTGGCAATCGAGTGAAAGGAGTGAGCGGAGGGTATCATGTTTAAAAAAGTATTGGTTGCAAACCGTGGAGAAATCGCAATCAGGGTTATGCGGGCTTGCCGGGAAATGGGTATCTCCACAGTTGCAGTATGTTCGGAGGCGGATAAAAACGCCCTCTTTGCTAAGTATGCCGACGAGGCCTATCTGATAGGCCCTGCCCCTACCAGCCAGAGCTACCTTAACATGGACGCCATCATCGAGGTCGCAAAAAAGACAGGGACCGATGCCATCCATCCAGGTTACGGTTTCCTCTCCGAAAACCCTGCTTTTGCAAAGCGCTGTGAGGACGAAGGGATTATCTTCATAGGGCCCCCAAGTCACGTAATTGCCGAGATGGGCAGCAAGATCAGGGCCAGGAACCTTATGATAAAAGCAGGGGTTCCTGTGGTTCCAGGCACGAAGGATGCCGTCGAAGACGTTGACGAGGCCATGAAAGTGGCGGAAGAGATAGGGTATCCGGTTCTGTTGAAAGCTTCTGCCGGAGGCGGTGGGATCGGGATGAAGGTCGTGCACTCCAGGAGCGAGTTTGCCGCTGCCCTCAACTCTACCCGGCAGATGGCGGGTTCGGCTTTCGGAGATTCTTCCGTTTTTATCGAAAAGTATGTGGAATATCCGCGGCACATTGAAATCCAGATCCTGGCTGATTCTTACGGAAACACTGTCTACCTCTCGGATAGGGAGTGTTCCATTCAGAGAAGGCATCAGAAGCTCATCGAAGAAGCGCCTTCCCCGATCATGACTCCCGAACTCCGGAAAGAGATGGGAGATTCGGCAGTAAAAGTCGCAAAGGCGATAGGGTATGTAAACGCAGGGACTGTGGAGTTCCTTTATTCGAAGGGCAACTACTATTTCCTTGAAGTCAACACCCGCCTGCAGGTCGAGCACGGAATTACGGAGATGGTAACAGGGATAGATATTGTGAAAGAACAGCTCAGGGTAGCCTGTGGAGAAAAACTCGAACTTGAGCAGGAAGATATCACCATTGACGGGCATGCGATCGAATGCAGGATCAATGCTGAAGACCCCCTCAACGACTTTGCTCCCTCTCCGGGGAAGATCCGGAGGTACCGCTCGGCAGGCGGGCCCGGAGTCAGGGTTGACAGCGGAGTGCACATGGGTTACACAATCTCTCCGTTTTACGATTCAATGATCTCAAAGCTCTGCGTATGGGGCAGGACCCGGGATGAAGCAATTGCCAGGATGCAAAGAGCCCTCTACGAATACGTGGTTGTAGGGGTAACTACCAATATTCCCTTCCATAAGGCGGTTATGCGAAACCCGGTGTTCAGGAAAGGTGACCTTACAACCGGTTTTATCGAGGAGCAGAATATCCTGGAAGCCGTGGAAAAGGTTGTTATGTCCGAGTCCGAAAAAGGGATTACTCTGGCTTCGGCTCTGGAGGCAAAGGACAAGAAGGTTGCAGCGATTGCAGCCGCCGTAGAGAGCTATGTCAGCATGGCCAAGAAGACTCAGCGATAACTGGTATTTCTTCCGAAAAAACGTGGAATTAATGTGAAAATACCAGAAAATCCGGTCTGTTTGGTATGAAGTACATGTTTGAACTAAGATATTATACTGTGGAAAACATAACATTGTATGGGGTGCACGGATGGGAGATAAACGCTCTAGGATTATTAAGGCGCTTAAGGACGCACAGAAAACCCCCGTCTCAGGGGAAGAACTGGGACTCGAACTCGGAATTTCCAGGACGATGGTCTGGAAGTACATCAAGTCTCTCCAGGCTGATGGCTATGAAATCGAATCGTCTCCCAAGAGGGGGTACGTCCTGAAATCCGTTCCCCAGCTCCTCTATCCGGAGGAAATCAAGATGGGGCTTACAACAACCCTTCTCGGGAAAAAGATTCATTATTTCGATGAAGTAAGCTCCACAAACAGCCTCGCAAAAGATATTTGGGCTTCCGAGGAAGAAGGGACGCTTGTGATTGCCGAGGTGCAGAAGGGCGGAAGAGGGCGTATGGGGAGGGAATGGGTCTCCCCGCACGGTGGGATCTGGATGTCTGTGATCCTCAAACCCGGAATCCCGCTCAGGCACGCCTCGCGGTTGACCCTTGTTGCAGGGCTTGCGGTTGCCAATGTGATGCGGAACCTTGGACTCGATGCCCGTATTAAGTGGCCCAATGATGTGCGTATCAACGGGAAGAAAGTTTGCGGAATCCTGACCGAAGCAAAAGCTGAAGTGGACCGCGTGGACTACGTGGTGCTGGGGATCGGCATCAATGCTAACATGGACTTAAAAGATATTCCCGAGCCCTTACGTGCCGGTTCCACTACCCTGAAGGCAGAACTGGGCAGGCATATAAGAAGAGTACAGTTTCTTCAGGACTTGCTTTTCGAACTGGAACAGCAGTACATCCTTTTCAAGACCCAGCCATTTTCCCAGATCCTTAACGACTGGCTTGCGCTTTCCGATACCATCGGAAGGGATGTCAAAGTCACGACCCCTTCGCGGATTATCGAAGGTAAAGCAGTAGGTGTTACCTCTGACGGAGCTCTTGTGATACGGAAAGCCGACAATACGAAAGAAGAGGTCATTGCAGGTAGATGTATCTATGCGCGGCCTAAATAATTCTCAGGAAAGGTCTCATGGATGCGAAAAAAGGGGAATGCAGTTTTTCCCTGTCTTCCTTTTTTCCCTTCTGATCCTCCTTTTTTTCCTGATTAATATCTGTTACGCAGTCTCTCCGGCAGCCGCTGCCGTGAATAAAGAGGACCGGCTTTCCATTATCCTGATTGATGGGGAGGACCTCTATGTAAGGTCCGGAGACTCTCACACATTTTACCAGAGTTATGAGCTTTACGTTAAAGGTGCGGATGCCGATGCAAGCCGTGTCTGGCTTGAACTCCGCAGGGAGGGTGTTTCCCTTGAAGATACCATCGCCACCGAAGGTACTAATCTTGTTTATTCCCGGAACTCTACGGTATTCCTGGACATAACTGTAGATACCATTTATGTAGGGACGGATGGAGCACTGGTCAGGTTTTCTCCGGTTTACCAGTACCTTGACCCGAAATATCCCAGACCCCAAACCCCCACATCCCCTCTCCCCGAAAGCTCTGAAAACAACTCTTCTTTGCCCGGTGGTCCTGAATACCAGGCAAAAGGTTTCACTGCATCCTTTTTCTTCCTTATTTTGGGAAGCTTGCTCTTCTTTATTGGTATTTTCGCAGGGCGAACTAAATAACAAAAGTAGGAACGGCAATCAATCAAGGAAATCAATCAAGGAAATCAATCAAGGAAACCAATCAAGGAAACCAATCAAGGAAACCAATCAAGGAAACCAATCAAGGAAATCAATCAAGGAAAAATGATGAAACCCGCCTTCAGGACGGGCTCCTCTCCGGGTGGTTCCGGCCGCCTTGCTTTTTTCACTCTTTTGAGTTGAACTTGACATCTCCTTTTTCAATCAGGAGTTTCAGGTCTTCAAGGCTCATACGGGCATTTTTCTGAAGTTTTTCCCGGGCTGTACTGTGTTTCTGGCTAACCTTGTTCTCGTCTTTTGTCAGCTGGACGTCCTTCAACTTATCGAGATATAAGGAAAGTTCTTTTCTGGCGCTGGCAATGCCTGTCTTCAGGGGATCGATTTTTTCCTTGATTGCGTTTATGCTCGAAAACTTGTCCGTGAGCTGAGCATGGTACATGTTTGCTTCTTTCCGGATTTCGTCGGCTGCCTTGAAGTTTTCCAGCATTTCAAGGTGACAGGCCTGGGACTCATCGGAAAGACCCTGGATCTTTTCGTGAAGTTCATCGCCTTCCAGATGGATTTCCTTGGATTCCGTGTAGCTTTCCTGAATCTGGGCGTGAAGCTCGTTTGCTTTCCTGGCTGATTCCAGGCGTTTTTCCAGGTCATTTAGTTTCTGGTAGATCTTTATCTCAACGGCAAGAGGAAGATCTTTGTCTAAGAATGTTTCCAGTTCGGTCAGGTAGGCTCTGGAAAGGGATTCTACGCTTCCATGGGAACGTTTGTTGTACTCGTCCCTTTTCTCCTTAAGTTCCGCAATTCCGGTAAACAGGTCCTGTGTTTTGGAGTTTACGCTGCCTCTTTTTTCCTTGTACTTGGATATCTGGTCGTTAATTCCATCCCGCTTTTTCCTGAGTTCCTGTGCTTTCCTGACCCGTTCCCTGACCTGCTGGTTCAAAGAGTCCCGTTTTTCTTTCAGTTCGTCGATATCGGTCCTGTTATTTTTCAGTTCCTTGAAAACCGAACTTAACTGCCTCTCACTCTTCTCTATCCTGTTCCTTAGCTCGTTTACCTTATTCTTCAGCTCCCGTTCGCTGAGGTCTGAAAGGTCGGCCGTTGCAATTTCTTCTGTTGAAACGTCGTTGTCCATTTACTACCACCCGCATGTTCCCGGAAGTTCTTAAACTGCCAGTGTTTCCCAGTATTTAAGCGCCTCTTCATGGCTTTTTATTTTGCTTTTGAGCAACTTGTGCTGAGGCTTGCCCTTTGACAATTCCTCACTCTTGCTGCCGTGAGATTCTTCCAGCTGTTTTTCGGATTCCTCAATCTTTTTGAGTTCCTGGTTAGAGTTTTTTGCTTCTTCGATTTTAGCCCCAATCTGCTGAACAATGTTTTCTTCAAGGTCCGCTTTCAGGGATGCCTCCCGGAAGCTTTCTATAAACGCTCCGGCAAACTCCTGTTCTTCTCCCGGCTCTATCTGAGCCTTAAGTTTCTTTATTTCTTCAAGGAGTTTGTCGGTAGATATCTGGTCGATTTTCGGATAAAGCTCCTTTTCAAGCAGTCCTTCTACCTGATGGTAGAACTGCTGCCTTTTTTCCTTCAGAACCTCCTTTCGCTCGAGCATCTGGCTCCTGAAGTTCTTCGAGTTCTTTACTTCGCCTTCGATCTCGTTCAGCCGGCTTTCCAGCTCTTCGAATTCCTTTCTGTATTCTTCCAGGAATCGCCTGTGTTTACCCACAACCCCGGTAATCAGTTCCCCTGATGGCAATGTCCTGATTCCGGTGTTTTCGCTGCTTTCGTTCACTGTATCACTATTTGCAGTTTAATTTTATAAATATATTCTAGGATTCTAGGATAATCTTCTCTTCCTTTGAGATATGTGGATCAGGTAGCAAGATCGCATTTTTGCTGTCCTTGCCCTTTTCCTTAAGCATTATATACTCTCAGGCTTCATACCCTGAAAATCTGGGCATGGGGTACTCCATCGATCATGATAACGGATCCCTGATCGACAAGTTCGCACTTTATGGCACACTGGACCGTTTTTTCTCCAAAGAGGTTGGCAGTTGTTGCTCTCCATAGGGCTTCCTGGAGTTCGGGTTCTGAAACCTTTTTACCTTCGTAAAAATTCCGGTCTATTTCCACATTGGCCATGCCGTGTTTCAGTGTTTTTCCAAGCACTTCGCTGTCGCAAGCCGCTACCAAAAAGTTTTTTCCGTTTTCATAGATCTTTAAGTACATATTTTACCCTTTTAGTATTTACAGCTTAACTATCTACACTTTATTCATAAGTAATATGGATTACTAATTAATTTAAAATGATTTATTTTGCAACTATTTATTAAATGATTTATTAAATGATTTATTTTGCAACGATTTATTGAATGATTTATTAAATGATTTATTAAATGATTTATTTTGCAACGATTTATTGAATGATTTATTAAATGATTAATTTAAGCACTTTTATGAGAGATCTCTTTGTGTGAAACTTACTGAGTGATGATTTTTATGTGAGACTTATTTGTTGACGATCTTTACGTGATCTTTGTCCGGGGCAAAAAGGTCTCCCCTCTGTCTCATTTTACTGATGTGCTCTTCGGCATGTACCCTGTCGATACCGCACTCTTTTTCCGCTTCGGAATATACCTCTTCCAGGGGAGCTTTCCCATGCGGGTGCTTCTCACATACCTTTTTGATAATGTTTTTCAGGAGTTTTATCTTGTCCCTCTGGTTCTTGCTTGTGCCGGTTGCGATGATGTCCGCGTCAAGGGCCCCTGTTTCCGGGTCCACGCCTACGTTCTTCAGGCAGTTCATTACGATTTTGATAGTCCTTCTTGCATCTTCCAGGGTGACCCTATTGCTAAGTCTGACTCTTGCGCTGGCTTCCGAGAGGCGGACCAGGGCTTCGAGCTGCCTGGCGGTAACAGGTACGGGGGTATTCTTTCCCTCTCCGGTTTTCCTGAGATCCGTATAAAAATTGATCAGGTACTTCCGGGTGTCGTCTTCCATTGCGGGATATACGTTTTTCCGGGCGTATGCAACGTATTTTCGCATGATTTCAGCATCAATGTCAGGTTCGATAACTTCCAGTTCGGCGTTTACTAATTCTTCGCTTATCTCACAGCCGGGAAGTTTTTGCCTTTGTTCGAAGAGTTCCCCTGCGTAATGGGACTGGAGGATGTGGGTAGCAATTTTGCTGTCCATGGCGTGGTTTGGGGTATCTAAAAGGACAAATATAAGGTCAAAACGGGAGAGAAGGGCCGGTGGCATGTTTATCTGCTCTGCCAGGCCTTCATATCGATCAAAACGTCCGTACTTAGGGTTTGCCGCTCCCAGGAGGGCGCAGCGGGACTTCAGAGTTGCGATGATCCCTGCCTTGGCTATGCTGATGGTTTGCTGTTCCATTGCCTCGTGCAGGGCGCTTTTATCCTCTGTCCGCATCTTGTCCATCTCGTCAACGGCGGCAATTCCCATATCTGCCATCACGAGAGCTCCACCTTCAATGGTCCATCTGCCGTCGTTCATGTCGTCTTTCACGGCAGCAGCTGTCAATCCGCTGGCAGAGGCACTTCTCCCTGATGCGAACACGCCTCTGGGGGAAAGCTTGACCACATAGCGGAGGAGCTGGCTTTTAGCGATACCCGGGTCTCCCACGAGCATCATGTGGATATCTCCCCTGATCCTGGAACCGTCGGGCAGGTTTTTCACGACACCTGAAAAGAGCTGAAGGGCCAGGGCTTCCTTTATGTCCTCATACCCGTAAATTGAAGGGGCAATCGAGCCTATGATCTTTCCGTATATCTCCGGGTCCCTGGAAAGTTCTAGTATCTGTTCTTCGTCTTCCTGGGTTATTTCCAGTTCATCATAGTCCTTGTCCAGCTTTTCGATAGAGTTTGCCTCAAGGACAAGGTCATAAAAGGTGGACTTACCGTCCCTGAGGGTACGCTGTCTGGATATAAGGACTCCATTTATAAGTACCCGGTCTCCGGGGGTGACATCTCCCGTAAGGTCGTCTTCCGCGTCCACTTCAAGGCTCTGGGGCTGAGAGCCACCTTTCAGGTTTTCGGGGGATTCCTGGACCTGGAGTTTCTGGGCATCAACAAAAGTGGATTCTTCAATCAAAACTTTGAAGGGGCCTTTCTTCCCGCAGGTCTCTTCTTCACAGCCCCCGTAAGGCTCTTCGAATTTGAAGCTGTTTTGTTCCACAAGGGTTATATGTCCACAGCGGAGGCACTGGAAGGCGGCTTTTGTGATTCTGGGCCTCACTTCGGTGGCTTTCCTTATCATCCCCTCGATTGCAACGAACCTGGCCAGGTGCTTACTGCGCAGGTCCCGGATTGGGACTCTGTTCGGGACTTTTACAATCCTGACATGGGCATGTTCGAAGTCTTTTTCCACGGGGAGGTCAATTTCTTTCAGTGCGGCTTCGGCTGCTTCTACAAGTTCTCGGGGGTGGTCAAGAAACTCCTTTGAGAGCTCCCTGTCGAACTTCTCTATATCGGTGAAGTCCACGGTGAGGCTTCTTAAGTCCGGGTACTCGTTTGCAAGCTGGAGGATTTCGTTCCAGTAATAATCTTTAAAAAATTTCTTTAGTTTTTCGTTCCACTTGCTTTCTGTCTCTGTCATAATCTTCCCGGATTTTTTAACATCTTAAATATTGCCTGAGCTATTTAAAAAAATTTCCATTTCATCAACCCGGCCTCTCCGCTTAGAACAGCTTGCTAAAAAAGCGTTAAAAAAAATGTACATTGAAGCTCCGATTGTAAGAGAGGCTTATTCTGATATGAACTTTTCTATGTCTTCCTCTCCTTCGTTTTCCTGCAGAGATTCCTGAACTTTTCCGGAGGGATCGTCGATCTTCCTTTCGATTTTCCTTATCACTCCCCGCAGGGTCTGGACTTCCCTTGGGGTCAGCCCGGCTCTTCCGAAGATCCTCCTTAGCATCAGGAAAGTCTTGTCCTTTTTGTGGGGGGGATATTCCATTTTTTCCAGAAGTTCTCCTAAGTGGCCGTACAATAACTGCAGGTCAAATCCTTCTGCAAGGGGGTTTTCTCCGCTTTCAATCCCGGAAAGTTCGTAAAGCAGCACTGTAACGGCATGGGAGATGTTCATTACGGGATATTCTTCCGATGTAGGGACCGTAACAAGCATGTCAAAGCTTTTGATTTCCTCGTTCCGGAAACCGTTATCTTCGCGTCCGAAGAGGACTGCAACTGTCCCGCTGTAACCTTTGAGCTTCTCCTTGATTTCGGGGGGTGTATAAAGAGGGAGCCGGATATGTTCTCCTGCCTTAAGGCTCGGGATTCCCGTGGTCCCTATGATAAGGTTTGCACCTTTTACGGCTTCTTCAACCGTTGAGGTAATCCTGGCTCCTTCCAGTACTTCCCTGGCATGAGAGGCCATGGCTCTTGCCTGTCCTTCCAGCTTGCAGGGGTTTACAAGGGCAAGGTCCGAATATCCGAAGTTTTTCATGGCTCTTGCTACTGAGCCAACGTTTCCCTGGTACATGGGCTCAACAAGCACTACGCGTATCTCAAGTGACAAGGTTTCTCAAATCCTGACTGCGCTTTTTTGGTTTTTAAAAATCAGTTCACGAGGGTTATTGCGTCTTCCATGCAGACTGTTGTGCACATCCTGCAGCCTAGGCAGTATGAGGCATCTTTTACGACGCAGACCTTTTTCCCATTCTTTTTTTCAATGGAATAAACCCTCGGGCCTTTCGGGCAGGCGGCCTTGCATGCCCCGCAGCCTGTACATTTCTCTTCATCAATATAAATCTTCATATGGCGATTTCTCTTCAGGAGACTTATTGTTTTGATAATTAGATAAGTCCTTTTCTTTTGTGGTTTGGTTTATGTTGTCCCTTTGATATTTATCTATTCTCTATTATTATATTAGTGTTGAGCTCCTAATCGAGTCACAACCTTAAATATGGCCTGATATAAGAACTGATAGAGTTTTATCTTTCAGGTGGGAAGCCCCCTTCCTTAAAAATCTGGGCTTTTAGCGAAGGTTTTAGAGAGAGGTAGTTTGCAAGGTGAAGTCTGGACATAAAATATTTGGACATAGATTTACATATATGGTAGAAATAAAATGGTTGGATATAGATTTACATATCTGCCAGAAATATCTGTCAGAAATAAAATGTTTGGATATAGATTTACATATATATTAGAAAAGTGAATATTCTTTTAATTAATCTGGAAGTGGTATTTCATGAGTCTTGAAAATATCTTAAAGGACACGTTCAAAGGGGAGACGACTGAAGTCGGATGGTATCTTGCAATGTCCAAAGTTGCGGAACAGGAAGGGTTTGCTGATGTTGCGGTCTATCTCCGCCAGATCGCAATGGATGAAGCCTGGCACGCAACCGAGGTTGCCGAGATCCTGGGCCTGGTCAAAGGGTCTACCGTAGAAAATCTCGAAATGATGCTCGAGGGAGAAAGCAAAGCTGAGATCGAAAAAGCCGAAGCCGCGGAAATTGCCCGGAATGAAGGCAATACTAGGGCTGCCCTCTTCTTTGAACGTGCCTCTCTTGATGAAGCCCGTCATAAGGCAGGCCTCAAAGGTTTCCTGAAGCGGCTGAATGAGCAGAAGTGAACGACAGAAGATGGGTCTTTAGACCCTTTTCTTTCTCTTTTCTTTTTCTTTCTTTTTTCTTTGGGCTTTTATGCACTCATTTTTGGGGCGCATGCGTTGTATACAGACAATTTATATTATCTGGATCATATCTGAGTATATCGGGTTATTGTCCGGTAAATTGACTGAATTGGTACCGGTACACCGGGGGTACGTTGCCGGAGAGGTAGGGGGTTGCTGCTGGATTCGGGTATTTTCCCGGGAAATGAAGGTCTCAGGCCTGACTATCGATTTCCGATGTCGGATTTCTGATTTGTCGATTATTGCTTGACCGGGTATCAATTGGTTCAGTCGATATCTTAATAGAAACGGATTTTAGGAGATGTGTAAAGCATGAAAGGGGATATTCCTGAGAAAGGTGCCATTGTGCAAAGAGATGGGGAAACCTATGCAATTGCCCCTCATATTCCGGGGGGAATCGTGTACCCGGAGACTCTTCGAAAGCTTGCGGATATTGCAGAGGAATACGGGGCTGCAGTCCTGAAAATTACTTCCGCCCAGAGGATTGCCATCGTCGGGTTAAAGGAGGAAGATCTGGACGCTGCCTGGGGAAAACTGGACATGAAGCCCGGGGCTGCCATTGGGCTTTGTGTGCGGAGCATCAAGCTCTGTCCCGGAACAACATTCTGCAAGCGAGGTAAGCAGGATGCTGTGGGGCTTGGCCTGAAACTCGATGAAAAGTACCACGGTATGGAGCTGCCTTCAAAGTTTAAAATGGCAGTTTCCGGCTGTCCGAATTCCTGTTCCGAACCTGCCATCAAAGACCTGGGGCTAATGGGTACTGCAAAGGGCTACACTCTTATGGTGGGAGGTAGTGCAGGTCCGAGCCCCCGGATCGGCGATGTAGTGGCAAAGGACCTATCTGAAGAAGAGGTTCTGAAACTTGTGGAAATAATCATTAATTTCTACAAAGGTTATGGAAAAGCCAAAAGGCTCGGAAAGGTTATCGACGAAATGGGGCTTGAGAAATTTAAAGAAGAAATAGGGCTTTAATCCAGGGTGAGTTTTAATAATACTCCCTCCTCCCTATATTTTGCTCTGTCCTGCTATTTACTTCTTCTTTTATTTTTCCGGCTCTTTGTATTCTTCTTTATTTTTCTTTATGCAGTTCTCTCTTTTCTCTTTTCTCTGAATATTTTTCATCATTTCCAATCTATTATATTTAAGCAAATTTCATCACTTCTTGCTTATATTTCTCACATTTTCATAACTACTATATTATATTTGTCCTAATTTATTTTTGCTTTTTTCCTTCCACTTTTCTTCTCTTTTGTTAACGGGAACCTTACTTTTTAGGCTCCCGAAGGCTTTTCGATCTATGAAAATTTAAAGATAACGTTTAAATATAATAGATACAAAGACTAAACGAACCTTATGCAGACAGTCGTTACGGCAGTCTCTCGATCTTTAATATTATTTATGTCCTGTAACAGCGATTATAATTCTACAAATCAGTATCAGTTCTCAGTTTTTGACCCATACATAGGAGGAATAAATTATTAGTGAGATGGCATATTTTTCTGGACTTTCGGATGCTCTCAGGATCACGTTTGTCCAGATGATGATAGTCAGTTTTATCGCCATGGTGATTTTTGTATACGGCATGATCATTAACTTGCAGAAATGGGGTGCCGGTGTCACAGGCTATGCTCTTGAACCCGAAGTCGGGAGCAAGGGAAGCGCAATCCGGTTCTTAAAGACCTGGTGGAAACAGGTAACGGAAGAATCCCATCACGGACATGGGAAACCCATTCTCGAGATTCTCGTCCTCGACATCCTCTTCCAGAGGAGAATTCTCAAGAGGAGCCCTGTCCGCTGGTTCATGCACTTTACGATTTTCGCCGGTTGGATGACCCTTTTCGCCATGTCGGGCATGATGTTTGCAGTGGAAATGACAGAAAGGTTTATTGAGCTGCCTTTCACCGCGGCTCAGTTCAGGGAAGTCCTTCAGATCCCGAACGACATCTTCGGGTACATTCTGCTCGTTGGTGTGCTCATCGCCATTGCCAGGAGACTCTTTATCAAGGAAGTCAGAGAAGCTTCCATCATGTATGACTGGATCCTTATAGGAGTGGTCTTCATTGTCACCGTTTCCGGTTTCGTCGCTGACGGGATCAGGACCGGAGACATCGTCTGGAATATTGGCATGTCTGGGGATACCGCAATGGCCTATGCACCCCCTGCAGCACTCTTCCACTCCGTGATATCCCTGCTCTTCTGTATCGCTTTTATCCCCTATTCAAAATACATCCATATAATAGCCACTCCACTTGCGATTCTCGCAAATAAGGGAGGAGAATAAAATGGCAAAAAAACAACCTTCAATAGACACTAAAAACCTTACCGCAGTTCAGCTCATGGAGCTTGACTCCTGTACCCGTTGCGGAGAATGTGTCAAATGGTGTCCCACTTACGCCGCTTCCGGCCAGAAACCAGGCCTTGCCCCCAGGGACAAGATCCTGCGCTGGAGGGAGTTTATGAACAAGTCCTACGGGGTCAAGGCAAAGCTCTTTGGCCCTACGGAGATCTCCGGCGCCGAACTCGAAGAGTTCAAGGACGACGTCCACGGTTGTACCACCTGCGGTATCTGTGCAACTGTCTGTGAGTCCGGGATCAACACCGTGGAAATCTGGGAATCTATCCGTGCAAACCTCGTGAAGAAAGGCATCGGTCCTTACGGGAAACAGAGCATGTTCCCGAAGCTGGTCAACCAGTACAACAACCCCTACCTGGCAGCTCCTGAAGACCGTCTCAAATGGATTCCTGACGATGTCAAGATCGCAGAAAAGGCAAACATCCTTTACTTCGGAGGCTGTACTGCCGAACTCAGGCAGACCAAACTGGCTGTTGCGACCGCCAGGGTGCTTAACAAGCTGGGCATTGAGTTCACCATGCTCGGGGAAGAGGAATGGTGCTGCGGCTCAGCCATGATCAGGACCGGGCAGCCTCATATTGAAGACATTGCACGCAGGGTTGCCGAGCACAACGTGGATGCCATCAAAGCTACGGGTGCAACAAAGGTTCTTTATGCCTGTGCAGGCTGCTTCCGTGCCTCAAAGGTAGACTGGCCCAGGCAGCTCGGAGAAGAACTGCCCTTCGAAGTGATCCATATTACCGAGTTCCTTGCAGACCTTATCAAGAAAGGCCAGATTAAATGGGTAAAATCCCTTGATAAGGCCATCACCTACCACGACCCCTGCCACCTGGGCCGCCACGTAGGCGTATACGACGCCCCAAGATATGTGCTTGGAAACATTCCAGGTGTCAAGTTCGTTGAGATGGACAGGGTTAAGGAATTCCAGCGTTGCTGTGGAGCTGGCGGTGGTGTGAAAGCAGGTATCCCGGACCTTGCTCTGGGAGTTGCCGAAACCCGTGTGGAAGATGCGCTTGCAACTCATGCAGATATCCTCTCCAGTGCCTGTCCATTCTGTAAGAGGAACCTTCAGGACGGAACAGATTCCCTCAATAAAAAGAACACTGCAGGAGCAGATAAGCTGGAAGTCGAGGATATTATTGTCCTTGTCGCAGAAGCTCTCGGGCTCGAAGTTATAGGAGATTAAACCTTTAATGGTTTAATTTTCCTTTTTCCTTTCCTTATTTTCATGTTTGATTTTTCCCTGCCTGTCTTTAATTTTATGGGTAGGTATAAATACTGCCAAAATCTCATGATTAATATATGCTAATCCCTTACGAATTCCTGGGTAAAGTCTTCGTATTCCTTACACTTCTGGCTTTATGCGGGACATTGTTTGCGCTTCTTATAGGTGCTTACTCTTTTAATAAACGCAGGATTCTTTTTCCGAGTTTTACACTCTTCACGCTCTACCTTTTCTATTCTCCCTCCAGGTGGATATGCAGGGTCTTTCGAATCCGGGAAACCCTTGTTGATGATATCCTTATCGATGTCCGGAATGCAATGATGCTGGATGATTTCATACACACAAAAGAAGGGCGCATTGTCCTGCTCCCTCAGTGTATGCGCCACCCGAATTGTAAGGCAAGGTGTGACCCCGTGCACGGGTACGAATGCAAGCGCTGTGGGCTCTGCGACATCTCAAAGATTTGCGAAGCCGGCGACAGGTATAATTTTAAGGTATTCGTAATCCCAGGGGGCAGTTTTGTCAAAAAGATCTTCAAGGAATACAGGCCTAAGGCTTGCATGGGCGTTGCATGCTACAATGAGCTTGCAGAAGATATGCAGGAAGTGTCTTTTGTTCCTTTGCAGGGGGTTCTTCTCCTTCGGGACGGTTGCTTCAATACCGAAGCTAACGTTGAAGAAATTATCAGAAAAATGGAGATGTGCGATGTATAATCTTATAGGAAAAGTCCTGTTCTTTACCATCATTTTTTCGGTTTTTATCTCGTCGACCGCTCTTATGGTAAGCCGGATCAGCCTGAACAGGCATGTATGGCTGGCAGGCTTTTTTGCCAATGTGCTTGACTTTTTCTATCTTCCACTCAGGCATCTTTTTGTTAAGTTTTCGGATTCCAGGGTACTGGACAAATGGATGGCTTCTCTGAAAAACATGGCTCACAAATCAGCTTTTGCAAAAACCAGTAAACGGATTATTCTTGCTCCCCACTGCATGCGGGCTCTTGACTGCCCCGCCCATTCCACGAGGGAAGGGATTCAGTGCAAGTCCTGTGGGAAATGCGTGTTTACCCGGCTGAAAAAAGATTCGGAAACAAACGGATATAAGCTTTTTATCCTGACAGGGTCTTCTTTTGTCAAACGAATTCTGCAGATGGAAAAAGCTGACGGGGTACTCCTTATAGCCTGTGATTACGAGCTCAATAAGGTTATGCGCGCTCTCAAGGGTAAAAAAGTCATGACCTATGGGGTCCCGATGGAAAGAGACGGCTGCTTTGGAACCGAGGTGGATTACCAGAAAGTCCTGGATGCTTTTGAGACTTTCAAATACTGAATCTCTTTTCCTTCTCGGTAAAAAGCAACTTTTTTCCGTCTGCAAATCGATACTTTAAATACATTCTTCTTGAAATTAATATGTGACTCTGAATTCATTTAAGGATATTTTTTGAAGGTGTTTCTTTATGTATGATGTGATTATCGTAGGTGGCGGCCCCTCCGGCGCCTCGGCCGGAAGACGTGCAGGAATACTTGGGCTTGATGCATTGCTGCTTGAAAAAGAGGATTTTCCGAGGTACAAGCCCTGCGGAGGGGCTCTTTCTGACCATGCGATTTCTTATCTTGATTTCGAGCTCCCTGAAGAGGTCATTGAATGGGAGGTCACGGGCGCAAAGGTCATTTTCAAAGAGCAGATGATTGAAGCCCACAAGGATTACAGGCTCTTGACTCTTGTTTCCAGGGACGTTTTTGACAATCTCCTGCTCGAAAAAGCAAAAGAAACCGGTATAAAAGTCCATACCCGGGAAAAGGTCCTCAGCTGCAGGGAGACTCCCGAATTTGTGGAGGTAGAAACAAAGGAGAATACCTACCGGGCAAAATTCGTGATTATTTCCGAGGGGGCTCACGGTCTCCTCAAAACCTGTTTACGGCCTCTGGACACGAAGGACGAGTATGGGGTCTGTGTGGTCGCTGAGGTGCCGGCAGAGGTAAAGGAAATCGAAGAAAGGTTGGGGAAGGCTATTGAAATGCATTTCGGGGTTGCAGGCGGAGGATACGGCTGGGTCTTTCCTCATAAAACTTATTATTCAGTAGGGGTGGGGGGAATTGCTCGAGACCTTCCTCATCCAAAAGAAGCCATGCTAGAATTCCTGAAGGAAAATGGCTTTGAGGGTGAGTACAAACTTCACGGACATAAGATTCCCCGGGGTGGGATTAAAAGGAAAGTAGTCGGTTCGAGAATTCTCCTTTGTGGGGATGCTGCTGGGTTCGTGGATGCTTTTTCCGGAGAGGGGCTCGCTTATGCCATCCGTTCCGGACAACTTGCAGCAGAAGTAATTTCCGGGATCTGCCTGGAAGGGGGAAAGGCAAAGGACCTCAAAAAATACGAGTCCCTATGCCAGGCCGAGTTTGGGACACACCTGAAATATTCCCTGATGTTCTCAAAAGTTATGCACCGCTTCCCTGAAAAGACGTTCAGAATTTTCACCTCCAGCGAGAAAATGGTCGATAAGTACCTTGAGGTTGTGGGTCTAAGTATGGATTATAAGGATTTCCTTCGCTGGTCACTCCTGAATTTCAAGTTTAAGTAATTTTCACTCCTGAATTTCAATTTTAAGTGATGGTCACTCCTGAATTCCAAGCTCAGATCCTACACTGAGGCGCTACACTGAGGTGTTGAAAAGAATCAAATGCTTCGTTAGTATCTGGTTCTTTACTGAACTTGAAGTTCGTTTTAAATGCAGTCCTCGTCAAATACCCCGGAGTTATAACAGGAGAAGCAATTGAGCATAATAAAACTAAACCTAAACTAAACCTAAAAATAAAAAAGCAGTTTATTAATTTTAGTGCGAGTGAGGTCCGTAAGCTCCCTTCTGTTCCTGCAATGATTCCCGGCACCAGGCAATGAGGGGAACGGTCCTTTTGGACTCTTGCAGTGACGGCATTCGGCTAAGCGTTTCAAAACAAATCGGGTGATTCCGGACTGCTCATATAATCCCGATTTCCAACTTGCACCCACGAGGATTCACCGTTTCATCCGCAGCCCCTGCGACCTCAGCTTTTCGCATCATTGCATTAACAGGGGACGGTTCCGTTTCTGTGCCAGAGCCCGGGCTCTCGCCCGACACCCTTTACAGGTGTTCGTGTGTCCGGAGCGGAGGGGAGACTTTCCTCAGACCATGGGGTCCGGCAGCCGTCCGACCTCTCTCACACTTTATTTAATACGGAACTTCTATATACTTTTTGTTAGTATATCTATTTTTTGGCAGTCAGTAGAGTGTCTGCTATTTTTTTGTAAAGTCTTCGGTCTGATCGGTGATCTGTTTCCGTGTCCTTCTTATATCATTTGCGTGTTTGACCCCTGAGCAAATATTAATATATATGTATTGTAATCGATAATTTGGGTTATTACTTTAAACCCTCTGTCCATATTATCAGAAAAACGTTATCGTTACTTTAATATGAGACTATAGTTATCATTTTTGTAATTCAGTTCCAGGCTTATTTTTTGAAGAGGTAAAATATGAGTGATGATCTGTTCAATCTGCATGTTGGGTATGTCCGTTTTAAAAATCCTATCGCACTGGCTCCGATGGCAGGGATTGCCGACAGTGCGTTTGCCAACCAACGTGCAGGTGATGCCGGGCTTGTTGTACTGGGGGCCTTTAACCTTGACGAAGGTTCCATGAAAGTTGCGTCAGAGCTTGCAGCCCGGGGTAGAAAAGAATTCATTTCCGATGAACCAATGGAGTTTATCAAAAAGGAAATTCGGGCGGTTACGTCCGGAACTGCTGTTGCGGTCAACGTGCGGAGCACTACGCTTGGCCCCCTAATCGAAGCTGCAAAACTTGTCAAAGAAGAGGGTGCAATCCTCGAGTTAAACGCTCATTGCAGGCAGCCCGAGATGCTTGATGCGGGTCTGGGAGAAGCCCTTCTCAAGGACTTTCCCAGGCTTTCCGAATGGATCCGTGCCATCAAGGAAACCGGGGTCGTGCTTTCCGTAAAGGTCCGGGCTAATATCGTGGATGATGTCCAGCTTGCCCGGATTATCGATAAGGCAGGCGCCGATATCATTCACGTTGACGCCACGCTGGAAGGCTTTGGCACCGACCTTGATGCAATCATGACGTACAGGGATGCAACAAGAAAGTTTCTCATAGGCAACAATTCGGTAACGGATTTCGCTGATGCTAAGGACATGTTTTCCTGGGGTGCGGATATGGTTTCGGTTGCCAGGGGAGTTCTGGAAGACCCCGAACTTATCCGGAGCCTTGTTGAAAGTGCCACCTCTTACCAGCAGGTCATAGGCTGGTACAACGCCCCGAAGCATATTTGCAGCAACGGGGACTTCAGAGGGCTTGCTTTTTGTTGCCTTCCCGTAAAACCCTGTCCGGTACATGAAAAGTTCAGGAAACTGGGGTACACTGCCGAGGAGTTTGCCAGGACAAAGCTGGAATTTGCTACGGGAACAATGCTCGAATTCGGGCAGGATACCTGTTTCGGGAGCCTTGTGTGGTGCTGCAAAGTTACGAAACCCTGCTGGATCCGGGATGGGGCTTTAAATACCCTGGACCTCTCCGATGCCGAGTATATGAAACTTAAGGAACAACTGGCAAAATATATATTGGATCATGCCAAAATCCCGGTAAATGAATCCTGAAAACTATGATATGCCCGGCCATCTGGCCGGTAGGGAATCTTCTCTCCACGTTTCCGGTCACATCGCCCGCTGTGCCCAGCTTGCCATGCTGCTGGAGGTCTCGGCTTCCCCCAAGCCCGGGAACGTGGACCGAGAACATGATTACCCTGATACCTGTTTTGAACATTTCGTGGCTTCCTCCGTGGGCGTGTACCCTGCTCTCGAACAGGCTGCAAGGAGCAGGAAAGGGATTGGTTCCCTCATAAAAACAGCAGTCTACGAGAGTGCCGCCTGGCAGAATGGAGGCAACACCCATTTCGGGGCTTTTCTTTTACTCATTCCCCTTGCCATGGCTGCGGGGGAAATTCTTGCAGGTAAAAAGCCTGAAAACGGTTTTCACAAGCTTGAACAAGGGGACCTGGAAAGCCTGGCCGACAGGGCTCTTGTTTTCGTCCGGGAGACGGACTGTGAGGACGCGGTAGAGTTCTACAGGGCTTTCGGGGCCGCAGGCGTCCGGGTAAACAGTGTGGAGGAATTTGACCTTAAAGACACGGAATCCCCCGGGGCTCTTTGTGAAAAGGCCGTAACCCTTTACGACCTGATGGAGATCTCAAAGGGCTACGACCTGATCGCAAATGAGTGGACAACAGGTTTCAGGCGTTGCCTTGAAGGCGCAAGAACTGTCCTGGGGTTCATGCATGCCCGGAATGGGGACTGCGTAAATCCCCTGCCCAATTGTTCCGGCACCGGGATTAATGAAGCCGTGGTATACACATTCCTTAGACTGCTTTCCAGGCACAGGGACACCTTTATCCAGACAAAGTTCGATGCCGACACTGCGGACCGTGTTTCTTCCAGGGCTCGCGAGATCCTTTCGGAATGGGAGAAAAAAGGCTCCTGTTGCCCCTCGGATTCCGATTATTCCTTAGATTGCTCTTCGGGTTCCGATTGCCCCCCGGATTACCCTTCGAATGGTTTTTATGATTGTCCTTTGGAAAATCGGGATTTCTCTTCCCTGCTGCCCGCGGTAAGAGATTTTGATTCCGAGCTTCTTGAAAAAGGGATTAATCCCGGTTCTACTGCCGACATCATTATCGCCGGACTTTTCATCGCTTTACTTGGAGGACTCCGTTTTTGACCGAAAATGAACTTGAATGTGAGGACTACGAGTACATTATTCCCGATTCCGACCTTTCCACATTCGGAATCAATGAAGGAATTTCCGAAACGATCGTGACTACCGGGTTTGATGTACCAAATGCCGCGCCTATCGGTATAATCAGGAAAAACGGGAAAACTTTTGTCCGGCTCTTCAAAGGCAGTCATACCTGGGAAAATGTTTCGAAAGAACGTTACCTTGCTGCAAATATTGTTTATGACCCTCTGCTCCTTGTGCGGTCCACTTTTTTCGACCTTGACCTTTCGGAGTTCACGTTCGTGGTCGTGGATGGCCGCAAATTTCCCGTCCTTAAAGAAGCGTCCGCATGGGTTGTTTTTCAATGTGCAAACATGAAAAATACGGACCACGCCGTGGTAACAGACCTGGTCTACCTGGCTTCAGGCCGCAGGGAAAGGGATATAAATATTTTTCCGGTTCCGAACCGCGGTTTTAATGCCGTGCTTGAGGCAGCCGTGCACGCAACCCGTTACCAGCTCTCAGGGGACGAAAAATACCTGAAATGGATCCGACATTACGAAATTCTGGCTTCCAAATGCGGAGGCGAAAAAGAGACGCAGGCGATGGAACTGCTTTATGAAGTGCTTGGGATTTAAGGTTCTTGTTTGAGTTCTCTGATTTCCTCATTTCTTTGACATCTCTCGCTCCTTTGACAACCCTGATCTTTTTCTGCGTTTTTCGTTTTTCTGCGTTTTTCGTTTTTCTGCGTTTTTTGCTTTCTGTTTAGAAAATTATATTATCCCCCTCTTTCATGAGTCCTTTACATGAATTTTCAGAGAATCTCATGGGGCATTACCGGTGCGGGACATTTCCTGGACCGGAGCTACCAGGTCTTCAAGGAGCTCAAGCTCAAAGATAGGGATATTTCCGTGAATACCTATGTCTCAAGGGCTGCCGAGGAAGTCCTGCGGATGTACGGGCTTGAGCAGAAACTGGTTAAGATCTCAGGTGGAGACTATCTTGAAGAGATTTTCCGGGAAAGTGAACAGGGATCGAGTTCTCCCAAGGTGGGGCGTTTCCTCCTTGACAGGTACGATGCCCTCTTTATTACGCCTGCGACCTCAAACACGGTTTCGAAGATCGCCTACGGGATTGCCGACTCCCTGGTTACGAACGCCGTTGCCCAGGCTGTGAAAGGCAGGGTTCCGGTCTACGTTGTGCCTGTGGATATCGAAGGCTCGATCGTCTCTGAGATGCCTTACAATATAGACCGGAAACAGTGCCAGCACTGCGAGGACTGCCCTCCGCGGGATAACTGCCCCCACGGCGCCATCACCGAAAGGAATGGGGTCACGGATCAGATTGACCTCCTGAATTGCAAGGGCTGCGGGATCTGTAAGGAACTCTGCCCCTATTCCGCGATCAAGGGCGGACCTGTGGATGTCCTGGTCCGAGACGTGGACATGAGGAATGTTGAGATCATGAAAAGCCTGCAGGGAATCACTGTTCTCGAAAGTCCGGAAGCTATTCTTGAGTTATTTGAAGTTTGAAGTTTGAGGTCTGGGGTCCTTTTCTTTCTCCCCTTCCTTTTTTCCTTCACCTCTCAATATTGAATAAAATAATACGTAAAAATGGAGTGTAGATTGATGTTTTGATTGAAACGGTGCAGATTTTGAATGGAAGTTACTCAATAAAATCCACTCACTCAATAAAATCCACTCACTCAAAAAAGTTCACTCAAAAAAATTCACTCAAAAACTTTCAGTTTCCCGTTTTCAAGCATTCCCATCTTCCCCGACATGAAGCGGACAACGGCTTCGTCATGGGAGATCAGGAGGTAGCCGATTCCCTGTTCGGCCTGCACTTTTTTCAACAGGTGGAGAATCTGGGCCTGGACCGAGACGTCAAGGGCCGAGGTCGGCTCGTCAAGTACAATGTATTCCGGTTCTAGCAGGAGGATCCTGCCAAGGGCAAGACGCTGGAGCTGGCCGCCCGAGAGCTGGGCCGGGTAGCGGGCAAGTACTTCTTCGGGGAGGCCTATGGTCTTTAGCATTTCTTTTGTGCGCCTGATGCGCTCGGTTCCAGGGGTGTCGAGCAGCTTAAGGACTTCGGAAATCGAATGCTCAATCCGCTTCCTCGGGTTAAAAGCGTCAGTTGGGTCCTGGAACATCATCTGGACCCTGCGGCGGAAAGTTGCGTATTCGGCCTTTTTCATCCCGGAAAGCGGACTATCCTTGAAATGAATCGTGCCCGCCGTAGGACTTTCAAGCCCTGCAATAATTCTTCCGAGTGTGCTCTTTCCTTCTCCCGAGGGGCCCATCAGCCCGCAGGTTTGCCCGGGTTCAAGTTCAAACGATACGTCCCGGAAAATGCATTTTCCTTTTCCTAGCAGGCCGGACCCGTATGTCTTTGAGAGGTTTTCGGCTTTCAGGGACACAAAAAACACCTCACTGCCCTTCCATTGCTTTCTTTAAGTTCGGGGCGTTCCTGCGTGCAGCGTTTTTCCTTAATAGGACATCTCGGATGGAACCTGCAGCCCGCAGGCGGGTTGCTGAGGGGTGGGGAGGCCCCGGGTATGGGTACAAAACCTCTTTCAGGCAGGCTGTTCAGGAGCCCCCGGGTGTAGGGGTGGAGCGGGCTCTCAAAAAGGCTTGATGGATCAGCAATCTCTACGATTTCTCCGGCATACATTACGGCAACCCTGTCCGCAAGCCGCCGCACAAAACCGAGGTCGTGGCTTATCAGAAGCAGGGAAGTTTCACTCTTTTCTTTCAGTCCCTTCAGCTCGTTTTCCAGCTCGGATACGCGGTCCCTGTCGAGCCCTTTGCTGGGTTCGTCTGCTATAAGGAGGACGGGGTCAAGCATGGTTGAAGCCGCAATCAAAAAGCGCTGGTTCATCCCTCCGGAACACCAGGAGGGATAATATCCCATGTATTCACGGGGATTTGAAAAACCCACTCGTTTAAGGGCTCTTGAGACTTTTGAGAGGTTGGAATTCTCCTTTTTTTTCTCTCTTTTTTCTTTCTGCTTCACCTTTTCTTTTTTCCCTTCTTTTTCCTTCCACCTCATTTTCTGCGTATGAATTCGGAGGGGTTCTGCAAGCTGGTGCCCTATTGAATATACGGGATTTAAAGCGAGAGAAGGGTTCTGGAAAATAATGGAGATTTCTTTTCCCCTGAGCTTTGCCATCTCTTTTTCGCTCAGTTTGAGGAGGTTTTTGCCTTTGAATTCTATTGTACCTTTTACTATGGATTCCGGGGGAAGTAGCCGCATAATCGCGTGTGCAACAACGGATTTCCCGCAGCCAGTCTCCCCTACGAGGGCCAGAGTTTCTTTTTCCCTTATGGAAATTGAAAGGCAGGAAACAGCGGTAACGGTTTCGTTTTTATTCTCTGATTTATTCCCGGTTTTATTCTCGTTCTCATTTCCCTGGAAAGAAACGTTGAGATCTTTTACTTCCAGCAGGGTGTTCATTCCGCATCCACTCCTCTTTTTTCTTTTTCTCTTCCTTCAAACCCGAAACCTATCAGTGCGATGGACATTACACAGAGCGTGATGCAAACTCCCGGGGGCAGGTACCACCACCACATTTCCCTGATAAAACCACCTCTGGAAAAGGCAAAGGAAAGCATGATCCCCCAGCTTTTCATGCTTATGTCCCCGAGTCCCAGGAAGGAAAGTGAGGCTTCCGAAATCATTGCCGAAGCCGTCGCCAGCATGAATTTGGGCAGCAGGACGTGGACGAGGTTCGGGAAGATGTCCGATACCATGATGTGAAATGGGGAAAAGCCCATGCATCGGGCACTTTTGACATAGCCTGCTTCCCTTATCTGCAGGGTTTTTGAGCGGACAATCCTGGCAATTGACTCCCAGGAAAGCAGTCCCAGGACGAGGATCAGGATCCAGATGCTCGGGCGGAGGAATGCTCCCAGGATTATGATCAGGGGAATTTTCGGGATTATCAGGACAACGTCGGTGAAGCCCATAAGCAGTTCATCAAGTGTCCCCCTGAAGTAACCTGACAAAAGTCCTATCATGAGGCCTATTAAGGTTGAAATGCAGGCTGAGGCAAAACCCACCATCATCGAGATTCTTGCCCCGTAAACCAGTTCCGAGAGTATGTCATTTCCTATATCGTTTGTCCCCAGAAGGTGGGCAGTTGATGGGGCTTCGTATGGAATGAAACGCTCGGTCGGGGAGTAGGGAGCAAAAAGGGCAGGAATAAGGGCAAGGATGAGGAAAAAAGTAAAGAGAAAAAGCCCTCCTCTATTGAATCTTTTCAGGTTTTTTCCGTATTTCCTGATATCAAGGTCTAAATTAAGGGATCGAAAATCATTCCACTGCCGGGTATTTTCCTGAATAGTACTTTCCTGAATAATACTTTCCTGAATGGTACTTTTCCGGATTTTGCTTTCCTGGGTGGTGTTTTCTCCTATGTACGCTTCCTCCTGCATCATGCCGGCCTCCTCACTCTCGGGTCGGCAATTGCATATGCCAGGTCCGCAAGCATGTTTGCAAGCAGGACAGCAAGGGCTACTACCAGAAACGAACCCTGGAGGACCGGGTAATCCTTTCCGATTATTGCATCATAAATGAGGGTTCCCATGCCGTTTAAGGAGAAAACGATCTCGGTAAAAAGGGCTCCGCTGAAAAGAAACCCGAAATCAAGGGCAAGCAGGGTAATGATCGGAAGGGATGCATTCTTTATAACGTGTCTGAAAAGGATGGATATGTCGTAAAGACCTTTTGCCCGGGCATAGAGGGCGTAAAGCTGCCCTTTTTCCTGTATGACACTCCCCCGCATTATCAGGAAATTCCTTGAGGCGGAAAAGAGGGCCATCACGGTTACCGGTAAAAACATGTGGTGTGCAATACTTCCCGGGGTCGGGACGTCATAAAAGCCCTTGAAAGGAAAAAGCCCGAGCTTGAAGGCAAAGATCTCAAGGAAAAGCAGGGCAAGAAAATAAGGAGGTGTGCAGGAAAGTGCAATAAATCCGCAGCATGCGAGACGATTTGCCTTTGTTTCGGGTTTCCAGCCTGCATATGCCCCAAACAGGGTTCCTAGGGCTGCTCCCAGGAGCACGGAAACCCCTACAAAAAGGAGGGTCCAGACAATCCTCTCCCTCAAAATCTCGGCCACGGGGCTGTGAAGGTGATATGAGTAGCCCAGGTCAAAGCGGAGCAGGTCTCCGATGTAAGCTGTAAACTGCTCGTAGAGTGGCCTGTTCAGTCCCATCTCGGTTCTCAGCTCCTCCATTACAGCCTCAGAAACGTAGACATCCTCTCCTATGAGGTTCTTTACGGGGTCCCCCGGCATGAGCCTGGGGAGCGCAAAGTTGAGGGTAACTATGAGGAGAAAGGAGGCCACATATCTGAACGTTTTTTTTGCCGCTTCATGCATTGTATCACCTTCCTGTTTTCAAACTTCCTTGCCTTTTTCAAAGTACTGTCATCCGGAAGCTGCTCCTACCTCAGACCTCATGTACATTCACGAAGTTTTCCAGGTTGTAGATCCCGTAGAGGGGGTCGGCGTACCAGCCTTCGAATTCCCGGTTGAATGGGGTTACCACGTTGTTCCAGTAGAGGGGAATTACGGGCAGCTCTTCTGCATAGTAGTCCTGAAGCTCGTAGGCACAGGTTTCAAGTTCTGCAGGGTCCGTTGTTGCCAGGATCTCGTCGCAGAGTTCCAGGAACTCGGGGTCGTCCACGTTGTGCATGACTCCCTGCCCGGTTCTTCTGGAATCGAAGTACCCGCTTCCCCAGCTTGCGTGCATGAGCATGCCCCAGGGGGTTGAACGGGTGACGGTCAGGTCATAGGCATAGCTGTCCTTCAGGGTAAACCAGGTCTCCGTGTTGACTGTCCTGAGTTCTGTGGCAAGGCCAACTTCTTCCAGGTATTCCTTGAGCAGTTCTCCCGTGCGGGCATAGTCAGTCCTTATCAGGATTTCAAGTTCGATGTCTTTCCCGTCTTTGCCTTCAAGGATGCCGTTTCCGTTGCTGTCTGTATATCCTGCTTTTTCTAGGGTCGTTCTCGCCTTTTCAGGGTTGTACTCAAGCTTTTCGGTTTCCTTGAAAGCTTCCATGGGCGGGGGCACAAAACCGCGGTTCGGGACATCCCCATAGCCAAGGGTTTCAAGCCTGACGAGTTCCTCATAATTTATGGCGTAGGAAAGCGCTTCCCTGAACTCAAGGTCAGAGAGGGGGGCTTTCTTAAGGTTCGGGGCCAGGAAGACAAGTCCGATGTTTGTTTTTTCAAGGAATTCGAAATTCCCGGCCTTTTCAAGCTGCTCTATGTTTGGGTAGGGGTAGGACCCTGCGTACTTGTAATAGGTATCCACATCTCCTTTTTCAAGGGACAGGGTGGCGACGTCCACATTCGAGTAGTAATGGACCTCCACGTTTCCGAATGCCGGAGCTTTTCCTTTCCAGTACGGGTTTTTCTCGAAAACGAGTTTTCCTGCATTGAGGTCTATCAGTTCAAGGTAGTAGGGCCCGCAGCCCACATAGGGACCTTCGTTTACGTATTCCATTGGGCTCTCGATTGATTCCCATACATGGGCGGGCAGGATATTATAGGTCGCGAATTCCAGGTTGATTCGGGTGTAGGGCTTGTTGAATTTGAAGGTCACGGAGTTGTCGGCTTCCGAAACCGTGGAGCTTTCCAGGGTGTCGTTGATCCACCTTGCCCAGGGGGTCTCTTTCCCGTAGTAGCGGATGGAAAAATCAACGTCTTCCGGGGTTACTTTTTCCCCATCGCTCCAGTAAAGGTTGTCCCGGATGTAGAAGGTCCACTGTGTGTTATTTTCCGAAACCTCATAGCTTTCTGCCAGCTGCCCTACAAGGTGCCCTTCAGCATCCATTTTCATGAGGGGCGGGTTTGAGAGGTGGGCGAAAACTCCAAGGCTGGAATCCCCTATGAAGGATGCGGATTTTATCACGCTTGGGGTCGCTATTTTCAGAACCGAACCATCGGATTCAGTAGCCTGCTCCAGGTATGCGGTTGCTGCCCCGGCAAGAAACTCCGCTTCAGGCAGTTCTCCTTCTTCTCCCAGGTACAGGACTTTCATGTACAGGATGATAGCATCCGAAAGCTCGGCCTTTGACATCGGGAAGCTTTCTCCCGCATCCCCGCTTCCTGCCGCTCCCGCGGGAAGCACGTTTGCAACGAGCATGAGGATGAGTACAGTGAAGATCATTCCCTGTTTCAATCCCCGTTTTGGTTCTTGCCTCAACCCCTGCTTCAATCCCTTTTTTAATCTCTGTCTTATAGGCTGTTTGATCTCGTTTTTCATCTTACTGCCTCCTCTTACTTTTCCCGCGTCTACCATGACTCGAAACCACAAGAACAGCAGCCAGAACTCCGGAGATCACCGGAAAGACTCCCATAGGGCTTTTTTCGGCTTCTGCTTCCTGATCTTCCGCAGCTTTCGAATCGAGATCTACGGAAACTTCCGAGGCCAGGATCGCGCCTTCTTTCTGGTTCAGGATGTCATTCCACCTGCCTTCGAAAGTCCCGTTGCCTGAAGCCGGGGCTTTTACCCTGTAGACAATTTTCCCGTCATCAAGCACGGAAAATACAAGTTCCTGCCCTGAAACACTGACTCTTCCATCCCCGGGGTACTCTGTCTCAACATAGGTGAAGCCCTCGGGGATACTTTCCACGATTCCTGCAGCCCTGAGTCCGGAAATTGTGAGGGTTACGTCAAATTCCTCATATGGAGCCGGATTTTCAGTTGAAAAACTTCTTGTTACACTGCTTTCCTCTGCTAGCGCAGGAACTGTGAGAAGTACAGTACATAAAAGTATGAATATAAGACTCAATAGAGATCTTAAAGTTCTTTTTTTCTCCATTTTGTTTCCACCTTTTAATATTATTAATGAAACAAATAATCAAAATTCATACAAAAATTTATTTTTTTATGTATCCGAGTTTTAACAATTTCGTGATATAAACCTTTTGATTTTTTTGTTAAATACGTCCAAAAACAGATTCATGGTTGACATTTGCACTTTTAAGGTGTAAAAAATCCGGGCGAAAATAAGGGGAATTGTCACATCGAATGAAAATTAATTCTAACATTTAGTGGTGCAAAAAAATATTTCAAAAAGAACTTCATAAATTATTTCATAAATCATTTCATAAATTATTCCAAAAGGAGCTTCAAAATGAGTTTCAAAAAAGTTTTTCCTTATCTCTGTTTCCCCAGCTTAATACCCTGCTTCATGTTCTCCTGAATCTTCTTTGCCAGGGACTCTTCCGAGTGCAAATATAAGAATGCCGGGACCCCGCTTTTTGAGATCAGATAGAGGAGGTTTACGGTTGTCCGGTTGAGTTTGGGGGAGTAGTTTAAAATCCCGCTTGTGGAGACCTTTACCAGGGTGTCTATGGATTTTATCCCGGTAAGGAAGGATTTTTTTTCCTGTCTCGGGCTCTTCTCGAAGATCAGGTCTATCCATTCGTTCATCTCTTCTATCAAAGTCTCCCTGGTCAGGTCTTCAGGGACTATGTAACTTCTTCCTTTTTCGATATTCCCGAAAAATTCCCTGAAACTCTCTCCCTCTGCCAGGGTGTACACCTGCCCGAGCTTTCCTGTATGAGTGTCCGTGGTTGCCGCGATCCCTTTCCCGTACTTTTCCGCAAGGGCGATCGTAAGCTCGTTTTTCGGCTTCAGCTCGTGCATGTTGTACTCAAGCACGGGAAAGTGTTTTGCAAGCTCCATGACCGTTTCAGGGTCCGGGTTCTGGTGGAAATCCGCCCAGAATGGATGGTTGTAGAAGAACGGCAGCTTGTGCACCCTCAGGTAGCCCAGGAAGCTTTCCATATTCTGTTCCCTTTCTGCAATTTCCCTGAGTTCGATAAACTCTTCCCTGTCAAAGTCGAAGACGTTCACGTGTACCGTATGCCCTACCTTCCCGGGGTCGTACACAGTCATCTCCGCCCCCGTTACCAGCTTCTCCCGCTCCCAGCCCAGGGTTTCATATGCCTCTACGGTGTCGTGGTCGGTAAAAGTTATGAAATCCAGTCCCATATCCAGGGCTTTTTGGTAGAGATTTTCAGGCTTCAGTTCCTCTGCCGGCATCACGTCAAAGGAACAGGTCGTATGCACGTGCAGGTCTGCCCATTTCCAGCCCTCAGCCCTGAGCTCCGCTGCTCGCTCAGGTGAAATGATCTTGTCCCTGTAATTCCTTGCCTTACCCCCAGGCATAGAATCCCGATTTATGTCGTTTGATTATTTCACGGAGTTCTATATTTTTACGTTTATTATTATATGCTGCCTTTTTAGATTAAGGTTTTCGGGAAAATTTCGTTTTTCATTTCACTGCTCTCTCAGGTTTCGGGTTTGAAAACTATCCCACTATCTTATATTCGGGGTGCCTTATATAATTCAGGAGTTACTTTTTTGAAAAAGACCTCCAAGCAAACTGGCGGAGGCATCCGAATTTTTGGATTGGAAAGTGGTTTTTGGAATCAAGGGATATATTTTCCCCTCGTATTCAGGTAACCATTGTTTGTTTATTACTTTGGGGTTCAGAGGGTCACGAATACCCCTAACTTCACAGAATGTCAGACAATTACTATCAATAATAATTGAATTCCTTCTTTTTCGATTTAAATTCTTTAAATACCTTATTTTTTACATGTTTTTGCCCTGAAATTGAATTGTCGGAAACCATTTTAGGGTGTGGTGTCCGCACGCAATTTGATTTTTTCCCTTATTATTTCCAATGCAATAATGACTACCAATATGTACATAAGTAGTAGTAAGAGGTCTGCTTCCCCATTCAGAATTATGGAAACTACATAAAATAATGTGCTAAGGATCCCGATAACAAATGCATAAAAAGCATAATCTAAACTTTTCTTTTTTTGCCTGTTTCTGTTAATAATATTTTCTTCAGTTGAAATCTGTAATACTACTACGGATGAATACATAGTATATATCATAAAAAGTGAACTGATTGCTGCAAATAACTTCCCAATCTGTGTCGTATTTTCTAAGACTACTATCAATGAAGCTGAATATAATCCAAATAATATTCCCGATATTATTGCGATGTTATTTGCCTTGTTGTCAAGTTGCTGAGCTTTTCGATATTCATATCTATAACGATATATTATATTTTGAATTTCTTGACTATTTTCTGTGTATGATTCATTATCTTTACTAACCATGTCAATATTTTTGCACATTATTGCACCATTTAGTTGCTGAATGGGATCGTTTCGCACTTGCAATTTTTTAACCTTCTACGTAAATCTGCATAGTAGATAAGTTCACTCAATAAATATATATCACTCCTGAAAGTACCTTATATCCATGACCCTTGAGCCCGTGCATATGCGGAAGATCTCGGAGCTGGCAAAACGGATTGACCGGTCGTTTGAGTATGAGGAGCCGAAGACGGCGGATGATATTTATAAGCTGCTTGAGGAGTTGAAGATAGACGGGAAGGTTATCCTGAGGGCGGTTGACAGGCTTTTTCGGGGGATGGTCAGGACTGCGCTGATGGCGCAGTGCGAGGACCCGTATCCGGTGACTTATGCTTGCGATAGCGGGAGTACAAACCCCAAGACATATGACAGTGGGCTCTTTGTTGATTTTTGTCACTGTGCGCTGGCGGCGACGCCTACGGACCTGGACTTGCAGCGGTACAGGACGATTGTGTGTGCGGCTTATTCTTCTTCCCAGAAGGTGGCAATGCAGTCGACCGAGGGCTGGGAAGAATTCGATGAAGGGATGGGACGGGCAAAGCTGGTCAGGATTGCACCGGATGAGTTGAAAAAGAAAGCTTCGGATATGGTGCACAGCTTGGCCATGTACCTGGCAGAGTCCGAGCACATCCTTTATATGATGGATAGGATGGACCCTGCGGGTTTTTTCATCATGGACGGGCCGATTTACCCCAAGCAGCTCATGTACTGGGTGGTGCTGGGGGACGAGGAAGTGCAGCTCCGGCGGAATGATGATGCCCGGAAAGCTCTCCAGAATTACATTGATATTATGGACCATTTCCTGGAAAAAAGGGCTCCTGTTATCGGGTTCGTAAAAAATCCCCTTGACATGCAGATTATGGACACGGTCCGGAAGAAAGGGGTGGGCTTTGACCTGCCCTGGATGCTCGATACCCAGTTCTTCAGGAACGTTCTCTCCCTGGAAAAATGTGCCAATGGAGGGTTCAGGCAGGGGGCCGGGAATGGCAGAAATGGGAAATCCGGGGATGGCATCAACGGTCCTGGAAACGCTTATATCACTTATACGAACTGGTTCCAGCAGCCCAACAGGTTCTATGAGAAGCTGCTGAACGGGACTTCTCCCCTGGCGGCAGGCGATAAGCTCCAGGACGGGCTCCGGCACAAATTCCCGCCGGAAGATTATGCTCTATGCTTTTTCATGCTCTACGTCCCGTCAAAGGACGTGGTCTTCAAAGTGGAAGCTCCTTACGGGCTTGTAAAAGACGATTTCCTGCGGATGCAGATTACCAAAAAAGTGCTCTTTGACCTCTCTTTGCACGGCTTTCCCCTGACCCTTACGAAAGCGGACCATGTCGCAAAAATCCGGAAAGTGGAGCGGAAAGAGATCGACAAATTCTTTGAAAACATGAATCCAGATACCGATTACAATGACCTGCGGTGGGGTAATATAAGTGAAGTTTGAAGACGCTGACATCCTGGCTTTTGCCTCTGGCAAGACGAAAAAAGCTCCGGCTTCCGATAAGGACGAAGGGGCAGAAAAAAGCACTGGCATGGAACCCAAAACCGGATGCGAAAATTTCCCGACCGGTTCATTTCGAAAAGACCCGGACACTTTTCCCGATGACCCTCTGGCTTCCATCTACGGTGGGGCTGGTGCTAAGGGCTCAAGTTCCGGCTCCAGTTCCGATTCCGATCCGGTCTCAGGTGCCGTTTCCAGTCCCGCAGATCTACCCTTCGAGGACTTTGGAGCTTACGATGACGGCATCGCACCCTCTTCCGTTTCTGCGGACGAAGCTTTCGGGATCGTGACCGCCGGAATTGACCCTCTGGAAATTACCCCCGCCGGGGCAACGATTACCGGTTATATCTCCTCTTTGCGGAGAAACGAAATCAGACTCGGGGCCTACGTAGTCGTCCCGTATGAGGGCGGGGAAAAGCTCTTTGCCAGGGTAGGAAAGCTTCAGTACCGGCAGGAATTTGCGGTGGACGACGCAACCGAACTTCATTCCCGGCGCATGCTAGGAGGCAGGGCAAGCCCGGTAAACGAGGAGGACTACAAGTTTCTGGCCTACCTGGACCCCCTCTGCATCCTCTACAGGAAAGGGCAGGCATCCCCTCTCTCCCGCAGGATGGCGGACCGGATCCCCCGTCCTAACACCCCGATCCTGCCAGTCCGGGACCGGCTTGAAGTTCAGACCGGGCTCAACATTCCTGAAGAGGGCATCTTCCTCGGGCACCTGAGCGTCGGGGGGGAGCTTGTAAAGACCCACTCCGAACCCGAGACCGTTGCCTACTACTTGCGGAACGACTACTCCATGGGCGATCCCCTGGTCTTCCGGCACATGCTTGTTTGCGGGAGTACGGGGACAGGAAAGACCTTTCTCACCAAAAACATCCTGCGTCAGTTCATGAGCGAAAGCAACCGCTACAGGCTCCGGAACTCTCCCGATGACAGGGCAAGGAAAAATCCCTGCCTTGTAATCATGGACCCCCAGGATGAATACTCCCAGATTTTCGAGGACAACGCGACCCTGACCGAGGATGACAGGTTCAGGTTTGAGTCCGAAAAGGTGGCTTATGGCCGGGTCCCCTCCACGAAAGCTTTCGTTGCAAAGGTGGAAGGGCAGACCTATCCGGGAGACAAGTCCAGGGCTGAGCAGCACGAGTTTACTATTCCTTTCTCCCTTGTGGAACACAACTCCTGGCTGATTGCCGCCACCGGGATGTCCGAACTCCAGTACATCGGGCTGGAACTGCTCCTGGGGGACTTCTTCAAATCAAGTGTGCCTCACACCTACCTGAACTTCATCTCCCACATCGACAACGAAGGCACAAGGTCCTATTACGTAGATAGCGGAAAACTCCACGAGGCCTCCTATGATGGGATCGTGCGGAGGGTCAAGAGCCGCTTCTTCTCGAAAGTCTTTGACCAGGCTGCAACCCCAATCACTGAGGTCCTTGACCGGATCTTCAAGCCCGGACAGATTTCCGTCTTCCCGACCGAGTACATCAGCACCCCCCGGATCCGGGACCTTATCGTGCTCACCATCATGAGCCTGATCGTGGACAACAAGCTCGGTACAACCGGGACTGATGCCATCAAGAACACCCCCATCATCCTTTGTCTGGACGAGGCTCATCGTTACCTCTCCCGCGCCGGGGGGGAGCATTCCCGGCTGATCATCTCCCGCTTCGCAGACGCAGCCCGGCAGGGGAGAAAAGAAGGTCTCGGGCTTTTCCTGATCACCCAGGACCCCCAGGACATCGACGACACGGTCTTCAAGCAGGTCAACACGAAACTGATCCTGAACCTCAACAATGATGCAGCCATCAGCTCCCTGAAAGTCCCCAAAGAATACGAGAGGAGGATCCCCTACCTCAAGAAGGGTCAGATGGTAGTGCACAGCCCTGACAACAGCGATATCGTGGAAATAATCGGACTCTCGAACTGCGTTGTGAAACACCAGTGATTGTGAAACACCAGTGATTGTGAAACACCAGTGAATGTGAAACACCAGTGAATGTGAAACGCAAGTGATTGTGAAGCACTATTGCTGGTGAAGCATCATTGGGGTGAAACAGCGGTAACTTCGGATGGCCGCCTGGCAGAAATATCAGTAAAAAAACAGTTTAAAATTGGCTTTTTAAAATAGCGGTTTGGAGCTAAAGTTTCAGTTAAGGTTTGTAGTTAAGGTCCAATACAGTTTGCAGGTAAGATTTTGCACATTGCCTGAATGAAAACAGGCATGTGCTTTTTCTTCCTTTACCACGTCCTCTTATCAACTTGTTTTCCGACGCAGCTATCTATTATTGATGTTCCGTTTTTCTTTCTGTTTTATTTAATTTCAAACCTGGTCAAAAAGGTCTATGTTGTCCAGGACATTATTGATATTCCAGCATACGAAGTCTCTGTAAGCTTCCGGTTTAGGGATGTCGTAAATAGCCATTCCTCCGACATTCCAGGCGACATTTGTGACAAGTTCGCTCTTCTGAAGTTCATCTATGAACTCTTTGAGCTTGCTGAAATCATCGATGCTTTCTCTCCAATCTGCAGCTCTGAGCTGGCTGTCCTTGTCCTCGGTGGTCATCTCATATTTCTGCAGGGCAAAGGAATAGGTTTCAAGCATTTCGATGTTTATATGCGAAATGTTCCTGACAATCGGGGTGCCTTCCCTCATGCTGTCTTTCAGCCTTCCAATGAAGGAAAAGAGTTCAGCGGATTTCAGGGTTTTGTTGGCTAATTTTTCTTTTAAGTCTTTTATCTGTTGTTCCATGGTATTTACCCCTACGTAAAAATAACTTAAATTTATTTTAATAGGATGATTCTAAAAGGGTGAACAGCGGAGGGTGATCGGTTCACTCCTTAAATTAGATAGTAAGTTTTACGTATTAAAATTACCCGTCATTTATAAAGACATTACATAAAATTTAATATTTTTATATGGTTATATTCATGATAAAGCCCGAATGCGGTTCAAATCCATCAAAAAATTGGTGTAAACTGATCTAAATTGATAATAGCTGAAAAAAAGTCGATATAAATTAACAAAAAGCGATCCATGCTGATAATAAACGATAAAAACCGAACTAAAGCTAATAAAAACTGAACTAAACCTGATAAAAACTGAAATAAAGCTAATAAAAACTGAAATAAAGCTAATAAAACCAATGAAATTTGATAAAAACCGATATAAAAGCTTGAATTATGATAAGAGTCTGGTGGGATAGCGCGGATTTGAACCGCGGTCCAAGCGTCCCAAACGCTCGAGGATGGACCAAGCTACCCTACTATCCCGCAGAGTACTTGCTCTCAAAGGGTATTATCCTTTATATATCTTTCGTTAGAAAACGGGTTTGTTCCCTGCGTTTTTTTGTTCTCTTCAGAACATATGTGTACCTTTATCTCCCCAATCTTTCCCATTTTCTTCTCTTTTTTCTTTCCCTTCTACCTTTCCCTTCTTTCTTTCCGGTCTTCTTTTCCCATTTTTTTCCTGTTTTCGATCATTCCCAGCGGCGATAGATGTCGTTTTCTATCCCGAGCAGGTCAAGGACCCTTCCGGTCATTATCTCCACAAGGTCTTCGATGGTTTTCGGCCTGGAATAAAAGCCAGGGCAGGCCGGGAGGATACTTGCCCCAGCCCTTTTGGCCCTGAGCATGTTTTCGAGATGGATCAGGTTCAGTGGGGTTTCCCTGGTCATAAGGATAAGTTTTCGTTCCTCTTTCAGGCAGACGTCTGCGGCCCTGGTCAGGAGGGTGTCCGAAATCCCGTTTGCGACTGCCCCAAGGGTCTTCATACTGCAGGGAGCGATGACCATTCCTCCCGTTACGTGGGACCCGCTGGCAATCGGGGCTGAAAAGTCTTTCTGGGCATAGCTCCAGCCTGCCAGTTTTTCTACCTCTCCGGGAGAGTAGTCCGTTTCGATTTCTATGATTTGCTTTGCGGCTTCTGTCAGCACCAGATGAGTCCTGACGTCCTTTTCAGCCAGGACTTCGAGCAGGCGTATTCCGTACTGGACCCCTGAAGCCCCGCTGATCCCTACTGTGATTTCCATTATTTCTTCTGCCCCACTGTGGTGTTTGTTCTTTTGTAAAAGGCGATGAAATTTTCTACCATTTCCCCCGAAACCGAAACAATGTCCCTTATTTCTTTCGGGGTAATGTCATCAAGATGGATCCCTGCAACGAATACCGTTGTTTTCCGAGTAGCCTTGCTTACAAGGCTTGCACCCTGCAGGGCGATCTGTTCTTCCCGGTGTCCGGGGAGGCTGATCACGGACGAGCTTGCTCTCTGGCTCGTTTCATCAAAAACTCCTACGGCAACTGCCCCAGCATGCTCTTTTCCGCCCGTCAGGGTCAGCAGGTAGTCGTCCCCCAGTTTTTTCGCATCAAGTATGAGTTCGGCTCGGCCTACTTTCCTTGTAATCTGGAACAAAAATCTGCCCCTCCAAACTTTTTTCTTTAAAGGGAATCTTATCCATAAAAGGTTATTAAGTTTATCAGGGGCTTTGAGGTCCCGGCTTTCAAGAGTCCTTAATTTTCGGAGTTTTGAACTTTCAGGGCTCTGACGCTTTGCCTATAAAATAGCCACAAAACTGCTATTTACTGAGCACATGGGATATTTTTTGGGTATAAGGAGTATTTTTTAAGTAACCACCCTATTTTCTGGGTTCATAGTGTATTTTTAAGGCAAATTGTTTTTATTGGTAAAACTCTAAAAAACGTACTAATGTGAGTGTAGTGATACATCTTATCCTTTCTTTTTTTTATATATTCGCATTCCGCCGCTCGTTATATGTCCACCATGTCCTTGATTTTCGATCCACGTAGACGGCGGTATCTTTGCTTTATATACATACGTCTTACCTGTCGCATACACAGTGTATCCTGCTACATTTGGACACCATTTAGATGCATGCTTAGCAAAGCTGATGGAACTTTTTATCTGAATTCTCGTTTAACTTGTTTAGGATATATGGATGAATATACGTTTGCAGATTCCCTGGTGTTCCAATGTATTCCCACCCCGTATGATAAAATAGCAGATTTCTAAGTGTCATATACATATAAATGTAAATACAACTCTATAAATATATTCTGATTCATCTATCTTATTTGAGAAATCAACAGTATCATACTCTCTACCAATAAGATATTCCCCTTAACTGTGAGGTGTAAGGAATTTGACATTAAATATCAATTGTGTGTAACATTAGACATCCTTTTCCAGAGTATGGTTTTTAGGTAATCACTCCATTTTTTAGGTATGACACCTATTTTTAAGGTAACGTTATTTTATAGGCAAAGCCGGGCTCTGAGACCCCGACTTTCAGGACCCTTCAGCACCCTGGTTGCAAAAATCTTTCAAAAAAGTCTGATCTGTCTCGTTTTTTCCCGGCTGGTTAATCTCCGGTTTCATGTCCGGTTTCTATCCAGGACTGTCTTTAGAGGTCGCTCAGTTTGAATTGTTTTATAGTCTTTTTAACGTCAAAAACTTCTCTTGCAGCTTTGCCAACAGCTTCACAGTGCTCTTTCGGGCAGTAGACTCCCAACCTCCAATTGTCCATGTGGGCTTGTTGCAGGATGGATACGAAATGAGATGCTTCGTTCAGGGGGACCATCCGGCTGTCGGTCTTTATCAGCGCCCGCATTTCCAGCATCTCCGGCATTTTTGGGATATCAACAAGGATATCTTTCGGGTCCACGTCTGCGAGTTCGGCAATCTCGTTTTCTACCCTGGAAGTCTTGCCGCGGTGTTTGAGCACGCTTTTTCCAACCGCGTCCAGGCCTGCGTAGAGTGCGCGTTTGTAGAGCTGGCGGGAATCCAGTCTTCTTGCAAGTTCTCCCCCGTGTCCCCTGGATTTCCTCATGGCAGCTACAAGGTCAATGTCGTCCATCTGCCTGAGCCCGGCAGGGTCCAGCTCCCCGTTTTCGATCATATCTTCAACGGCTGTAGAACACATGGCTTCTGAGATCCTGGTCACGTGATGGTAATAAACGGAAGTGTTCATCCAGAAGCGGGAAACCAGCAAGGACTCTGCGGCTTTCAGCCCTCCCTGGGCTACGACAAGCCGGTTTTCGTAAAATTGCATCTGGTTGATCAGGCGGTTATAGTCCACGACCCCGAAGGCAACCCCGGTATAGTGGGCGTCCCTAACCAGGTAGTCCATCCTGTCCACGTCAATCTCGCTGCTCAGGATCTGCCCGATTGAGGTATCTCCCCTGATGTGTTTTGCGAGGTTCCCTGAGGAGATCCCGTATTTGTCCAGCACGTCTTTGATTTCTCCTTTCCCGAGGATTTCCCTCACATCGTCGTGCCTGCGCCGGGTGTACTTGTCGATGATGTTCTCGGTCACATGGGAAAAGGGGCCGTGTCCTACATCGTGCAGAAGGGACGCTGCTCTCAGTTCGTTCTTCTTCTCCTCCTCTACGGTGTTGACGTTTTTCATTAGCATGGAGGCGAGGTGCATAACTCCCAGGGAGTGTTCGAAGCGGGTGTGGTTTGCTCCGGGGTAGACGAGGTTGGAATAGCCAAGCTGCCTGACTCTCCTGAGGCGCTGCATCTGGGGAGTATCCAGAAGTTCCTGGACAATCTCGTCCAGTTCGATATAACCGTGCACGGGATCAAGGACGACCTTCATCATTCTTTAGACAGATGTCATTATATATTGCCGTTTCTATTATTCCTAATACAATCGGTTTTGCAATCGATTCTCGCCCCGGATGAAAACGAAAGCGAAACCCGAAAAGCAGAACATTTCATCCGAAAACTGAAAATTCCAGAAAAGGTAACAGGAACAGGGGAATTATCATGATTATATTTTCAGGCGGCACCGGAACTCCTAAACTCCTTGACGGGCTCAGGGAATTTCTCCCGCCCGATGAACTGACCATTGTTGTGAACACTGCCGAAGACCTCTGGGTCTCGGGAAACCTCATTTCCCCTGACCTGGATACAGTGCTCTATCTCTTCTCAGACCAGATCGACCGGAAAAAGTGGTGGGGAATTGAAGGTGACACTTTCCGGACCCACGAACGCATGCAGGAACTCGGGATAGATGAGGGGATGAAGCTCGGCGACCGGGACCGTTCAACCCATATCATCCGCTCGAACCTGCTCAGGGATGGGGCCACCTTAAGTGAGGCAACCGAAAAGCTAACCTCCCTTTTCAATATCGGGGCAAAAATACTGCCAATGTCGGATGATCATGTTTCCACTTACATCGAGACCCCGGAAGGAACAATGCATTTCCAGGACTTCTGGGTAGGTAAGCACGGGGAACCCGAGGTCCTCGGGGTGGATATCCGGGGAAGTACCGAAGCCTCAATCCCGGAAAAAGTGCTCGAAGCTTTTGAAAGCGATGAAAAGGTCCTGATCGGCCCGAGCAACCCTATTACAAGCATTGGCCCGATAATCTCTCTGCCCGGGATGAAAGACTTCCTGAAACAGAAAAAAGTCCTTGCTCTCAGTCCCATTATCGGGAACGCTCCGGTAAGCGGACCCGCAGGCAAACTCATGCAAGCCTGCGGGCTTGAGGTCTCCTCTGTCGGAGTTGCGGAATACTACCAGGACTTCCTTGATGCCTTCATCTTCGATGAAAGGGACAGCACAGACGAGTACGCCTTTGAAAAGATCGGGTGCCGGGCCTCCAGGGCAGATACTCTCATGACTTCGCGGGAAAAGAGCATGGAACTTGCAGAGATCGTGCTGGAAATTTTCGATGAAATGGGCTGAAGCCTGAAAAGTTTCTTTATATCTCATTTTTCACTTTTTTCCTCTCCTTTCCTTTTCCCTTTCCTCTCCTTTCCTCTCCTTCCCTCTCCTTTCCTTTTCCCCTCTCCTTTTTTCTCTGGTTTTTGCTCTATTAATTTTTATTCACATTTCTCTATTTTCTATTTTTTATTTTTTCGCTGTGACATATTTCTATATAATTTAGTAATGTTTATGTATTACTTTATTAGTTATTTGTAATAATTGTGCATATTATTTCTTTTTCTAATATGCATAATTGCGAATTTATTCCATGTTCATATGTTCCCCCGGCTTTCACATCATTTTATGCTTCCGGGGTCTTGAAACTTCATTCTGTGGATTTGACGTTTGAATATTTGGAGAGTTAGTATGAAACAATTGAAAATGCTGCACTTTACGTGCTTTGTTGCACTTGTTTTCTTGTTGCTTGCCCTGCCTGCATCGGCAGGAGATGACGGGTTGATGGCTCAGGTTTATGATGTTGCCGGGGAAGAACTCGGAGGGCTTGATGCAGAAAATATTCTTATCATAACGGACATTGGTTCCCCTGCCGAGTCTTATGTTTTCCTTGATGATTTCTATGCAGAGTTTTACGGTAATGGGCTCCTGTATACGAAGAATCTCCTGGTAGTCCAGAACCCGAGGAACAGTCCTCTCTGGTTTGCTTTCTTTAATAAGAGCACTGGAGACTGTGTTTTTATTGAGGTCTCCTATGGAGATGTGGAAGAAATCAGCTATCGGGTAACGGAAAATATCAACTTTGAGGAACTTGCCGCTGATGCGGATTCCAGGGCTGCGTGGAATGGAAAGATATCTGAAAAGGTATTCAAAGGCCGGGAGTTTGCCATAGTGACCATCGCCAACGCCTGGGCTACAGGGGAACTAGATTACGAACTGATGCAGTGCCTGGAACTGCACAATCACTTCTGCCCCGGAGTCTCCAGCGGTTACGTCCTTGCAAACTGGGTTGAAGATAACTACCCTCTTGAGGACGGTGTGAGTTACACTGTTTTCTCCTGCCCTGTCTGGTGTAAGGAAGATGTTTTCATAAAGCGCTGGGATACAACTCCCGGAACAAAGGGTCTCTGGGTATCCGACCTTACTGCTGAAGAAAAAGAAGCTCTCGGTGGATCTCCCGCCGGAATCTTCGTGGTTACGGACAAAAATGCCGGGACTATAAAGGCAGTTGTTCTGGGCTTTGACTTCACTCCGGTCAATGAGGGATGCGGGGCTCAGGATGGCGATCCGGCCTGGGTTTCAAAGTACCTGATGGACCTCTGGATGATGGATAAGGACAATTGGGCCCAGGAAGGGCTTGTTTATGAAATTGCGGTTATCGACATTGATGCCGATACCCTGAATGAAATGAAGCAGGCGGACGTCAACCCCTATGTGGTACTCGGGCTACTCAATCCGGCAGGGAAAGCCACCCCTTCGAAAAACGGAATTTCTGGAATCGGCCAGTGGATGAATGAGCCCAAAATCAAGGCAAAGGCCTGAAATTGATACGGTTGTAAACCGGGATACTTTTTCCTTTTTTATTTTTTCCTTTTTGTCTCTTCACCCTGATTTTCGCTTTTTCTTTTCATGGTTCTATTTTTCTACTTTATACTCCACGTTTCTTCTGGAACTCTCCTGTCCTATGTGTCTTTAAATTTATTGGCACTGAAATAATTATTTAATATAAGTTCCTTGCATAAAGTAAAAAGGAATCGGAAATCCAAAATTATATCAATTACTTAGATGTTTCCCGAATATTATATCAATTACTTAGATGTTTCCTGAGTTCGGTTTGTTTTCCCTGATAGCTTATCCGTTCTTTCTGTTTTCGGGATGGTTTCGGGAAGGCAATACTCCCTGAGACATAAAAATATGTTTTGAGGTCCGAAGGACAATATCATTTATATCTCATCTTCATTATCTAACGAATATTCCGACAGCCAAAAAGAGCTAAGACCATGCTTGAAAGACTGACAAGTTCACTTTTGAATGCTCCTGTGATGAAGCGAGGAGAATACAATTACTTCATCCATCCCATTTCGGACGGCGTACCGTCAATTGATCCCCTTCTGGTGGAAGAAATTTCCGATTATATCCTGGAAATCGCCAACATGGATGTGGACACCGTCCTCACGGTTGAAGCCATGGGCATCCCGGTGGCAAATGCCCTGTCCCTGAAAACGGGACTTCCTCTTACTATTGTCCGTAAGCGTCCCTATTTCCTTGAAGGGGAGGTCGAACTTTCCCAGAGTACCGGATACTCGAAAGGGGCTCTCTACATTAACGGATTAAAGAAAGGGGATCGTGTCCTGATAGTGGACGATGTTATTAGTACAGGAGGGACTCTCTTTGCCCTGGTTAATGCCCTCAAGAAGATGGGCGTTGAGGTCATGGACGTTGTCTCGGTTATCGGGCGTGGAGAAGGTTTCCTGAAGTTAAAGGAACTTGGTGTTGAGCCCAAGATTCTCGTCACCATTGATGTTAGCGAGAAAGGTGTGGAGATCAAGGATGTCTGTTGTTCTAAGTGAAGCTTTTGATTTCAGGCTTGATTATCTCATCGATGTGGTCCGGGACACGGGCGCAAAAGTCGTGGGTTTCCAGTTCCCTGAAGGACTCAAGCGAAAAGGTCCGGAACTTGCAAGGCTGGTTGAAGAGGCTACAGGAGTGGAAATTATCATTTCCGGAGATCCCTGTTTCGGGGCTTGTGACCTGGACCTAACCCTGCTTGGGTACGTGGACCTCCTTTTCCACTTCGGACATGCCGAACTTGAGGACACGAAACTCTCCGAGAAGGTCTACTTCATCGAGGCTCGCTCTGCGGTAGACGTCCTGCCTGTGGTTGAAAAAGCTCTTTCGGAGCTGCGGGGGCAGAGGATCGGGCTGATAAGCACTGTCCAGCATGTCCATCAGCTTCCCGAAGCCTGCAAAGTGCTCGAAGCCCGGGGGAAGACCTGCGTGCTCGAGCGTGGGGATTCCAGGCTTGCCTATCCAGGGCAGGTGCTGGGCTGCAACTTTTCGACTGCAAGGGCAGAAGCCTGTGATGAGTACTTATATATAGGAAGCGGGGATTTCCACCCCCTGGGCGTAGCCCTTTCCACAAAAAAACGCGTTCTTGCTGCAGACCCTTTCTCCGGGGAAGTCCGGGAAGTCGACCCTTCCAGGGTGCTCAGGCAGAGGAGTGCGGTTATCGCCAAATCCCTTGACGCGGAAGTTTTCGGGATAATTGTCTCGAGCAAAAACGGACAGGCAAGAATGGACCTGGCAACTTCCCTCAAAATGCTTGCAAAAAAGCATGGGAAAGAGGCTCATCTTATCCTGATCGACCTGGTAACGCCCGACCAGATGCTTCAGTTCAAGGTGGGCGCTTTCATAAATACCGCCTGTCCCAGGCTGGCTATCGATGAGGTCGGACGCTTTCCTGCCCCGATGCTAACCCCCCAGGAGTTTGAGATCGTACTAGGAATCCGGGAATGGGAAGATCTTGTACTGGATGAAATCACGGAAGAACCTTTGAAGCTGGAACAGAACCTTTGAAGCTGGAACAGAACCTGGATTTTACCTTAATTTTCAGGTGGACAGGTATATATTTATAATGTATGATGAAGCAAAATGAAACAGAGAAAACTTGAAATGCTGCTGGAGGAAATTGAGGGCTTTGCAGAACCCGAACTCGAGCTTGAGCAATATCCGACTCCTGCTCTCCTGGCTGCGGAAATCCTGCATTTTGCTTATATGCAGGGGGACCTTGAAACTTCTGTCCAGGACCTGGGCTGCGGGACCGGAATCCTGGCAATCGGGGCAAAGCTCCTGGGAGCGGAAAAGGCCGTGGGATATGATCTGGACCCAAAAGCCCTTAAGGTTGCAAATAATAATGCTGAAAAGTTAGGAGCAGAGGTCGAATTTGTCTGTTCGGATGTTTCGGAAGTAACCGAACATGTCAAAACCACGCTTATGAACCCTCCTTTCGGGGCCAGGGTCAAAGGTAAGGACAGACCCTTTCTTTCGGCAGCGTTAAGAACTAGCGAGGTTATATACTCAATCCACAACCGCGGAAGTCTTGCTTTTATCCAAAAGTTCATTAAGCCTGCGGTCATTACACATTCTTACGTTGCAAAGTTTCCCATCAAACGGACTTTTGATTTCCACAAAAAAGAGCGAGAAATTATCGAAGTGGAGATTTACAGGATTGCTGTTCCATAATTCAAAAATTCCTCTTTGAGACGTTTTACGGGAATGCGGGTCGAAAATACGCAGCATAAATTCACAATACTAGAATGCACACGTAGAATGTATACATAGAATGCACACGTAGAGTATCTTATTTGTGCTATAGGATGCATAAAGTCAGATACATTATATCAAATCCGCAAAATCATATGGCATCAGATGTGTAATGTGGAGGCATCAGATGCGTGATGTGGAATGCATATCTCTGGGATATATATCTCTGGGATGCATATCTTTGGAATATATAATATCTGGAACGTGCATTCTGTCGTGAATGCGTATTAATGTGTACCAGAGTGTACCGGGACTTACATACATGCGCCTATCCGATGCCTGCCCGGATACTTACCCGGACGCCGTACTTGCAGAGAAGAGATTTTTCAGGCATCAATGCACTTACCTTTAAACTCTCCTTCAGGAGAGAAGTATCTATCGGGAAAGTCACTATTTACTATCATTCGAATGAGGGATTATGATTAGAATCCAAAAAAAGAAGACTACAAGAAAAAAATTAACCGGTCCTCAAACCGGGAAGCCAGTTGCCGAGAAAGCGGGGCCAAGAGCCTTAGAAAATAAGGAGCAGGGCAAAAAAAGAAGGTTCCCCTACTCAAAGGATTCGAGAGGACAGAAGGATATGAGAGGAAAGAGGGATGCGAGGCCTTCCCCAAGGTTTCCGGAAGAGCCCAAAGTGAGGGAAGAGGATCTTGAAAAGGGGGCCTTTGTCCTACCCGGGGAACTTGTCGGGACTACAGAGGAATTCAGGGCCGGAGAAGGTACAACCGTAATTACGGGTGACCTCTATTCCAGTGCTACCGGGTACGTATACATTGACAGGAAATCTCGGATTGTCACTGTCCGGCCTTCCACAAACACCCCTAATATAATGAAGGTAGGGGACATTATTTTCGGGAAGATTACGGATGTCCGGGAATCCGGGGCAATGGTTGAGTTTGCAGGAATTGAAGGCAAAGCCGACAGGAAGATTGTTAATGCGACAAGACTTGGAGATATCCATGTATCTAACGTGCGTGACTCCTATGTCAAGAGGCTTGCAAATGAGTTCAGACCCCTGGATATCGTTCGGGCCAGGGTCGTTGACCTCGACAGGCTTCGTCTCACAACAGCCGAGAACTCCCTGGGTGTCATGAAAGCTTACTGCTCAAACTGCAAAGGGGAACTCGTACTGGACCAGGACGGGAATAAGCTTAAATGCCCGGTCTGCAATAATACTGAAACCCGTAAACTTGCGGTTGACTACGGGAAGGGAATCAAATAAGTTTTCTTTTCTCTTCCGAACCGTATTTATGGAAAATTCGTATGATTTATTCACCATTTACAGGTGATCACCTATGGAACTGAACATTCTTTCCAAAACAGATAAAGAGCTGGAAGTCGAATTCAAAGGTGAGACTCACACCCTCCTCAACATGCTTAGAGCAAACCTTGTTGCAGATGAAAGGGTTGAGATCGTCTATTACGACATGAAGCACGTGAGCATCAGCGACCCCATTCTCTTCATTAAGACCGATGGAACGAACCCAATCCAGGTTTTAAGGGATGCAGCCTCAACCCTGGTCTCGGAGTGTGAAGAGTTTACTGAAGTTTTCAGCAAGGCAGTAAACGCCTGAATGGCTGAAATGGCCGGGGCTTTCGGCTCATTAGCCTTGCCCCTGATTTTTTTCGGACTATTTTTTCTTCAGGCTACTTTTCCTTCGACTAATTTTTCCTGTTAGTTAGGCCTTTTTTTATCCATCAAGTCTTTTCCAATCGTTTTTGGTTTTTGCAATACTTTTTTGCAATACGTTTTTATGAGTGACCTGTATATCACTAGATAAATCAATAGCGTACAGCAGGTACATCTTATTATCAGTTTGTTTCGAGGTATTGGGAAAATGACACTTGATGACTCATATCTTCAGAAATTCGGTTTTATCAAAAGAGATACCCTGGGAAGAATTAACATTGACCCCCTCCAGACCGGGGGGCTACTTACCGAAGCTGCTAAACAGGCTCTCATGGAATGGGGAGATGGGTATTCGGTCTGCGACTACTGTGGTGGGGTGCTTGACCTTGTTAAAAAGCCTCCAATCCAGGAATTTGTACACGGTGCACTCCCTGAATTCCTGGGCTGTGACGAAGCCAGGGTTACGAACGGAGCCAGGGAGTCCAAGTTTGCAGTCATGCATTCCATGGGGAAATCCGGAGACTGGCTTGTCCTTGACGGGCTTGCACACTACTCTTCTTACGTTGCAGCTGAGAGGACCGGCCTGAACATCAAAGCCGTTCCCCATTCCGGGAGCCCTGAATACAATCTTGACCCCGAAGGTTACGGGACAGCGATCGAAGAGGTCATCAGGGAAAGTGGAAAACCTCCTGCTCTTGCCCTTATCACCTATCCGGACGGGAGTTACGGAAACGTGCCTGATGCCAAAAAGATCGCATCTATCTGCCATGAGTACGATGTCCCCCTGCTCCTGAACGGGGCTTATGCCGTGGGAAGGATGCCTGTAAACGGAAAAGAAATCGGGGCGGACTTTGTCGTGGGCAGCGGGCACAAGTCCATGGCTGCTTCCGGGCCTGTCGGAGTCCTCGGAGTCAGCGAAGAGTATGCTCCCACCGTCTTCAGGAAATCCGTGCACAATAAGGTCAAGGAAATCGAACTCCTCGGCTGCACGGCCAGGGGAGCCACCATCATGACCATGATCGCTTCTTTCCCTGAAGTCGTAAAACGTGTTCGGAACTGGGACCAGGAAGTTGAAAACGCCCGCTGGTTTTCATCAAGGCTTCAGGAAATGGGCTTTATCCAGCGTGGGCAAAATCCCCATTCCCACGACCTTATGTTCTTCGAAGCGCCCGGTTTCTATGAAATCTCCCAGAAAGTCAAAAAGGGCAGGTACTTCCTCTACAAGGAACTCAAGAGCAGGAATATCCACGGCATCAAGTCCGGGCTCACGAGGTACTTCAAGCTCAGCACTTTCGGGGTTGGCAGGGAAAAGCTCGGCGTTGTGGTTGATTCCTTTGAGGAGATCCTCACGAAATACGAGGACGTTTGAGCCTGTTTCAGGTAGATTCAGTTTTGAATCCCGGGAGAAGTTCCATAAGCACGTTCTGAATCCCGGGTAACATTAATTCTTTGTCTCTTTCTTTTGTGGTTTTTCTATGGACGCAAGGCTATTGAGAGAACTTATACGTGAGCAAAAGGGAGATTTTGACCAGACTCTTTATTGAAATTCGGGTTCATAAGCACAGCTAAAGAGGTAGTCATGCTGTTAAAGTACGTTTTCCATTTTTTTCGGTGAAAACGCCAATAAGTGAATCAAAAAAATTTAGGGTTGCTGGCTGCCTGTAAACTCTTACTTCTTCATCTCAACGTTTTCCAGGAACCCTTCTCCCCTCGGTGTCGGGAAATAGTATACTGTCCCTTCCTCCTCTTCCTTTTCGATGTAGAGGGCGTCTTCGAGCATGTTGAGGTGGAAATTGGCCATGGATTCGTTCAGGTTGAATTCTTCTTTTATTTCTTCGTAAGATTTTTTGCCGCTCCCAAGGGCGATCAGGATATTTCTACGGGTGTTATTCTGGAGAACTTTAAGCCCGAATTTGTGGTCCTCGGTCGGGTTGCGCGTTAACTTCCCTTCACGTTTCATCCTTTCGAGCCATTCTTCTTTTTTTCTGGCATTTTCGTCGGAGTCCATATCTGATCAGTAATATATTTGCAGGAACAATTAAATACATTTTGAATTTCTCAAACAATTCTCATACTTTTATCAAGTTCCCTGGCTTAATTTATAAATAGCCTGAAGCTTTTTTAATTTTCATGAAGCTTAATCCCGAACTTGAATCCCTGGATCTCCTTGCAAAAGTCATCCTCACAGCCGCCCGCACTGCCCCTAAGGGCAAGGGCATAGACGACATAGTGACCTGTCTCCTTGACCCTGAAGAAAAAGCCGAACTCGCAGGCAAGATGGAAGAGCTGAGCAAAATCAAAAGCCTCAAATTCCTTCTCCGGGATGCTCGGGACGTCAGGGACGCGGATTCCATTGTCCTGATTGGCCTGAAGTCTACCGGGGTAAGCAGCCTGGACTGCGGAGCCTGCGGGTTTGCGACCTGCAAAGAGATGCTTGCACACGAAAAGGTTCAGAAGGAATTTCTTGGCCCCCAGTGCATGATCAAGTACCTGGACCTCGGGATTGCCGTGGGCTCGGCCGCAGCGAAGGCAAAAGACCTTTGCATCGACAACCGGGTGCTGTATTCGGCAGGGGCAGCAGCCTGCTACTTCAAGATGATAGATGCGGATGTGGCAATGGGAATTCCGCTGAGCGTGAAAGGCAAGAATATTTTCTTTGACAGGGAGTCGACGAGAAAAGTGCAGAAATGAGTGGGGCAAAAGGCAATTAAAAAAGCAGATATTAATGACAAGTTTTCACCCACTGATGATTAAAGTATAGAAAAGTGAAAAAGATAGAATTCGATGAAGTTGGGGTCATAACCGAAGTTCCTAAAAAAGTAAGGGATTTAGATAAGGCTCTTCAATTTAACCTATTCCCTACAAAAATCACGCCAATTAATTTTCTTATAAAGTATACTTTTTATGTAGTAAATATTTTTAAGAGAGAAATATTTCGATATTTCTCACCCAAATGTACAATCAAGCATAGTTTTGAGACAGCCTGTATAGATTACTCCTGGTAACTATTGCATGTATGGTGTTGGTGTCCAGACGAAAATGCTCGCCCGGTACATTCTCCGATTTTATCAGCTTTTTTTACCGCTGCCTTTACTGCCGTCTTTACCGCCGCCCTTACTCTGTGATTTGTGCATCACATCGGCATAATTATATCCATAGAAGTCTCTTTCCACACCATTAACATTAAATGTACCTCTTATGAAGAATGGAACACAACCGGTCGTCCCATCGCCACAAGCATACTCGAGATAGTCACCAACAGTCACCCCCCCACCATCGGAATCAGAGCCAATTTGGTAATTAAACACATCACTCCTTTCATACAGCATTACAAACCTGCCGGTATGGGGGCTGAGTTCATAGGGTTTGCGTGTATCGACATCAATTACTACTTCTCCTTCAACAGGATTGTTATCTCCGTCAACAATTCCATATTCACTACTCACAATGACTCCCAAAATGACATCCTGTGAACCTAAGTTAGAATCATAAATGTCAGAAACATCATATGGTTCGGGGAAAAGCCCAGTAATACTATTTTCATCAGGAATGCCATCTACCAAACCTGCTATTTCTGCAATTGAGATATTCTCATAGACCTCAGTCTCTATGCCAAATATCGGAGAATTTGAATCCAGCATAATCGTGTCAGGTGACACGAGTATACATACATTTACTGGCTCTGCTGCTGAAGGAACTGCAAACATGCCTATCAGGACAATTGCAATTCCAATAGATAATACTATAGTTTCAGTTCTCATTTCTTTTTCCCACCCCACTAGATTATCATAAATTGATTCAAATCAGAAAGAATCCATTAGCTCTTTGCACGCTTTCCCTTTCCGCCTGCATTCTCAGGCATAATTCCCTTAAATTTCACCTTGACCTCCGAATCTATTGCTGTGAATTCTAAATCTTGCAATTCTTCGTACCCTGGAATTTCCGGGTATGTAAGTATGCCTGTTACCTCAAATTCCAGATTTCCATCCTCAAAAAGTTCGGGATTATTTTCAGCAAAGTCGGCACTCATATTCACTTTATCTCTGGCTACCATAATGGCTAATACGTATTCCCAGCTTGTTTCACTTCGTTTGATCTCGTAACGGTCATATACTGCAGTGTTATTGAATACCTCGCCGGAAGTACTGCTTATCTTTATATTCGTTATCTTCAACTCTAGTTGATCAGCATATTCAGTATCATTTAGATACTCAAAAGATGGGTAACCATCTTGACCGGGATCATTAACATCCAGCTCTAACCAGGGACTGTTCGCACTCAGAACAAACATGTCGGGCATCACTTCCATTTCTACTATTTCTGCTGCTGCAGTAGAAGCAAATGCACCCATCAAAATAAGTAAAGCCCCAAAACAAATCGCTATATTTCTTTTAGTTCTCATTTTAGCCTCCCATATGTTTTCCCACTTGGTAATTTGCCGTTTTTTCTGTTTGGATTATTCCATGCAACGATATACTTTTGGAAATTGTATTCAGGATCAATAATCCATATACTGCGTCTCTTGGTCACTTTTTTGGTGTGATTTTCAGTCTCTTATTCCTAGATAATTTTCTATTTCACAGTGAATTTCACAGTGAATTTCACAGTGAGAACCTTCCCCAAAGTCCAAGTTAACTGCGACATCATTTTTCTTTTATTAAATAAGATCACGCCGCATATTTTGAAGAATAAATTGGAGAAGAAGAAGGAAGTTCTTGAGGTCAACATTTTTAGATTATTCCACTTAAACGTAAATTTTCTATGTGAGTAAGAGTCAGCTGGCATTGAGTCTTTAAATTTTAAAGCATTAAACCCCATTACCATCGCAGCATTCGGTTTTTGGATCATGGGGATATTTTAAGCCGCAAAATAAATACAAAGGGAGTTTCCCGGTTACAGGCGACTGATTAAACTTTGCGGTGGTGGACCTCCCCTGGCTCCGTTGCGGCAAAAGAAAAAAGACCTCCATATTGGCAATTATGTACCATATTCTGCCGGAATGAGGTGTTTTATTTTCAAAATAATTGGCGAATGAGGGGTGGGACTTCCGGGTGTGAGTGGGAAAAACACCTTTTTTGAGTGGAAACCCCACCTGGGAGACTTTATTTTTGAAATTATTTTTAGTACGAATTATTCCGATTTCGGTGCATATGGGGGATATTGGTGTTTCTCCGGCACATGCTACTAAAAAAAGCAAAGGACTTCTGCATTCACAGGTGGATAATGTATTCTACTAGGGCTGTTACCTGCTATTTCAAAATGGTTGATGTGGATGTGGCAATGGGGATTCCGCTGAGCGTGAAAGGAAAGAACATTTTCTTTGACCGGGAGTCCACTAGGAAAGCTCCGAAATGAATTGGATTAAAAAAGGTTAAAATTTGATTTAAAAAAGAGAGGTCTAAAAAGACGAAAATTGGAAGTTTCAGGGCCTTATCGACGTTTTCTGACAGGTGTTACTTCAATATAATTACCTGAAATCCTTCAGTCCCTCAAAGTCGAGGGTTGCAAAATAGTCCTCTATGGTCTCGGCTCTCCGGATCTGCACAACGCTTCCGTCTTCCCTTAAGAGTAGTTCGGCAGAGCGGAGTTTTCCGTTGTAGTTGAAACCCATGGCGTGCCCGTGGGCGCCGGAGTCGTGGATTGCCAGGATGTCGCCTATTTCGATTTCCGGGAGCATTCGGTCGATTGCGAACTTGTCGTTGTTTTCGCAAAGGGAGCCGGTTACGTCGTATTTGTGGGCAGGGGGTTTGTTTTCTTTCCCGAGGACGCTTATGTGGTGGTATGCCCCATAAATGCCCGGACGCATTAGGTTTGCCATGCAGGAGTCCATGCCCACGTAGTCCTTGTAGGTGCTCTTGAGGTGCCTGACCTGGGAGATGAGGTAGCCGTAGGGGCCTGTGATGACCCTCCCGCATTCAAGGTAGACCTTGAGCGGAGCCAGGCCGTTAGCTGTGATGGTGGCGTCGTAGGCTTCTTTTGCACCTTTTGCAATGACATCGAAGGCGACCGGTTCCTGGTCGGGCCTGTAGGGAATCCCTATCCCGCCGCCGAGGTTCACAAACTCGAACTGGATTCCGAGTTCCTTTGAGATCTCCACGATCAGCTCGAAGAGGAGCCGGGCGGTTTCCACGAAGTAGGAGGGGTCAAGCTCGTTCGAGGCAACCATGGTGTGCATCCCGAAGCGCTTTACACCCTTATCCCTGAGGGTCCTGTACCCTTCGAAGAGCTGTTCCCTTGTAAACCCGTACTTGGCTTCTTCGGGTTTTCCGATGATGGCGTTTCCTTCCTTCAGGGGGCCGGGGTTGTACCTGAAACAGACGATCTCCGGGAGCCCGGCATACTTTTCCAGGTAGGGGATGTGGCTGATGTCGTCCAGGTTGATGTAGCCGCCCAGTTCTTTTGCCTTTACGAACTCCTCGACAGGGGTATCGTTGGAACTGAACATGATGTCGTTGCCTGTCATTCCCGCCTTTTCCGCCAAAATCAGCTCGGGTAGGGAACTGCAGTCCGCCCCGAAGCCTTCTTCCTTGAGAATCTTCAGGATATAGGGGTTCGGAAGGGCCTTTACGGCAAAGAATTCCTTGAAGCCGGGGACGTCCTTGAAAGCTTCCTTCATCTTCCGGGCGTTTTCCCGAATGGCCTTTTCATCGTAAATGTGGAAAGGGGTCGGGTATTTTTCAATTATTTTTTGCATCTCTTCTTTAGTGAACGGCAGGGCCTTTGAAACCATTATCATAACCTTTTGTCGAATTTTTCTGTCCTGACAGACTTTTCTGTCTGCTGGACTTTTACTTATTATCGAATTTTCCTGCTTATTGGACCTGTACCCATTTGAATTTTTGTTCCCTTATTACCTTTTCCCCGATTTTCAGGGATAAACTCCACTATATATTCATGAAGTTGCAATGTGCCACTATTTACCTTTACCAAAAACTATTTGAACAAAAAACGACATGTAAAGCAAATACCGACACATTGCGCGACCGTGGTTTAGTGGCTATGACCTGAGCTTCCCAAGCTTAGAACCCGGGTTCGAATCCCGGCGGTCGCATCCTGAGCTTTTTTCCAAACTTTTTCCTGATCTTTAAGAGAATAAACTCTTTTTATCTTTAGTTCGAAAGCTCAAGCGGAACTTTTTTCCTGTAGACTGTCCCTGGAATTTTTCCACTGAAGCATTTAATCATCCCCAAAGCGGTGGAGAATCGAATCGATAGGTTCTATTTCAAACTTCTCCGCACCAACAAGACAGGACCCTTCAAAATCACATGTCCAGATATGGTATGCTGAATATTTCTCCACAGATTCTTTGTGGAACTCTCTGATCGGAAGTGCTCGAAGGTTAACATATTTGTCCAGTTTTAGATCCAGGGTATCATAAAGAATTCCAGTTAATTCGTTCAGTAAATTTAACAGTACTATGGTTCGCTGTAATTCTGGATTCCACAACCTGATTCTTTCCACAATTTCTTTAACCTTTATATACTGCTCATACTCCCACTCTTCAAATATATCATTATTGAAATGCCTGGATACTATCTCATAAACGCCTGGAACGTTAACTATTGATTGAGGAGTTTCCTCGTTAAGATAGATATCATTCTCGAAATGTTTGGATACTATTTCAGAAACATCCGGAATATTAACTATTGATTGAAGAGTTTCTTCATTAAGACGTGCGTAAAGAATTCTGTCAAAATCGTCCTTTGTCATTTTGCTATAGTCCATGTACATCGCCATTGTTTATTGCGTAAATCCCAGAGGAAAGAAGGAAGTTGATTTCTAATGAAGCTTCCTCTTTTAAGCGATCACGACATAATATAACAGCTGAGCCTTATGACCTTCAGGAACCTTTCAGGTTCCCTGTAGACCCTGGCAGTTATTAGCCTGGTTGAAGGTGGGGTTATGGAAAGTAAAAGACTATCAGTACTGAGATTTACAATCCCTGATTAAAGCCTGCAGGAGCCAGGAAAACTGCTAACGAGTTTTCCAGTATGCTAAAAAAGTAAGTTGCCGGTGAAAAGAAAGCACATGGAGTTATGTTATCTTTACGAAGGTAAGAAACTTAGCCCATTACCTTACCAGTAAAAATGAATAACCGGATTGTAACTGATGGTTGCCATAAAATGTGCCAGTTGGTTTCTGTCTTTACCATCCGGATCTCTCACAATTCTATCTTTTTATTTTTAGTCCGAAAGCTCAAGCGGAAATTTTTTCCTGTAGACCATTCCCTGGAATATCGCCACAAGGTCCCCCTCGTCATCAGTGATGTTTACGGTATATGTGGCGAGTTTGGGGTTTATTGACGTCTCTTTCGCTTCGGCTGTGAGCGTCCCTTTTTTCCCGGCTTTTACATAGGAGATGGTCGCATTGATCCCGACCGCGGCAGTCCCGTATGCGTTTGAAGCTGCCGCAAAAGCAAGGTCTGCAAGAGTGAATATTGCCCCTCCCTGCACGGCCCCCAGGGCATTAAGGTGTTTTTCTTCGATTTCCATCCTGGTTTTTGCATATCCGGGAGATACTTCCAGCAGTTCTATACCCGAATGTGCGGCAAATTTATCTTTTTTAAAAAAACGTTTGAGATCTTCCATGTGGTAGCTCCGGGAGTTGTTAGTAAAGTTATGGGCCATTCATCATGTTTATAGTTAAACTTATTTGTTTTTATTTCAGAGAGTGGTTACTCAATATCCAACTTTCACGGTAAACCCTATGTCTTAACCAAAAAAAGAGCTCCCTGCAGGCTTTTCTTTTTTGCATCCACCAGTTTAATTCACAGGTTGAAATCACAGGTTGAAATCATAGGTTGAATTCACAGATCGAAATCTAACTTCTATTCCAGCCTTAAAACTGATATTCCGGCCTGCAGGGACTTTCAGGTAGCCAGTTGACGCTATTTTTGCCGTGTTTTTTCCAGGTGTTCTCAGTTACATAATGTTAATAAACAACACCACAAAAGTTAAGCCCAATATTGTGAGCATTGTAAGTAATTTTTGCGTGAACGGATCACTGAATCCTGTCGCTTGCATAATTACTTCCCTGTTTCCGTTTATGTTCTGAAAGCTCTTCATGTCATTTAGTAACAGACTGATTCGTCTCATATTTCCTCCGGATGTTAGAAATATGAAAAACAGGCAACGTTTGAACGGTACGGGCTTCACCAGCTATACTTTTCGAAAAACCGGGAAAAACGAGCAGTGTCTTATTCATTATCATACGCACCGGAACTAATTCGGCTTGATGGGAAGCTGGTGGTATTTCGGGTCCTGGAGGTGTCAGACACCGTAGACGGTAAGCCGTTTCGGTGAGAGTTGCAACGAATGGCACTTTGATCGGGGCAGAGGCCGAAAAGAGGGCACTGTTTCCGGAAGCCCTCAGGTCAAAGTAAGCTCCAATTTTCCCGGATAAAAAACCGACGGTAGCAGGGTAAAGCCCGAGCTTCAATGCCTCAAACAGGTCCTTGAGCAAAAATCTTGCATAAAATAAAAATGTACCTGTTGATAGCATTAGCAAAAAAACCTGGAATTTATGAAATACCACAGTCATCTCCCCTATATAACGGTTATTAATTACATATTACTTAAAAAATTCGTAACCAATTATTTTAATTAGTTGCGGAACAGTCGCATGACAGTTTGTAGACAGTTTGTAGACAGTTGCAGGACAGTTGCAGGACAGTTCGAGAGGTCCATAGAGAATTTCGGGACTTGAAGCCCACTGGTGCTTTTATTCCCTTTGTTTTTTCCGGAAAATGACTGATTTTTCTTTTTAAAAAACATCTCTCTAATATATATTATTATGTTCCAAATAACAATCTTTATTAAGATTGTTTTTCTATGTACTTTGGTATTTAATGAACAACATGCGTAGAAATTGTGAAGCTCTATTTTTTTTGCTCTGATTAAAATATTCAAAGGCTTGTAAATGGGATGTTTGGCTCGAAAAAATGTGGATTTTTGAACCCTAATCCTGATTGGGATTTTCTCAAAAAGGTGTAAAAATGAAAATTAGAACAGTATTCACAGTGGCTTTTCTGGTCATGCTAGTAGTTTCTGCACCAGTCTCGGCTGTAAAGTCTGAGGGCCGGATAGATTGTATAAATAACCAGTTTGTCGGGTTTAACCCGTTTATCGGGTTGGGAATTTCCTACATACCATCTGTGTGTTCTGCTTTAGAGTTCTATCAAACTGTAACTGAAGATAATAGAATAGGTATTGTCTGTGACGATGTGGCAAAATATAGAGTTAAGATAAATGTTGGACCCGGGGAATATGACCGTATAATTCTTACCAACTTTGTGAGGGAGACGGACCCCTGGCAAAGCAGGGCAAATCAGAATTTAATCATCCTGCCTGGGCAGTCTTTAACTGAAAGCTTCTATTCTGACATGGCGATATACTACGCCCGGGAGGGATACAGTGTATACATCTTGGATAGGAGAGAAACAAATGTCCCGGTAACCGAGACTGATTTCAGTTACATGGCAAACTGGACTGTTGATGAATACCTGAAAGATACATATTACGGTGTTGCAGTATCAAGGATCCATACCACTCTTCTGAATAATAATTATAATAATAACAAAAACAACAACATCAACAACGGCAACAATAATCATTTCAATTGCAAGGCGCCTGCAAAAAAGGTAGAGGTCACGGCAATCGGGCATAGTCATGGGGCGTTGATTCTTACCGCTTATGAGGCAAGTGAATACGATGATTTATTCCTGGGTGGTGTTGATAAGGTTGTGCCTGTTGAGATTATCATCAAGTACGACCCCGCATGTCCAGAACTGATACAGGCGCAGGCACTGCAATTTGAGGATATTTCCGAAAAGATGGAAAATGGAACGTATAACAGTGACAATATGGGTGGCATGATGCAGCTGGCTTATCTGGCTTCCTTATATCCCGAAGCCGAATCTCCCGTTCAGCCAGAGTTTACGAACAGGCAGGTCTTCAGGCTTATGGCCAGCCAGACTTATGTGTTCAGCACCTACCCCTATACCCCGGATTACCACTACTGGAGCGGGGACCTTGACGGGCTCTATTACGTTGACGAAAACCGCGTGCTTAGCGTAGCCCTTACCGGGGGAGCAGTTCCGTATGCCCCGCAAAATCTGGACCTTTATATGGCCGGTTTAATGGGCAATGTGGACGGATACGAAATTGATTCTTCCGGAGTTGACTCCCCACTGCTTTATGTCGGACTTGGGGGTGGTTTTGGGAATTATGGCTCCTGGTGGTACGAAAACGAGGTCGGAAAAACAAATAAGAAGGTTTCATCCATAATCTGGAATGACCAGGGGCACGGTAGTATAGCGCTGGACTACAATTCTCCTGACTTGTGGTCAGAGATAAATTGCTGGCTGGAAAACAACTGAAGCGGATTTCTGGCTGGAAAGCAACTGTAAAATAATTGACAATGAATTGAGCCTTCCACTTTCAATCAGTTGATATTATTCAGAATATTCAGAAACAACTTGAATTACCTTTTCTTAACATTTTTGTCCACCGTTTCTCCCACAAATAGAAGCGGTCAATAATATATCATAGGCCAGATCACATGCCACAGGCTATAGTCCGTAAGCCTCCAGACCACCGGGGCCAGGAAGCCGTATTTCCGGAAAAGGGTAATTGGGATCAGGTTTCCGGCAAATATGAAGATGAACAATCCGGCTCCGAAAACCATGCCTGTCAGCATTCCCATCTGGTACATGCCCGTTATTTGCATGACCGGTTCCCACAAACTTGCAAGGAGGGCGGCAGCTACAAAAACCTCATTCTGCCTTTTTCCACTCATGAGGACATTGGAGCCCAGCCAGACCAGAAATACTGTGGGTATAAGGTGGTAAAGAATTTCAAGGAAGATCCCACCGCTTACATATACGGGGATGGAATACGGAAACGGCACATGGATATTGGGCAGGGTCATTGCCAGGCCGGCAAGGATCTCTATTATGGCAAAAGCGATGCCCAGGAGTACAGGATACAAAAACCGCTCTTTGTTTGATATCTTTTCTTCCCAGATGTCCGGAAAACCGGTTTTTGCCGAAGCAGTTTACAGGCTAATTATCTAAATTTTACAATCCCGTTATTTATATATGGTGTTCAAAAGTTTGAGGGGATTCTTGCTGGCAGCAAGTGAATAGTATGCACAGGGATAAGCCAGTGGGGCCAGAGTTTCAAAAATGAACCTGTTCCTTTCCGAATGCTCCATTTTTCTAATTAAATTTTCTTTTATCAAATCATCATAAGATTCACTTTCAATTATGCTTCTTGCAGCAAAATTTCCGCTCTGGATGGCGTATCTCATCCCGAATCCCCAGAGGTAGTCCTGAAAACCTCCTGCTTCTCCTATGAGCATTGCCCCATTTTCATCATGAAAATCTTTCTTTATTTCGAAATGCCCGTAGCCACCGAATTTTTTCCCTGAAGCAACCTCAGTTCTATCGAGAAAATCTGAAAAATAGTCAACAGTACTCCGGAGGAACTCATCAGAGTCGTGGGCAAGTTTGCGGTTAAAAACAGTTGCAATTGTTCCGTGGCCGTTTTTGATCAAAAGGTAAGAGTAAAATCCTGTGGCTATTTCCTTTCCAAAAGCCATATGATACCCACTCTCAGAGTTCGTTTTGAACTTTATTCCCTTTACAAAAGCAGTTGCCTTTTTTGGGCCTGTAGCGTTTACTTTTATGGGAACTTCCTTACCCGGTTTGGAACCGAAGTGAACATTTACTCCCAGTTTCTCAGCCTGCTCAAGTAAACCTGTATCCAGGCAGCCTTTACTGCTTCCTCTTCTAACCAGGTAACAACCATTTTTCACTTTGATTGTCTTCATTTTGCCGGAATAATGAATGTTTAATTCTGAAATGGGTTCGTAATCGAAAGTCAAATCAATGCCATAGGATTCTATCTGTTTCAGGACATCAATTTTCTCTGACCAGTTCTCAAGACCCTGCCAATCATCATTGAATCTCGTACCAACATAATTCTTTTTTTCATAAACATTAACCTTGTACCCATTTTTGCGAAGAATTATCGCACACGCTAGCCCGCTTATCCCTCCCCCCATGATATTTATTTTTTCATCCATTTGAGCACCGGCATAAAGTAAAACTCATTAATATTTATATCTTCTTTTTTTATGAGTTTCTATACCTTCTGCCAGCCTATTTTTCTGATCTCTTCTCAAAAAAGCAAAGAAATATTGTCGGACTTTGCTGGATTTTTTCCATTTATACAAAATCTTATATCTTAAACAGATAAATTCCAGATAATGGATTTTCTAATAGTTGCTGCAATAATTGCGGCTCTTTTAATTGTTATGGGCATAGGAGTTTTTCTGGTTTTCAACCGGAACCTGAAACAGGTTGGTGAGACCAGGTATCCCGAAGGCCACTGGATGGGCATAGGAATCGGAATCGGGCTTTTACTGGGGATGCCGGCAGGTTTGCTTATGGGTATCGCTATGGATAACATGGCAATAGGTATTGCAACCGGACCTGCCCTGGGAATGGGATTAGGGATTGCAATCGGTTCGGCTCTGGAGAAGAAACACAAGGAAAATATCAGGCCCCTATCCGAAGAAGAAAGAAGAATGAAAAAGAGGCTAACTCTCGTTACTTTAAAACTTTTGATTATAGGTATCCTGGTCTTCCTGGCTCTGGTCTTTCGCAGATAATAAGGTGTAGTTGGGAATGTGAACGGCTGCCTGGGCTTATTCCGGCATCTTCAGGTAAGATATTCTAAGATATTCTTCCGCTGTCATAACATTGGCAAACGTACCGTCCAGGGCTGCCATAAATGCTGCATGAACGGTCTGGTAAAAGCTTTTCGGGAAATTTTTCACAATGACCGTTTTTAAGAGGATTGCTGACTTGTTCGGACGTAAAGGTGATTCCTGATTTGTTAAAGATATGCAGAAGGCTTTTCAAAAGGTTCTTATAAAAGTTTTAATAGAAATCTTCGTTAAAATTCGGGATATTTATGAAAGGACAGGGGCAGGCAAGCGGAGAAGATGCGGGAAACAGTCCCGTAACAGAAAACGAAAATTGGGTTTATCTGGCCATAGGTTTCCTGATACTCTTACTGTTCTTTAAAACCTGGAATATTCTAAATGGGATGTGGGATTCCCTTAACCATCTGCCTCTCTACGTTTATTTTGGAGTCCTTGCCTTCTACCTGCTGGCAGAAAGAATCTCATACCGAGGACCGGGCGGTGGGCTGGACAATACGGGAAAACAGACGAAGAAGTGGACCAGATACCTGCTTTTACTGTTCTGGTGGCCGCTTTTAATTGTACCGGTCCTGGAATACAGCCTGGTCCCTGAATACGGTTTCTATCCGGGATACGATTTTTCCGTTGCAGTTGCAGGCCTGGCACTGACCCTATTTGGCACGGGCCTGAGAGCCTGGGGCTTAAGGTCCCTGGGAAAGTATTTCTCGGCCCATATCGAGATCCTGGAAGGTCACGAACTGGTCGAAACAGGACCTTACAGGTTCATCAGGCATCCTGCTTATGCAGGCAACATTTTGCAGGCTGTGGGGATACCCCTTATCCTGAACGCTTACTTTTCCCTTTCCGTTTCGGCGGTCCTGATTATTCTGTTCTTATGCCGACTTAAACTGGAAGAGGAGACTTTGATCCGGGAAGTAAAAGGTTACGAGGATTACTTAAAAAGAACGTCCCGGCTCATACCTAAAATATGGTAACCGGTTCCCGGTAATTCGGAGCCTGATTATCGGGCAGTAGCAGGGGTAGCAGGTGGTTATTATTACTCTTTTTATTCCCAAATGTTTTTTATTCTTTTCCCAGTGAGGGCAGGCTTTCAGTTGGGACCTGCAGGGCTGAAGAAATATCACTCAGGCCTTTCAGGATTTTGTACCCTTTCTCGGTAATCATATAATCTCCCCTTTCGTGCTGCTGCAGGATGAGTCCGCTTTCCATAAGTTTCTGGATGTGGAAGAGGAGGTTCCCGCCCCGCAGACCGGTAAGTTCGGAGAAGGCTGAAAAGCTCTTTGTTCCAAAGGCCACGGCTTTCAGGATTTCAAGGCGCTGGTTGTTGGCGACGGGTTCGAGGACCTGGTTGATAATGGTGTCCGTTTCCAGGGTTAAGATGTCCTGTTCCCGTTCCTGGTTGTCCTCATAGATCCGCATGGAGCGCATCAGGTTGACCTGTTTTACAAAGAGACCCGATACTTCGGAAAAGCAGCGTTCGCATTTACTGTAAGGGGCTTCGGTCCTCCTTTCCTCTATCTGCTTCCTTGTTTTCGAAACAAGGGCTTCGTCCACACTCTTCTGTTTTATGAGTCCTGCATTGTTCTGAAGAAGGGCTGTGAAAGAGGACCTGCAGTTCCCGTTTTCAGGGCATTTTTTGACCATGCCGCGGTCGAGCCCCATATCAATATCTTCGAAAAGGTGGCTTAGAAGGAGACTGGAGTATTCGCTCCTGGAACTTTCCATGGCCGACTCGAGGGTAACCCTGTTCGAGTGTTCCATAACTTTTTTTATGTCGTTGTGCATCTCGGAAAGTTTTGTCTTGATAGCCTTTATTTCAGCTATTTCGGAACTTTCTAAGGTCCCGGAAGCTTCGGAGTAGACCTTTACCTTGCTACTGTTTCCCATGTTATAACAATTCCCTGTTTTATTTGATATAGTTTTTGTTATGACCTTTAAGGTCATTCCTTTACTTAAATCTCTCAGGGGCATGGGACTGTATTAAGTATATTTTTATGCCGATTAAGTATATATCAATGACTGACTAATAGATTGAGCTGAGGCATTTACTGTCTTGTCAGACACGTAAAAGGGAGGTGAAATGTAATGGTAAAGTGCGGAATTTGCGGTGGAGAAGCTCCTAAACAGCCCTGCATCACCGAAGAAGGGACCTGCAACCTTTGCGGTAAGAAAGTAAAGCTTGCGGAAGAAGAAGAGAAGAATAAATAAGGAAAATAAGGCTAAAAAAGGAAGAATAAGGGAAATAAGAATCAAAAAGCAAGAATTAGAGAAATTAGATAATTCCTTTATTAGATAATTCCTTTATTAGATAATTCCTTTATTAGATAATTCCTTT
>JAENZL010000052.1 GCA_016841265.1 Methanobacteriota archaeon | reverse complement strand
GCGAAAGACGGATTATCTGGAAAAGTTATTCCCTATTTGCGGCGGAGTTAAGGTTCTAATAATAACATTGGTGAAAGATTTTATATAAAACAATTTATTAAAAGTTTAGTATCCTTCCTAGATGACACTTTATCGGAAAAAGAAACAGAAATTGTAGCGAAAGAATTTGTAGAGAAAAATATACCTATTGGAATGAAAAAATATACCATAGAAAAAATCACAATCGGAAACTCAAAACTAAATAACTATACTAATTATAAGGAATTCTCCCCAGCTGAAATTTCTAAAGTGAACTCTGAAATTGCAAAATTTCTTGCTGATAATAATGTTCAGCCAGGAGAATATGAAGGAGAAACTGCTAAAGAATTGAATTATTCAATTCTTGAATTTCTTGGACAAAAATTGGAAAATGAGATTAAGCAATATGATGAGAGTTTATTGTTTTATGCATATCAACAAGTAGAATTAATAGAAGGTAAAAGAGAGAACAATAGAATACAATTTGGACTAGATGCATCTAAATATACAGATTATGATATCTATCAAAAAAATGTCGAAGAAACGAGGAATATTTCCCAAGTTGCAACTTCATCAAAACTTATAATTGAAACATTCTTGAAAGTTGATCCAAAAGGCAAGAACAAAATAAATGATGATTCTTGGACCTATTTACAAGCGCTTTCCATAGTTATACACGAGACCACCATCATCTGCGAATATATAGATTACGACATAATACCTCATAAGTTGGTAATAAGTGATCTTTATATGATCCAAGATATAAGGGGTAAAGAAATTTATAATCATGAAGGATTTTATAGATCCCAAAGCAAAATGACAGTAAAATCATCAATGGAAAACCTGCTAAAACAAAAAAGAAAGAAAAAGGTAGAGCCAAAAATTAAAACTAATCCCTTCTTAGATAAATTAGTATATTTAGATGAAAGCTTTAGAGTAGAAACCGATTTTTCTTTCCGAAATTTAATCAATACATTAACACTTTTACATCGAGGCGATTTGTTTGATGAATCATATTTCCCTCTAAGTTTAGTAACTGAAAAAGAACTTGTTGAATATTTGTTACATTATCAAGAGGACATTATTAATGAAACTGAAATCAAGAAAATACTCAGTTTCATAAGTTTAGGTTTTGATACATACAAGATTGATGATAAATTAGTTCCTACCAATTTGCTTCGTAGAAAGGAAAGGTTAAATCTTTGTCCTTTAATTCATTTGAAATCTGGAGACTATTTATACGGAAATCAAATGTGTTTGGGTTCTTTAAATCTATGGAGAAGTTCAATAATTTCTGGTGATTTTCCTTGTAATATTGATAAAAATAGTGAAATTAGTAAAGCATTGAAAGAAATCCATAACTATTTGGATAAAGAGCTGGAAATCGAGGCAGGGGAGATTGCAAAAAAAACATTGGGGCAAAATAATGTGGAGACAAACGTTTTGAATTTTAAAAGGTTATCTCGATCATTTCCAAAAAGGCCATCTTGTGGGGAAATTGATTTACTAACCGTTAATGTTGATAAGAAAGTAATCTTTGTGATTGATGCAAAAAACATGAATGAAAGAATCCGACCTTATGACATGAGGTATGAAATAGATACATTTTTTGATGGAAATAAGTCATACATTGGAAAGCTATCTAAAAAAGAACAGTTTATTAAGGAAAATCTAATAGAGGTACTCAATCATTTCAATGTTCAAGACCTAGAAGGATGGAAAGTTCAAAAAGCTTTCGTGGTAAACAAAATCTATCATTCGGCCTTTGTAGATTGTGAAGTAGATTTTGTCTTGCTTAGAGATCTTTCAAAATATTTAGAAGATTTTTAGGTATTCAAATATATAATAGAGCGAATTATTAAAAATGCTAAATTTCCTTGTATACCGCAGAATTCAGGTATGCATAACACCAAACATATTATAGTACTGCCGTCGGGTTTCTAAATCAGATTTTCCAAAATTTTCAAGAGAAGGTCGGCCGCCTGTGTCAGCTGTTGAAAATCTGAAAACTTATACGAAAACGGCTTGGCGGTGGAGCCGGAAAGCACTTTTTTACATGCTTGGCCTCCTCGAAGAAATTTCCGGACTTTTGAGAGAACAGGCCCCCCTTTATGAAAATCGAGATAACTTTGACAGTTTACCCTTCTGAATATTTTCAAGCTGGAACCGGGGCCCTCGACGGCCGAAGGCCGGGATTTTCGTGATTGATACTAATAAATTTGAACTCAAATAAGTCGCCCGCCTCTTCTGAACTCTTTTTTTCACGATTCCCGGACTGGCCTTCTTTTGTATATCGAGACAAAAGGGAAAAGAAGGTTGGAATCAGAAAAGTTCGAGTTCCTAAAGGTTATTCGGCCCATCTCTTTTGTATTATTCTTTGCAAGAAAACTCAATTTATTATGGGCAGTTACCTGAATTATTACAAAAGTATTTATACTAGTAAAATACATCTTACTAGTAAAGCCAGTATTACTGGTCATGTAGGCTTTACTGGTTGTATGCCCTGGGCTGTGCTCAGTGTATCACAATCAATCCTGTCTTAAATTAGGAGGAATGACGTGAATTGCTATAAACTCACAGAAAAAGAACTTCTGGTACTGGATTATTTTATCGAAAATGAAAGTAAAATGTTTGAAAATGGGGGAGATGACAAACATTTTTATTCATATCCCGCCCGACTTGAACGTGAAATCAATGGTGAAATATCCAGGGTCCACGCCAAGGAAGTGTGTGAAAAATACGAAGAAATGGGAATCTTTGCCTTTGAACTGAAAAGGCCTCCCAGACAGAGATCTGATACAAAATATTTTCATATAAATCCTGGTTTCGAAACATTTGGGAAAATCGTTCAAATATTCCTGGAAAATTTTGATTTGAAAGTTATTATAGATAAAATGTCTCAGGGATATTTCCAGAACAATATCAGTGAAGAACTATTGGAATATGTGTTCACTGAAAGGAAGGTTTTTTTCCCTAGGTATCTTGACATCTGCAACTGGGAAACCTCTGAGGCAAAGAACCTTCTTGAAACATATCTTCACACAAATGTGTTTAATATAAGTCCACCCCAACTATCAAAAAAATTAAAAATGGACGCTACCGTTGACGAACGTATGGCTGCACTGCCAGATTTCGATATTCAGTCCTTTGAACTTTATATGAAGAGAAAACTTGAGAGGATGGATCTTAAAAATGAACCCATCAGCCAGTTTTATCCCATAAGAATCAAAATCAATTTCCCGTATATAGAGAACTTTGAAAAAGGGATAAAAGTTCATGTGGAAATCCTAGCCCGCCTGAATCAAGAACAATTTGAACAATACCCTACTCTTATAAATTTACTGAGTGCTTTTGAGGATCATTACCGCCGCTGGCAGGAGGAAAACCTGACTTTGCCATTACTTTCCCTCTTAAAAGCTTCTCCTTCAGCTCTGGGCAAATTCCTCAATGGTGAATGGGAATTGGGTAAAAATAAAATTTGCGAAGAAAAGCTATCAGGAAGCTTCAGTCCCGTGATGGACAAGCTCATATTTCTGGCTCTAGGAGATCTGGCATCCTCTGAAACTTTCCCTATAAATGATTTTATTGAGTCAACGCACATACGTTCGGAGGTTCAACAGCTTGACAGAACTGAAAAAGATGAGCTTTTATCGTTCAATTTAAAAGATTCAAAAGTTATCTATTTTGATCGCTGTTTTGGGATTGGACGTTCATTAAATGGTGATAATGTTGAAAAGTCCTTTGTGTCCTTTTATGATCAAGGAATAAGCTATTCCTGGGATGTATTGAACAGGCTTAACGAAGTAGAGGATGGGATAACAAACTTTTCAGCACTGGTTATATTTCTTAAAGATGCCAATGGGTCTGTATGCAAGCTTTTATACCGACATTTCAGCTATGAACTTAAAAATTATCTCAAATATTGTGACCCATCAAAGGTCCCTTCCAAACTTGAAACTCATCTGAAATTGGAATTAAAACATGCCCTTGTACATGAGGAGTGGTTTGAACTTTTGTACGGTGATTTCGAGGAATTTTCTAAACCTGTTCAGGAGAAACTCAAGAATGATTTCAAAATGATTCAATCTTTTCAAAGATCAAGTTCTTCAGACATTATCATATTTACAATTAGAATTGATATAGCAAATTACATTTTGAAAGATGTAATGCCTTCAGCCTTTGGATTGGATAGTTGATGGGGGTTTGGATTTGAATACCTGCAATGTTGGGATATACCTGGATTTTGAAAATCTGGTTATTTCCTCCAAATACGTATATCCTTCTCGGGAACGGCCTTTATCACTTGGGCCTGTTGTTGATTTTGCTGCAAGTAAAGGGGATATCTGTGTAAGAAAGGCATATGCGAACTGGCAGATTTCTCAATTAAAACAGTACCAGAAAAGCCTTACAGCACATGGGTTTGAGACAATCCATCTTCCCAACACCTCATCTCAGGGAAAAAATGGGGCGGATGTGAAGCTCGTAGTTGATGTAATGGAATGCCTTGAGCAACTCAAGCATATAGATACTTTTGTCATAGGTTCCGGAGATACAGATTTCATACCACTTCTTCAAAAAATCAGACAGAGGGGGAAAAAAGTGGTGGTTATTGGATTTGATCATTCCGTAGGGCCTCTTGTTAAAAATAATTGCACCGAGTTCAAGTCTCTTGTTGAGTTGCTGGGCCAGCCAGAACATGATTCTCTGGAAGAGACCGAAAATGTTTCCGATTCATCAGATTCCGAAGATGCGCCTGCGGATACTCATGGAAGGAAGATCATGATCCGTTATATTAAGAGCTCGGAAGAAGATTCTATATTAATGGGAAACTTAAAGATGAATTTAAAGCGAATCGACCCTTCCTTTTCTGAGAAAAAACTTGGTTATTCTTCTTTTAAAAAATATGTGGAATCATTCCAGGGAGATCTAATTGAAAAAATCGAATATAATGATGGGGGTAACCCCATTGTTTATTTTGTTAAAGCTACCAATATTCAATCAGAAGCTACAGATAATTCGAATGAGATTGAAAAATATCTAAAAAATCTGAGATATCATAGAGATTTTAAGATCACGAATCCTGCAAATTAGGCCCGCTCTTTTGAACTCTTTTTTTCCACGGTTCCGGGCCTGGCCTTCGTCTGTAGATCCCGCAACTTAGGCAGGTATCACATGAAAAATATTATAATAAATTGTTTGCCGCAATTTATTTCAGTCGAATACCCAGTTGTTTGCAGCGGGGTGCGCCAGCGCAACTTTGATCTCCTCCGCAGGCACATAGAAACACTTCCCCTTCCTGTCCTCGGGATTTTAATGCCAAAGAATGTGGGACTGTTCAGAAATTAATAAGCCAAGTTCAATTTAGAAATTAATTCTTCAGCTTCCAGATACGTTAGTTCCAATGGACGTTTACCAAGATCGTTACAATACTTCTTAATCTCTTCCTCTTTCTCTTTAACATAAAGAGATTTTAGTATCACAACTTTCTGATGATCACTCATTTTAGCCATACTTAATACAATACTTTGTTTTGATCCATATATTTATTTATAGAAAATACAAGTATCGAGAATGGTTAGTAAAATAACTGCTCCCTTTCAAATTTTCAAAAGAAGAAATTCTGTTTGTGACTTCAATTTCAAGTTATTTTTTATTTCAGTCCTGCAAAGGCCGGCCTTCGGCCGGTGAGTACGCCGGTACTCGATAAAAGCGGATTAAAAAACCTAGCTTTAAATGTTCCCATCTGTTCTCATATAAACTCCCCTCTTTCTCCTCCCCTCCCCACACCTTCCCACCAACCCACTTCCCCCACCAACGCATAAATAAAATCAACTCCATATTATAATTTCAAAGAACGGGGAAGGGAACATGCCTGATACCAATTACATCCGCTGGTTCAGCGAAACCACGATAGACGACGTCCCGCTTGTGGGCGGGAAGAATGCATCGCTCGGGGAAATGTACAGGGAACTCACCGGACAGGGGATTAAGATCCCGAACGGGTTTTCGATTACTGCGGAGGCTTACTGGAAGCTGCTGGAGGCAGGGGGGATTCTGGAGAAGTTGAAGAAGGTTATGGAGGGGCTTGATACTTCGGACGTGGCTGAGCTTTCGAAGCGGGGGAAGGCTGCAAGGGACCTGATCCTGGAGGCGGGAATTCCTGACGGGCTCTGGCAGGAGATTAAGGGGGCTTATGACCGGCTCTGCGAGGAGTACGGGGAGGAGACGGATGTGGCTGTGCGGAGTTCGGCGACGGCAGAGGACCTTCCTACGGCTTCTTTTGCGGGGCAGCAGGAGACTTACCTGAACATCCGGGGCTACCCTGCGCTGAGGGATGCTTGCGTGCGCTGTTTTGCTTCACTTTTTACGGATCGGGCGATCTCTTACCGGGTGACGAACGGGTTCGACCACTTCAAGGTGGCGCTTTCCATCGGGGTCATGAAGATGGTCAGGTCAGACCTGGCCTCAAGCGGGGTGATCTTTACGCTGGACACGGAGACCGGGTTCCCGGATGTTGTATTTATCACGGGGGCTTACGGGCTTGGGGAGAATATTGTCCAGGGGCAGGTCAACCCTGACGAGTTTTACGTTTTCAAGCCGACTTTCCGGGAGGGGTATAAGCCTATTATCCGGAAGAAAGTCGGGAGCAAGGAAATCAAGATGATCTACGGGCGCGGGGATTCCAAGGTCCTGACCCGGAACGTGGACGTCCCTGAGGTTGAGAGGATGCGTTTTTGCCTCAGTGATGCCGAGGTCCTGAAACTTGCGGAATATGCGATTGCAATCGAAGACCACTACTCGAACAGGTACGGGGAAGCCCGGCCCATGGATATCGAGTGGGCGAAGGACGGGGAAACAGGTGAGCTCTTTATCGTGCAGGCAAGGCCCGAGACCGTCCAGTCCCAGCGCAGGAGAGACGTGCTTGAGACCTATGTCCTGGAAGAGAAGTCCGAAGTGCTTGTCCGGGGGAGTAGTGTAGGGGATAAAATCGCAGCCGGGAAAGCTCACGTTGTACCTGACGTTTCAGTCCTGCCTTCCTTTAAACCGGGAGAGGTCCTGATCGCGGACACCACGACCCCGGACTGGGAACCGGTAATGAAAACGGCGGCTGCCATTGTCACGAACAAAGGTGGACGGACCTGCCACGCTGCAATCGTGAGCCGGGAACTCGGGATTCCTGCGGTGGTCGGGGCAGGGGATGCAACCGAGATCCTCAGCACGGGCAAGGAAATAACCGTGAGCTGTACGGGAGAAGAGGGGCTTGTCTATGCCGGCATCCTGCCTTTCCATGTGGACACCCTCAGTTTGAAAGACCTGGAACGGCCGAAGACCGAGATCATGATGAACCTGGCAAACCCGGAAGAGGCTTTCAGCTTTTCCATGATCCCGAACGACGGGATCGGGCTTGCCCGGCTGGAGTTCATTATCAACAGCTACATCAAAATCCACCCCATGGCCCTTGTCCACCCGGAAAAGATCGCAGACAAAAAAGTCCTGGAAGAAATCGAAAGCCTGACAAAGGGCTTTGCAGGGAAGGAAGCGTATTTTGTCGAGAAGCTTGCCGAAGGGGTTTCCACGATTGCCGCGGCTTTCTACCCTAAACCCGTGGTGGTCCGCATGAGCGACTTCAAGACCAACGAGTACGCAAACCTCCTCGGGGGGAGCTACTTCGAAATGGAGGAGAGCAACCCCATGATCGGCTTTCGGGGGGCTTCCCGCTACTTTGACGAGCGCTACAGGGAAGGCTTTGCCCTGGAGTGCAGGGCCATGAAAAAGGTCAGGGACGAAATGGGCCTGACAAACCTCATCCTTATGATCCCCTTCTGCCGGACCCTGGAAGAGGGCAGGAAAGTACTTGCCGAAATGGAGAAAAACGGACTTGTTCGGGGAGAAAACGGGCTCCAGGTCTATGTCATGTGCGAGATTCCCAACAACGTCCTCCTCATCGATGAGTTCAGCGAACTCTTTGACGGCTTTTCCATAGGCTCCAACGACCTTACCCAGCTCACCCTGGGCGTGGACCGGGACTCCGAACTGCTGGCTGCCGAGTTTGACGAGCGGGACCCCGGGGTCATGAAGATCGTGTCCATGGCCGTGCAGGGCGCAAAACGCAACGGAAAGCACAGCGGGATCTGCGGGCAGGCTCCCAGTGACTACCCGGAGTTTGCGGAGTTCCTGGTGAAAGAGGGGATTGATTCCATATCCCTCAACCCCGATTCGGTCATGAAAATCACTCTGAAAGTCCTGGAGACCGAAAAGGAACAGGGTCTGCGTTAAAATCAGAACCGGGTTAAAATCAGGTCTGCGTTAAAATCAGAATCGGGTTAAAATAGGAACCGGGTTAAAATCAGGCGGGTTTACATCAAGACCGGGTTAAAATCAGAAAGTTAATATCGAAATTTTTAGATTGAGGCAGTTAAAGTTAAGCAGTTATATGGGCCTATGAATTGATGGATTAAACGAATGTTTTAAATAATATCAAGTCGGAATTAGGTTATAGTATTCCTATGAAATCCACAGTAAGATAGGACAGTCAACAAGAGAGGATATAAAGGTTGTTTATAAATATTTAGTCAGTGTTAAATTTAAAAATTGTTTTAACGGCGTTAAAATGCTCAAAATACTCTTTAATACCTCCGAGATATAATGTTGCAACGAATATCTTGCAAAAGTATTTAAGGGAATCCATCTATATAAATATCTGTAAATATTCCTTAGCTTTAAAAACGGTTCTTAAGGGGTTGAGAGGGAATATATTTTGTTCCAGTGTGTCTCAAAGCCGGGTATCAAGGGAATTTCCGGTAAATCGTATAAAAGGGAGGATTGAAAATGGGTAGTCTGAAATTTTGTCCTGAATGTTACTCCGAATTGAAAGAAGATCCCGGAACAGATATCCAGTACTGCACTGTTTGCGGATACTGGACTAGAAAAGAAAGCGCAATGCTTGGGCCTATAATGATTTATGAATAAGGCAAAACACGCTGGCTCTTTGGCCTGTGTGTGGGGAAGGGCATGTCCCAAAACAAAATTTTTAAATTAATTTTATTTTAACACGGGAAAATGCCGTTTGCAACTTTGCTTTCCATGGGGATATACAACCTGAAATCAGGGAAGTCCTGAATATGGTGCTGGAAAGTACGTGAGATATTTGCTTGAAGTATGGTGTTCTGTAGGTATTCTATAGGTATTCCATGGGGATTCTATAGGTATTCTTTAGATATTCTATAGGTGTTCTATAGGCATTCTATAGGCATTCTATAGATATTCCATAGGGATTCTATAGCCTGGTTGGATTATCCATATGTTTTGCAGTAGTTGGGGTTTGGAAGCAAAATTCGACTGTCTGAAATTGATATCTGAAAAATCAGTAAAAAAGCTGGAAAAAGCTGTAAAGAGGGGGGAAGAAAAACGGGATTGTTGAAAAAATGTCCGGAGTGTAACTCCGAACTGAAGAACGATTGTTTCGGGGAATTCCAGTATTGCCAGGTCTGTGGCTACTGGACAAGAAAGAAAACAGCAAGACTTGAACCGATAATGATCTTTGAATAATATAAGGGAGAGATACAATATGCTTGAGTTTCCCACAAAATGCAGCAGGTGCGGTACCTTGCTAAAGAAGCAGGTACTCGGTTCGAATACATTTTATTATTGCAGAAAATGCGGCTGTACAACGTCCGTATCCTCATCTTCCACGCTCTCCACAGCAGCTGTTGAGCAGGTAAAAGCCTGAATTTAAAGGGTATGAAACGCCACGGCGGTTAACCGTGGCTTTTTATTATTTAAAGGATTCTTTTCTCTACTGGTTTTCAGCAAGCACTGAACTTCAATTCATCCTTTTAGGTTCAGTTCGATGTTGACTCTCAACTCCTTATTGTTAACTTAACCTTTTTTGAACCTGGAGACTATGGTTTTTTTGAACTTCAGGTTATCAGCTTTCATGTTAAAAATGAAATTTTTAAGTAATTTGAGAAGAAAAAACTATATTAGTTTTAAAACCGAATTAAAACCTGTTGAATAAGTAAATGCAATTGAACCGCGCCATTAAGAAAAATCAGAAAATCCCCTTTATCGCCCACGATTACCCATGGTAGAAAAAGAAATTGACTCCTTATGCAGCCAGTACGGGCTGAGAGCTACGAACTTATCGGAAATTACGCTCGACATCAATTTACCTGACCCTTCACTGGAAAGTGGGTTCAGGAAACTGGAAAACACTCTTTTCCTTCCCCTTTCCGACGACGCAAACGCCGTTTCGTCCCCATCCCCCCTTGCGGAGGCGGAGCCCCCGGCTTACATCCAGCTCGTCCTTGATCCCGAAAAAGCGAGTGCGGATTATCTTGTGGACTTCTTAAACAACCCCCTGGGCCGGAAGATCCGAAAAGCCTGGGAAGCCAGGGGTTTCATCCGGAGGCCAAAAAGTCCTGCAGAGGAAAAACTGCCTGGAAGCGAAGTTTCGGAAGGGCCTGCATTTCCGTCCGGGGATGCAATTGCCAATGCCTACGCTGATGCTTATGATGATGCTTACGCCGATACCTGTGCGGGAGCCGGGGAAGGTACGGGGGTCGTCGTGATTTCGGGGGCAAGTGACTCTTTTTCCGCGCTTCCTTCCACCGTTGACCTCAATTCCCTGTCCCACAGCAGGCTCTACCTCCCGGACCTGCAGACCCAGAAAGAGATCCTTATGGTCAAGGGCCTGATAAGTGAACTGATTGCCCAGCTCAGCGTTTTCGAGTGCAGGCTATCCACCTACCCCAAGAACCTTGCCCACATCGAGGAGAAGATCGCCCATATCCGGGAAGCTGTCCAGCTTGCAAACGACTCCGACTACGTCCTGGAACTCATCCGCAGAGGTGAGAGCAAGAAACTGGAGTTCAAGTCCACGCTCCGCATGAACCTCATGTCAGGCAAGCCGGACTGGAATATCGAACATGCTGTCCTCAAGACCCTCGTCGCCTACCTGAACACCGACGGTGGGACCCTCCTGGTCGGCGTTTCCAACGAGGGGGAAGTCCTGGGAATCGAAAACGAAGGTTTCCCGAACGAGGACAAGTTCCTCCTCCATTTCAAGCAGCTCATCAAGCAGCATATAGGCCTTGCCTATGCCCCCCTTATCGAATACGCCCTCGTCCCGGTAGGCGAAAAAAAGATCCTGGAAGTCGACTGCCGGAAAAGTGACGAAGCCGTCTTCATGACGCCAAACAAAAAAGACGAGGAGTTTTACATCCGGATCGGGCCGTCCAGTGAGCGGCTTACAGGCAGCAAACTTCTCGAGTACGTGGGCCGGCGGTATAACGGGAACGGACACCAGTAAAAAAATCACTGGTGAAAAGTCCCCCGTAAAAAAAGTAAGTTGAGGTCAGATGCTTCTTACGATATTCAGCGCCCCTGTGGAAACAAGGTCCACTGCAAGGGCTGCAAGGAAGAGCCCCATGAGCCTGGTGAAAACCAGCATTCCGTTGTAGCCTATAAGCTTGTGAATCCTCCTGGAGAAGCGGAAGATTACAAGGCAGATTGCAAAAGCAAGGACAATTGCCAGGACTATAATCAATTTCTGTTCGACTCCTCCCGCACTGCCCATCAGCACGATTACTGCACTGATCGTCCCTGGCCCGGACAGGAGTGGAAGAGCTATCGGAAAAACCCATATGTCTTCCCTTTCTTCAGACTGTTTGATCTCTTCTTCTGTTATCCTTTCTGATGAAACCTTGGCATTCATCATATCAAAGGCAATGCTGAAGAGCAGGATTCCCCCGGCAACCCTCAGGGAATCGACATTGATACTGAAGAGTTCGAGGATTATGTTCCCTGTGAATGCAAAAAAGAGGGCTATAAGAAAGGCCAGAACGATGGCTTTATTTGCTATATCATTCTTTTCATCGAAAGTCATTTTGCTGGTCAGGGAGATGAAGGTCACGACTGCACTGATCGGGCTTACGACTACAAAAATTGACATGAATGAATAAATGAAAAAACTGATACCGTCCATTTTGCTAAACTACCTCTGAACTATAGCCTTTTCTTACCATTTGGTACAGTGCTACTATATTTACTTATGGAATGCCGATTTTTTTAAATAGTTTGGTTCCCCTCGTATTCCGGCCAATGCGGATGAACTTGAATTTTCCTTCGCCTTATCCGGTGAAATAGTTTTAAAAAAAGTAAAAAGATATAAAAAGGATGGCTTGAAAGTTAAACTCATAGGTATCGTCAAACATTGTCGTCAAACATTATCACTAAACCTTGTTGCTAAACCTTGTTGCTAAACCTTGTTGCTAAACCTTGTTGCTAAACCTTGTTGCTAAACAGAATCATATTCAGGAATTCAAAACCATGCCCCCGGAAAAATCCTATACCCTGACTGCCGTCCCAATGGGTAATTCCAACGCCTACCTCCTCACAGCCGGAGCTTCCTCAGTCCTTGTCGACGCTGGCTGCAGCGGAAATATTAATAAACTTGAAGCAGCCCTGAAGCAAAACAACCTGAAATTCTCTGACCTTAAACTGGTCATCCTCACCCACACCCATTCCGACCACGTCGGCTGCCTGGCTGAAATAAGGGAACGCAGCGGGGCAAAGGTCCTGGTCCACGAAGCCGAGGCCGGGAACCTGGAAAAGGGTTACACCCCGTTTCCGAAAGGCACCATGTGGTTTTCGAAAGTCATATCAGGAGTGGCAAAAGGCCTTCTGTCCTCAAAGGCAAAATACTCTCCCTTAAAAGCTGATCTCGTAATCAAAAGCGAGTATGACCTGAAAGACTACCTCCCCGGAGTAAAAGCAAAGGTAATCCCCACACCTGGCCATACCGCGGGTTCGATTTCCGTGATCCTGGAAAACAAAGATGCAGTTGTCGGGGACACGCTTTTCAATGTAATGTCCTGGACGGTTTTCCCCCCCTTTGCCAACGATGAAAAACAGCTTTTTAGAAGCTGGGAAAAGCTTGCCGAAACAAACTGTGCGACCTTTTACCCGGGCCACGGAAAAGAGCTCCCGATTGCAAAACTGGTGGATAACTACAGGAAACTGAGTACCAGAGTGTAAAAAGCAGGTTCGAAAATTCGAGCTATGCACTCTTATTTTTATCCATTGGGTAATCCTTTTTGTATAATCAAGTAATTATAATAATTATAGCAATTGTAAGCTAAGTGTATCTGACAATTGTAAGCTAAGTTTATGCTACTTTATTGGGGGGTCTTTACTGGACAGTGAACAGCAAACGTCTAAGCCGGTTTCTAAGAAAACTTCCGGGACGTCTATGGGTTTGAACGAAAACACCGAAGCCGTCCTGTCTTACACGCTCACCTGGTTAACAGGCCTGCTCTTCTTCGTTATCGAAACCAGAAGCAAATTCGTCAGGTTTCATGCGCTGCAATCAGTTCTGGCATTCATGGTCCTTTCCGTCATTCTCAGTATCCTGCAAGCTTTCTTCGGAGAGTTCGGCTTCCTGGCGTATCTGGTAATTAACCTCAACCCCATATCGATTATTTACCTTTTCCTTTATGCGCCAGCCGAAATCTTCACGCAGTTTTTAAGCAGTGTCCTGTTTTTAAGCATTATACCCATTTTCATGTGGTTCTTCTTGATGTACCAGGCCTTCAGGGGGAAAAAATTCAGTCTGCCATTAATAGGGGAGCTGGTGGATAAGGTGCTTGAAAGCATATATTCGGAGTAAAAGGAAAGTGGAGATCCAGATAAAACGCAGGTTTGTGATTTTGGGATCGAAACCCGTGAAACCATCGAGTTCTTAATCCGGGCAGCAACCACGCTCGCCAGAGGCGAGCGGCTTTTCCCTTATTATGAAAAATAATAGAAAATAGAGATATCTTAAACACATTCCTGAATTCCTTATGTTTAGGAAGTTATCTTCCTTTTCATGTCATAATTAAGTTACTGAGAGAAAACTCCTCATGATTCATTTTATTTCTTCTTGTCCTTGTTCTTCCAGCATTATTGTGAGCTCATCTTTCAAAGGATTAAGCTTATTCCCTACGATATCCCAGACAATTTATAGGTTTACTCCTGCATATTCATGAATCAGAATATTTCTCAAACCTACAATTTTTCTCCATTCAATTTCCGGATATCTTTCCCTTATTGTGGGTGAGATACGACCTGCAGCCTCTCCGATGATCTCCAGATTGCGCAGGACGGCATCAATCCGCATTTCATCCAGAGAAAATTCTTCAAATGAAAAGCATTTGACGTATCTTTGAACCTTTTCGATGGAAACAAGAATGTCCTCGATAAAAACAGAATAATCTTCAGGCATATACTACTTCTCTCATGATGTTGTCTTTTAGCCGGGGCTTGACCGAGGATTCGATAACCAGGTCAACTTCCCTTTTGAAAAGGTCTTCAAGATAAAATTTAAGGTCCATGTAATTATCAAAAGTGGTTTTTGTTTCATCAAATTCCACAAGTACGTCAATGTCGCTGCCAGCTTTTTCTTCTCCTCTGGCAAAAGACCCAAATATGCCGATTCGTTTTACCCCGAATTTCCCTTTAATCAAAATTTCATGTTCTTTCAGTGTTTCAAGAACGTCCATAGTTATTACTTGGCTCCAATGGTTAAATTATTTATTGCATCTTCTATTGGTTTTACAAGTCCTAATTCCCACAAAAATTTGGGCATTTTTATGTCACTTTTTTACGGGAAAAACCACTTGCTTCGCAAGTGGGAAAGACAGGTTTGATACACTATTCCCGCTGCCCTGTTTTCTCAGAAATCAGCCGCAAAACCCATTCATGTTTTCCTTCAAAACCAAAAATCCTGAACCTCACAGGGTTCAAGCCCCCTACCTTTCTATAAATCTTCCCGGATTGTATTAAAATAAGCAGAGTTGTGGACCGTCGTTACAGGGAAATTTTTATAAAAATGAATGCAGGCTTGCTTATAGGAATCATATACAACTTTATTGCAGGGAGATTCGGAGGAATCGAGTTAGAGATCGAAGCAAGCTGAGTGGGGGATTCTTCGTCTACTCCTTGTGAGAAATGGGTAGGGAGCAGGTTGCTGGCGTAGTATCCACTCAGCAATCATTTTATAATTGGCCCCAATTGGTTCCAGTTATTACCAGTTTTTCTAACCGTTTTCAGGTTTAGAAGCCTGCTTACAGAAGCCCACCAACTTCACTCAAAATCTAAAAAAAGTCGAGAGCATCGTCTGCTCTACATTTTCTTCAGCCTCTCCACCATTCGAAAACCGTCTCCACAAACTGCTTTCGAACTTCGGGTCAGGGGCTTGCTCCAGCGAACTCCGGTAATACTCAAGCGTCTTTTCCTGCCAGTCCCCTTCCAGCAGCAGGAACTTCATCCCCCTTTTCTGCTCGTTCCACTCCCAGACTTCCGACTGGTAAAAAATAGACCCTAGCTGGCTTGAGAGCTGGGCGTAAGGGACCTCGGGCCTCATCCGGTAGAGGAACTTTCCGATCCCCTCTTTTTCCCTTCCCCTGTACAGGTTTACGGCATTGTTTGCCAGGTCCTTCCATTCCCTGTCCTGCATGAATTCATCGAGCCTGTTCAGGTGGTTGTAACTGATCTTATCAATCCTGGGGAAGCGGGCATTCCTGAACTTCCTCTTTATGAAAATGTTTCCCCTGCGGTCTATTCGCCATGAGAAGGCTCTCTGTCTTGCACCCAGGGTGTTGGATCGGGACCAGAAGGCGTCCATTGGTGTAAATTTGGTTTTGATATATATAAAATTACTTGTAGGAGTGAGGGGGTTTTGTGTAATTAAGGAGAGAAGAAGAAATGAATTCAAATGAACGTCTCAGAGTTTTGCCCCGAATTTCTTTTCAAACTCGTTTCCAGAAACAGTGCCTTCCTTTTTTATTTCATTCAACCTTTCAAGGTACTCTTCTTTTACTGGATGCAGTTCGCTGTCTATTGCCTCAAGACTCTCTTCTATTTCGAGGATTTTTTTCTTGAGGAAATCCAGGTCATCGGATATTTTCCTTAGAAGCTCCGTTTCAGTCATGTTTTCACGTAGATATTTTGTGTCTCGATAATATTTATAAATCGCTGTGGAAGTAAAATGAGCTAAGAGACAAAGAAATGTCAACATCGTACTTTGAGCTCGAAATCTTCAGGCAACTGCTTCATAAACGTTCTGATTGTCCCCGAAGTATGAGTCGTAAATGTGCTGGAAAACAGTGTTGCATTTTTCTTCATAAATTTTTCTTCACTCGTTTTTTCCCTCTCCGCCGGAGTGGTTGTTGTTATGGTTATTAACATGAAGCTGCCAGTAGCGGTCGTAGAGGGTGACGATCAGGGTCAGGAGCATGATGAAGAAGAGCGTGTTCCCAAGATTGATTGAGCCGTTGTACATGGGGATGAGGATGCTAAAAAGGACGATAAGGCCGACGTTTACCACCGACATCACGATAAATTCCTGCATGATGGACTTCCAGTGCCTCCCACGCCGGGACATCCGGTGACTCATGGCCGTGTTTACGATGATGATGAAAGCCACGGCAATGGTTAACTGGACGCTGTTTGCCCGCACGTCCGGAAGTACCTGGGCGAAGATGATGCTCAGGAGAGAGATCAGCACAATCTTCTCGAGCACCTGCCTGGTAATGAGGCGTTCCCGCTCTTTTTTCACGGTCTCTGGCAGGGGGCCTACAACCGGGGCGGCTGCGACCGGGAGAGCTTCGATTTCCAGACCCTTCCGGGCAGGGGGGAGGTCCCGGAGCAGCCACCAGGCCATGCCGAGCAGGAAAGCAGCCCAGGCAACCAGGACGAGTGCGTTAGCCGGGTTGGCTTTTATCCAGTCGGTGGTGTCCATCTGGGCTATGTGGATCCAGTATTCCTGAGGTAGTTTGACGAAAATCCAGATAAGGGCTGCTGCGGCGATCAATTTGCTTTTTGTCAGCACCTTCGGGTCCCATTTCAGGCGGACGGCTTCATAGAATATGAAGAAGTACTCGAAGGTGTTGGGGAAAATAAGCAGCAGGTAGCGCAGGTGTACGAGTTCGAAAATAGCTACGCCTACCAGCCGGTAGTAGAAGAGGAAGCGGTCCAGCTTGAAGGCGTAGAGGTTCGACCAGTTACGCAGGGTCGAAAGGTAGGTAATTGTCAGGTAATAAATGTCGAGGGCCTTGTCATAGCTCTGGTAGCCTTCCAGGGGCAGGTCCGTGAAGAGCTGGAAGATCGTCTGGTCGACCATGTCCAGGACCAGGGAAACCAGCACACCCGGGAGGGGGTAGCGTGGAATGGTAAGCGGAATCAGGAAACGGGCTATAACAACAGCCCAGAAGATCAATAAGTCGGATGTTTCTGCCAAAGCCTGATTCCCCCCTCAATCAGTAGTCAGCCTGCCATTCCCCCCGGAGACAGGCCGGATTTTCATCGTGATTCCCCTCGAGTTATACTTTCGAGTTATACTTTCGAGTTATACTTTCGAGTTATACTTATCACTATAAATAGATCCATTTCTATAAAAATTGTTTCATATTAAATTACTTGCTTTGAGCCCTGTATGGCTGCATTAAAACATCTTTTCTTTCTAAAGGAGTTTTTTTATCAATTTTTTGGACTCAAATACCCTTAAAAAAGCCTCTATTATGAATCAAAGGTATTTAAGTGCAGTAATAATGATCCAGAACAGTATTCTGATTATAATAATTTCTGTTAAGAAAATGAGATTTCCAGCAAGAAAATTTGCCCTATCGAATGCTTTAAATAATTCCGGAAAAAAACAACTACCATTAGTATAAATTAGGGGAATTCAATCTTTTTAAGGGGGTAACACTTATTTCCAGTGCATATGACAACCGTAGAGGCTCTGTAGTAGTTGAAACTGACAAAGGTGTCCTGCTGGTGAGCAGTTCGGGAGGTTACTACCGGCTTCCCGGGGGAAAACCGAAGAAAGGGGAAGCAAGCATCCAGACGGCAATCCGGGAGCTCAGGGAAGAGACCGGGCTTCGGGCATACTATGTGAATTATCTATTCAAGTTCCATGCGTCCAAGATCTTCAAGATCCGGGCGAAAGGAAAACCGACTCCAGGTAACGAGATACACCATTTCGCGTATTACGTTCCCGGAAAGGATACGGACGTGAAAGTTTCCTACAATACTCGTAAAATATTGAGCAAGTATTACGGATTGGAAGAAGGTGAGGGGGAGAACCAAAAAGAGGATAAGAGCCAAAGAGTGGGTGAGGACCAAAAAGAGGATAAGAGCCAAAGTGTGGGTGAGGGCTAAAATGATCTGAGAGCTAAATATAAGTTAGTCAACTACCCCTCCCTGTCTCCTTCGGAGCCGAGGAAGGGGCTTGAATATC